>JABGOU010000039.1 GCA_018645325.1 Desulfobacula sp.
ATATTTAAGAAAATCAACTTTTATGAAAATATAATTGATTCAGGAAGAACCTGCCGGAATGTTCTTTATTGGAGATAAACAAGCTCACGGAGTATTCCGGACCTCCTCATGCAAATAAGTCTTTTTGCATCCATTAGGGCAGACCAAATCAACTACCCTGTATGCCTGTGAATGCTTTCTTGATCGCTTCCTGACCAGCCTGGCCTTGCATTTCTGACAGAACTTATCCGGCATTTCATAAGGGTCTTTAAAACACCTGTATCCATCCCCAGGTCGGCATTTTGCAGGATCACAAAAACTGGTTCTATAATCAGCGCACTCCCCGCAATTCTTGACCATTAACACCTCTCAGCTATGACCACATCCAAGTTCCAACACAGCATTGATCAGATTCTTCTTCTCAGCAATAATACTCTTTTGGAAGGATTTAGGTTATCTTTTTCCTGCATCCATCATTCGTCAGGTTTCTTGACTGTCACTTCCGTTCTGGGTTCTTCACCAGGCCCACAGTAAATCTTCTCTGAAACCTCATAAATCACCTGGGAATCGTCTTTCCAGACTGAACCGTTGAAAATATCAAACAAAAATTTCACAAGATTATCAGTATCAGGTTTTTTGATATGATATTTTGATGCAGATGGCTTGAGTTTTCCTGCATTCCTGCCGGTTCCAAAATTTGACTTAGGCCGTGGCATGAAAAATCTTGCCTCAACGAGGACCGCATCTTCAAACAATTTATGGCCATTGGCTTGCTGTTTAACATGCCAAAGCATCAAGCCTTCTTCGGTTTCCTGATCGCTGTAAGTTGTTGTCCCCTTTCCACGGCGGGCAAAGCGGGGTCTATGTTTTGCGATGGGGACTCCGGGTAAGATTATTTTTAACACTATGCCTCCTCAAAGTTGATCAAAAAGCCCGTGAGTTAAATTACTGAGCTCACCTGGTTTAAGATTTTTCATTTCCTGGTGGATCTTGATTGCATCTGCCTCGTTAAAATTTCCGTTTTCTCTTCTCATGATTGAATTTACAAAACCCCATGGTTTTTCAATAGGGAATTTGGCTTTAAGTATTCCGTTTAAGGCATCAAGGATAGCTCCTGGATGCCCCCTGTTATTGACCTGGGCTTGAACAAACTTATATGAATTAAAACCATCAAGGTTTAAATTTGCTATTTTTTCACACACGGCTTTAATCTCTTTGAAATAATTCCCTGTTTTTTCCCGGAAATGATTTGATTTTTTTTTATCAGCCAGCGGGCCACCGCTGACATTTGTCAAACTAGATTTATCAGGAGAGGGAGTAGGAGAGGGAGAAGGGCAGGCATTTGAGCAGGCATTCGCAGACGTTCGGCAGGCATTCGACACCCATTTAGCAGGCATTTTTAATCCATTTTTTTCACACCAATCAATTCGAAAGTCTTTATTTTCAGGGCCTTTGCCTGAGTTGCAGCGAGCACATAAGGGTTGCAAATTATCAATGCCGTCACTGCCACCTTGATAAATTGGGATGATATGATCTTTTACAACACCATGAAGATTAGAGTCACCACCGCACCTAACACAAGTATCATTAAAAAAAGAAAACATCTCCTCCCACTCAACTTTTGAATGCCTTCCTTTTTTTCTTGCGTCTGACAATCTTTGAGCCCGTGTTTTTTTATTTCTTTCTGCTGTTGTTTCACTATCGTTTGTCTCCCATTTAGCTCTTGCAGCTTTTTTTGCTTTTTCTGATCTTTCGTCAGCATGGGAAGCATATTCATTATGGTCCTGCCAATCATGAATTATAAACCCATCATCACTCTTTTCTAAAAATCTTATTTTGGGATCTAAAAGAATTTTTACAAATTGCCCGGGTTCTCCATTCCAGTCCGATGCTATTTCAATATCGTCCTCATCATACCCGGAAAGAACACCATTGGGCTTATTTGCAGAAACAAAAGCCCAAAGCCTTATTAAATTATAAAAAGCCCTGTCACCAAGCTTTCTCATTAACTTTAAAGCCTTTGGGTGTGTCGGAAGCGTTACGCTCACTCTAAAATCTTTGTTCATTTTTTTTCCCAAAAAAGATTATATGTAAACAGGCCTTCCCGTCAGCTTTTGTATTTCTATTTTAAAGGATTCGGGGTCTGCATTATTTCCGCTCATGTGTATCAAGTGGATTTCATCACACTTCGACAAGTCATTTGCCCTGAAAAATTCTTTCACGTTTTCAAGCTCGAAATGACTCTTTACAATTCTATTTCTGATGGTTTCGGGAACGATGCCGGATTTAATATTTTCTTCCAGAATTTCCTTGGAATAATTGCATTCAACCATGTAATAATTAACACCGGAAAAACAATACCTGCAATAAAACGAATCCGTGATAAATATTAGCTTTTTACCATTTTTACTTTGCAGTAAATAACCGTATGGTTCAGCACAATCGTGTTGAGTATTAAAAGGTAAAATTTTAAAAGTTCCAACCGTGAATAATTCCTTTGATTCCACGGTTTTTAACCGGTGTCCGGATAATTTTAATGCCCTTGCTGTTCCAAGGCTCATATAACAGTCAATTCCTGCCTTCATGACATCTTTAATGGCCTTGGAATGGTCACCATGTTCGTGGCTGCATAAACAGCAAGATACTTGTGAAAGTCTAAAATCAAAAGCCTCGCGGATCTCACGAAAACTGATACCTGCCTCAATCATAATGATGGTTTCACCATCAGATATCCGGTAACAATTCCCGGTGGACCCGGAGGCTATTGTTTTAATGTCAATCATCCAAGGCCCCTTTAGAATCCAGGTTCTGCCATGGCAGCATTGGCCTCTTCCTGCTCGATTTCAGCCTTTTCAGCATCAGTCAAAGTCTGACCGTCACAAAAATCTGCATCCACGACATCTCCACTTTTAGGGATATCGATTATTTCCTCGTTGGCGTTCTCCTGGATTTCTTCTGACACCTGATTATCAAACCCTTTAAAGTCTGACCGATCCCCTGATATGGCCTGGGACATTTCAATAGTCATCGGCCCGTATTTGGGAACCAGTTGAAGAAACATTGTTTTAAGTGCCATAGCATCGAAATCAGTTACCCAAACAGGTTTCCGTCCTCTTTTTTTATCAAGGTAATAACTGTAACTTTTTGAAAATCGTTTGGCGTGTTCTTCCACCTTTTCTTTTGTCCAGGCAATGGCTTTTTGAAACCCGTTTAAAAGCTCCATGTAGCAGTAATATCCGATAGGATTATCACCAGTCCTTTTGCCGCCTATCTCAAGGGTACCTCTGATCCGGTCAACAATCATTTCCTCACCCTCATACACAATCCCTGTATTAAGATGCCTGTATTTACCGGTCCTGATAGCAAGCTGAACGTATCCTTTCCAACCCATCTGAAAAGAGGGAATTTTTTTATATGGGATTACATAAGCAAACCCCAGATTCTTGTTTATTGGCAGATCAAGTCCGGCTGCTTTGAGTGATTCTTTTATGACCAGTTTTGGATCACATTCTGCGAGAGCCTGGTCTTCCCCGCAAAGATCAAGGACTGATGTAATAAATGTCCCTGCTTTTTCACCCAACCGAGTGTTTATCCTGGCCACGATCCCGGGATTTTCCAACTCTCTTTGAATTGCCGGTAAATTATTTATTGCCATAGTTTTCTCCTTATGAAGCCTTTTGAGTTTCAGTTTTTAATATTGATAATGCCTTGTCATTGGATACAACCAGGCTGATCACCTGGGAAGAAATGGGAAACAGGTTATTAATTGATTCTCTGTTATCAACGAAGACAGGAGCCTGGAATCCGTAATACTCGGATAAAGTCTGGATGATATCCAGCCCGACATTTATTCTGGCCCCACTGTTCAGGCCATGGTTGTATGGCACTCCGTTATAAAGAACATCACAGCACTCTTTGATTCCTTCGTTGATCTGAGTCTCAAACAGCTTAAACCGGGCCAGCTTGAACCTTGAATTGATCTGCCCTTCCAGCATTTCAACCTTTTTGATAATAAATTTTTCAATAAGAAATATCTCAGCTTCCAGCCGCTCAAATTCTGCGGCAAGCTCTTTTTCCTGGGCCTCAAGCTCTGAAATTCTAATCCTGCATGATTCGGCAGCCTTCCATGAAGCTTCAAGCTGGTTTAATTCGTCAAACTTTTCTTGAGATTCAAAAATTTCACGCTGTGTATTTTCTTCCTGCACAACGGACCCATTGAGCAATGCATCAATTTCCTGCTCAAGCACATCTTTTTGCCTGTCCAGATCATCAATATCCACACCGACATAGACCTTTTCAAACTCAGCTTTTTTCCTTGCAATAATCTCATCAACACCGGCGATCATATCAGTCAGCTTGGCAATCTCAACTTTGGCCGCCTCAATATCCTTATTCCGCTGTTCTATATTGGCCGCCATTTCCTTACCCGTGGCCGTGATCATTGTCAGCCGGTCAGATTTTAAGCGGTTAAACATTCCAATAGTATTCTTAACAATATCTTTCGGCAGGTCCTGACCGCATGTGGGACAGGTGTTATCATTTGACGGCTGTTTATTATTTTCTATGTGCCAATCTTCCCGGATCTTGACAATTGCATCTTCAGACACCTTATTCCGCTTTTCATCCTGGAAGATCCTAAACTCATTGTCCTTAATCTTACCTGTTAAATCCCGACGCTCTGCTTCAAGCTTTTCAATGGCCTGTAGGATCGGTTTTTTCAAATCAGCCTGTTTCTGATCTGCCTCATTCCTGGATACCAGTATTTTAGAATCAACCTCATTCAGCCGGACCTTTTTACTGCTCAATGCCTCATTGGATCTTAGAGACCGGAGTTTTTCTTTTTTTTCTTCCAAAACCTTTTCCAGCCGTGTTTTTTCTCTGTAGTCCGGTTGCATGGCATCCTTGGCAGTCTCCTGATTTTCAGCAATCCTGACAGGGATCTGTTCAAGTTCTTTGTTTATCTCCCGTTTTTTGGCCCGGATCTTTTTTTTATGATCATCAATAGAACAGTCACCCAGTATCTCAGACAGGCTTTTCAGTTTTTTATCTGAATCAATGACGTCCAGGTCTGTAACATCCCCGCACATTTCAAGAAGAATCTGGCGGCGGCCGGTCCAGTGAAGATTGTTGAACTCCAATGGGTTTGTCACCAGTTTAAATGCGTTTACATCGATAATTTCTGATATTTTTATATCATATTCTTTTTTCTTGGCTGGGACATCGTCAATGAAATAATCTGTTGTGTGTCCGGTGAAGGTCTGCCGGGGTTCACCTCTCTTCTTTGTATATTTTTCCTGGAACCGTTTTCTGAGGGTTATGGTTTTATTGTTAACATCAAAAACCCCTTCAACCTCAGTCTCAAGATTATGGATTTCCTGACCGTCCTTATCAACCGGTTTTAATTGAAAATCTGCCCTACCATAGCTGTCTTTCCCGAAAAGCAAATATGAAACTCCATCTATCAGAGTTGTCTTGCCAGTGGCATTTTGACCGAATACAGATATATCTTTCCCATTCGGTTCAAGGGTGTAATCTGCCAAGCCCTTAAAATTTTTATAGCGGATTCTGTTAATTGTTAATTTATCCATCCCCTACCCTCCTTTTCCTGTTCAAAAGATATGAAAAACCAACTCCACTCATAAACAGGCTTATTCCTAAAATATTAACAAAATAAAAAACCTTGATATCGTCACTGTCCTGGCCGATCATCGAGAGCCCGATTAGTGCAATAAATACCAAAATTTTGGTGATTACCTTTTTCATTTTTTTCCTTTGTGGGTGGCTGAAACATCTTCCAGGATTCCCAACCCCCCACTTTTAAAATAATTTCCCCAAAGCCCAATACCCTGGGGTGTGCTTGTATACTAATAGCCTGCTGTGTTATCTGACATTCTTCTCCTTTTTGTTATGGGGTGTTTTTGGTTTCCTCAATGAACAGCTCACTCATTATCTTCAAAGCTGTTTTGAGTTTGGCTTCTTTGTCTGCCGGGGCAATGATCAATCCCGATATTTTTATAAGTTTTTCAAGATGTTCTATTTTAAGGCCTGATTCACCGGCCCTGAATTTTGTGATTTCAGATGGGGATTTCCCTATTTCAATAGCTAAAGCCTTAGAACTGCCGCACTTTGCCAAGGCTCTATCCAAGATCAATTCAAACATGGAAAACCTTGGAAATTCTTTTTGCGTGCAGTTTCGAATTTTTTTTGAAATAATTGTCCTTAAGCTGAAACTTCATCTAGGCCACTTTCTCCTTCACGTTTGGATTTGATTGGGACAAGGCTTGTTTGATTTCATCCGAGGTTCCTTCCAGCCAAAGAATTGGATCTGTTTTAGTAACTTCGGCAAGTTTTTTTGCTGTTTGCCAGTTAGGTCTTTTTTTGCAGTTAACCAAATAGTTAACATAGGCACTCGATACACCTATTTGTTGAGCTATAAACGTTTGGGTGAGCTTTTTCATAACTTTTTTTAACTAATAGGTTAGCTAATGTCAACCAAAAAGTTATAAAAAGGTTAGTTTTTTTTAATTGCTTTAATTAATCTATAGGTTAGAATTCGCTTATGATTGATACCGACATAGAATATGAAAAATTTATAAAGGCTGCAAAACACTATACCAAGAATAAAAGCGCAGGAGAAATCGCTTTCCAATATGGGTGCTCTGTTGAGTACATCTATATGATTGTCAATGGTAAAAAAAATGCTGGACGATCCACTCAATTAAAATTTGCAAAGGCTTGTGGTTTTAAAACGATAAGCTCATTTATCGAATCCGTCTCACCTGAAGACAACAAAACTATCAAGCAAAGAAAATCTCCCCCAGTTGGAAACATCATAAGGGTCTATAACAATATTCTTGAAAAAACTGGCCTTGAACTTGATGCAGAGGGGCAAGAAAAACTTTTTGATCTAATAAAGCGTAGACTTACAGAAAAAACTGCAGAGGCTGCTGAACACGAAATTACTGAAATCATCTCACTCACGGATAAAAGGAAAAAAGGTTGAATGCTGAAAACGAGACAGAACAGGAAATAATTGGATTAATTCACAAGCATAAAAAAAATAACGTCAAAAAAAATCATATATATAAAATCATTGCTCTTACTTCTTTTGTTACATTTTGCCTGGGGGCGTTTTTCTATTTTGGACCTTCTCTATTTTCCATAAAACCTTCGACAGGTCCCATGGGAAAGATCAGTTCACCGGTTGCTGGATCATCCACCGGCCATGAAGTAAAAATAACCGCTGAAACGCGCAATCTTGAACCCGGGCAATATGTATGGTTGGTAGTTGACAAACCGGATATTGGGCTGTGCTGGCCTAAAACTCCAAAAATTGAGCAGAATATAAAATTCATGACAACTATCTATGAAGGTGGCCCAAAGGAACCCTATAGGCTGTCTCTTTACGCCGTGACTAAAACTGTCAACGACCAGTGGCAGGAATGGGTTGATAGAGAAATGTTCGGCGGGCTTCCCATTCCTCCGGATAAAAGGCGGCTGGATTCGGTGAGGTTGATTCTTAAAGGATAAAGTAGGGTTTTTACCTGTTTACACAATAGTACCTGGTTGATACCCTGCCAGCAGATAGAAAAAAATAACTTTTTATTGACTTTACGTCAACTATACCGATAATATGACTAAAGATGAAGCTGAAAATTGTTTGCGCAAAATTGCCAATGAAGGTTATGTCCAACCTTCGAAACACTGCCGAGAAATGATGATAGAGCGGCATGTAAACATTGATGACATATTAAATGTGCTAATGTGGGGTAAGGTTGCAACGATTGAATATAATGAGAAACATGATAGCTGGCAATGCAGGGTCGAAGGGAAAGACATTGAAGGCGAGAGTCTTGTGTTTATTGCCGCTATTTATGAGTATTGCCATACAGTAAGATGTGTAACTGTATTTTAAGGGAGAGGGAATGCTATGATCTGTCATGAATGCAATTCCAATATGAAAGAGTCTCAAGAGGTATATCACTATACAGAGTCCGGCCTGGACAATGTATATTTAGGCAATATCTGCATACACAGGTGTAAATGCGGGGAATCTTTCCCGTCTATCCCCAACATAATTGAATTGAATACAGTTATTGGCAGCTTGATTGTTAAGAAATCAACATCGCTGGATGGTAAAGAAATCGTTTTTTTGAGAAAAAATGTAGGGTTAAATGCAAAAACATTTGCAGAGTATCTCGGTATTGACAAATCAACGCTTTCCAGGTGGGAAAATAACCAGCAGAAAATTGCCAAGTCCAATGACCGCTTTATCAGATTGATTTATGCCAATTTAAAGGGCCTGTCAGGAGAGGATATCGATAATCTTCTTAAAGGAGCTGCCAAAGATTTCAACAAAAGCAAATACGGAGAAAAAATCAATATCCCAATGGATAGTATTTGCAGTCAAATTGAATGCAGAACATGACTGAATAAAAAGTCATGATCCCCCACTATGCCATATCACCCCAAGGCCTGTTTTTCTCCTGAAACAAAAAAACATTTGACAACCTGATTATTTTTTGAAACGATAGCAGCCGGAACATCTTCCAGGATTTCCAACCTCCCAAAGCATAGGGAGGCGGCAATGAAAAATCAGCTTATAGAAACCGGAAAAGATTACAATGGATCTTTGCCGGTTTTGTATCTTTCTGCCAGTCCAAACAAAAATCAGATCAAAATATATCCGGCAATCTCCTTTTGGAAACCGCTTAGCTCTTCTAAGAGGAGATAAAAATTGACCGGCTCCCGACCAAAACTTTTAACCCCTAAAGATGTTGCAGAGCTATTGCAAATTTCTGAAAAAACCGTATATAAACACAGAAGGAAATTTTGTGGTTTTAATCCGGCCGGATTAGGTGTGTTAAGATTTAGAGGGGAAATAATTAATGGGATTATGGAAGGACAAGACCCGAAAGCATTGGTGCTACAGTTTCCAGTATCAGGGGGAAAGTTATGCAGCAAGGGGGTTTATAGACAGGCGGGAAGCAGAGGCAGCCAGAGTAAAACGAAGACAAGAAATAAAACATCCAAAGACAAAAGAACTCGGCATGGCATTTTCAGAGGCATGCAACCTGTATCTTGATTTTGCAGAAAGAAGATTTGTTGTTGGTGTTTATAAACACAAAAAATATGTTTACGACTGTCTTTATCAGTTCCTTGGTGGTGACACCCCTATTACAAATTTAACGGCAGAAATAATTTCGAAATATCTTGCAACCCGGCACAGCAATAATAATTACAACGTCCATAGAAAAGAACTGTCTGCCTTTTTCACTTACGCCAAAGATATATTAGAGTGTATCGAGAAAAATCCATGCAAAAAAATTGCACTACTTCCCCACACTATCAAAGAAAAACAAATACCAAAAGAAACCGATATTATTAAACTACTCCTGGCAACAAACCCGGATACAGATGAAAAAGATTTGCTGATTGTTTTATTGCATACCCTGGCCCGGATAGATGAAGCCTTAAGAATGAAATGGGAAGACATTAATTTTAAAAAGAAAACATTAATAAAATGGACGAAAAAAACAAAAGACGGAAGTTATAAAAAAATAATGGTATCAATTAATGAAGAATTATACAGCACTCTCTGGACGATGTGGCAAAATAAAAAACAAAATACCTGGCTATTTTATAATGAAAGAAATGAAAACAGATATTTTCACCGTCCAAAATTCATGAAAGGAATTTGCAAAAGGGCCGGGATTGAACCACACTTTGGATTTCATGCTCTCAGGCATCTTATGTCATCTCTCATGGCAGACAACCCGAAAATATCTACTAAAACCATTCAAAAAGTTTTGGGCCACTCCAATATGAAAACCACGGAAATTTATTTACATGAATTAGATGGGGCTGTCGAAAATGCAATGGGCTCTTTATCAGGAAAATTTACACAAAAAATGGACAAGCCGCAACCAAAATCCGCAACCAAAAAATAAAAAAGGTTTCAGCTAAATGCTGAAACCCTTTGTATTCGTGGCGGGAGTGACGAGACTCGAACTCGCGACCTCTTGCGTGACAGGCAAGCGTTCTAACCAAACTGAACTACACCCCCGGAACCAGCTTTTATGGTGGGCGATGCAGGGCTTGAACCTGCGACTTCAACCTTGTAAGGGTTGCACTCTCCCAGCTGAGTTAATCGCCCGAAAAACAAGAGAATTTATATCAATAAAAAAAAATTATGTCAAGCAAAAACCATCATAAAATTATGGACGTTATTAAAGATCAAAATTATTTAGCTATACTTGCAAGCTTGTATTAAAATATGCTATGAGTGATTTTATGATTAAATAGCAATTCAATTTTTCATCTTAAAGAATTTGAATCTTAAGCTTTTTAAATTATCGATGACGATCAATCACTTATTCAAAATTTTATTCGTCATGAATTTCAGACAAGGAGTTGACAATGGAACCTGTACAAGGATATCTTGAAATTATGGATAAGGGGTTTGGATTTTTAAGAACGATAGAAGAAAATTTTCAGCCCAAACCTGAAAACACCTATGTCCCAAATAGCCTGATTCGAAAATTTAATTTAAAAGAGGGAAGCTTTATTGAGGGATTTGGGGAAAAAAAAGGCCCAAGCAATCCCAATCTTGCTCTGCTCCGAATTGAAACGATAAACAAGCTTCCCTTTGAGGAATTTATCGCCACACCCCTATTGCAGGATCAAACCAGTATTAACCCATTTGAGCGTTATATCATTACTCAAAGCAAAGATGATATCACTGGAAAAGCTCTGGACATGATCGTCCCTATCGGAATGGGCCAGCGGGGACTTATTATCTCACCTCCTAAATCCGGAAAAACAACCATATTAAGGCATATGGCAAACTCGGTGGTGCTTAATTATCCAGATGCAAAAGTTTTTATTCTCCTGGTTGATGAAAGGCCGGAAGAAGTTACTGATTTTCAAAGGGGATTACAAGGTGCTCATGTCTTATACTCTTCAGCAGACCAGCAGATCGGCCAGCATATGAGAATGACACGCCTTGCAATGCATACAGCTATCCGATGCGCAGAGATTGGGCAGAATTCAGTTGTATTTATTGACTCTTTGACCAGAATGACGAGGGCCTTTAACTCAGGCACGGACAGCCATGGCAAAACAATGACCGGAGGTCTAGGTGCAAATGCCATGGAATTTCCCAGAAAAATTTTCGGTGCCGCAAGAAAACTTGAAAATGGCGGTTCCTTAACCATTATTGCCACCATTCTTGTTGACACGGGCAGTCGCATGGATGATATTATCTATCAGGAATTTAAAGGAACAGGCAATATGGATCTGTTTCTCTCCCAAGAGTGCGCAGAAAACAGAATCTGGCCGGCTATAAATATCAATAAATCAGGAACCCGAAACGAGGACCTGCTGCTGGATAATGATGAATATCAAAAAATGATTGAAATTAGAAGGGCCCTTGCCACAAAAGACGAAAAAGATGCTATGAAAGAATTTATATCATATCTTGAATAAATACATATCACAACAGGGCATATTCGAGCACTTTGGACATATTCTCAGCATAAACGATTTCCATTTGCTTTTGAATGGCTTTGGGAATCTCTTTGATATCTTTTTTGTTTTCTCTTGAAACAATTATTTTTTTAATACCATTGGCATGGGCGGCCAACAATTTTTCTTTTAAACCTCCCACAGGCAGCACTCTTCCGCGCAATGTAATTTCGCCTGTCATGGCTGTCATTCTTGAAACAGGTTTCCCGGTCAAAACTGAAACCACAGCTGTACACATGGAGATACCTGCCGAAGGACCATCTTTTGGGATTGCGCCTTCTGGTACATGAATGTGGATATCAAGTTTTTTATAAAAATCTTCTTTGATATTTAATGCTTTACTGCGGGACCTTACATAACTGACTGCTGCCTGGGCAGATTCTTTCATGACATCTCCAAGCTTGCCTGTTACAAGCACGTTTCCTTTGCCCGGCATTGTTACAACCTCTATTGTTAGCAGTTCACCCCCGGCCTGGGTCCAGGCAAGGCCTGTAACAATTCCGGTCCTGTCCTCTTTTTCCAAAATACTGTTTCTAAAGCTGGGCTGCCCAAGATATTTTAAAACCATGGTAGTTGAAACTTTATGCAGTTTCCTATTATTGGTTTGAACGATCTCTTTGGCTATTTTTCTTAATACGGAAGAGATCTCCCGTTCCAGATTTCTTACCCCTGCCTCTTTTGTATATTGTTTTATAATGGCATGAATGGCATTTTTTGAAAAAACCGCATCAGTATTTGAAAGACCATTTTCTTTCAATTGTTTTGGTATCAAATACCCTTTGGCAATCTTAAATTTTTCATACTCTGTATACCCCGGTATCTGGATAATTTCCATCCTGTCTCTCAATGGTGCCGGAATATCATACAAGGTATTAGCTGTAGTGATAAAAAGAACCTGGGAAAGATCATAATCCACCTCAAGATAATGATCATTAAAATTTTTATTCTGCTCAGGGTCCAACGCTTCAAGCAATGCAGATGATGGATCACCTCTGAAATCAGCCGTCATTTTATCAATTTCATCCAGACAGAACACAGGGTTGTTATACCCTGTTTTTTTCAAGGTTTGAATGATCTTGCCAGGCATTGCCCCTACATAGGTTCTTCTATGACCCCTTATTTCCGCTTCATCCCTGACACCGCCAAGAGAAACCCTGGCAAAGGCTCTTCCAGTTGCCGAAGCAACTGATTTTGCCAAGGATGTTTTCCCGACTCCAGGAGGTCCCACAAGACAGAGAATCGGTCCTTTAATTTTTTTGACAAGTATCTGTACTGCCAAATACTCAAGAATTCTTTCCTTGGGTTTTTTAAGTCCATAATGATCCTGGTCTAAAACATGTTCAGCCTTTTTAAGATCATTTTTTGACCTGTTCTTTCTAAACCATGGCAAAGAAATCAACCAGTCAATATAATTTCTGACCACAGTTGCTTCCGATGACATGGGAGACATCATCTTTAGCTTTTCAAATTCTCTTCGTACAACAGAGGCAGCTTCTTTGGACATTCTTTTTTTTTTTATCCTATTCTCAAGGTCCAGGAATTCTGCTGAATCTCCTTCGTCTCCCATTTCTTTTTTAATGGCCAGCATCTGTTCATTCAAATAATGCTTTTTCTGCAAACTTTCCATTTGATCCTTTACCCTTCCCTTTATTTTTTGGGACATGGTAAAGACTTCTGTTTCCTTTTGAATCAGCTTTAACAATAAAAAAAATCTGCTTTCTAATTTTCCACACTCAAGCAATTTTTGTTTATCGCCCATTTTAAATGGCATCTGAGCAGCAATGGTATCAGCATATCTAGACTCATGGGCGGCAATAGCATCAAGGGTTTTAAAGAAGGTCTGGGCCACGGCGCCGGAAAGTTTTGCATAATGTTCAAATGCCTCGGTCAGGGTTCTGATAGCAGCTTCCCTTGCTTTTTCTGGCAGAGGCTCTTCAAACACCTCGATATATTCAACATTTAAAAAGCCATCCTCATCAAGCAATTTGACTATTTTACCTCTTTTACCCCCTTCAACCAATGCCTTAACGCTTCCATCGGGCAGTTTGAGAAGCTGAGTAATAGTTGCTTGTGTACCGACCTGAAAAATATCTTTAATATTCGGTTTTAAAACGTCGGGGTTTTTCTGGGTGGTCAAAAAAATTCTCTTGTCCGCCTCCATGGCTTTGGAAAGGGCTTTAATGGATTTATCTCTTCCAACAAAAACAGGGGTAATAATAAATGGAAATAGAACCATATCCCTTAAAGGCACAAGCGGCAGTTGTTTTTTTTCACTTTCCGAACCATCAGGGTGCATAAAATTAGGCAATTTAATCATTAAATTTTAGAACTCTCTATATTTTCAAGCCTGTTTTTTAGGCTGCTCATAAAGCAGGATCGGGGCTTCATTTTTTAAAACAACCTCTTCACCTACAACGCACTCTCTCACATTTTCTTTTGAAGGAATTTCATACATGATATCCAGCATTGTTTCTTCCATGATAGCACGAAGTCCCCTTGCGCCCGACTTTCTCTGCACTGCTTCTTTGGCCATTGCCTCAAGGGCTTCATCAGAAAAATGAAGCTTCACATCTTCAATCTTGAATAATTCCTGGTATTGTTTGACAAGGGCATTCTTAGGTTCCGTCAAAATTTTAACCAAAGATTTTTCATTGAGTTCACCAATAGATGTAATTATAGGCAGGCGGCCTAAAAACTCCGGTATAAGACCGAATTTAATCAGGTCTTCAGGTTTGAGTTGCTCAAGCAGTTCTCCGATATTTTTATCTTTATTACCGACGATCTTTGCTCCAAATCCCATAGTTTTCTTTGTAATTCTTCTTTCAATAACCTTTTCCAAGCCATTAAAAGTTCCCCCACAAATAAAAAGGATATTGGATGTATCAACTTTTACATAATCCTGCTGGGGATGTTTTCTTCCCCCTTTTGGCGGAATACTGGCAACGGTTCCCTCTATGATTTTTAAAAGCGCCTGTTGAACGCCTTCCCCTGACACATCCCGGGTAATGGATGGATTGTCCCCACGCTGGGAAATTTTATCAATCTCATCAATATAAATGATGCCCTTCTGGGCCTTCTCAACGTCATAGTCTGCATTCTGCACAAGGGAGAGTACAATATTTTCAACATCTTCCCCTACATAACCGGCTTCGGTTAAAGCCGTTGCATCTGCAATAGCAAAAGGAACATCTAAAAATCTGGCAAGAGTCTGTGCAAGAAGAGTCTTTCCACATCCGGTAGGCCCGATGATAAGGATATTACTCTTTTGAATTTCAACATCATCATCATTTTTTTCCATGGTTGAACTCAAACGTTTGTAATGGTTGTAAACGGCCACAGCAAGAACTTTTTTAGCACGATCCTGCTCAATGACATAAGTATCAAGCAATTGTTTAATCTGCTTAGGTGTTAAAAACTCCTTGAACCCATCTGCATCAACTTGTTTTTCTTTTTCTTCATCCTCAATAATATCGCCGCACAACTTAATACATTCATTACAAATATAAACACTTGGGCCTGCAATCAATTTTATAACTTCTTTTTGATTTTTGCCACAAAAAGAACAAAAAAACTGATCATTGTCTTCTTTTTTCCGAGCCATAATTTTTAGCTACTCCTTTGAAGATTCTTCTATGTCTTCTTCCAACTCACTTCTGTCGGCGACAACCCTGTCGATAATACCATATTCTCTGGACTGATCTGCTGACATGAAAAAATCTCTTTCTGTATCTTCTGATATTTTTTCTATAGGCTGACCCGTGTGAGCGGATAAAATTTCATTCAATCTATCTTTCATCTTTAAAATCTCATTGGCCTGGATTTGAATATCAGTGGCCTGTCCCTGGGCACCGCCAAGTGGTTGATGAATCATAATCCTGGCGTTTGGCAGAGCAAATCTTTTTCCTTTTGCACCAGCAGTTAAAAGAAGTGCTCCCATACTTGCAGCCTGGCCGATACATACTGTTGCCACATCCGGTTTTATATATTGCATGGTGTCATAAATGGCCATTCCGGCTGTTACCACCCCGCCCGGTGAGTTGATATAAAAACTGATATCCTTTTCAGGGTCTTCTGATTCCAAAAATAAAAGTTGGGCAACAATAACATTGGCAACCTCATTATCAATGGCAGATCCAATAAAAATAATTCTGTCTTTTAAAAGGCGTGAATAAATATCATAAGCAC
Organism: Desulfobacula sp.; assembly: GCA_018645325.1. Taxonomy (GTDB): domain Bacteria; phylum Desulfobacterota; class Desulfobacteria; order Desulfobacterales; family Desulfobacteraceae; genus Desulfobacula. The sequence goes on from JABGOU010000039.1 coordinate 15,691, forward strand.
GCTCCCCCCTGTTGCTCTGTTCAACAACCATTGGAATTAGAGGCACGATTCAACTCCTTATCATTATTTTGTTTTCATTTTTATACTGCTGACTGAACACTAAATGATTACTCTTTTACTTCTTTTGGTTCATCGTCTTCTTTAATTTCTTCATCATCTTTAACCGCATCCGGTTCAACAAGTGTGACACTTCCTTTTTCTATTATAAGGTCAACAGCCTTTTTTTCAAGCTGCGTATGTTTATAATATTCAAGTTGTTTCGGATCCATGTTGAAATAATTTTTTACCGCATCAACCGGCGCATTCATTCCCACAGCCATTTCCTCAAAACTTTTTTCAAGCTCTTCATCGTTAAGTTCAAGTTTTCCCTGGGAAATAATTTTATCTAAAATCAAATGTCTCCTGGCCTGTTTTTCTGCAACATCACGATACTGGGTCCTGAGTATATCTTTACTCAGGCCGGCTTCTTCAAGGGAGGTATTATTTGCGGCATAGGCCTGTTCTGCTTCCATTGTAATACCATTGAGTTCACCTTCGATCATTGCTTCAGGCACTTCAAACTCATATTTTTCCAAAAGAATCTGGAAAATCTGTTCGGAAAGTTCATGCTTTATCCTTTGTGCATATCCTTTTTCCAGATTTTCACGAATAGATGTTCTGACATCTTCAAGGGTTTCAAATTTACCCAGACCTTTTGCAAGGTCATCATTAACTTCAGGCAGAATTTCTTCCTGAATTTCTTTCAGTTTCACCTTATAGACAATAGTTTTGCCTTTCAGATTTTCATCATAATAATCTTCCAAATATGAAACTTCTACTTCAAGATCCTGTACCGGGATGGCACCTGTCAATTTTTCTGAAAATTCTTTGGGCAAAGCTTCTTTCCCGATTCCCAAGACATAATTTTCAATTTTTGGTGTTTTTTCAAAGGGTTCTTCATTTAAAAAACCTTCATAATCTATAAGAACAAAATCACCATCTTTTACAGGACGTTCTTCTTGTACTTTCTCTTTTTTAGCCATTGTTTTCTGAATCATGGAAATCTGGCTTTCTATCTCACCATCTGATATTTCATAATTGGTTTGTTTAAGAGCAATTCCCTCAAATTCAATATCCCCAATTTCAGGTTTTATTTCCACAGTAATCTCAAAGGCATAGGCATTTTCCGGATCCAGTGGAGGCGGGTCCATCTGAGGCCCACCAACAATATTTAAATCATGTTCTTTAACGGCTTCAATAAATGATTCCTGGATTAAACGAGGTGCCACATCTGCGTGGACATCTTTTGAAAATCTATTTTCCAATACCTTACGAGGAATTTTTCCCTTTCTAAAACCCTTTACATCAGCGTTTTTTTTCAACTCATTGTAAGCCTTATTCAACTCTTTTGTAATAACTTCCTTAGATATTTCAAAAGACAACATTTTTTTCACACTGCTTTTATCCTCAATTTTTACCTGCATTTTTCCGTCCTGTATTCATTTTAATAAAAGTTGGATTATATAATAAACATTACTTCAAATAATTAAAAAAATGTAATATATATAATATTACATCAAAAGTACTTTTGCACAAAGTTTTCTAAAATAACGCTTATATATAAAGGTGTCAAGAAAATTGGCCAAACAAACCGTTTTTCTCTTTATTATCACTGTATTAATGATCATGCCCGGCACAGGGTTTTCCGCCACAATGATTCAAACCACACAACGCATTATTGTTATTGATCCGGGTCACGGTGGGAATAGCAGCGGACTTGCCGCATCAGGCGGGATAAAAGAAAAAAATATTGTCTTGAAGCTTGCCCAAAGAACAGCCCAAAAACTTGAAAACCATTACAATGTAATTTTAACGCGAACAGAGGATATCAGTATCTCCCAACGGGAAAGAATGTTTATAGCCAATAAAAACTCTGCTGATTTTTTTCTCAGCATCCATTTGAATAATTCAAGAGATGCTTCAAGCTTTTTATACTATTTTGATCCACCTGAGCCGGAAAAAAGTAAAGTCCATGCTGCAGAAAACACATGGAAATCGCAACCTCTTTTGCAGCAGGCTGAAACTAAAAAAGCTGTAAACTCATTTTTAAATGTTTTTTCAGCAGTAAAAAAAATAAATAATTATTTTTCAAACGGTGCCCCTGCAATAATCCTTGAAGGTGCTACCATGCCGGCCATATTGATTGAGCCAATATCCATTTCAATACTACCCCCTGATACTGAAGAAACAAACGCCATTCTTGATGAATATGCAGTGCTCATTGCAAAAAGTATTCATCTTTATTTTAAAAAAAAATAGAGACCGATCATTAAATTTCTTGCCTTTATTATTTTAAAATGATAGTTATTGTGATTGTGTTCATTATTGAATCGGGGCGTAGCGCAGCCTGGTAGCGCGCTTGCTTTGGGAGCAAGATGTCGGAGGTTCGAATCCTCTCGCCCCGACCAATAAACACATTTTTTTCGTACCCCCTTTCCAATTTACCATAAAAACCTGCTTCAATATGTCGAAACCAAATCTTGGTTTTGGGCAATTAAGTTTGGTCTCAAAGCAAATTAGCCTTGAAAAAAAATTAAAAAGCAACTATATATACTTCTTCCGGCTGAGCAGGCCGGGTGCGGATTATTCTGATCGGTCGCCTCGTAACAGAAGGCCACGAACCTCGTCAGGTCCGGAAGGAAGCAGCGATAAGTGATCTCTTCTGTGTCGTGGATCGATCCCGGTCATGCAATTTTACGCTGCCCTTCTGCCAGCCGGATCTTTTCTTTTCAAAGCATAAATTTTATATCTTGACATGCTTTTAAACAGACTTATTTTTCAGCCATAATTCAATTTTCATTTTGTATAAATTACTCTTAAGCAGAGGAATATTTGGAGCAGGAAAAATTGGCAAAAGAAAAAACGAAAAAAAAAGATGAGACGGCTAAACCGGATTCTCCAGTAAAAAATGCTAAAATCAAAGTCAATTCCGACAAAAAAGAAGATATCAAAGAGCTGAAAGAACAACTTGCATCTGAAAAAGATCGTATTTTAAGACTTTCAGCTGAATTTGAAAATTTTAAAAAAAGAAAACAGCGGGAATCAGATGAATTTAAAAAATTTGCCAATGAAGCTGTCTTCAGACAACTTCTGACGGTTGTAGATAACCTGGAACGGGCAATCTTTTCCACAAAAGAAAATGCAGATAAAGAGGGATTGCTTGAAGGAGTCAAACTAACCTACAAGGAAATTCTCAAACTTTTTGAGGCGTTTAATGTTAAGCCCATAGAAGCTGAAAAGCAACCATTTGATCCAAACTTCCACCAGGCAGTCACCCAGGAGGAAACCGTTGAGGTTCCGGAAAATACCGTAACAACGGTACTTCAAAGGGGATACCTCCTCCATGACAGATTAATCAGGCCTGCCATGGTTGTTGTCTCAAAGGGAATAGAAAAAGAAACTAAAGAAACTAAAGAAAATTAAAGATATCTTGGAGGGTATGTTATGAGTAAAATAATAGGAATCGATCTTGGAACAACCAATTCATGCGTAGCAGTTATGGAAGCAGGCGGTGAAGTAAAAATCATTACCAATGCAGAAGGAGGTAGAACCACGCCATCTATTGTTGCTGTTTCTGAAAGTGGTGAGCGCATTGTGGGGCAAGCTGCGAAACGACAGGCTGTTACCAATCCGGAAAATACTGTTTTTGCAGTAAAAAGACTGATCGGAAGAAAATTTAATTCAAAGGAAATTCAGGATGATATCCCTATTCTTCCCTATAAAATTGAAGCGGCATCCAATGGTGACACCAGAATCAATTTAAGAGGAAAACTGTACAGTCCTGCTGAAATTTCATCCTTTATACTGGCAAATATTAAAAAAACGGCTGAAGATTATCTGGGCGAAGAAGTCAAAGAAGCTGTTATTACAGTACCTGCTTATTTTAATGACAGCCAGAGACAGGCCACAAAAGATGCAGGTAAAATCGCCGGCCTTATAGTAAAAAGGATTATCAATGAGCCCACAGCTGCATCCTTAGCCTATGGCCTTGATAAAAAAGGTGAGGAAAAGATTGCTGTATTTGATTTAGGTGGTGGTACATTTGATGTTTCCGTCCTTGAAATAGGTGATGGTGTATTTGAAGTAAAATCAACATCCGGAGATACCCATCTGGGTGGAGAAGACTTTGACTTAAGAATTATTGATTATATTGCCGATGAATTTAAAAAGGACCAGGGAATTAATGTCAGGGGCGATAAAATGGCGCTTCAACGTCTTAAGGAAGCGGCTGAAAAAGCAAAGATGGAGCTTTCAACATCTACTGAGACCAGTATCAACCTGCCTTTCATAACAGCAGATGCATCGGGTCCGAAACATCTTGATGTTAAACTGACCCGGGCGAAACTTGAATCTCTGGTGGCAGATCTTCTGGATAAGCTTGAGAAACCCTGTCTAAAGGCCCTTAAAGAAGCCAAACTGGGAGCAGGCGGTGTTGATGAAGTGGTTCTTGTCGGGGGTATGACCCGTATGCCTGCAGTTCAAGAACGTGTTGAAAAAATATTTGGGAAAAAACCTAATAAAGGCGTGAATCCGGATGAAGTCGTTGCCATGGGCGCTGCTGTCCAGGCTGGTGTTCTCCAGGGGGATGTAAATGACGTGCTCCTTCTTGATGTCACACCTCTTTCTCTTGGAATTGAGACCCTGGGCGGTGTGATGACCACTTTGATTGAAAAAAACACAACCATTCCAACCAAGAAAAGCCAGGTATTTTCAACAGCTGCCGACAACCAGCCAGCTGTTTCCATCCATGTACTACAGGGTGAAAGACAAATGTCTGCAGACAATAAAACCCTTGGACAATTTGAGTTATCTGAAATTCCACCGGCACCAAGAGGGGTTCCCCAGATTGAGGTCTCCTTTGATATAGATGCCAACGGGATTGTCCATGTAGCAGCCAAAGACAAGGCAACAGCCAAAGAGCAATCCATCAGAATCACTGCAGCCAGCGGTCTTTCCGAGGAAGAAATCGATAAGATGGTCAAGGATGCTGAACTGCATGCAGAAGAGGACAAGAAAAAAAGAGAACTGGTTGATACAAAAAACAGTGCAGAAGCACTTGTTGACCAGACTGAGAAAACCTTGAAAGAGCATGGAGATAAGGTTGATGAAGCAACAAAAAAAGATATTGAATCCGCTGTTGAAGCATTGAAACAGGCTAAAGATTCAAACAATATTGATGAGCTTAAACAAAAAATGGAAAGCCTGTCAAAGGCATCCCACAAGCTTGCCGAAGTCATGTACCAGCAGGCAGCCCAGGAAGGACAAGCCGGCCAAGGTGCTCCCGGTTCCGAGGCTTCAGGTTCTGCCGGTGCTCCTCCCGCAGATGACGACGATGTTGTAGATGCTGATTTTGAAGAAGTTAAAAAAGATAAATAAAACCGGATAAAAATTCGTATAAAACCTGTTGAATATAATCCTGCCGTGGTCTATAGTTACCCGGCAGGATTTTTCATATTTATAGAAGGGCTCTTAATTATAAATGATTACTAATTATTCAGCTCTTGCGTTTGAACCCGCCCTGTCTGATGGATATTTGTTTCGAGGCTATTCGCTTAACCTCCTGCAAATATACATCAGACAGCGGTTTGAGGATAATTTTTTTTAACGGGCTGAACAATTACTATGATTATTACTCAGATTTTGGCCAGAAATGCTTCAAAATATAGTGACAAGACAGCTCTTGTCGAACGGACACCTTCTTTAAACTCCAGGAAGTCCATTACCTGGAAAGAATTTTTTAAAGCTTCCAATAAGCTTGCCAATGCCCTTAAGGGAAAGGGCATCCAAAAAGGGGAAAAAATTGTACAATTGATGACAAACTGCCTTGAATGGCTCCCCATTTATTTTGGCATCCTTTATACTGGCGCATGGGTAGTGCCTCTAAATTTCAGATTTGAATCAGACAAGATCCTTCTTTGCACTAGTACTGCGCAAGCTAAAATTTTCATTTTCGGAGTGGAGTTCATTGAAAGAATTGAAGCTGTCAGACATGAGCTTGAAAAATCTGTTCACTTATGGATTTTCACTGGTCCGGAAAAGTCCTGCCCGGACTGGGCGATTCAATATGACACATTTATTGAATCTGCATCAAAAAATAATCCTCCAAATGTTGACCTTGATATAGAAGATGATGCAGCCCTGTATTTTACCAGTGGTACAACAGGTGATCCCAAAGCTGTTCTTTTAACCCATAAAAATCTTGAACATGCCTGCTGTGTTGAACATGCTCACCATGGCCAGACCCATGATGACATCTTCCTTTGTATTCCGCCTTTGTACCATACCGGGGCCAAGATGCACTGGATGGGCAGTTTTCTTGTGGGAGGAAAATGTATTCTGCTCAAAGGTGTAACCCCTCAATGGATTATTGAGGCTGTTTCAGAAGAGCTGTGTACTATTGCCTGGCTTCTGGTTCCCTGGGCCCATGATATTCTTATAGCCATTGAAAACAAAGAGATTGATCTTTCAAAATTCACTCTTTCCCAATGGAGGCTGATGCACGCCGGTGCCCAGCCCATACCTCCAAGTTTGATTGAGAACTGGAAAAAATATTTCCCAAATCAAGATTATGATACAAACTACGGCCTTACCGAATCAACAGGCCCGGGATGCGTTCATTTGGGTATTGAAAATGCCCATCGAATAGGCCCCATAGGATTACCAGGATTTGACTGGGAGGCAAAAATTGTTGATAAACAGGGGAACCATCTTTTTGCCAATGAATCAGGGGAACTCATTGTCAAGGGTCCGGGCGTAATGAAAGAATACTATAAAAATCCCGGGGCAACAAAAAAGGCACTTAAAAACGGGTGGCTTTACACCGGTGATATTGCCCGGTATGATAAGGATGGTTTTATCTGGCTTGTGGACCGAAAAAAAGATATGATTATCTACGGCGGAGAAAATATTTTCCCCGTTGAAATTGAAAATTTTTTTCAAAACAATGAAAAAATCAAAGACATTGCAGTCATAGGTATCCCTGATGACAGGCTTGGAGAAATTCCTGCAGGAATCATAAGCGTTAAACCTATGTGTATGCTTTGTGAGAGTGATATAATCGAATTCCAGCAGGAACTTCCAAGATACAAACAGCTTAAAAAAATCTTTTTTGGTGATGTCCCAAGAAATCCAACTGGGAAAATCGAAAAACCAAAATTACGAAGGATATATGCTGAAGACAAACGCAAAGATGTTCGAAAGCTTTTTAGATAGTATTAATAACCTGAAGGTCACACGTAAAGGAAATTAATTGAAATCTTTATTACACTATATCATCTTTAATCTGTTTCCAGTCATTCTTGGCTGTTGTATTTTATGTTCAACTGCATATGCTCTGGACAATGATACTATTAAAGAAGATATTTTAACTGCCATTGAAAAAAAATACTCCGGCAAAAGCTTTGAAGCTGATTTTACTCAAATTTCAAAACTTTCTGCTCTTGATATTAAAGAAAGTGCATCGGGAAAAGCATCCTTTAGTCATCCAGGAAAAATGAGATGGGAATATATGGAGCCTGAACACCATAAAATAATTACCAATGGCAAATTGCTATGGATTTTTAGACCCCAGGAGAACCAGGTAATGCAGGGGGATGCATCTCAATTTTTCAAGGCTGGTGGAGGAGGCGCTTTTTTATCGGACATCTCCCTTATCAGAAAAAATTATATTATCCATATTAAAGAGGTTAATGTCGATTATGTAGAAATTGATCTGTCTGCAAAAGAAAAAAATGCTGATATTTCTTCAATTGCTATCAGGATTTCACAAAAAAATAATAATATTGTAAGGGTTGTTACATATAATCCATATAATGATACCACCCTGTTTGAATTTAAAAATATTCAATTTAAAGAAATTGATCCAGCCCTGTTTGAATTTAAACCTTTTAAAGGGTTAAATATTATAGATTTGGATTAAATGATTAAGGATTTTTAAATGAAAGAAAAAATAAAACAACTGGCAAAAAAGAAAAATGCCATCATTCTGGCACACAATTATCAACCCCCTGAAATTCAGGATATTGCAGATCTTTGTGGTGATTCTCTTGAATTAAGCATAAAAGCCGCAAAAACCGATGCAGACATAATTGTCTTTTGTGGAGTACATTTCATGGCTGAAACAGCGTTTATTCTCTCTCCTGAAAAAACTATACTTTTACCAAATACTGATGCCGGTTGCCCCATGGCGGATATGGTTGATCCTATTTCTCTTGCGGCAAAAAAAAAGGAGCTGGGGAATATACCGGTTATCACTTATGTGAATTCTTCCGCTGCAGTAAAAGCTGTTTCCGATATCTGCTGTACATCTGCCAATGTAATAAAAGTTGTCAACAGCATTGATAGTGATGAAATCCTGATGACACCGGATAAAAATCTTGCCCAATATGCTGCTGCCAACACCTCAAAGAAAATTCATCTCTGGGATGGATACTGCCCTTTTCATAATACCTTAACGTCCCAGGATGTACTAAAGGCCAAAAAAGACCACCCAAAGGCATGTTTTATCGCTCACCCGGAATGCCCGCCCGAAGTTCTTGCTCTTGCCGACAGCATCCAATCTACTTCAGGAATGATAAAATTTGCAGGAGAATCTGAGCATTCTTCTTTTATCCTGGGAACTGAAACAGGATTGCTCTATCCCATATCAAAAACATATCCCCAAAAAACCTTCTATCCTGCTTCCAAAAAAATGTATTGTAAGGATATGAAAAAAATTACGCTGGAAAACATTTTTGACAGTCTTGAAAATCTAACCGGAGAAATAAAGGTTGAAGAAAACATTAGAAAAGACGCATTGGGTGCTGTCCAAAAAATGATCGATCTATAAAAAACAAAAATCTGACCTGCATAAAAAAGGAGCCCGAGAAAAAATCATGGCTCCTTTTTTTATGAAATCTTACATTGCATCAAATGCTTCATCTGGAATATCAGCATTGGAATAAAATTTCTGGATATCATCGCAATCATCCATCGCATCCATGAAATTGATCATCTGCTCGGCATCTTTTCCTTCAACCTTTGTCATATTCTGGGGAATCATTGTTATTTCAGCCATTTCATACTTGATATCTGCCGCATCAATGGTTTCTTTGACTGCCTCGAAATCGGCTGGTTCACAAATGATCTCAAATGATTGGGTCTCTTCTTTAATATCTTCGGCTCCGGCATCCAACGCTAATTCCATCAGCGTCTCCTCATCTGAATCCTCTTTATTGACGATAATAAGCCCTTTTTTATCAAACATCCAGGCAACGCACCCGTCCGTCCCTACATTTCCACCGGCTTTATTAAAAACCTGGCGCACCTCTGCAATCGTTCTGTTTCTATTGTCGGTTAAGCATTCCACCAGAACAGCAACACCGCCTGGGCCATAGCCTTCATAAAGGATTTCCTCGTAATCAACCCCTTCAAGATCGCCGGTTCCCTTTTTAATTGCTCTTTCAAATGTGTCCTTGGGCATATTCTCGGATCTGGCTGAAATCAACGCACTCCTTAACCTTGGATTAGTTTCAGGGTCACCTCCACCCATCCTTGCAGCAACTGTAATTTCCTTTATTATTTTGGTAAAAATCTTACCCCTTTTGGCATCCGTAGCACCTTTTTTATGCTTTATTGTCGACCACTTGCTATGTCCTGACATTTTTGTATATCCTCCTTACTTCTTACCTTTTGCTATAATATATATTTCTTTACTCTGCTTTCTGCAACTTTCCGGTTTAAATATTTTGCAATCTTTAAATTTGGACTTAACATTTTTTTGAAACGCATTAAAGTCATTACCCTGAAATATCTTGCAAACAAAATTTCCATTTTTAAGCAAAAAATCATCTGCAACCTTTAAAGCCATATTGCAAAGGTCAAAAGATCTTAATGCATCCACGTCCTTTCTTCCCGTTGTTGCAGGAGCCATATCACTGAGTATTGTATTGAATCGGGTCTTTTCATCAAAAACAGATCCATTATCCATATTTAGTATATTGTCTTCAATTGCAACTACATTTTCAGGCAATAGAATCTGGATCTGTTTTAAATCAATACCAAAGACTTTTCCCTGGTTCCCTACCTTTTTGGCTGCATATAACAACCATGAACCCGGTGCGCACCCAAGATCAAGCACCATATCCTTTTTTTTCAAAACTTGAAATTTATTTTGAATTTCTTCAAGTTTATACACTGATCGAGCAGGATAATTCTCATTTTTTGCCCTTTGAGTCAAATGATCTGCCCACTGATTCTTGCCAGGTTTTTTATTATTCGGGGTTTTCTTTTTTTTGGCTGCCATTAAAACAAGACCTCCATGGCATCTTTTAAAAAGCTGACACTTTCAATGGTCATTCCTTTAATTTTTGATAATTGTTTGATCGTACTGCTGGGAACAAGGCACTTTGTAAATCCCATTTTACAAGCTTCTTTAATTCTTGCCTGAACATGACCCACAGCCCTTATCTCTCCTGTAAGTCCTATCTCTCCAATCAAGGTAGTTTCTTTATCCACTGGTTTATCAAGAAAAGTTGACGCCAGTGCTGTTGCAATAGCAAGGTCCACAGCCGGCTCTACTATTTTCACTCCCCCTGTGACATTCATGAAAATATCAAGACCGGTAAGATTCATCCCAAGCCTTTTTTCCATTACTGCAACAATTAAAGCAACCCTGTGACTATCCAGACCTAAAATCGTCCTCCTTGGTGTCCCGCTGGAACTTGAAACAAGGCCTTGAATTTCAACAAGGATGGGCCGTGTGCCTTCCATACATGAGGTCACAACAGAACCAGGTGCAACGGCTGATCTTTCAGCTAAAAAGACGGCTGAGGGGTTGGGAACCTCGATCAGCCCTTTTTCATTCATCTCAAACACACCAATCTCATTTGTGGAACCAAACCTGTTTTTAACGGCCCTTAAAATTCTGAACACATGGCTTTTATCCCCTTCAAAATATAAAACAGTATCCACCATATGTTCCATAATCCTGGGCCCGGCTATGGCACCAACTTTGGTGACATGACCCACAAGAAAAATAGGAAGACCCGTTGTCTTTGCAAGCTTCATAAACTTCATGGCCGCTTCTCTGATCTGTGTCACAGAGCCTGGGGTTGAAGAGACATCAGGATGAAACACTGTCTGGATGGAATCTATCACCAAAGCATCATATTTAGTTAATCCCACCATGGCAAGAATGGAATCCAGATCGGTTTCAGACACCACAAACATGGACGACCCATGGGAATTAAGCCTTTTTCCCCTCATTGAAATCTGCCGGACAGACTCTTCTCCTGATACATAGAGACACTTTTTACCTAAACTGGATAAGCTGGACAACACCTGAAGCATGAGCGTGGATTTTCCAATTCCAGGGTCGCCGCCAATCAAAATCAATGTGCCATCAACAATTCCACCCCCAAGCACTCGATCAAATTCCCCTACCCCGGTTTTAATCCTGTCCGTTTCTTTAACTTCTACAGAGTCAAGCAGGACAGGTTCAGGTAAAAAAGAAGATTTTTTCTTTTTCAACACACCTGAACTAATCTGTTCTTCCACCAAAGTGTCCCAGGCGTTGCAATCAGGACATCTCCCCATCCACTTAGGGGTCTGTCCGCCACAGGACTGGCATCTGAAAATAAACTTATCCCTTTTTTGTTTTTGCATTTAATTTTAACCCTGACTGTCTGTAATTTTCAAAGTCCTGAACTATATCATTTTGCACGATCCATATCAAGATTCAGTTTTACTGCCCGGCTGCTCCATAACCATAAGAGTAGAGTTTTTAGCCACTGATTGGTTATTTTAACCATTTACCTTTTATGAAATGGCTATTGGTATCCAAGATCCTGCTCTATGTTAATGATATTAAAGCCAATTTGGTTTTGGCATAAAGTTTGCTAATACTTTACTTGAAGTGAAATATATTTTTAATTTTTTAAAAAAAAGGAAAAGCAATGCACAGAGACGATACACATAGAAAATCAATCGGGTATATTTTATGGATATTTGGATTTATTGGAGCACACAGATTTTATTATGGAAAACCGATTTCAGGCACTCTCTATTTTTTCACTCTCGGTTTGCTTGGAATAGGATGGCTCATCGATTTTTTCCTGATTCCTTCCATGGATGAAGAGGCAGATCTTAGATACTTTTCAGGTGATATTGACTACTCCCTTGCATTTATATTTCTAACATTTCTGGGTGTTTTTGGTGTCCATCGCATGTACATGGGAAAATGGATTTCCGGGCTTCTCTACCTTGTGACCGGAGGTGTGTTTGGTATGGGTGTTCTTTACGATTTCTGGACCTTGAATGATCAGGTATCCGTAAAAAACCGCAGCATTGCGTTTATATAGAAAAGTTGATCTGTCAAAATTTTTTTGCAGACATCATAAATACTGATTTGGAATTATTGAATTAGATTTTTTTTTATTTAGTCGAAGATGACCCATATTTTAAAAATATGCAGTAAATTAAAAATACTTAGGGTTCACTCAAAAATAAGTTAGCAATTTTTGCGCGTGACCTTTAGGTTAGGAGTTGAGTCACCTGTAAGGCGTGAAAAGGCAGGCATATCGGGAATTTGTCTCCCTGATTGGTAATACCTATACTCACTAAGAAAGTGAAGCTATTTGGTAAAATTATCGAACGTGTCATAATTAACGAGGAAATTCTCCGGAAAGAGTGCACCCTGTTCTGTCAGGGTCGGGACAGAACAGGGTGCTGGATAATGCTTGCCAAGGAGATGGGGTTTGTTGGAGGTCAACAATTTCCTGTCATTATCCATTATCATGTTTTTCTGTTTTAATGGTCATACTTTTTCGCATATGCTGCATCATTATACATGCCTTGTCCATACAGACTTTTTCCATAGTCTCTGATAATTTTTTGTCCATGATCTGAATTTAGGAAATCAATAAATTGTGAGGCATATCCTTGAGCTTTTGTCGCACCTTCTGGTTGGCATAGTCCGTGATACGTATTGATCAAATAGGGGTCACCTTTAAAAAGAACCTTGATATTGCCAAGATCTTTTTTGCCAGCTACCCATGTGGAAGAGTCAGTCATAAAATATCCATTAACCTCATTGGCTTTTTTCAGGGTTGCCATCATAAAGTCTTTTGTTATTAAATACCAATCTCCAGAAGGAGAAATTCCGGTTTTTTCCCATATACTCAACTCTTTTTTATTTGTACCTGAATTATCTCCCCTTGAAAGTTATTGTGTCTGTTGTTTCTGAAAATTTTGTTGTTCAGGAAAAATAAAAGTATTTTTCTGAAATTCTTGAATGCCACGCTTTAATTCCAAGAAGATTTAGATAAATATTTAGTCGATCCACCAAGTAAATGGTATTTCATTTTTGTTTTAATTATAGGATGGTTCTTTTTATCCGTAGGGCTCATGGATAAGTATTATGATTTTTTGACTAAAAAGAGTATACTAAGAGAATAATATTTTGAGGCCTAAGGGTCCACTCAAAAATAACTTTACATTTTTGAGTGGACCCTAAACAAAAAATAGTGCAATTTATTTGAACTGATTCAACATGTTTATAATTAACAATATATTCACAGTATATACCCTTTATTTTTTATATGGGCTGGCTTTTCTGTTTTTAGGAGCTTCCATTGCCCTGAAAGATATGAAAGCCAGCAACTTGAAAATATCAAATAGTTTATGGTTTTTATCTCTTTTCGGATTTATTCATGGTTCACATGAGTGGATCGAACTTTTTCTTCTGAGTACCCGACATCAATTTACTTATAATGAAATATATAATATTAAAATTTTTGGCCTGATTTTCGTTGGGGCCTCTTTTTTATTTTTATTGCTGTTTGGTTTATCGCTGATCTTTTCAATTAACAAAAACAAAGTGGTCAAATGGTTAAAACCATTTGCAATCGTTTTATTTATTCTGATGTTGGTATATTTTTTCAAATTTGAATCAGATCACCAAAATTTTACTTTTTTTAAATTTTCAAATAATATTTTAAGAAAAACCTTTGGCTTTTTTGGAAGTTTAGTAGCAAGTTATGGCTTGATACTTTATTCCAAAGAAGTTAAAAAAATCAGCCTTCCTGTTTCCAGATATTTTTTATACGCAGGGCTTGGTTTTTATTTTTATAGTATTTTTGCAGGGCTTATTCCATCCCATGTCAAAATCCCTATAATTTCGATTCCGGTTGAATTTTTTCGCGGTACATGTGCGGTTTTGATCACAGCTTTCCTATTCAAAGCTTTGAATATTTTTGATATCCACACGAGAAAAAAACTGGAACAACAGATTAAAAACCAGGCTCAATCGGAAAAGATGTCTTCTCTTGGCCTTCTCTCTGCCGGAGTCGCCCATGAAATAAACTCTCCATTGACCAATGCCTCTCTTAATATGCAAATGTTAAGAAGCCAGTTTAATACCACTTTAAATGATAAAAAAATTCAAAAAAAACTGGATGCCGTTGATAGAAATATTGAAAGGGCTTCAATCATTGCAAAAGAATTGCTCCAATTCTCCCAAACACAGGAAGCAATGTTATACCCAATGGATATTGATCAGGTTTTAGACAGCGCCATCGCTCAGTTAAAAAACAAATTAAGCAGGTTTAAGGTCGTACGTCTCCAAGAAAATCTTCCGGAAGTCAAGCTCAATGCTGCCAAATTGGAACAGGTTTTCCTCAATGTGATCAATAATTCCATAGAGGCCATGGAGAACTCCGGAGAATTATTAATTAAAACAAGCCAGGTAAAAGACAAAATCCAAATCCTGATTTCAGACCATGGCACAGGTATCGCTCAAAAAAATTTAGCAAAGGTTTTTGACCCCTTTTTCACAACCAAGGAAACAAAAAAGGGAACCGGGTTAGGGCTTTCAATATGCCATGGTATTATTGAACAGCATGGGGGAACAATAACACTTAAGAACCATAAATGGGGCGGGGTAGATACGACCATTAATTTACCCATCCCTTGAGTTTTTCTTTATTTTTAATTAATTAACAGCCTTAGACAAAGTCAAATTAATAAAAGGAAATCATTTTGAGCAAAATTCTTATCGTAGATGATGACAAAGAATACAGGGAAAACTTGAAAGAAATCCTTGATAACGCAGGGTATCCCAACGATATGGCCGGATCTGCAAAACAAGCAATGCAAAAGCTTGGTGACCAGCAATTTGATGTTGTTTTACTCGATTTCATGATGCCGGGTATCGATGGTATCAACGCTCTGGGGGAATTTAAAAAAATCAGTCCTAACTCTAAAATCATAATGATAACAGCCTTTGCCTCCATTGAAAATGCAGTTATCGCAATCAAAAAAGGGGCCAGTGAATATATTTCCAAGCCCTTTAAAATTGAAGCACTTCTTCTTATGATCAAACAGGTTATTGAAGAACTTCGCTTTGAAGGGAACATTAAAAAGTTAAAACTTGAAGGAACCTTAAGTTCCCTGTCCAATTCCATTAGAAGAGAAATCATTCGTCTTTTTCAAACAAGTAAAAAGATACGTTTGATGGAGACCGCACGCAAATTAGACATTGAAGACCATACCAAACTTATTTTTCATCTAAAAACTTTAAGAGCGGCAAAAATTTTACGACAAGATATGAAACACGCATACATGCTTACCAAAGAAGGCAAAAAAGTTCTGGAATGCCTTAATATACTGGACAATTATTTATCTGACAAATAGTTTAGCAAGCCTGCATTTCTCCTGCCACCAATGCTTTTATGTGAACTTTTCTTCACATAATAGTTGCCAAAGGTGAATATAATTTCACTATTTAAGTACCACGCTGTGTGATAATTTATACTCAGAATAATCTCAGTTACTGATTTAATCATCAAAGGTTAGACGCTGATGTTTATTTATTAATTTTAATTGGAGGGAACATATGAAAACCGCAAGAAAATCAATTTTGGTAATGGGCCTGGTTATGACAGCGATGCTGATGATAGCAAACCCGTTATTGGCCGAAGACAAAAAAGCGCCAATGAAGCTTGTCAGCGTAAAAGCCGATACGGCTATCACGCTTGATGCCATGGCAGAAAAAGCCTGGGACAAAGCAACAGCCTTGGAAGTTAAATTGGATCAATTGCCTTATGAACCGAACAATGGATACAATGGCATTCGGGAAACCACTGTCAAAATAAAATCCCTGTATGATGATAAATATGTATATTTTTATCTTCAATATGCAGATCCAACACAAAGTCTTGAAAGATTTCCATGGATAAAACAAGCCGATGGCAGCTGGAAGCAATCTATAAAAAAAGACAGTACGGGACATGATAACACCTATTATGAAGACAAATTGGGAATGTATTGGGAAATCAACAAGGTCAAAGGGTTTAAAAAGAAAGGGTGCGCAGTTTCCTGTCATTTGACCGAAGAAGGTTTGAATAACGGCATTGCAGATACTTCTGCAGGGCGAAAATACACTAATAAACCTGGCGAAACCATTGACATGTGGCATTGGAAAAGCGTTAGAACCGGTCCTTTGGGAATGTTTGACGATCAGTTTGTGGATGACAATACAGATCCAAAGGCAAATAAAAACTGGGGTCGCCATGGCGATGTAAAAACCGGCGGTGGTTATAAAAACAATTTTAATGCAGACAAAACAGGCCCGGCTTTTATGAATTCTCCCTATAGTGAAAAAGATAAGTATTGGGTGTTGCCGGAATTAAAAGCAAAATTTGTCGATACCTTTAAAGCAGGAGACGTTGTTCCAGGAATCGTGATCACTCCATTTACGGGTCACAGAGGCGATATCAAAGTACAAAGCGCTTGGAAAGACGGACAGTGGACACTGGAAGTCAAACGCGCTCTTGCTACTACAGGTGATAAAGCTGAAATTCAGGATGTCCAATTCAGTGACATGGCTAAAACCTATTACTTTGGAATATCTGTTTTTGACAATTCCCAGATCAATCATGTCTACCATGAAGGCTCCATCGGGATGACATTCAAATAGATCAAAGTAAATTTTAAAATATAAACTTGAAATCTGTCAGCCCTGATTCCGGGGCAGACAGATTTCAACATTTTCCACCCAAAAATATGGGGCAGGTTTTAAGAATGATTAAATTTAACATACGCAAAAGAGGTATCAGGGCGCTAACAATCGCTTTAACAACCGGTTTGATCGGTATTCTTTTGACCTTGGGAATCTTTTTTCATAAGCCTCCTGCCACCGCAACTCCAAATCCAGAAAGTTCTGATGTTAAAACCGGTAAGCTTATAAATACCGAGTCCCGAATTGTTGTTGCCATGAAAACCTCTATGAATGAGCAGGTGGCAGATGATGATGATATCGACGTCATGGCGGAATGGATTAAGAACGGCGCTAAAAACGATGATGCCTTTAAGAAAGATATTTTTACAATCATAAAAAACGATTGTAAAAATTGTCATAGTCCGACTTCTACCATGACAAAAAAGGTACCTTATATACCTTTTGCCTCTTACGAGGATATCAAAAAATTTACCACTGTGGGGCCCACTGATGCTAAATGCCTGGAGTGCCACGGAGATCCGATACTAAACGATTCGCCTGATGAGAAATTTAGATCCAAATTTGTTGATCAAAGCAAATTGGAAGTGACCGTTCATAAAAAATTGACCTGCATCAGATGTCATGTTTTTTTACACCCAAAAACAGATAAAATTTATCAAAATACAGAGGCATTTAAATCTCATGTTTCAAAAGGGAAAACAGCAGTTGAATTGGGCCTTTCAGAAATATTTAAACCCAATTGCGCAAACTGCCATCCCAAAGTTGAGAAAAAACTTGAAAAAAGTGCCCATTCAGTTGAGCAGTTAAAAATCAAATTGGCACGCACAGGACAAAACACTCAGGTTGTTTTAAAAGACCAGACAGAACTTAAGGCACCAAAATGTAATGATTGTCATGGAACCGAACAGCACTATATTGCCGATACGAAACTGAACCAGACAAAATTCGATGTCGTTAATCGTTGTGGGACCTGCCATGAGAAATTGATCAAGACCTATTTTGGTACCTATCATGGAAAAGCTGCAAAGCTTGGTAGCGAAAAAGTTGCCAAGTGTGTCAATTGTCATGGATCCCATGATCTTTTAGTGTCCACAAATCCTGCATCCATGCTGTCTGATATTAATATCCAGAAAACTTGCCAGGAATGCCACAAAAAAGCCAATAAAAATTTCACCGAGTTTATGCCCCATGCAGATCACCATGACAGCAAAAAATATCCAGAATTGTTTTATCCGTTCTGGGCCATGACGTTGCTCATTGTATTTACTTTTGCTGCTTTTGGGATTCATGCTTTGTTGTGGCTGAACCGATCTTTGATTGAAAGATTCTCAATAAGAAAAAATCAGGGGCAATCCATTGTATTGGACAAAAATAATGAAAAACATGTCAAACGATTTAATGTGTCCCACACGATCTTGCATATAATGATCATTATCAGCTTTCTGACTCTGGCAATTACGGGTATGTCGTTAAAGTTTCCTGATAACCCATTGTTTGCAGGTATAGCTCATTTAGTGGGAGGTCCGCACATAATGGGAAAAATACACAGAATAGGTGCTATTGTTACCTTTCTGTATTTTGCTACTCATCTTTTCCAATTATTTGTTCTTTTTGTCAGGCGTAAAATAACCATCCTTGGATTACTAAAAGAGCAATACTCATTAATACCTTTGCCACGAGATCTCATAGATGTGAAAGATAATCTGCTCTATTTTATAGGAAAAGGACCAAAACCAGAATTTGGACGCTGGACCTATTGGGAAAAATTTGATTACATGGCTGTGTTTTGGGGGATCAGCATCATTGGAAGTACAGGCTTAACGCTTGCTTTTCCGGAAATTGCAACCCGGTTTCTGCCGGGATGGGCACTAAATATCGCCACCATAATTCACAGTGATGAAGCACTTCTGGCAACAGGTTTTATTTTTTCCATGCATTTTTTCCATTCCCACATGAGACCTGATAATTTTCCCATGGATACGGTTGTTTTTACACAAAGGCTTCCTCTTTCCAGATTCAAGGAAGAAAGACCAAAAGAATATCAGGAAATGATCAAAAAAGGAGACCTGGATAAATATTTAGTTAATCCGCCAGGCAAATGGTATTCTGTTTTTGTTCTAATCATGGGATGGATCTTTTTATCCATTGGAGTCATTTGTTTGGGAGCAATCATTTATTCTCTTTTAAGACTTGTTTTCTAATAGGTAAAAACCCCTATTTTGAGCAAAATAGGGGTTTTTACCTATTTACTTGTATTATTTTTTTTTATAAAAATTAAGTGTCAATCGATAACAGAGTCCTTTATGGGCACCTCCGCTGTTATCCTGATTGAAAGTAATAGGCCTGACTCATCATCAGGCCTATTACTTTCATTGCAGACTTTCTCAAACATCCATCTTAGTAGGGTTCATCTTCATACCACTAGTTAACAAATTCCCCAGAGAAACTGCAAATTCATCGTACCTCTCAGAGCAACAATTAACCCTGACCTTTTCAGCCAAAGTATTATACTGATCATCTCCCAGAATCCCTCTCCTTGTCTTCAATAGCTCAACTTCCTTAGGTAAACCAATTTTGCAATAGATCCTCAAAACCTTGTCCAGCTCAAAAGAGGTCAAATAGTTATCTCTCTTATTCAAAGTATTAAGCAACCTTCTCCCTTTGCCTTTCCCGGCAAATTCCATAGCTTTTTCAAGCAAATCTGTATTTTCCATAAAAATCAGTGTACAAAATATATTTGGAACAGACAAATAAATTTTCTATCCCTTGTCTTTTTACCCCATATCATTTAAATAGAATTTTTTTACTTTTAATCT
Source organism: Desulfobacula sp. (assembly GCA_018645325.1). Lineage (GTDB taxonomy): Bacteria > Desulfobacterota > Desulfobacteria > Desulfobacterales > Desulfobacteraceae > Desulfobacula. Next base: position 35,542 of record JABGOU010000039.1, read on the forward strand.
AAAAGGACTGTCATGCTCTGGACCGGTGAGTTAATAGCAATAGGAACAGTATTGTGCTGGACCATCAGTGTCCAGTGTTTCGAAGCTGCATCCAAAAAAGTAGGGACAACCCCGGTCAATATTATCAGGCTCACTTTTGCCCTGGTTCTTTTCAGTTTTTTTTTATTTTTCAGGTATGGGTATATCCTGCCTGTTCAATTTCCAGCCCGGGCCTGGGTTTATCTTTCTCTTTCCGGGGCCATCGGTTTTTTCATAGGAGATATTTTCCTTTTTAAAGCCCTTGTTGAAATAGGGCCAAGGGTTGCCATGCTCATTTACAGCCTTGCTGCACCTACAGCAGCTTTAATCGGCTGGTCATTTCTAGATGAGACCTATGTCCTTCATCAATGGGCAGGTATGTTTGTCACCCTTTTTGGAGTGGGAATCGTCATCCTTGAAAAAAATCAAAAAGCCTCCAGACTAAATATTAGAGACATCTCATCAAAGGGTGTTCTGTTTGGATTTGGCGCAATGTTCTGCCAGGCATGCGGATATATTTTAAGCAAAACCGGCATGCGGACAGAATCGGGATATCTGGATGCATTTTCCTCAACCCAGATAAGGGTGATTTCAGCCTTCCTTTGTTTCATTATTCTCTTTACCATCACTGGAAAATGGGGGAAGGTTATGAAGGCTGTAAAAGACAAAAGGGCTTTATTATTTACAGCCTTTGGTTCAGCCTTAGGACCTTTTTTAGGGGTATCGCTCTCCCTTCTGGCCCTTCATTATCTTACAACCGGGGTGGCCTCCACGTTTTTCTCTCTGGTCCCGATTTTTATTATCCCGTTCTCAATTTTCCTTCACAAAGAACATGTATCCATAAGGGCGGTTACCGGAGCTGTGACTGCAGTATTTGGCATTTATCTTCTGATGATGTAAACCATCTGATTAGCGGAAATTAATGTATTTATCCAGGTCTTCAACCGATATTTTTTATAAACCATCTAAACCTTTAAACCCGTGCAATGAGATTTTTTTTCTGATGGATTTGGATCATGCCCATTACAGATAATAAAAATTATCCTTTTTCTTTTTCTATGATAGACATTAAAAAGGTTGATCCTTCACCCTATCAGCATCGTAAATACTTTGATGAGAACACCTTAAAAGAACATTCAAGCAAAATAAAAGTCAACGCTAATTTGAGCAATCGTTTGAGCCAATAGAACATACATAATGGCTGCTCTCCATCCTATGCTCTAAGTCTGTAGTTAAGGATATGCGGAGACCTTTTAAGCAAATCAAGAAGTACTCTTGTTGCCCCGGTC
>JABGOU010000004.1 GCA_018645325.1 Desulfobacula sp.
CTCTGAGAGCCTTGTCAATAAAGGATATACAAAAAATACTAAAGAATCCTCGATTTTGAATATTTAGTAAACGTATAATATATCCAAAAACTAAGTATAAGAAGGGATATCATCAACGGGTCAATCATGGTGTTGGGTTTGAGATTCTATGCAAGCATTATAATCATTCCTCACCATCAATCACCATGGGATACCTGGGAATTGAGAGCAAGGAAGTCCATGATATTCTTATGAATGAAATCGGTTAGAGGAATACAACCGCAAAAATACATCCTACACATAACTGACAAGCACATTAAATCCAATTTCTTGACAACAGTCACAAAATAACAATACAACAATAAAATTAGTTATTCTCTCTGCACAAATTTATTATAATTTTCAAATTAAAGGAATTTATTTATGAAAAAAATGATTGGTGGAGCAATAGCAATTATCCTCGGCTTAATTTGTTTCTCAATATTCCCTCAGGCGTTTTTCACCCTCTTTGCTGGCATAATACCAATAATTTTATTAATAGCCGGATGCCTGACAATTTATCTTAAGTATGAGAGCAAGCAGTATGAATGTGGAGAGGCGACCGATTGTCAGAATAGGTCAGGTTTTACAGAAACACAGTTGCCTGATCCGCCTCCGAAAACTTTGCCTGCTACTGGGGCCACGCCTGAAGAAATTGAGCCAGATGAAACTGAATCCAAGGAGGACGAAACAAAAGAAGCCAAACCAGCAGAGATGAAATTATCAGACACTGACCCTGAAAAAAATATTACAGACAAGCCTGCTGAAGATGCTCCCCAATTGAAGGGCAATACAGGTACTCTTATTTTTCATAGCTCTGATTGTCAGTATTCAAAAAGTAAAAAATGTACTGCTGTTTTCAGTACCAAAGAAAAAGCGATAGAAGAAGGTTATAAGCCTTGCGGAACCTGTAATCCTTAAAAGGAGGACCCATTGGCACTTACCAAACAAACAATCGTTGAAAAAAAGATAGTCGATCCAAAGCATTATGGGCTGCCACCCAGAACTGTTTTAATAAAAATGGGACAAAAAAAATTTATCATCGTTATCAAAAGGAAAAGCAGAATCATAATGAAAGATGCATTAATGATCCTAAAAAAGGCGGAAATAATAAAAACAAAAATATCAGGCGCATCGGTTGAACTGGAAATTACCGCTCCTATTTGCAGCAAATCTATCAAATTCCTTAAAGAAAATGGAATCAAAATATTGAAAGAAATCCAGGATTGATCTTTTTCTCAGTCAAATCTTAACAATATGGCCAAATTCATTCAACCCGACAAAGAAGCGTTCATTACTCTGGCATCCACAAAAATGCCATTCGGTAAATATAAGGGATTACGTTTGGTTGACCTCCCAGAAAGATATTTGGTCTGGTTTTCACATAAAGGGTTTCCAGAAGGAAAACTTGGAGAGATGTTACAAGCTGTTTATGAAATAAAACTTAACGGTCTTGAATATCTCTTTAAATAGTTTTTAACTATAGCTTGCCTAATATCATTTACCATAACATTTTTTAAACTTCTTCATGCTTCCAAACCGATATTTTTTTATTGTTTTCCAATATACATTCCATCATATTCCAAAGTGCAAAGAGGAGTGCCTGGTGAATTAACTCCGCTGTTTATAACTTCTCCGATAAAAAGTGTGTGATTGCCAGGACTATAGCGTTCTTTGACCTGCAATTCAAACCACGCCATGCAATCTTTTAAAATCGGTGCTCCTGTTTTTTTGGTTTCCCAGGAAAGATCAACAAATTTTTTCTCAGGGTCAGGGCCTTTAAATCTTTTCAACATATCTTTTTGCGATTTGTCCAGTACATGCAATGCAAAGGCATCACTTTTTTCAATCAGGCTATGAGAATATCGGTTTGGATGAACAGCCACCATTATTAATGGGGGTTCATATGACACCTGAGTCACCCATGAAGCGATCATTCCATTAAAAGAATCAGAGTATTTAACTGTTAAAACATAAATGCCATAGGTCATATTGCTGAATGCTGTGAGCCATTTTTTTTTCATTTCAATACCTGTTTAATTATATCTTTATTTTTTTTTAAATACTGCCCGACAGTAAACCGCACATCCTCATCAAGATCATCTGTGTCGAGAAATATGAACAAGTATCACTCCGTTTCTTATATTTTTTTCTATTTTTATAATTATCAAAAAAGGGGTGATGATTCAAGTGGAGGTGTTCTAAGGCGGAAAATCATGCATTCTCTTCATTTGTAAACCAGGCTACGTAAAACGGGATTATTGAAAAAAGCACAGCCAAACCTGCAAACCAAATTATACTGACATTTAGAATCTCAGGATAATATTTCACAACAATTATAGCAAAAAACCAGTTACTTATCTTGACCAGTTGTATGTTGAAAAAACCAAGTTTCTTTACCCGTTGATTCAGAGATTCAATGAATTCCATTTTATCCTCCGTTTTTGGTTTGAAGTTTTGGTTTAGCTATACATCTTGGAACGTCTAACAAAAATTTGTGGTTTTCACATCATATAATTATTGACAAAAATTACAAATAATTTCATTATCAACCCTAAAACAGGTAAACTACTATGAAAATTTTATATTTTTTCTATCAGCCCTATAAGTGGCTTGTATATTTCCCTTTTTTTTGTCTCTCCACTATCATTTTTGGTTCAATTGCAGCAACCCTTGCCTTTCTAATTAATGCCCGGGTGGCAAGTTATATAGGCGGTGCCATATGGGCCCGTATAAATGTCTGGATGACACCTGTATTTGTAAAAGTATCCGGAAGAAAAAATATCGAGATTCAACAATCTTACGTGGTGATTGCCAATCATCAGAGCGCATTTGATATTTTTATCTTATATGGTTTTCTTGGTATAGATTTTAAATGGATAATGAAACATGAACTGAGAAAGGTTCCGGGCATAGGGATTGGGTGCGAAAAAGTGGGACACATTTTTATTGATCGTGCTGACCATGAATCTGCTATAAAAACGCTTTGTGCCGCAAAAAAAAAAATAGTCAATGGTACATCCGTTATCTTTTTCCCCGAAGGTACCCGAAGCTCTGACGGGATAATAAGGGATTTCAAAAAAGGAGCTTTTAAGATGGCTCTTGATTTGAATCTGCCCATCCTCCCCGTGACTATCATTGGAACAAGAAAGATACTTCCTAATAAAACGATAGATCTTTTCCCAGGCAAGGTGTTGCTGAAGATCCATGAGCCGATATCAGTAAAAGATTATTCTGATGAGAATATGGATGAACTAATTCAAAAAGCTCGGGAGATCATGGTTAAAGGTATAGACAAAACCCTTCACCATAAAGAACCTTCCCATGCATGGGGCAAGGATAAAGATGTTGAAAACATATCCCTTTAAAACTATGGGGAAAAAGTATAATTTGAGTTCATCTCCCGGATTATTATGGTAAATCTATAGTCAAATTTTTTAAAGGGCCTATGATTTATATTGAATCTGCAAAAACATAACCTGCAGGTTCACAAAATTGATATGGAAATATAGAATGCGTATTTTTCTTGCTACCTGCGGTTCAAGGGGTGATGTCCAGCCAATGTTTGCTCTTTGCCTGGCCTTACAATCTTCAGGGCATGATGTTATGCTGGCAGGCCCTCCTGAAAAAGAAGCCTGGGCAAAAAAATTGGGGTGCCCATATATAAGGCTTGGCAAAGATGTTACTGCATTTATAGATAATCTGGAAGATGCTGTTTCCCTTAAAGCAGGCATTCAGTTCATATCTTTTGTATACGGGGAAATTAAAACCCAGTTTGAAATACTGCCAGAACTTGTAAAGAATGCAGACCTGATAATTGGTTCATCTTTAGTGTTTGCCCTTTCCTCTGTGGCAGAGGCAAAATCTATTCCATACCGGTATATTGCATTTACTCCTCAGATGTTACCCTCAAGAGCGCATCCATTTCCAGGGGTTCAGTTTCAAAGGCTTCCCAGATGGTGTAATAAACTGTCATGGGATTTAGCAAAGACAGGGGATAAATTCTGCTTGACCATGATTGTAAACAAAGGCAGAAAAAAATTAGGACTTAATTCCATTAAAAATGCATGGGAGCATATTTTGGGGGAAAACACTATTATTGCTGCTGACAGGCAGATAGCAAAAGTTCCCTTTGACTATAAAATAAATAATACACAGACAGGATATATGCACCTGGAATTACCCAAAAAAAATCTGCCTGAGCTTGATAATTTTATTAATGCAGGATCTGCCCCTGTTTTTGCCGGGTTTGGGAGTATGCCAAAAACAGACCAGGCAAGAAATATTCCTTTGCTGGTTGAGGCTGCCCGAATTGTCAAAAAGCGAATTATTATCGCAAAATTCTGGGAAGGATTTTCAAAATTCAGTAATGATGATGATGTTTTTTTTATTCAAAAATACCCGCATTTAAAACTCTTTTCAAAAATGTCAGTTGTAATTCACCACGGCGGTGCCGGAACAACGGCCACCTGCGCAATATGCGGGGTGCCACAGATTATTGTTCCCCACATACTTGATCAGTTCTATCATGGCCGGCAGATATATTTATCCAATCTGGGTGCAAAACCCATCTGGAGATCAAGACTTAGTGTTGAAAAACTAGTATACGCATTAAAAGATTGCCTTTACAATGATACTATTCAAAAAACAACAAAAACTGCAGCAGATTCAATAGATCGAGAAAAAAATCTTAGTCTGGCCGTCAGGAGTCTAACTGCTTGAACCTTTGATCCCGACCCCCGGGCCAGCACATGTAAACAATATTTTGCTCTGCTGTCTCCTGCAATGATTGTAATTGTCAGCACAGCAACTAGTTCAGGTCAATTTGCCTTGGATGAGCATTTTGAGAATAAAGTGTCGATATTATCAATATCAGTATTTCCGACAATTTTTAATTTTCTTTGGGTTTATGAATTTTTTTAAAAAATATTTATTCTAAATTTCTTTTCTACTTTATGCCCAAACTGAGATTTTGTTATTATTCTAATCAAATAAACAATAAGCCATAAAATAAATATGGGTAAGAAAATGGTGCTGATGATGAATACCAAAATTAAGGAAATAAAATTTTCAAACAAAATAGGGATTTGAGTTTTCATCCATAGCTGAAACTCTTTGAATTTAGTCCCAAGATCTCCCAGGGCGGCAATGGCGTTTTTAGATTTACCAAAGAACCCTGTCTCAGCCTGACCTTGTTTTTCTTGAGAATTCTCCATGGATATTTCCTCAACGGGGGTTCTTCTTTTTATTTCTTTGACACTTGTTTTTATATTATCCACTGACTGGTTATATTTATTTTTCAAATGATAATCATATATCCAGTTGTTAATAGCGACTTCTGCAGGAATAATAAATCGTAAAACAACAGCCAATAAGACAAGATGTTTGCCAATGGTTAACAAATTTATGGGAAGATATTTATTTGCCCACAACCCTGTAAGCCACATGAATAAACCAGGCAGGAATATAAAATTAATAATCGAGTCTGGTAATAATCTTATAAAAAATTCCTGTATTCCAATGGACGTCATTGCTGCCAGTAAAATCCATGAAAATCTCTCTACAAGATCATTTAAAGGATCTAACCATTCAAAAGGGCTAAAAGTAATTGTACCAACAAGCTCAAATCCAATATCAATTTCCTGGAAAACTGAAACAAGTGCATTTGTGGCCCGGCACAATCCATATGCGATGGTCGCCCTTTTAAGAGTTTTATCAAGATATTCAATACAGCTCTCATCAATTCCTGTTACTGGGCTGCTGTTAAAACTTATATTCCGGATGGGGCTGATCAAAACACAGGAAATTATTAAAACAATAATAATAGATTTGATTATCACTGGCAGATCAGCAGCAAATTGTTTTGGATTATTGGGGAATGCTTCACTATTCATGTTTATCCGCTCTTAAATAAGTTTAAAAACAAAAAATGAATTCCTGAATACTTGTGAAATCAAACATAATAAAAAAACAAAGCCAAGTAAATAATAATTTAGACAAAATAATTCTTGACAATATATTACGTATACGTATTATTCGGATAAATATAATATGATGAGGAACTAAAAAATGAATTTTCCGCTTCCACCAGACTGCCCGTATTACCTGATTTCCAGGGCAACCCTGGCCATTACATCCCATTTAAAAAAAGGGTTTGCAAAAAAAAACATCAGCACAATCAAACCGGCTTATCTTGGTGTTCTGCTATCCTTGTGGGATGAGGACGGGCTTAAGGCCAACGAACTTGGAAAAAGGTCAGGACTTGAACCATCCACCATGACAGGACTTCTCGACCGCATGGAAAAAGACCAGCTGGTCAAAAGGGAGCCTGACCCCCACGACAGAAGAGCCAATAGAATTTGTTTGACAAAGGCTGGAGTTGAAGCCGAAGCTTCAGCATTAAAGGTATTGTCAAATACCCTTGAAAAAGTGCTTTATTCTATTTCAAAAAAAGATATTGAAACCACAAAAAATGTACTTCGAACCATTCTTTTAAATTGCAGTAAGGAGGATGTAAAATGAATAAAAAAATAGGGTTTACCTGTGCTTATACACCCGTCCCTTTAATCGAAGCTGCAGGGTTTTTTCCTTACCGGATTTTGCCTGAAACAAAAGCCCCGGACCAGGCAGGACACCTTCTTCATGATAATTTATGCCCCCATGTTAAAAAAGTGCTTGACCGGGCACTTGAAAATGATCTGCCGGACCTTGAAGGCATGGTCTTTATCAATTCCTGCGATACCATGAGACGTCTGGCCGATGCCTGGCAGGTTGCAAGGCCTGATGATAAAATCATCCTGATAGACCTGCCTTCCGGGATGAACAGATTAAGTCTTGATTTTCTTTCAAAAGAGTATGAGCGCCTCTCCAGAACCCTTTTCAAGTGGAACGATCAAACCCTTGAGCCGGAAATAATATCAGAGAAAATAAAAGAGAAAATTTTCCAATGGAACCTTCTTGCCGACTCAATTAAAAAGATTGAAGAAAAAATGACAAATGATTTTTTTCCAGGTTATGCTTCAGGACTTCAACAAATCATCAATACGGCAGCCACTGAGTCAATAGATCAAGCACTTGCCATGGCAAAAAGCAAAATTGAACCTGAAAATCCTTGCAAATCTCTTACAGCTCCTGTTTTTGTTTTTGGAAATCTTTTGTTTGATCCAAAGGTGTATGATCTTTTTGAAGAGTGGAACGTGCAGGTGGTAGGTACTGATTTTTGTACCTCATCGCGATTTGTCACACGGATTCAAACAGGGCCGGATGATAATATCTTCAGATCCCTGGCCCACTCATATCTTAAACAGACCCCCTGTGCAAGAACCATGGACACCACCATACCCGGCAGCATAGCACAGAGAATTGTTGAACGGGCAAAAAAAAGCAATGCAAAAGGGGTCATCGGGTTTACCTTAAAATTCTGCGATCCCTATTTAGCCCGTATCCCCATGATCAGGCAGGCCCTTCAAAAGGAATCCATCCCATTCCTCATGCTGGAAGGTGACTGCACAGAAGGTTCCATGGGACAGCAGCAGACAAGAATAGAAGCATTTACTGAAATGCTGGAGGTGTAATTATGATGTATGAACATTTTGACAATACTGTAAAAGGAATAAAAGATAAACTCAGCCAGGACCCTTCAGGCATCAATGCCAGGAAAAAATATGTACTTGAGCTTTCCAGGCTGGGAAGAAAGCTGTATACCAAAAATGAAACTATTGCCTGGTGCGGTGTCACAGCCCCTTTTGATCTTTTAAGTTCCATGGGGGTCACCTCCTGTTTTGTTGAATTTGTCGGTGCCATGCTAGCCTCCACCCAGACTGCAGGTTTTTTCTTTGAAGATGCTGAAGATGCAGGATTTGCTACAGATTCATGTGCTTATCACAGGGCCGTCATGGGAGCGGTTTTAAAAAATGCCATGCCTGAACCTGATTTTATCATAGGAACAAGCAGCCCCTGTACTGCCGGCCTTGCCGTTATGGAGAATTTTGCAAACCAGTATAAAAAAGACTTTTTCATTTTAAACGTGCCCCAGAATTATTCAAAAGATGCCATAAGATTTCTTTCCAACCAAATTGAAGAATTGACACATTTTGTTTCAGCCCATACAAAAGAACCTCTGTCAAAAGAAAAACTGGGGATGGCTCTGGAAAATTTTAACCAATCAAGTAAGCTTTTAAGAGACATTTATGACCTTGCAAAGACAAAACCTTCTCCCGTTGATAACAGGCTATTAAGGGATTTTGGTGTTGTAATGACTCTTTTGATGGGCACCAGAGAAGGGATTGATATCTGCCAGGCATTTAAAGATGAATTGAATCAGCGGATAAAAACGAGCCGGCATCATGCTTCAAAAGAAAAAACAAGGCTCATGTGGATACAAAACAGGATTCAATATCCCTTTCCAATGGATAAAATGTTAGATGATTTGGGTGCTAAGATTGTAATTGATGAACTCAATACTGTTACATGGGAACCCATGGATCCTGACAACCCCTTTGAGAGTATTGCAAAAAGAATGATTTCGATCCCCTTTAGCATGGATACGTCTAAGCGGATAAAAAACATGCAGACCCTTGCCCTGGACTATCAGATTGATGGGGCCATTAATCCCTGTCACTGGGGATGCCGCCAGGGGACAGGGGCAAGAGGACTTGTTTCAAAAGGAATGAGAGACATTGATATACCAGTCCTGAACCTTGAAATTGACTGCGTGGATTCACGAAATCTTGCCCGAGGCCAGATAGAGACCCGTGTGGAAGCTTTTATGGAAATGCTTTCTTAAAAATTTTTTAAACTTAGGAGATAATCCAATGATTTTCCTTGGTATTGATATCGGCAGCCTTTCCTGTGATGCCGTGCTGATTGATGAAAACAAAAATATATTGTCCTCATCCGTGATTCCCACGGGAGTAAAAAATATCGAATCCATTGCTAAAGTAAAAAAAAATGTGCTTGATGCTGCCGGAGTCATGGAAAAGGATATCCTGTCAATTGTTTCCACGGGATATGGCAGAAACCGTGTCAAGGAAAGAGATCGTGCTGTAACTGAGATCACCTGTCATGCTAAAGGAATAAAACATATGATCCCGGACACAAGGATACTCATTGATATAGGGGGACAGGACAGCAAAGCCATGCTCCTTGATCCTGATGGCAATGTGGTGGATTTTGCCATGAATGATAAATGTGCGGCTGGAACCGGCAGATTCCTGGAAGCCATGGCAAGGGCCCTGGAAGTTGATATCAACCAATTGGGAGATCTTGACAAAGGAGCCACAAGTGACCTTGTTTTAAGCTCCATGTGTACAGTATTTGCTGAAAGTGAAGTGGTGTCACTGATTGCCAGTGGTACGGAACAAAAAGAGATTGCAAAAGGACTTAACCGTGCCATTGCGGCAAGGACAAATTCCCTTGTTAAAAGAATAGCTAAAAACACCAGGGATCTTGCCGTCTCCATGTCCGGCGGTGTAGCACGAAACAGGGGCGTTGTAAAAGCAATTGCTGAAAGCATGAACCTTGAACGAGTAAACACTCCAAAATTACCGGATATTGTAGGTGCCTTAGGGGCAGCAATTATTGGTCTTGAGAAAAGGAGGTAGAATTTAATATTTAAACAAGGGTGGCCTGAAGACTATATTGTCTTTCAGGCCACCTTTTTGATATTTAATACTTAAACAACAGGTCGTGGCAATACACCCGCCCTCTCAGCAATCTCCGGAACCATGTGTTCCCATTCAATTGCCATCATATGGACCCCTGCCACACCTTCCATTTCCTTGAATTCTTCAACCTGTTCCAGGGCGAATTTAATACCTTCTTCAGACTGATCTTTTTTATCCACGCTTTTAAGTCGCTTGACCAGGGAATCCGGGATGTCCATGCCAGGTACAAATTTTGACATAAAATTAGCCATGCCGGCATTTTTCATGGGGGTTACCCCTGCCAGTATATAACACTTTTCATGGAGCCCCATATCCACGACTTTTTTCATGAAATCCCTGAACTTATCCATATTAAAAATACACTGGGTCTGGATAAAATCAGCCCCGGCCTCTATCTTGTTTGCAAGCCTGTATACCCTGTATTCATAAGGATCGGCAAAAGGATTACAAGCTGCACCAATAAACATTTTCGGCGGGACATCAATGTCTTCGTCATTTAAAAATTTGCCTTCATCCCGCATTTTTTTGACCATGGAAATCAATTGCATGGAATCAATGTCATGGACGTTTTTTGCATCCGGGTGATTCCCGAATGTCTGGTGATCGCCGGAAAGACATAGCATATTCCTGATACCAAGGGCATAAGCACCTAAAATATCGCTCATCATGGCCAGGCGGTTTCTGTCCCTGCAGACCATCTGAAAATTGGGTTCAAGTCCTTCTTCGATCATGAGTACGGATCCTGCCAGGGATGACATCCTGACTACTGCAGTCTGATTATCTGTCATGTTCACTGCATCTACTTTTCCTTTAAGATGGTTTAATTTTTCTTTAAGGTGTGTGACATTGGCTCCCTTTGGTGGCCCGCATTCTCCTGTGAATGCAAAATGTCCGGCATTCAGAACCTTTTCAAGATTACTGCCTGATTTGAGCTCACTCATTTTGGTTCTCTCCTTTGTCTATTATATATTTCCCTGAACCAATTCTTCTCTGATACTTTTTCTCGGTCCACCGTCCCTTGCCGTTTTCCAGTTTTTTATCCCTTTTACACCCATGAGGTCTTCGATCTTACCTGCATCCATTTTCTTTCTTACAATGGAATCCCATATGCATTCAATGTCTTTATTGACTTCACAAACACCATTGGATGATCCTCCACAGGGTCCGTTCATCAGACTTTTTGCACACCTGGCTATTGGGCAGAGTCCACCAAAATTATGTATTCCACAGGTGCCGCATCCGGCACACCTTTCCTCCCATACACCATGCTCGGTTGCCCCGCCGAAAAAAGTGGTATTTACACCGGGGTAGAATGTCTGGTCCTTGTACATTTCACTTAAAAACTGGGGACCGACACCGCAAGCAAGGGATATCACTGAATCATAATCCTCAACCGTGTCTTTGATCCCTGCCACATATTCAGTATCGCATTGTCTTTCCAAAACATTAATATCTATATCAATGTCGTTTCCCTGTTTTTTCCTGGCAATCTTCATTGAAGATGCCAGAATTTCAACTTCTTTTAACCCGCCTGTATTGCAGACAGTAACGCACCCTTTGCACCCTGCGATGAGAATTTTCTTATCGTCTTCCACCATCGCTAAAATCTCTTTAAGAGACTTTCGATCTGCTACTATCATGATTCACCTCTATCTTTTTTTCAAACTATGCCGGAAGGTTTTTTATCCGGCACAGTTTAATTAATTATTGACTGCACCTATGCCGCAGTGTTGCTTTTCACTGGAGTCGGTCCAAGGCCTTTTATTTTTTCCACCATTTCATTAGCAATCTCAGCAAATCTTGCACCCTGTGCTGAAGAAAGGTTATACATCTCAACTCTTTCAGGTTCGATACCAATTTCCGTCAGGGTTCTTTTCACGTATTCCACCTTTTTTCTGGCCTTAAGATTACCTGCCAGATAATGACATTCACCCTCAAGACATCCTGCCACATATACGCCATCTGCTCCATCCTCAATGGCATTTAAAAGATGGAGAATATCCACCCTGCCCGTGCATGGTACCTGAATAATTTTGACATCTGCAGGATAGGAGAGTCGCATGGAACCTGCCAGGTCCCCGGCTGCATACGCTCAGTACTGACAGCAAAAAGCGATTATCCTGGGTTCAAATTCTTGGGTCATTATTAACCTCCATTAATCCTGATGTGTTATTGGGGTCAGGCTTGCGTAGTTGCGTTATTAAAATCAATAACGCAACTACGCAAGCCTGACCCCGGATAGTTTACTTAAGCTTTTTCAAAAAGTGCATCCGTCTTTGCCAGGATCTGCTGATCCGTAAAATGATTCAGCTTAATGGCCTTGCCAGGACACTCTGCAACACAGGCACCACATCCATGACATTCAGCTGCATCAATCTGAGCATAACCGTCAGCATGGATAAAGGGTATTCCATAAGGACAGGTTCGTACACAGGTGAGGCAAACTGCACACTTTTCAGGTGTGACTTCTGCCACAACACCACCCACCATCAATGAGTCCCTTGAAAGGATTGTCATGGCCCGGGCTACTGCAGCCCTTGCCTGGGCAATACTTTCTTCCAGGGGTTTTGGATAATGGGCAAGACCTGCCACAAACAGGCCGTCAGAAGCAAAATCCACGGGTCGCAGTTTTGCATGGGCTTCAACAAGAAACCCTTCAGCATTTGTCGGTACCTTGAATTTTTCAAATAGATTCTTGTTATCTCCCGGCACAACACCGGATGCCAGCACGACCAGGTCCGGATTTATTTTAACCGGCATCTGGAGAACATGATCAATTACAGTGAATTCAAGTTCACCATTTGCATCTTTTCTAAGCTTCGGCATCTTTTCAAGATCATACCGGATAAACAATACACCCAGCCCTCTGGCCTCTTTATAAAGGTCTTCTCTAAACCCATAGGACCGGATATCCCTGTAAACTACATAGACCCGTTTCCTTTTATCTTTCTTCTTAAGCGCAAGGGCGCTCTTAAGGCTATGGGTGCAGCAGACCTTACTGCAGTATGGATTTTCTTCGTTCCTTGAACCCACACATTGGACAAATACGACGGCTTTTGCTTTATCAATTCTTTCATCCTCTTCCCTGAGAGCTGCATCCATATCAAGATGGGTGAGCACATTGGGTTCTTTGCCATAGAGGTATTCCTGGGGTTTATATTCCATACCGCCTGTTGCAAGAATGGCAGCACCATGTTCAATGGGAATCAGGCTGTCATCATCATTTTTGGCAATGGTGGTCACAAAATTTCCCATGGAACCTGTGGTCCCCTGAACCTCGGTATCAAGATATACTTGTATTGAATCATTGGCTTTAGTTCTATCAATTAAATCTTCAAGATAATCCTGAATCGGCTCTCCTTTCCAGGTGGCATTTAATTGTTTTGCAATTCCTCCCAGAGACCCTGATTTTTCAACCAGATGGACATCAACACCCTGGCTGGCGGCTCCCAGTGCGGCTTCCATCCCGGCCACACCACCACCGATAACGACAAGTGCCTTTTGAATATCCAGACTGACCTGGTGCAAAGGTTCAATATAAGCTGCCTTGGCCACGGCCATACGAACCAGATCTTTTGCTTTTTGAGTTGCCTTGTCCGGTTCATTCATATGGACCCAGGTATTCTGATCCCGGATATTGGCCATTTCAAAGAGATACTTGTTCAAACCTGCATCCCGGATGGTTTCCTGGAACAGGGGCTCATGCGTTCTTGGAGAACAGGCTGCCACTATAACTCTATTGAGTTTATGTTCCTTGATAATATCTTTCATATTATCCTGGGAATCCTGAGAACAGGTAAACAATTTGTCCTGCACATTAACCACATAGGGCAGCGTAGCAGCATAATCCCTGACTGCAGGAACATCGGCAATCCCGCCAATATTAATGCCGCAGTTACAAACCCATACACCAATCCTTGGCTTTTGACCTGAAAAATCACTTTCAGGCGGCAATTCCTTGGTCCGCGTCATACTCCATCTGTCATCTTTCAGCGCCATAGTGGCCGTTGCTGCAGCAGCAGAGGCTTCCATGACTGATGAAGGAATGTCCTTAGGCTCCTGAAAAGCACCACAGACATAGACACCTTTTTTATTGGTACTGACAGGTGAAAGATTATCTGTATGGGCAAACCCGTGACTGTTGAGTTCTATCCCTATCTTATCCGCCAGTTGTTGAGCATCTTTGTTGGGTGACAGGCCCACTGAAAGAACCACCATATCAAAAATCTCTTCAATAGTGCCTCCGGCTTCAGTGGAATAAACAAGTCTGTATTTATCACCAGGCTCTGGAAAAACAGAATGAATTCTGGATCTCACGAACCGGACCCCGCTGTCATCCTGGGCCCTTATATTATATTTATCAAAGTCTTTCCCATGGGTTCTCATATCCATGAAAAATATAGCTGCATCCAGTCCCTTATCGCTGTGTTCCTTTGCAATAACCGCCTGTTTGTTGGCATACATGCAACAGACACCGGAACAATAGGAATGATCTCCTTTATTTATATCCCGTGATCCAACGCATTGAAGCCAGGCAATCTTTTTAGGTTCCACATTGTCGGAAGGCCTGACAAGGTGCCCTGCATAAGGGCCTGATGCGGAAAGGAGTCTTTCAAATTCAATACTGGTCATAATATTAGGGCTGTGGCCGTAACAATATGATACCATTTGGGTGGGTTCAAAAGGTGTAAATCCCGGAGCCATGATAATGGCACCCACATTGATGGTATGCTCCCGACTCATCATGGAATGATCAACTGCATCTGCAAGACAGGCATCCACACACTGCATACATTCTGAACAATACCCGCAGTTCAGACATCTTGCAGCTTCTTTTTTACCCTCTTCTTCGCCATATCCCAGTTCCACCTCATTAAAATTACCAATCCTTTTTTCCGGCTCAAGTTCCGGCATTTTATACCGGTCTTCTGTAGGCATAGCTTCATTTACAGGCCTGAATTCAGGATTTTCAACAACAGGAAGCTGTCTTCCCTCTTCCATGTCAGCTCCATTTAAATATCTGACAATGGAAACAGCGGCTTCCATACCTGCTGCAATGGCACCGATGGCAACCCCGGGCCCTGTCTGAACATCACCGCCGGCAAAAACTCCTGCCTTATCCGTGGCAAGGGTAACGGGGTTAACCTCTGTGGTGTTCCATTTACTGATCTTAAGGTCAGCAAGTTTCTCAATTGCAGAAAGATCCGGCCGCTGGCCAATGGCCGGGATGAGTTGATCAATTTCAATGTCATATTCGCTGCCGGGGATGGGAACAGGACGTCTTCTCCCTGAAGAATCAGGCTCACCCAATTCCATTTTAATCACCCTTAAGGCCTTGACCCTGCCGTTTTCTTCAATGACTTTCTGTGGAGCTGCAAGATAGGTAATGATTGCACCTTCATCTTCTGCGGCACAAATTTCCTCTTCCCATGCCGGCATTTCTTTTCTTGTCCGGCGATACAGGATTGTGGCTTCATCCGCTCCCAGTCGAACCGCAGACCGTGCCACATCAATGGCCACATTACCGCCTCCTACGATGCAGACCTTTTTACCGACATGAGTTTTCCCGGTCAAGTTGAGCTCTCTTAAAAAATCAACTCCCTGCCTCACCCCTTCAAGATCTTCGCCTGGAATACCAAGTTCAATACCTTTATGGGCACCCAGGCCTAAAAAGACCGCATCATAGCCGTCAGCCATAAGACTCTCTATAGTAAAATCACTGCCTAAGCGGGAATTCAACTTGAGTTCAACCCCTAAGTTGGTCACAACCTCTATGTCCTTATCAAGGACTTCCCTTGGCAGGCGGTGTTCAGGAATTCCGACTCTCAGCATACCACCAGCCTGGGGCAATGCTTCAAAGATCGTTGAATCCACACCCTGTCTGGCCAGATGATATCCCGCTGAAAGCCCTGCAGGTCCTGAACCTATGATGGCAACTTTCTTACCGATCTTAGGCGCACATTCAATTTTTACCTCTCTTGGGTCAAAACTGTCTGCAGCAAGTCTTTTCAAATCCCTTATGGCAACGGGTTCATCCACCTGACACCTTCGACAGGCATCCTCGCATTCATGGGGACAAACTCTTCCCAGAACACCAGGCAAAGGGAGCTGTTCCATGATAATTTCCAGGGATTCTTTATATTTGCCCTCTTTGACCATCTGGACATAGCCCTGGACATTGAGCCCTGCAGGACATGTCAGACGGCAGGGTGCTTTATCTTTTTTTTCTATGGCGAAGCCTGACGGCATTGCCTGGGGATAAAGCTTGAAAGCGGCTTTTCTATCCCCTATATCTTCATCAAACTGGTTGGGAAGATCCACGGGGCATATCTTGGAACATTCCCCGCAGGCAGTACATTTCTCCAGATCAATAAATCTTGGTTGTTCCTTTAATTGAATAGTAAAGTCACCTTCTTCTCCTGTGACGTTTTCAACCTGGGTCATGGTCATCAACTCAATATTGAGATGACGTCCTGCTTCAACAAGTTTTGGAGATATTATACACATTGAGCAGTCGTTTGTGGGAAAAGTTTTGTCCAGCTGCGCCATAGTTCCGCCAATGGCTGTATCTTTATCCACAAGGTATACCAGATACCCAGAATCAGCCAGATCCAGTGATGCCTGGATACCTGCGATACCGGCACCAACGACCATCACCGATCCTCTACCTTTTTCGGCCATTTGGTTCCCTCCTTTTTATAGTCCTAGTTCGGCCAGATCAGGCCCAAGATAGGTTCGTTCAGTGTCAGCCAATACGCCCATGGCAAGGCAAATGATTGTCCACAAATGGACAACATGCCAACCTCCGCCAAAATGTTCGCCAATGTCTTCAACCTGCCCGTGGCAATTATGGCAGGGTGCAATCACATATTTTGCACCCGTTGCTTTAAGCTGGTTGAATTTTGTCTGTCCATAGGCCCGTCTCTCATCTGGGAATCCGGCCTGAAGAGCTCCACCGCCACCGCCACAGCAATAATTATTATCCCTGTTGGGAACGGTATCAATAAAATTTTCTTCACCCACAACAGTCTTAATCACAAATCTTAAATCATCTACAATTTTATTGGAACCGCTTTTTCTTCCAATATTACATGGATCCTGCACAGTAAATTTGACCCCGGGTTCTTTGTTCCAGTCAGAGTTGACCTTTAATTTACCCTCCCGGATCCACTGGGCATAGAGCTCAATAATGGTGATTAGTTCAAATTTATGAGGTATCTTGAATCTGCGCAATCCTTCCAGGATTGCAAAGTATGAGTGCCCTCACTCCGTATTGACAACATAGGGACTTTTTAAATTATTGTCCACATGGTGAACAAACTCCTCTATGATATATTTCCACCCCTCAAGATCAGCCATGAACATACAATAATTTTCTCCGGCCCACATAACAGATGGGTATGTCCAGTCAGCTCCCACCATATGAAGGATTTTCCATAAAGGTCCCATTTCCTCTGGTTCAGTAACAGGTTCTCTTGAATTCTGATTCAATACCATTGTGGCACCAATCCGATCCACTGAGACCTGCAGGTCCTCAAATCCCGGATGATCTTCCTGGATTTCCTCGGCCACATCCAGAACAGTGAACTCAAAGTCATCCTTTTTTGCACCCATGGCACTGCCGGTTCTGATATGCTGATCGCAGGAACCAAGGATCCCCTTGGGTCTTTTTTCCCTGGGAACACTTGCCCGCAGATTCAATACCAGTGCCGGAATATTAATTTTCATGGGGCATGCCGCCACGCAGCGTGCACACATACTGCACACCCATTTCCAGTCAGATTTACGTATTTCATCATCCATCCCCAGGTTCAGCATTCTTATGAGTTTTCTGGGATCCATGTCCATAAGCTCTGAAGCTGCACAACCTCCAGTGCAGGTCCCGCATGTCAGACAAAGATCAAAGTTCGCATCTGGTACCTTTGATAGAACTTCATCTTTAAATTCAATATCAAATTCATCAATCTTAAGCGCCTCTGCCATTTTAAAATTCTCCCTTATCTTAATTTGGCTGCATTTAGATACTGCACCAGGTTATCGACACCACCGATGGTAATTATATGTACCCCCTGGCAAATATCTTTCAGACTGTTAACAGTATCAGCAAAAAGCTCCATGCTTGCCTTCTTTTTATTAGGTTCTTTCATGAGTTTTTGAATTACCCATTCAGGTACAAGTCCGGATTTAAAATGGCGATTTAAAAATTTACCCATACCTGCTGTTCTAAGAATCATCACTTCCGCAATTACGGGTACGCGAAAAGGCTCAACCTGCTTCATGAATTTGGCGAACTGGTCAACATCAAAAATTGGTGTGGTAAGGAAATATCCTGTACCAACATTCATCATATCTTCCATTTCCTCCATACCGCGCTTTGGCATATTCTTTCCCCAGGGTGTTTCAATTCCTGACCCCAGCGTAAAATCAATTTTTTTGTCCAGCTCTTTTCCTTCAATGGTAACACCTTGTTTCAAATGATCCATAACCGATCCCAGTTTTCCTGAGTCAACATGAAAGAACATGGATTCCTGGAGAGTATCCCCTGAAATCCTGTAATCTTCAGTAAAGACAAGAAGATTTTCAACGCCTGTCTCATGGGCAAGAGTCAGGTCCTTTTGCAATTGAAATCGATTTTTATCTCTTGTCGTGGTCTGATAAATTGCATTCAGATTATTCTGTTTAAGAAGGCCGCATGTTTTGATTGTGTCACTAACAACGCCTTCGAGTTCTATTTCCGAGACAGACACACCGTCTACACGGCCTTTTACCCTGTTGAGGCTTTCAACAAGAACCTCGGGCTCATCATCGCCGAGAGGGACCTGCACTTCGGAGGTTACTACAAATCTCTTTTTTTCCAAAGATTCCTTTAAATTCACGATATGCCTCCTTCCTATTTTAATCCAAGTAATTTTGCTACTTCATCTTTGAGCTTGCTCAGGGGCAATGGTTTTGAAAAACAGACATCCGCGCCATACTCCTTCATCTGGGCGAACTTATCATCATCCAGGTATGCAGATAAGACGATGATTTTAGTGTTTTGTGTTTTTTCGTTTGTCTTAATCTTTTTACAGACATCATACCCCTTTATATCAGGCATCATGATGTCTAGAATCAATAGATCAGGTTGGAAATGATTTACCTGGAGCCCGGCCTCAAATCCGTCTGATGCGGAAAGCACCTCATAATCGAATTCATCTTCTTCCAATGCCTGTACAATGGACTCAACAATGATCATGTCATCGTCTACAACAAGAATCTTTTTTCGGGCACTTTCGTCTTTCTCTTCAGGGATCGGAATTCCCTGACTTCTCATAAAGCTTTCAAGATCAGACTTTTTTATCCTGCGATGCCCGCCAACTGTGCGATACGCTTTAATGTGTCCTGCTTCCACCCAGTTTATGATGGTTTTAGACGAAACATTACAGTATTTGCTGGCTGTGAATACAGTTAACGTGTCTTCCATAACACCTCCTTATTTTCGGTGATTTTCAATTTTAGTTATTATAGTTATTTAATATAATTTACTTTGTCAAGAGATTTAATTTAAAATATAATAACTAAAATAGTTATAATAACTATCTTGAATAAAAATAAGGGGAAAAACATGAAGATCCCATCTTCTTTGTAATCAAGGTGTTGCGATAGACTACTACAGCTGCAACAGTATGCCTTGAATATGGAATCTTCATGACTTTTGCAAGATTTAGGGTCTATTTGCCGGGAATGGGAAGCGTGATAGTAAACTTTGTCCATTCCCCTTCTTTAGAATCAACGATAATATCACCACCATGGTCCTTGATAAAACCGTAGCAGACAGAAAGCCCCAGGCCTACACCCTGGACACTGTCTTTTTTAGTGGTGAAAAAAGAATCAAAAATCTTTTTCATATGAACAGGTTTTATACCAGTTCCAGTATCTTTGATAATGATAAAAAGCTTTTGCAAAAAAACCATAGTGGATATCTCAAGATTGCCGCCATCCGGCATGGCATACATGGCATTGGAAAACATATTGATAAACACCTGGCGTAATTGATCCCTGGATGCCAGAATCATTCCCGGGCTCTCAACAAGATCCATACTTACTTTTATGCTGTTTTCCCTGAAACGTTTTTCATATAGCATCATCAACTCATCAATGACCACATTGATATCTATCTCAAGGCGCTTATCCTGATCCGGTTTTGAAAACGACAACATTTTTTTCAACATGTCAGCCAGTCGCTCAATCTCAGACAGCGACATATCCAAAAGCTTTCGCCTCTTGTTTTGAGGAGAAATCTCGGTTTTCATCAATTCAAGAGTATTCATTATCCCAAATAAGGGATTGTTGAGTTCGTGTGCAATCTGGGAGGTAAGCCTTCCCATGGCAGCCAATTTTTCTGACTGGAGCAGGTGCTGTCTTGCTTCTCCGAGTTCTCGTTCTGTTTGAAGCCGTTCTTTTAAATCCACAAATAATCCAACTGATGCCTGCTCATTACCATCTTTATCATAAAGAATACTTGCTGAAAGGTTGCCTTCAACCAACTCACCATTATCTTTTTCAAAATTTAAAGGATAAGAATTCAGTCTGCCCCTGCCCCCGAATTTTTCATCTCTCATCATTTCCATGACATTATTGGCCACCTTTTTTGAAAAAATTTGCTGGATGTTCATTTTTTCAACCACCTGGGCGGCCATAACCCCGAAGATATCTTCAGCACTCTTGTTCCACAATTTGATAACACCCTGCATGTCCATTGCCATAATGGCATTGGGCGAACATGAAATAATTTTATCTAAAAAATTATGGGCCTCTTTTATATCATTTTCATGTTTTTTCCGCCGGGTCTGATCCACAACAATACCTTCATATCCTAAAATATCTCCGTTGTAGTCATACCTGACAGTACTTGTCATAAGGATATGAAGGATTTTCCCGTCTCTCCTTCTCCATTTTACCTCATAATCAACGACCTGGCCTTTTTTTTCTATAATCTGTGTATATTCTCGCCTGTCTTCCGGGCTTAAATAAACATCCTTTGCAAGATCAAGAGAAAGAAATTCTTCCTTATCCTGATACCCCAGCATTTTTAACAGTGTTGGGTTAACATCAAGGAATCTGCCTTGTTTACTGCTGATAAACACACCGCATCCAGCATGGGTAAAAAGTCTTTGATAACTTGCTTTAGACGATTCAAGTCTTGCTTCCTGCTGCACTCTGCGGGAGATATCTCGATATATGGAGAGTTTGGATGTAGTACTGTCCTGATTGGTAATTGGTAATTCTGAAAGGGCAAATATTTTATCAACAGATTCAATATAGACTTCACTGTGGTGTGTTTCATTATTTACAAAAACCTCATTATATCTGCACCAGGCACAGGGATTATCAGATCCAATCAATACTTCATGACACCTTTTGCCCATTCCATCTCCAAAAAGTTCTTTCATGGATTTATTCATGTATTCAACTGTATAATCGTGGTTGATAATATAAATGCCGTCTTCAAAAGCATCCAGTACATCCAAAAGTCTCGGGGTGTGAGCAGGCATTAAAAATCTCCTTTAATCTTAAAAAATGATTATTTTAAATAAATGCTTTTCACAAATTGTCTCAAACCTTATTGTTTAATTTTATTGTACAGGCCCGGACAAAATGTAAATTTTTAGCTTTCCCATATTTTAAGCCTTTAAAATTTCTATTTAACAATCAATATCAATGTTTGAATTCTGTGTAAACAAATATTCAATATGTTTTAAAAAGGCAGTAAAATTAATATACCTTGGATTATGAAAAAAAATATAATCTGGTCAAACAAAGTAAGTCTTTGTAAATACACCTGGATATGATAGTAATCCAGTTTTCAGATTTACAAAATTTGATTCTTGTCCAAAAGGAGAATAAATGAAAGACCATTACATACCTGAACATACTTTTCCCATTAAGATAGATCAAAATGTTTTAATTCTGGGAAATTATTTTTTCAACCTGTTTTTAGTTATAGGCAACAGTCATTCAGCTCTTTTTGAAGTGGGCGTTTCAGGAATAGTTGATACTATTATCAGGCAGCTGGAACAGCTTGATATCAATCCGGATTTCATCATTCCATCCCATCCCCATTCAGACCATATTACAGGACTGCCAGGTCTTGCCAAAAGATATCCAGATGCCCGGATAATTACTGCAACAGGGGCAAAAGAGTTTAATGAACACCCAAAATCCTTACCTTTATTGATTAAAGAAGATATGTTCATATCAAAAAGGCTGGCCGAATTTAACATAAAACCCGGAAGACCCTCATTAAAAAAGGTCCCTGATCTCAGTCATGCATTAACTATTGATGAAAAACAATCCTTTGACCTTGGAGGGATCACATTGGATCTGGTCAAAGCAGACGGCCACTCCCCTGGAAACCTTATGGGCATTATAAATTCAAAAAAAATCCTGTTCTGCTCTGACAGCCTTGGGTTTCATTTCCCAGGCCGGGGTTATCTGCCTTTGTACTTCTCTGGTGCTCAAGCATATATTTCAAACCTTAATTTTATTAAAGAGTTTAATCCCGCCATAATTTGCCCTGCACATCAGGGACATCTTGCAGGAGAAGATGCTATAAGAGGCATAAAAAAGTCTCTGGATACTACTCTGGAAACCATTAAAGACATAAAGCAATCACGGCTTTTAGATGAAAAACTTGCCTTGGACCTGTTTGAACAAAGCTATAAAGATGAATTCACCCTTTATACAGAGGATAATATTAAAAAGTGCACATCACTTCTTGTAAAAAGAGCTAAAGAGGCGGTTTGAAAGCAAAGGAGGAGCAAAGCCCCTGGGGACTTATCTTTCTGCTGATCGGAGCAGGGATTTTGTCTGCCTTTCAGGTGGGCAAGGTGCCGCCGGTATTATCGGATATCAGGATAGATCTTGCCATCAGCCTTTTTTACTCGGGATGGATTTTATCCATTTTTAGTCTAACCGGCCTTTTGCTTGGAACTTTTACAGGGGCCATTGCCGATGCAATCGGCCACCGCCGCCTGATGCTGACCGGTCTTGTTTTTCAAATTGCAGGCTGTTTTATGGGATCGTTTACCCATTCCTTTTATGGATTGCTTGCAAGCAGATTTCTTGAAGGAGCCGGATTCCTGGCCGTAATTATCAGTACCCCGACCCTGATTTTCCAGGTGGTAAAATCCAAAGATATGGCAGTAGCCCTTTCCATCTGGACCTGTTATATTCCGGCAGGAGTTTCATTGATGATGGTCCTTTTGCCATTTATTTTATTGGGCACGGACTGGAAAGGCCTCTGGCAGATCAATGCCGTCATATTGATGGCCTATACCCTGTTACTCGCTAAAAAGACCTCCCATATCAAATTCATGAACCCGGCAACTTCAGTCACCCTTAAAAAACTGATACGGGATGTTATCACAACATCCACAAGCGCCGGGCCCCTGCTTCTTGCATTGATTTTTATCACCTATGCCCTTCAATGGCTGGCCGTGATGGGGTTTTTACCCACACTGATTATTGAAAAGTATGGATTTTCAAAATCCATGGCCTCGATTTTGACGGCGGCCATGGTCTTTGTCAATATTTTTGGAAATCTTGCCGGCGGAAAGTTCTTAAAAAGAGGTATTAAACGATGGAAACTGATCGCATTAGCCTGTATGGTCATGGGCACAAGTTCCTTTGCCATATATTCTGTTGATGCCAATTTTATCTTAAACTATACAGGGTGTCTTATATTTTCTATTTTTGGTGGATTAATCCCGGCATCCATTCTTGGCGGCGTGCCTGACTATGCGCCTTCAAAAAATCTGGTTGCAACCACTAACGGGCTTGTGATTCAGGGCGGGCAGGCAGGCCAGGTTATGGGCCCGCCGATACTGGCCTATCTTGTTTCCCAGACAGGATCATGGTCGTGCGGATCATGGTTAATAGGAAGTGCAGCCTTTATTGGCCTTGTGTTAACCCTTTGTCTTTCCCGTGTTAAACCAAGGTAAGTCTTCTTAATTTTGTCTTTTTGCCTTTCTCAAAGTTAAAAATATATTGCCGCAAAAAATCAGGAATGCCCCTGCCCATCCAGAAATAGTAAGCACTGGATCCATTGCAATGACAGGGCCTAACACTGCGGCCAGAAGAATTCTGGTTGAAGAAATAATTCCCCCTTCAATGGCAGTGACATATTTAAACCCGATGGTTATCAGAAATTGACCGACAATAGCTGAAGCAGAACAGAAAAAAAGATATTTCAAGTCTAAAAACCGGGGCATGTGGATTTGATTGAAAAATACAATATAGGTCAATACCGTGCCCAGACCGAACAAAAAAAATAAAGTGGTTTGTGTATCATGTACCCGCCTTGAAAGATTAAGGTACATCATGGCAATCGCCGCACTGATCCCTGATGCCAAAGCCCATAAGGAATCAAGGTGAAAATTCATTTTCCCTGGTGCCAGAATCAGCCAGACCCCTGCAAATGCAAGGACAACAACAGCAATTGCGATGACATCTCGCTGTTCCTTTAAAAATATCCATGAAAAAATTGCTATAAACAATGGATAAGTCATATTTAAAATATTGGCCTGGGCCACTGATGTTAAATCCACACCTTTAAAAAAACAATATACAGCAATACAATTGGCAATAGTCCTGCCAATAAGATATCGTTTTTTCTTTATCTTTAATTTTTTCTTTTTCAGGGCCATCAGGGTCAGCACAGTTACAAATCCCAATAAAAATCTTGAAAACACAAAAAGTGCGGGATCAATAATCAACCCTTTTATCTTGGCCCATTTGATAACCACTGTGGCCAGATAAAAAAAGAAGGCAGAGCCGAAAACACAGATGCATCCCAGCAACACCTTTAAGTCCAACTGAATTTTCAAAATTAAAGTTCCCTTTTGAGGTTAAACTAGAAGATAGGATTTCAGAGATAAGAAGGAAAAAAAATGTTCCCCTAGGAAAAATCATTTTTCTGATTATTGCTTTCCCAGATAACATTATCAAGGATTCCCTTAAAATAGGGAGTGAGATTCTCAAATTCGATAGCTATTCCACTTTCTTCCACCCTGACTATCGTTCCCTGAAGTTTGAAAGACTTTTCAACCCCTGGGACGGAAAAAACAATACGCACAATTTTATTGGTTTCAAATTTTCCACTTGTGTTAATGTAAAGGCCACTGGCACTGATATCACTGGTATCGGTTTGAATAACCCTGTTACCAACCACCACATCAATATCTGATTTGGCCTTCAGTCTTTGAAACTCCCTTTGTTTTCCAACTTGCCAGGTATCAAGGATTTTAAGAATTTCTTTTTGCTGATCATGATTAAGATTACGAATTCTCTTTATAATTTCATCCAGCATTTTCCAATTGTTCCCGTTCTTTTTTTAAGGTCGTTATTCTGTATTAAACACCCTTTTTTTATAAACTATTTCAAGCTATTTAACAAGCTGTTCTCAAGATTATTTCAGTATGAGTTTACCCGTTCAAACCCTTGAAAATCAGATACAAAAAACTTGACTTTTTATGAGAGATTGTTTTAAGCAGTATCCCATCAAGATAAAAAATCTAAAGTCCTGGCAATGGCAAACTTAAAAAAACAGCAAATAGAATAATTTGGATATGCTTTAGAATCAAAATCAATAATCAATCTTAAAAATAAGGAGAATAATATAAATGAATATGGAAAAAATAATAGAGGTGATAACCTTGTGGGCCACTACCTATGCCATCAAAATAGTGGCTGCCATCCTCATATTTCTGATTGGAAAATGGATAGCCCGCAAGATAGCATCCCTTTTTACAAAACTTATGGAAAAGAACAATATTGACATCACCCTTGTTAAGTTTTTAGACAGCATTATGTACTACATCCTTTTAATTGTTGTAATTATTGCCGCAGCAGGCCAGCTAGGCATCAACACCACCTCTTTTCTCACCATTGTGGGCGCGGCAGGTCTTGCCATCGGTCTTGCGCTCAAGGATTCTCTTTCAAATTTTGCATCAGGATTCATGCTGATCATGTTCCATCCTTTCAGGGTCGGGGACTTTGTAAAGGTGGGCGGTATTTCAGGAACAGTGAAAACCATTGATATTTTTAACACCACCATGCATACCCCGGACAACCAGAAAGTGATCGTACCCAATTCAAAAATTACCAGCGATGTCATCACCAATGTTACTGCCAATGAGACCCGCCGTGTTGATCTGGTTATCGGTATCAGTTATGATGATGATATTACAAAGGCAAAAGATCTCCTTAAAACTATCATAAAAGAGGAACAAAGAATCCTTGAAAGCCCGGCGACCACCATTGCAGTTTCAGAGCTTGCCGACAGCAGTGTTAATTTTGTGGTCCGGCCCTGGGTAAAAAAAACGGACTACTGGGGTGTTTATTATGATTTAATCGAAAAAATCAAAATCACCTTTGACAGGGAAGAGATCCATATTCCTTATCCCCAGCGGGATGTTCACCTTTTTTCAGAACAAAAAACCGGGTAATCAATATATACTTTTATAAAAAACATACCTTGTTTCGGTTTTTTTATAGTGCCTTTCATCTGTTAATGAAAGATATGTAAAAAAAATATACTTATTCATTGTTTATTAAGAGGGTCGTACAAACAAATGATGCCTGATAGAAATTTGCGTATATGCCCTGTTGAAATGGCAGGCAGTCTTGATTTAAAAATCCGGAGATGGGTTCAGAACCCTAAAAAGATATTAAAGCATTATATTCAAGAAGGGATGCATGTCCTGGAATTAGGTTGTGGGCCTGGATTTTTCACCATTGATATCGCTCAAATGATTGGTAAAAAGGGTAAAGTTATTGCTGTTGATTTACAGGAAGGAATGCTTCAGAAAGTAAGGGACAAGATTAAAGGAACTAAGTTGGAGAAACGAATCATCCTGCATAAGTGTGATGAAAACAAAATAGGCATTTCAAAAAAAGTTGATTTCATTTTATTATTTTACATGGTCCATGAGGTCCGGGATAAGGAATCTTTATTTACTGAGATAGAATCAATACTTAAACCCAATGGAAAAATTCTCATTGTAGAACCACCATTCCATGTTTCAAAAAAAGCCTTTGAAGACACTATCAAAAAGGCCAGTGAAGCTGGTTTCACTTTTGTTGGAAAGCCAAAGATATTTTTAAGCAAAACAGCGGTATTGAAAAAACAAAGTAATTATTTAAGCTCTTACGCTTGAAACCGCCCTGTCTGATGGATATTTTTTTTCGAGGCTATTCGCTTAACCTCCTGCAAATATCCATCAGACAGGGCTTTGGGGATAACTTTTTTTAACGGACTGAACAATTACAAAACACTAAAACCCGGGCGGCATTGGAATGACAATTCAGATCGGTCTGGATTAAAGATAAAGAAAAAAATATGGAAATAAATAAACTTCAATTTGACAAAGAAATACTCTCCCTGCGCTCACAGATTGATAAAATTGACTGTCAAATACTTTCTCTTCTTGCAAAGCGGCAGGGCCAGGTTGAAGAAGTGGTCAAATTAAAAAAAACACACCATATACCTGTTTACCATCCTGCAAGGGAAGAGGATCTTATTTCAAAGATTCGGGCACAGGCCTGTAAAGCAAATCTTGACCCGGATTTTATGGAAGACCTTTATCGGTTAATTTTGAGGCAGTCCCGGGTAAATCAGATAGACCAGATGGAAGGCAAAGGAGTCAGGCCGGATACCAGGATTTTAATCATCGGTGGGGATGGGCAGATGGGAGGATTTTTTGCTTCACTCTTTCACAAATCCGGTTATGAGGTAAGGATACTGGGAAAAAATGATTGGAATAAAGCAAAACAGCTTTGCGAAAATATTGAACTTTGCCTTATCTGTGTTCCCATTGAAAAAACCAATGATATTATAGAAGAAATAGCTCCATTTCTTGAACCCAATACTATTCTTGCCGATCTGACCAGTATCAAAGACGAACCATTGAAAAAAATGCTGGATGCCCATCCTGGACCTGTTACAGGGCTTCATCCTTTGTTTGGGCCTGATTCAGGTTCTCTTGACAAACAGATTGTTGTTGTTACCCCGGGAAGAGAATCAGACAGCTGCAGGTGGCTTGTGGACCAGATGACCCTCTGGGGTGCTGTTATTGTCCCGGCCAGCGCCAAAGAGCATGACGAAATCATGGAGATTGTCCAGGCATTACGACATTTTGCCACTTTTAGTTTTGGCCAGTTTTTATATGAAAAACATGCCCGCCTTGAAAGAACCCTTGAATTCTCAAGCCCGATTTATCGTCTTGAGTTTGGAATGGTGGGAAGATTGTTTGCACAGGACGCTTCTCTTTACTCTGAGATCATTTTTGCCACAAAAAAGAGGCGGCAGCTTTTAAAAGACTATATTGCATCCTTAAGTGATCATCTTGAAATGCTGGAATCCAACAACAAAAATCTTTTTATTGAAAAATTCGATCATATTGCAAAATGGTTTGGTCCCTTCAGCGAGCAGGCCATGCGGGAAAGTACATTTCTGATCAACAAGCTGATTGAAAGATTTTAAGTAATTATTTAAGCTCTTACGCTTGAAACCGCCCTGTCTGATGGATATTTGTTTCGAGGCTAAGGGTCCACTCAAAAATTAATTACCAATTTTTGGAGTTGAGTCGCCTGTCCGGCAAGGCGTGGAAACTATGGCATATCAAGTATATGTCGTGTTTTCACAACGCTGCCGGACTGGATGAATCGGCTTCAAAAATGTAAAGTTATTTTTGAGTGGACCCTAAACGCTTAACCTCCTGCAAATATCCATCAGACAGGGCTTTGGGGATAACTTTTTTTAACGGGCTGAACAATTACGATTTTAAATCAATTTTTCAAAAGGTTTAAATTTTTCCATATTGTTTTAATTTTTTTAACAGAGTTTTTCTTGTAATACCAAGTCTTCTTGCAGCTTCGCTCTTGTTGCCTTCGGCTGATTCAAGGGTGGAAAGTATTGCTTTTTCTTCTACCTTAGAAAGCCTGATATTGCCAAAATCCATGCCTGGTTCAATCTTGTCATCAAGTTTTACATTTATAAACGAAAGGTCTTCCCTGCAGATATAATCAGACCTGGCAAGAACCACCCCCCTTTCCACACAATTCATCAATTCCCTGACATTGCCTTCCCATTCATACCGGATTAAGGCGTCCATGACATCTGGTGAAAAACCTTTTATATCTCTTTTATTTTTATTTGAAAAAATTTCTAAAAAATGATTTGCCAGGGTTGGGATATCTTCTTTTCTATCCCTTAATGGCGGGATCTCGATACTCACAACATTAAGCCTGTAATATAAATCCTGGCGAAAGTCTCCTTTTTCAGACATTTCTTTCAAATTCCTATTGGTTGCGGCAATAATCCTCACATCTGTTTTAATATTTTCATCACTTCCCACTGGTGTGATTTCCTTTTCCTGAATTACCCTTAACAACTTTGCCTGCATGGAAAGGCTCATTTCAGCAATTTCATCCAAAAGGATGCTGCCCTTGTCAGCCAGTAAAAATCTTCCTTTTCTTTTTTGGTCAGCACCAGTGAATGAACCTTTTTCATGGCCGAAAAGTTCGGATTCAAGCAGGGTTTCAGTAATGGCTGCACAATTAATCCTTACATAGGGCTGATCTTTTCGTGGAGAATTAAAATGAATGGCAGATGCCACAAGTTCCTTGCCCGTGCCGGATTCGCCCACGATCAGTACATTGGCATCAGTGGGTGCCACCATGTGAACGGTGTCCAAAAGGGAAAGAACTGCAGCACTTTTCCCGATAATGTCATGGGAAAAGTCTTTCTCTTTTAACCGGATTTTCAAATGCCTGTTTTCTGTTTTTAAAGAAATACTTTCAAATATATGTTCAATTGTTAATTTCAGCTTATCAAAATCCAGGGGTTTGGTCAGATAATCATACGCCCCTATTTGCAGGGCTTTAACAGCAGTCTGTACTGATGAATATGCCGTCATGATGATGACGGGCAAAGAAGGATTATAGTCTTTAATCAGATGAAGTGCTTCCATCCCTGACATTTTCACCATTTTCATATCCATCAGAACAATATCAAAGGGCTGATCTTTTACCATATCAACGGCAATTGCCCCATCATCTGCCAGATGAATCACAAACCCCCAATCCGCCATAATAGTCTCAAGCATTCTGGCATGGGCAGCATCATCGTCAACCACAAGTATTTTTTTCATTTTTTATCCTTTAATTAAACAGGCAGATTGATAATAAAACACGTACCTGTATTTTTCTTGCTCTCCACCCTAATGCCGGCCTCAAGATTTTCAATGATCCTGTGGACGATTGAAAGGCCAAGCCCTGTACCAGTAGACCTTGTGGTAAAATATGGATCAAAAATCAGATCAAGAGATTCCTCATCTATACCCTTGCCGTTGTCCTTAACCCTTATTTGAATCTGGTCATCTGTTTTTGTATCCTGTACCTGTATCTCGAGTATTCCCTTGTCATCCAGCGCCTCTATGGCATTGATATACAAATTTAACAGAACCTGGTTCATCCTGTCGCCGTCTGTATGGATTATCTTTTTTTTTGTATCAATATTGACCCGGGTTTCAATATTTTTTTGCCCCAGATCATGGTGGACAAGTTTTAGAGAATGGGTGATCATTTCTTTGATATCCACTTGTTTTTTTTCAATGGCCATGGGTTTTGCAAACTCAAGCAATTGTGTAACGGATCGATTTATACGCTCTACTTCCTTGACCATAATCCGTGCAATCTCCTTGTCTGAATCTTTATCCTCATACCGCTTGCCAAAATAGGTTGCAAACCCTTTGATGGAACTCAAGGGGTTCCTTATCTCATGGGCAACACCAGCTGCAAGCTTTCCAATGGCTGCAAGCCGCTTGTTTGTCTCCACCTGTTTTTTGAGTTCCCTTATCTGGGTCAAGTCCCTGAAAAGAAACAAAAAACCCATGATTTGATTTTCACTGCCTTTAATTGGAGAAGCCGTTATATCCAGACCCAGTTTTCGGTCCTGGGCGATATTAAAATTAACTTCCCGGTTAAGAAGGTCCTTGGATACTTCCATTTCCTGTATCAGTTCAATCATTTCGGGATAGGGTTGTGTTAAATCCTCACCCAGAATATTTTTTGCAGCATTATTCACGGAAGTTATTTCATGATCAGAATTTATAGTAACAAGTCCTGACGGCATATTCTGGATCACATTATCGGAAAATGCCTTGATACTTGTCAGCGAGTCTTTTGCAGACCTGTATGCCTGAAAGGCAAACAAGGCAACCATACCGACACACCCCAAAATAAAAAATAGAACTCCCCGCCAGACAGTCTCTTTTAACAGTCTGTCCCTTCCGATTTGCGCCCTTTCCATGGAAAGTCCGGCAAAAATATAGTGTTCTGCCATTTCAGGTGTTTTGCCATCCTGATCTTGCATATAATGCCGGCTCCAGTCCTTGATTCTTTTCTTAAAATTCTGCAAATCCGGAGAAGCAAAATGCATTGGCCCTGGTGCCCCATCCATCATCATATGGCCTCGCATGGATCTGGACCTGATGGGTACAAATCTCTTGAAAACTTCAAAAACCTGTGTCTGATCTTTTTGCAACCTTACCCTGTGATGGACCAGGGTGGTATCTTCATTCATCTTTTGGGTCCCTGATAATGCATCAAAAACCTGTCCCACCATGGATGCATCCGAGTGCGCCAATATTCGGCCATCCTTTGAAATAATCATCATATAGATAACTTCAGGCTGCAATGCTGTTTCTAAAAGCATTGCCTGTATCCTTTTTGCACCCCATCGCATGGTGAACATTCCGGTTCGGGTGCCGGCCTCAAAAGTTCTGATCAATGATACGCCCTTTTCCAATAGCCGCTGGGTGAAAAATTCCTTTTCTTTTTCAAGCCTGTCCAGAGTCATGAATGTAAAAATCGGCAGCATTATCAATAAAACGCCAATGAGAAATATTGGGGATATCAATGGAAATTTATATTTTTTCATTTTTTTTAATGGTCTCTTTTTTTAGGTTTTATACTCTATGCTTCCCGCAGCAAACAAATACCCAATCTAAATTGTCTTTTAGCATATCACACCCGGCCCTGCTTAATCCTGCTTAATTCTATTTGATTATATCAATTCTACTAACGGCCATGGGGCGCCTTGGTCTTTGGACCCAGGTTAGCCCACAATAAAACATGTAATAAAGATGCTGGTTTGCAGCATTATTTCATATTAATCTTACTAATTTAGTATAAGCAAAAACAATACCATTAGACAAACTCTTTGTTTTGGCCCTGATCCACCATCAAGGTACCACCTGCTACGTTGACTGCGGTCGTTCCTCCCTGCGGAGTATGACTTATACGCCTCTTTCGTCACTTCTTGTCGCCTTGTATCTGCTACCTTGCTTATGGCCAGGGTTTGTACACAACCAGTGGCACAGCCTGCAAACAAAAATTTGATGGTGGATTTGGGTGTCAACGCATGTAAACAATATTTTGCTCTGCTATCCGCTGCAATGATTGTAATTATTGGCAAAGCAGCTAGTTCAGGTCAGTTTGCCTTGGATGAACATTTTGGGACCTGTTGTTACAGGGTCTGGCGGACGTAACGTTAAGTGGCGGGAACTGTCTGAGTGAAACTAAGTTTTTCCGCCACAAGTGTAGCCCGACATAGAGCATGTCGACATGTCCCATCCAGCGAAGGAAAGGCAAATTGACCTGAACGGGTATGGACTAATCATAAAAAAGTTACATGCAATTACCCTGCTCTTTGTTTTGGGTGCCTGTGGTAAAAAAAATTTTATGCAATGTTATGGGTATTTTATATACACCTGGATACATTGACATGGGTAAAAAGTATACACTATCATTGATTCAATAACAATGCCTGTATCAGCCGATTTTAATATATATACCGCAAATTCAAGGAGTTATGAAATACTTTTCCTTTTGGCACACCCTTTGCTCTATTAGCTTTCAACAGAACGATAAAAGTTCGATTAACAAACTAAATTTAAATTGGAGGTATTTATGAAAAAATCAATTATTATCATGGGTTCATTACTTTTAGTTGCTCTTGTGTCGGGAAATGTATTTGCATGGGGCCAGGGCGGATGCCGGGGAAATGGCCAGGGAACTGGTTATGGAAATAACCAGGACTGTCCGAGAAACGGGGGGCAAGGTGCTGCCTTCAATGATCTGACAAAGGATCAGAGTGATGAGCTGCAAGAACTTCGTCAAAAATTCATTGATGAAACCTATGAGCTCAGGTCAGCAAAATTTACTAAGCACCAGGAAATGAGAATGCTCATGGAAACTTCTGAACCTGACAAAGCCAAGCTTGATAAATTATCCCAGGAACTCTCTGATCTTCAAAAACAGGTAAGGGGCAAACGGATCGACTTTATGCTGGCTGCAAAAAAGATCGCACCTGAACTTGGCCTGGGCAAAGGATTTGGACAGGGTCGTGGCAGAGGATTTGGTCATGGTGGCGGCCAGAGAGGCTGCCAGGGACAAGGACAGGGACAAGGACAGGGAAATTGCTGGAATAATAATTAATAGAATCTAATTTGATTCTAACTTGAAAATGCCCGGAAGGATGCACTCATCTTCCGGGCATTTTTTTATTTCTCCTCAAACACGACTGGATTTTTCAGCATACCGATTTTCTCAATTTTTGTCTCCAGAACATCACCTGAAGTTAGATATACAGGTGGTTTTCTGGTAAATCCCACCCCGCTTGGTGTTCCTGTTAATATTATGGTACCGGGTAAAAGGGTGGCAGATTCTGATAGATATGAAATGATCCGGGCCACAGAAAAAATCATGTCGCTTGTATTGCTTTTCTGCATGGAATTACCGTTTAACACACATTCAATGTCAAGGTTATTGGGATCTTCAATCTCGTCCCGTGTAACAATCCCCGGGCCAAAAGGGCAAAAAGTATCAAAGCTTTTCCCTTTTACCCATTGTTTACCCCCTCCATGCTTCTGCCACCTTCTTGCAGAAATATCATTGGCACAGGTATATCCCAGCACATAATCAAGTGCATTTTCCGATGAGACATTTTTAGCTTTCTTTTTAATTACCACGGCAAGCTCAGCCTCATAATCCACTTCAGGAATCTCTATACAGGAAAGAGGAATTCTAATATCATCCAGATGTCCTGTTGCCGCTCCCAGATTCTTCATAAAAACAACGGGATATTCTGGCAATTTAAGTCCGGTCTCCTTGGCATGGAGTTTATAATTTAACCCGATACAAAAAATTACACTGGGAGAAACAGGAGTTAAAATTTTTTTGACTGATTTTCTTGTCCCCGTATTTGAAAAATCAGTATAAATATCTCCCTCAAGGACAGATGCACTCTCATTGTCAAAATCACAACCTTGATAAATTTTATTGTCATCACTTTCAAATCTAATTATTTGCATGTTTATTTCCCCCTGTTATTCATATATACAATTATAAAACGTGCTTATTTTTAATTGTATTAAAATCATTGACATAAAAGGTCAAGCCCCTTTAGCCCATGAGACGGAATATGGAAAAATTATTCATTGGTCTTCCTGACAAAAAAGCAGATTTAATCATACTGATTTTAACTTCTCAAAATATTGAAACTATAATTGAAAGAGAAGATAATTTGTTCAATATTCTTGTAAATGAAACAGACATGCTAAAAGCCCGCATAGTAGTTGAGGCCTACTATAAAGAAAATAAGTTTTTCAGACTCAAACAGCAGTTACAAAAAATCCCCATATCTTCATTTAAATCATATCCTGCCTTTTGTATCATGGGTCTTCTTTTGTTTATACATGCAGCCTGTATACATTACACTGTCCACGAAGCCATGATATTAAAATATGGATCATCCGCACTTTTTATCCTCCAGGGAGAAACCTATAGAGCAGTTACAGCACTTTTCTTACATGCGGATGCCCGGCATCTTGCTGGAAATATGGCTGGTATCTTAATTTTCGGAGCACCTTTTATCAGCCTTTCCGGGTTTGGCCTGGGTCCTTTCATGCTGCTTTTTAGCGGCACCCTTGGCAACCTTTTCAATGCCTACTTTTACAAAACCGCCCATCTTTCCATTGGGGCCTCAACAGCAATTATGGCAGCAGCAGGCCTTCTTGTGGCATTTCAGATAACAAATAAAAAAAAACCACTACGACTGAATAACCTGATGCCTGTCTTTGCCGGTGCTATTCTTATGGTCATGTTCAGCCAGGGAGAGCGCACAGATGTCTGGGCTCACATCTTTGGATTTTTAAGCGGGCTTGGGTCCGGTGTCATTTTCTTTCCTTTGAACAGAATATTTACCTTTCCACAAAAGGATTGCTCAGCTCTTTTGTTAACCCTCTTTATCATTGCTGCATCCTTTTTGGCTGCAGCATAGTTAGGGTCAGCTCAAATTTGGTATTTGGGGAAAATGTTAATATTAACATTTTCCCCAAATACTGCAGATCTCTTTTCCTGTCTGTATTTTATTATTTTAAAATTTTTAGTTTCTTTTTACCTTAAAATGGTGTTAGAAAATATAGTCACCAAAATATTTACATGGCTGTTTTGCTCATCTGAAAAAATTGTAATCTGTCTGTAACATTTCATTTTCAGACAGATAAAAATGGTTTTAGGAACTAAGATGAAAATTCTTTCCATTGAAAATATATCACTATCTTTTGGCGGTTTAAATGTATTGTCGGATGTCTCTTTTGATGTAAATAAGGGCGAAATATTTGCCATTATCGGACCCAATGGTGCAGGCAAGACTTCCATTTTGAATATTATCAGCGGTTTCTACGGCCCGGAAAAAGGAAAAGTTTTTTTCAATGGCAAGGATCTAAGCCATATCCATGCAGACAAGAGAGCTGCACTTGGAATGGGCAGAACTTTCCAGAATATTGCTCTTTACCATGGCATGTCTGTGCTGGATAATATCAAGCTGGGTGCCCACACCCATTTAAAAACAGGCTTAATGTCCGGACTCTGGTATTGGGGAAAGGCTCACAAAGAAGAAATGGAACTGCGGAAAAAAATTGAAAAAGATATCATTGATTTTCTGGAAATTGAATCCATTCGGAAACAGCCTGTAAGCTCTCTTGCCTATGGTCTGCAAAAAAGGGTAGAGCTTGCCCGGGCTCTTGCCATGAGACCCAAGGTCCTTTTAATGGATGAACCTGTTGCCGGCATGAATGCCGAAGAAACAGAAGACATGGCAAGGTTTATCCTTGATATTAAAGAAGAGTATAATATCACAATTGTATTAATCGAGCATGACATGAAAATGATTATGGATATTTCTGACAGGGTTCTTGTCTTAAATTTCGGCAGAGCACTGACCCATGGCACACCAAAAGAGGTGCAAAAACATCCGGAGGTCATAGCAGCATATCTGGGTCAAAAAAAAGCTGAAACTATGGAGAAAGGATAAATATGGACATCTTCCTGCAGCTTATTACCAGTGGTTTTTTAGTTGGGGGAATCTATGCTCTCATAGCCCTTGGTTTTGTTCTTATCTATAAGGCAACCAATATCATCAATTTTGCCACGGGTGAGTTCATGATGATAGGTGCCTATATTTTTTATTCTTTAATGGTATATTTAAAATTATCACCCTTTATCGGATTTCCCATTGTCATTATATGCGCCGCACTTTTAGGCTTTCTGGTTGAACGCCTTATTTTAAGACATATGCTGGGGCAGCCCAATATAAGTATTATCATGGTAACCATAGGTCTTGGTTCCATTTTGCTCGGGCTTGCAGAAATCATATGGGGATCAAGCTTTAGAAGCTTTCCACCTCTTTTTCCAAGAAAACCCATAATTTTAGGGGAAATAGTTCTGCGGTCAAATCTTTTTTACGGATTTTTAATGGCCATGGTCGTGGTGGTAGTCTTTTTACTTCTTTTCAAATACGCAAAAGTCGGGGTGGCCATGCGTGCCACAGCTAATGATCAAATGGCTGCTTTTTCCATGGGGATAAACGTCAAAACCATGTTTACAATTTCCTGGGCCTTTGGAGCCATAGCTGCATCATTGGGCGGAATCATCATTGGAAATATCGGTGGTGTCCAGCCTACCCTTGGGCATATCGGGTTAAAAATATTTCCCATTGTGATCCTGGGGGGTCTGGATTCCATTATCGGGGCTGTGCTTGGCGGATTTATAGTGGGCATTGTGGAAAACCTGGCAGGGGGATATCTGGATCCGTATTTTCATGGAGGAGTCAAGGACCTTGCCCCCTTTGTTGTTCTGATTTTTATCCTCTTGATAAAACCCCATGGCCTTTTCGGTACAAAAGAAATCGAACGGCTTTAGCAATAAGGTATAATATTTATGCACATTGGAGACTTTAAGGAAACATATTCGTCAGACCAGGCTGTTTTTATAAATGCCACCTCCCGTTTCTGGCTGGGTGTTTTATTTGCAGTGCTGTTCCTCTTTCCATTTGTGGCAGGGGATTATCTTCTTTTCATGGCCAATCTTGCCGGTATTACCATCATTGGAGCTGTGGGTTTGAATATTCTCACAGGCTTTACAGGATTGATATCTCTGGGTCATGCAGCTTTCATAGGAGTTGGGGGGTATACTGCTGCTATTTTATCCACCCGTTTTGATCTGCCTTTTCTTTTATGCCTTCCTTTATCCGGTCTAATGGCGGCTTTTTTCGGCATCATTGTAGGGGGACCCTCCCTGCGCCTTAAGGGCTTATATCTCTGCATTGCCACCCTGGCTGCCCAGTTGATCCTTGAATTTGTTTTTGTCCATTGGGAATCATTAACCGGGGGAATCCGGGGCATGAATATTTCTCCGCCTCAAATTTTCGGTTATGTTCTTGACAATGATTTTAAATTTTATTTTGTGACACTCGTCATGGTCATTTTGTGTGTGACTTTTGCCCGAAACCTTTTTAGAACAAGGGTTGGCCGGGCATTTATTGCCATAAGAGACCGGGACATTTCAGCGGAACTTATGGGCATCAACCTTTTGCAATATAAAACCTATGCTTTTGCCTTAAGTTCATTCATGGCAGGGATTTCCGGATGCCTATGGGTAAATTTCTTAAAAACAGTGACCCCGGAACATTTTCCCTTAATGGAAAGTGTTCGGTACCTGGCAATGGTTATTGTTGGCGGCATGGGGAGTATCTTAGGTTCCATTTTAGGTGCCATCTTCATGACTATTGTACCTGAGTTAATCAGCACTTTCCTTGGATTTTTAGTCAATATTTTCCCAACAGCAATGAGTTTTTTATTTCCGCTGCAGCAGGTGATTTTTGGATTATTGATTGTTATATTCCTTGTTTTTGAGCCCCATGGCCTGGCTGAAATCTGGAGGCGAATTAAAAATTATTTTCATTTGTGGCCCTTTGAACATTAGGTATACACTTTTTGTATTCATTTAAAGGCCTTTAACAGGAACAAGTTTTATGTATTTTAAAATTGCATGGACATAAAGCGTTTAACCCACAAACCAATTAAAAAGGAGTGATCATGAAAAAACGTATCGTTTCAACCCTGGTTCTGGTTTTATCGTTGTTATTATGTATGGGTGTATCATTTGCCGGCGAGGTAATCAAAGTTGGTGCAGGACAGCCTATTACAGGCCGGTTTGCCTTTGCAGGCAAACATATACATCAGGGCCTTATGGACTCATTGGATTATGCCAATGAACAAGGCGGTGTAGGTGGAATGAACTTTAAATATATTTATGAAGACACTGGATATGATCTCAAACGAGCCATTGCTTCTTTTAAAAAAATAATGGCCCAGGATAATCCTGTTATGATGTATGGCGAGTCCACAGGGGTTGGCAAAGCCATGGCCCCGGAAATAAACTCCCGCTATCATGTGGTCTATGGGTCCACCAGTTTTTCAGAGGAGCTTGCTGACAGGCAGAAAAACCCCTATACCTTTGTGAGCGGCCCTACATATGCCCAACAGTTTGGAGTTCTATTAAAATATATTGCAGGACAGCCCAAGAAAAACAATAAACCCCACAGGGTGGCTTTTTTTTACAGTGACACGGAATTTGGCCGGGATCCTATCCCCTTTGCCCGTAAACTTGCCAAGGAATTAGGGATTGAGGTTGTGGCCGAAGAGGTGACCAAGGTCGGGGCTGTGGACATTACAAGCCAGCTTCTTGACCTGAAACGCAATAAACCTGATTATTGTATTTTCCAGGGATATGTGGTTCCACCCATCCCTGAAGTCATTAGAGGTGCAAAGGACTTTGGTCTTGATATCAAATTTATGGGAACCTTCTGGGCCATGACCAAAATGCTTCTGGACAAATTGGGTCCGGATGGAGAAGGGTACATGGGAGTTTCCCCATATTCCTATTGGTACATGGATGAAGTTCCCATGATCCAGGCCATGCATGCCTATTCAAAAAAACATCATCCAGACGTAGCCTATCGTCCCAGTTCCTATATGCAGGGGTGGTTCACGGGTATGATATATGTAAAACTGGCCAAATTGTGCCATGAAGCAGGCTTGCCCATTACGGGTGAAAACCTTAAAAACATGATTCCCAAGGTACAAAATTGGGATACAGGCGGTTTGAACGGTGTGGTAAGCTTTGCTAACTCAAATGCCACTGCCACAGGAAAAGTTTACAAAGCCCAGGGGGGAAAATTTGTAGCCGTTTCTGACTGGATCAAGCTGGACGAGTAAAAATAAATACCCCATACTAAGTGTAGTCGGGGTCAGGCTTGCGTAGTTGCGTTTATTGAGCAATAAACGCAACTACGAAAGCCTGACCCCACTCATGACCCCACTCACGAAAATATTGAGATACATCAATTTGGATGTATCATTTGGATGCACAAATTTGACGTATCACGGGGTTTGAAACAACAGGAGGACTTAAGTGTCGGCTATTCTTGAAGTGAACAATTTAGAAGTGCTCTACAATAATATCATCCTGGTATTAAAAGGACTTTCCCTTAAGGTGGAAAAAGGTTCTATTGTGGCATTGCTCGGCTCCAACGGTGCGGGCAAGTCCACTACATTGAAAGCCATCAGCGGATTTTTACCCCTGGAGGACGGAGCTATCACTGATGGAAACATTTATTACAAGGGAGAATCTATAACCCGCCTGACTCCCCACAAAATTGTGAAAAAGGGTATTTTTCAAGTCATGGAGGGCCGCCGTGTTTTTGAAGACTTAAGCGTTGAAGAAAATCTGATCTGTGGAGCCTACACACAAAAAAGCCGTACACAAATCGCCCGGGACCTGGATAAGTGCTTTGAATATTTTCCCATATTAAAACGAAGTTACAAACGACTGGCAGGGTATCTGAGCGGCGGAGAACAGCAGATGCTTGTCATAAGCCGTGCACTTTTAGCAACCCCTACCCTGATGATGCTGGACGAACCTTCCATGGGTCTTGCGCCCATGCTGGTGGAAGAAATCTTTGAGATCATACAAAAAATAAACACTAATGAGGGGACTGCTATTCTGCTGGTGGAGCAGAATGCACAGATGGCGCTTGGAATCAGTGATAAAGGGTATATTATGGAAACAGGCAGGATTGTATTGGACGGGCCTGTGGATCTCTTACTGGGAGACAGAGATGTCCAGGAATTTTACCTTGGCATGGGAGATGGAAAGGATGCTGTAAGCTACCGCAATGTAAAGCATTACAAGCGGAGGAAAAGATGGCTGAGCTGATAAATAAAACACTGCCCCAGATCTTTCTGGACCGGGTGGCCAAATGTGGTGACCAGGTGGCCTTACGAGAAAAGGATTTCGGGATCTGGCAGCGCATTACCTGGGATCAGTATCTTAACCATGTTAAGCATTTTGCCCTTGGGCTTGTGACCCTTGGTTTTCAAAGAGGGAACCATCTGGCCATTATCAGTGAGAATTGTAAGGAATGGCTTTATGCAGATCTTGCATGCATAAGTCTGGGGGGTGTCACTTTAGGAGTCTACCCAACAAGTCCTTATCCTGAAGTCAAATATGTGGTAAACCATTCAGATTCAGTCTTTATTGTATGTGAAGACCAGGAGCAGACAGACAAAATCCTTGAGGTAATAGATGATCTGCCCCTGTTGAAAAAAATCATTGTAAAAGACATGAAAGGCCTGCGCAAATATCCAAAAGATCGCATCGTTTCTTTCAAAGAAGTTGAAGAACTTGGCAGGCAATTGTCAAAGAAAAGTCCCAGCCTTTATCTGGAAGAAGTCAATAAAGGAAATTCTGAAGATATTTGTATCATGATCTACACCTCGGGCACCACAGGCCCACCCAAAGGTGCCATGGTTACTCACCAGAATATAGAGGCCACTGCCTGGGCTTCTGCCGATGCCATGGAGGTGAGTCAAAAGGATACAGTTGTCTCCTATCTGCCCCTGTGCCATGTAGCAGAACAGATTTTCAGTTTGTACCTGCCTTTGTTTGTGGGTAATACTGTTAATTTTGCAGAAAGTATTGCCACGATCCAGGAGGATTTAAGAGAAATTGCTCCAACCGTATTCTTAGGTGTACCCAGGATCTGGGAAAAGCTGCACAGCTCAATTACCATCAAGATTCAGGACTCCAGCCGTTTAAAAAGAATGTTCTTTGATCGTTGCATGTCCATTGGCTATAAGGTAGCCAATCTACGTCTTGACAAAAAAAAGATAAGTTTGGGCTTAAAACTATCCTGGTGGGTTGGATACTGGCTGATATTCAGGGCCCTGCAAAATTACGTGGGTCTTCGAAAGGTCAGGATATGCCTGTCTGCCGCAGCCAAAGTCAGCCCTGAGGAACTTTTGTTTTTCCATGCCACAGGTATTTTGGTCAAGGAGGGATATGGAATGACGGAATGTACGGGACTTTCCTTTATTCACATGGGAAATGACATAAAGCTTGGCACTGTGGGAAAGCCAATCTCCTGTATTGAGTATAAACTGGCTCCAGACGGAGAATTAATGAAAAAAGGTCCCAGCATCTTTAAAGGGTATTACAAAAACCCGGAAGCCACAGCCAGAACCATCATCAATGACTGGCTTATGACCGAAGATATTGCCACCGTGGACAAAGACGGGCATGTCTCCATTGTGGACCGCAAAAAAGACATCCTCATAACATCAGGCGGTAAAAACATTGCACCGTCCCTGATCGAAAACGAGCTCAAGGTCAGCCCTTATATCAAGGAGGCTATCGTGCTGGGGGATGGGAAAAAATTTGTATCCGCCCTGATCCAGATTGATTTTGAAAACGTGGGTAAATGGGCCAGCAACAGCCAGATTGCTTACACGACCTTTAAATCATTGTCCTTGATACCGCAAGTTATTACCTTAATTCAAGAGGCGGTCGACACTGTTAATGCCAAATTTTCCAGGGTTGAAAATATCAGAAAATTTTTGCTTCTCACCAAAGAACTGGACCATGATGATGATGAAATGACTGCCACAATGAAAGTCAGGAGAGCCACTATTTATAAAAAATTTGCTAAAGAAATTGAATCTATTTATAGTACCTGACCGAAAACCTGAAATTTTTTTGTGGGTACAAGGCTTGCAGAAATTATACGTATTCAGCCTTTGATGCAACAAAGTAGATGGGCCCAAAAACAAGCAATTTCGTTCAAGTTATAAACTTTGCAGTCCTTAGTCATCATTTCGCCATGCATACATTTGCCAAAATCTAAAAATTTGTTTGATTCCTTTTTTTAAAATTCTATAATATGATAGTTTTTTTTAAATTGATTTTTACACAAGCGGTATAGATAAAAATTGGAGGAAGATATGGAAAGAACGATTCCAAATATTTTGATCATAGGGGGAGGTGTTGCCGGAATGGCTGCCGCCATAGCCCTTGCTGATCAGGATGTTGTTGTATACCTTGTAGAAAAAGAAAATGGCCCTGGCGGGCAGGCGGCCAAGTGGGCCTGTATGGCGACGGACACCTGCGAAAACTGCGGTGCCTGCCTCAGCATTGAAATGGCAGATCAGGTTAAAAAACAGAAAAATCTTATTTTACATCTCAATACCAGTGTTAAAAACCTTAATAAAAAAGGACAGGGGTATGAAATGGTTTTAGAAAATAAAATATCCTTTTTTGTGGAAAAAATTATCATGGCAACGGGATTTTCACCCTTTAATCCTGTTCAGATAAATTCCCTTCACTATGATGCGTATAAAAATGTCATTACCACTGCTGATTTGAACACCCTTTTAAAAGATGAAACGCTTTCCCGATATTTTAATCAAAAGCCTAATCCGAAAATTGCCTTTATCCAGTGTGTGGGCTCCAGAAACCGTGAGCAGGGTGCTGATTATTGTTCCCAGGTATGCTGCAAGATATCCCTGCGCCACGCCAACAAGCTTATCCATCTTTATCCCGAGTCTGACATCACTCTCTTTTACATGGATCTCCAGATTATCGGCAAAGAGATAAGGCCCCTTTTTCAAAGTCTTTCCAAAAATATTGAACTGACTCAAGGGGTGCCTGCAGAGATCCTTGAAAACAGTCAGACAAATATGCTGACCCTTGTATCAGAAGACAAAGAAACCCTGTCCAGAGTTTCCAAGGCCTTTGACCTCATCGTTCTCTCTGTTGGCATGCAGCCCTCCCAGACCCTTGAAGCCACGGCCGACCTGCTTGATCTGGAACCCAATTCCTGGGGATTTTTCAATACCGTCCCAGGGGTTCCTTTAAAAGACGTAGTGGTTGCAGGATGTGCCCATGGCCCCAAAAATATCCTTTCCTCACAACAGGATGGAAGGATTGCAGCGGCCAAAGTTGTTGAAGACCTTGGGTTGAACATAAAAAAGAAAAAAGGCATTGCCATATTTGGAGAAGGGGTGCAGGCAGATCAGACAGCCCTTTCAATTTCTTCAAAAGGCTATCCAACCTATCTGTTCGGACCGGGCACAACGCTTTCAGAGGATACGGCTGTCACAGTT
Source organism: Desulfobacula sp. (assembly GCA_018645325.1). Classification (GTDB taxonomy): domain Bacteria; phylum Desulfobacterota; class Desulfobacteria; order Desulfobacterales; family Desulfobacteraceae; genus Desulfobacula. The sequence continues at coordinate 43,571 of JABGOU010000004.1, forward strand.
TTAAATAAGAGCCGGATGATTTCTCTCAGTGGTACGGCCGGCAATTTTTCACTCTATTATGAATCGAAAAATAAAAAGCAAACACTTACCTGTACAGCTATTATTGCGGCATTTGAACCCAAACAAACACTAAACAGGCTGAACAGTCTCAAAAATCCCTGCTTAAGCCTTGATGCGTTCTCAGAGCTGATTGAAAAAACGCCGAATGCATGCCCGGATGAAACGGCCATCCTGCTGGACTATTTTGGCCCTGAGTTTAAATCCTTTGCAGGTCTTGCCTTAAAAACCGCTGTCAAGGCAAAGGCGCTGGGAAAAAACATTTCCATCATCATGAACAAAATGCTGGTTTATGGTGCATTGGGCCAGCGCCACTATGATGAGGCAAGACAAAAAAATGTTGATTTTTTCAGATTTGAGACCAGTGAAGATTTAAAATTTAAGGATTCAGGCAATGGATTTTTAATTAAACTCAAAGAGGCGACACTGCCGTTCATTGAACTGGATCTCCATTGTGACTGCCTTGTCCTGCCGCCTAGTCTATCACCGGCAAGAGGATTTAAAGATGCAGCTGCACTCCTGGGCCAGACCCTTGACAGGGAAGGATTTTTGCAATCCGCCAACACACGTCACGGCCTTACCCAATCCCCCAGAAAGGGCATCTTTTTTGCCGGCACCTGCCATGATGAGGCAGACCCGGATGACCTGAACACTGAAATCGATGAAATTTTATCCGTATTTTCCACAACCCACTTTGATCTGCCAAAGATTGATACTGGCGTTGAAATTAATCAAAAAATGTGCGCCCAGTGCCTGACCTGTATCCGGATCTGCCCGCATTCGGCCATTATAATGAATGAAAAAAACAGGCCCCAGATCATACCGGATGCTTGCTTTTCATGCCATCTTTGTGTGTCAAACTGCCCGGCCTATGCCATTGAATCAAAAACACTGACCAATGATCAGATTGCCCGAAAAATTAAAAAGGACACTGTAACGATCCTGGCCTGTGAACGCTCGGCTGCCCTTGCTGCAGGGCCACTTACACTGCCGGATCGCATCAGTTTGATTGAAATTCCCTGTGCCTGCAGAGCCAGCAGCGATGTGATTCTCAAAGCCCTTTTAAACGGCGCATCAAAAGTCATTATCAGTGGTTGCCATTCTGAGAACTGCAGATCCCTTAAAGGAAGCAATGTAGCCGATTCAAGTGTAAGACAGGTGCTCAGTATTCCGGGAGTAGAATCCTCAAAAGTGATATGGGAACCCATTGCTGCCAATGAAACTAAAAAATTCGAACAAATTATTTCCAAAGCGTAAGGATAAAGGAAAAAAATATGGATAATGCAACCATAAATAAAGAATCTGCACTGTATAAACTTTTAAATCAATATCCGCTGGGCGACAATACTTCCGAATGCCTCACCTGCGGGGCCTGTAACTCCAGATGCACCTGGTTTGACGGGGAAGGCGGGCCATTGCCCCGCCAGATCATCCGCATGGCTGCCCTGGGACTTGATGAACTGCTTGTAAACAGCGACATGCTCTGGGACTGTCTGGTCTGTAACCGATGTACACAAGTATGCCCCATGGGAATCACCATGGATAAGGTTGTCAGAAAAGCCCGGAGCCTTGCCATTGCTGATGGGAAAATCCCTGAAGATGTTAAAATAGGAATTAAGAGAAGGTTAGAAACAGGGGATGTCAACGGTCTAACCACGGAAGAGTTTGTGGAAACCGTTGAATGGGTCAGCGAAGAATTTGTTGATGAAGTGGATGATCCAAAGGCAGAGATTCCACACGATATAAAAGGGACAAAACTTCTTTATCTCCCCAATCCAAGGGAGCTTGGTATCAATCTGCTTCATTTAACGGCCATGGCAAAACTCTTTTATGCCACAAAAGAAACCTGGACCCTGTCGGCCCATCATACGGATGTGACCAACTGGGGCTATTTTGTGGGCAAGGATGATATTACTGAAAAAATGGCTCTCATGGTGGTTGAACCGGCAGAGAAGCTTGGTGTTGAAACCCTTGTGCTGTCGGAGTGTGGTCATGGATACCATGTATTAAAATACCTTCTGGAAGATATCATTGGTCGAAAACCCGAATTTGAAGTACTCAGCATGCCCGAACTCATTGTTCGATACGCTCAAAAAGGGGTTTTAAAATTTGATCCGGGTGTGCACCCCTATAAGATCGCCTATCATGACCCCTGTAATATTGCCAGAAAATCAGGGGGATATGATGCGCCAAGAGAACTGCTTTCCATGGTTTGCGACGGGGTTGTGGAACTGATCCCCAACAGGGAAGACGGTATCTGCTGCGGCGGCGGCGGCGGTATCCTCCAGGACAGCCACAGCACACCGAAGAGAATGATCACAGGAAAGCCCAAGGCAGACCAGATAAAAGCCACTGGTCTCCAGAATCTTGCCACAGCCTGTCTATCATGCCACAGACAACTTGGCGAACTTTCCAAGCATTTTAAACTGGGCGTAACGGTCGACACTGTGGCCTCCCTGGCATCGGAGGCACTTATTTTATAACTGATCAGTTCTTGGCCTGAAAAATCCGATATCTACTTTTAAGTCTGCCATGTGCAATAGTTAGCGGATAATAATTTGATACCAAGGCTTGAGGCTTCTATCTAATACCATTTGTATTTCTAAAATCATTGTGCTAAATCGTTATTACAATTAATTACACTAGCTGTCACGAAAACAATAAGGATGGTTAAGGATGAAATTGGAGATAGCGAATCTGATTGATCTGGGGCAATATGCAATTAAAACAATTGAAGATACAAAAAATGAGATAGATATCAGAGCTGAAATTTTAAACGACCTTAAAAGAGAAATTACCACTACCAAAAGGTTTATGGGGGATGTTCCCCAGGATGATCCGGATTTGAATAAAATACTGTCTTATTTTAATCGCCATAAAGAAATTGTTGATGAAGTGGTTAAAAAACCCCATTTAAAAATGGATATTGAATTTACCATCAGATTTATTGCTTCAAATCAACAAAGAATTAACGAGATTTTAAAAAATTAAAACCATCCCCTCAGCTGATAGCTGATCAGGTGCCTCATAAATAAGGTTTTTTTTGATATAAGACCTTTAAGGAATGATCGATTCCTCGAAGGAAGGGTACGTTTTAAAGAATCAAGTCTTTTATTTTCTGTAATAAGGCATCCTTGTCAACGGGTTTGTCAAAGAATACATCCGGGCTGAAATACTCGGCATCGTCATATTTGTCAAATTTTAACCCCAGTTCATCTTCCATGCCTGTGATACCGATAATGGGTGTATTTTTCAGATCAGGATCATTTCTAATCTGTCGGCATACCTCAAATCCGGAAAAAGTGGTTTCCATCATAACATCCAGCATAACAAGATTTGGGCGTTCTTTTCTTATAAGCTCAATTCCGGTCTGACCGTCAGGAGCTGTTTTAACTTGAAAACCATTCCGCGATAAAAATGTCTTCATCGTGAAAAGATAATCTGTATTATCATCAACAATTATTATTTTTAAAAGTTCGTTACCCATAATCTTTTTTCCCCTTCCAGTTCAATTTTAAGCCATAGTATTAAAGTATGGAAAAATTATATAGTTCATTAAATACTTTATCTTAGTTTAAATCCAGTTTTTTATTATCCAGCCTGAAAATAATTCTGAATAAACTACCTTTGCCCGGCTTTGTCAATACTTCAATTTTGCCTTGATGATTCCTGATAATTCTTTCCACAACCATTAACCCGAGCCCGGTTCCTGAATCACCTTTTGAAGAGAAAAACTCTTTAAACAGATTCTTCCGGATCTGGGTATCCATCCCATAGGCGTTATCCTCAACTTCATACATAAAATGGTTGTAGTCATAATAATCCACACGGACATAGACTATATGTTTGCTTTTTTCCGTGTTTGTGTGACAGGCCTGCAAAGAATTCCAGAGCAAATTGCCAAGCATTCTTGAAATACCTGTGGGATCGAGACTCACCCGGGGTACTTTTGGATTGAGCTGTAACAAAAGCTGGATTCCCATGGAAGATGCTTTTTCCGCAAACAACTGGCCTGTCTGACGTGCCACTTCCACAGGAGAGATGATCTTCATTTTGGGTTTTCTCTCTTTGGCGGAATAAAGAATATTCTGGGTGATCCCGGTTATTTCGGTAATATTTTTTTTAACTATATCCCATCCCCGGCCGGAGAGTTCCGTATCAGCATCCTTGATGCCTTCTTCAACCACATAGGCACCTCCTTGAAGACCCTCTAGAATATTTTTAATATCATGGGAAAGAAGCGCAATGGACTGGCCCAGGGTCACAAGTTCCCTGTGAGTATCCTTTATGGTCCCAACATTGACCAGAAGCTTTATACATGCTCTTACATTACCCACTGCATCAAATAAAGGGGCTGAATAGGCTATCATTTCAATGACGGTTCCATCGGACAAATGAATGGTTTCTTCAATAATATGGACTTTTTTATCCTTAAATGTTTTTCTGACCGGGCATACATTACACTGGTGATGGGAACCTTTTAAGACGGAATAACATGAAAGGCTGATAATATCATCACCAAAATCACTTTTTAATTTCTGGTTGGCAAACAGAATTTTATAATCCTGGTCCTGGATCATGATATAGCAGGGAAGTGCATCAATAATACTTTTAAATGTTAAGTCCATTAACTCGGAATTATTTGAATCGCTCATATAATTTCCTTAAAGCTGAATCCTGTCAAACACGACAAGAGAACATTTTATTGTTTTGGGCTTCCAATGGTGATGACCTGGCAATTGGCATATTTTGAAACATTTGCAGCAGTCCTCACATAGGTCCTGCGTTTGGTTTCAGGCCGTCCGGCTGTTCCTAATATGATCATATCAATATCATTGTCTTCAGAATAGGTGATAATCTCAATATCAGGTGAACCAACCTTGACTATAAATTCATGATCGATAATATCTTTGCACCTTTCATTATAGACCTTTTTCAATGCCCCGAGTTCCTGCATGCTGTGGCGTTCATCAATTTTATCAGACTCAATTTTGCTTTCCGCTTTTGATAAAGTCTTGTTAAAAATCTTAATACCACAGGGATTCACAGAAAGGATCACATTCATAATATGAAGTTTGGCTTCATATTTACTAGCCTGGTCAAAGGCATGAACAAAAGCCACTTCAGCATCTTTAGAGTAATCAGTACAAAACAGGATATTTTGATACTTTAATTGATTTACCATATTAATTATAAAATTTCCTATATATTATAGTTAAAAATATTCCAGCCTGATTTTTGATACTAAATGACTCTAACAAAGCCTGGATACCAGGTCAAGAAATAGAAAACAGAAATAGAAAACAGAAATAGAAAACAGAAATAGAAAACAGAAATAGAAAACAGAAATAGAAAACAAAAATAGAAAATAAATCGTAATTGTTCAGCCCGTTAAAAAAAGTTATCCCCAAAGCCCTGCCTGATGGATATTTGCAGGAGGTTAAGCGTTTAGCATCGAAACAAATATCCATCAGACAGGGCGGGTTCACACGCAAGAGCTGAATAATTACAATAAATCATTGATTAAAAATTATCGTAAAGATAATATATTTTTGATCTCAATCTTTGATACAGGTTAACTTTTTAAACTTTTATTAAGAAAGGGGAAAAAGATTATGGAAGTACGGGAAATTCGAAAAAATGAGCTTGACCAATTACTTGAATTCTATCTTTTGCACCTTTATGATGTAAAAGACGATCCCCTGGCCGATAAGAAAGTTGTAGACCAGATATGGAACACAATTCAGACCAGTGAAAACTTTGCTGTCTTAGGTGTTTTCGATAAAAATATACTCATGGCTTCGTGTTCCATTACAATTGTTCCCAACCTGACCCGGGGTTGCCGCTCCTATGCACTGATCGAAAACATTGCCACCCACAGGAAACACAGAAGAGAAGGATATGGTAAAACAATCCTTCTGTATGCTGCCGATTATGCAAAAGAACGCAATTGTTATAAAGCAATGTTCATGACCGGACATCTAAATACAAAGGTGGAACAATTCTGCCAGGCTACAGGATTTAGCGGCGAAGATAAAAAAGCTTATATAAAAAGGTGGGAGTATTAGCAAAAGCCTGAGTCGGTATCCTTATAAACTTTAAACTCTCCCAAATCCACCATCAAATTTTCATTTACCGGATATGCCGTGGGGTTGCGCACTATCCCTGGCCATCAGCAAGGTGCCAGATGCAAGGCGGCAAGGAGTGACGAGTGAGGTGTATAAGTCATACTCCGCAGGGAGGAACGACCGCAGTCAACGCAGCAGGTGGTACCTTGATGGTGGATCAGGGACTCTTCTCTAAGGTTGCAACATTTGGGTCTGTTCTATAGAATGGATTTAACCATATCCAAAATCTCCGAAGTTTCGAAACCGTTCAGGTTTATTGCGCCTGAACGGCAGGAAGCCACACAAAGGCCACATCCCTTACACAAAGTATGCTGAATCTGTGCCTTTTTCGTTTTAAGATTAAAAATGGGGGCATAATAGGGGCAGATAGAAACACAGACACTGCATTGACTGCAAAGGGTCGGGTCGACATAAGCCACCGTGCCCAGCAATGATACTGATTTTTTTGACAAAACGGTTACAGCTCTTGCAGCAGCAGCGCGGGCCTGAGTTATGGATTCCCCAACAGTCTTGGGTCCGTGAGCAATACCGCATAAAAACATACCGTCAATGGCAAAATCGTTGGGCCGAAGCTTTACATGGGCTTCTGCAAAAAAATGATCCTCATTTTGTGAGATTTTGAATAATTTAACAAGAGAGTTCTTTTCCTCTGCAATGACAGCAGAGGCAAGCACCAGAAGCTGGGTTTCAATAACCATTTCCCGGCGCAGTACAATATCCGTGAATTCAAGTTTGATTAAATCATTATTTTGAGTCACCTGAAGGGTCTTGTCATTATTATATCGTATAAAATGAATTCCCATATCCCTGGCAGCTCTGTACAGATCCTCCCGCATCCCATACGTTCGGATATCCCGGTAAAGGATATAGATTTGTCTGCCTGCATCCATCTGCTTGAGTAAAATGGCATTTTTAATGGACTGGGTGCAGCAGACTCTGGAGCAATAAGGGCGCTTTTCATTTCGTGATCCCACGCATTGAACAAAGGCAATGGTTTTATAAGATTTAAAATCTGTATTATTACTTAATTTTTGTTCCAGCTCAAGGCTGGTCATAACACGGTCACTTTTGCCATATAAATATTCTGCCGGGATATACTGGGAAGCACCAGATGCTATAATGACAACTCCATGACTTAAAATTCGTTTCTGGCCATTGGAAAGAATGGTTGTCCGAAAATTACCGATAGAGCCTTCCACTGAAAGAATTTGGGCATTCAACCAGTATAAAATCTGGGTTTCATCATTGATATCATCCATGAGATTGTCAAAGTAATCTTTGATAAACTCTCCCTGCCAGGTCTTGTAAAGTTTTTTGGTATGTCCCCCAAGTTGACCTGATTTTTCAATGACATAAGTCACATATCCCTGTTGAGACAAATTTTTTGCCGCTTCCAGTCCTGCAACACCTCCGCCTACAATCAAAACCTGCTGGTTGACTTTCATTTCCGGTTCGGCAAGGGGTTTGTACAAGACGGCTTTTGCCGCAGCCATTTTTACCAGGTCTTTTGCTTTGGTCGTAGCCAGAATCATATCAGACTGATGTACCCAGGAGCACTGGTTCCGAATATTAGCCATTTCAAATAAATATTTATTGAGTCCAGCCTTGGAAACAGTCATCTGGAAAAGGGGTTCATGGGTTTTTGGCGTACATGCTGCCACAACTACCCGGTTAAGTCCCTGATCTTTTATGATCTGGGTCATTTCATCCTGAGTATCCTGGGAACAGGAAAATAAATTTTGCTGGGCAAATACAACATAGGGCAAAGTTTTGGCATACTCCACAACTTTAGGTACATCCACATAGGCTGCTATATTGGTTCCGCAGCAGCAGACAAAGATACCAATTCTTGGGGGTTCTCCCCGGATATCTCTTTCCTCTACATGCTCAAGTGTTTTAGTGTTGGTCCATCTTGATTCGGCCAGAAGGCTGCCTGCCATTCCAGAGGCTGCACTTGCATCAATCACAGCTGAAGGTATGGTCTTAGGGCTCTGAAAAGTACCGCAGACATAAACCCCGGGTCTTGTGGTTTCCACGGGTTCAAAGCTTGTGGTCCTGGCAAATCCATACTCGTTGATATCAATATCAAGAATACGAGCCAGAGCTTTTGATCTTTCAGGGATTTTCAAACCTACTGACAAAACCACCATATCAAACTCTTCCTCGCATCTTTGACCAGAAGCATCAATATAGCGAAGCAAATGGTTTCCGTCGGCATTTACAGGTTCAATGGTGGTTATCTTGGATTTAATGAATCTGATCCCAAGATCATTTTTTGCATAATTATAATATCGTTCCAGATCCTTACCATAGGTTCGTATATCAATATAAAATATAGCGGCATCCAGTGTTTTAATGTGGTCCTTGGCCAGAATTGCCCCTTTTATGGAATTGGTACAGCAGATCCCGGAACAATACCCGTTGGCTCCGATATGAACATCCCTTGACCCGATACACTGGAGCCATGCAATTTTTTTGGGTTCTTTTTTATCAAGGGGCCGGATAAGGTGTCCTTCATAGGGCCCGGATGCAGATAAAACCCTTTCAAATTCAAGGCTTGTAAGAATGTTTTTTGAATTTTTATATCCATATGTGTCCCATTTTAAAGGATCATAAGCCTGACTTCCCAGGGTCAGAATGACAACACCGACACGAAGCCTGATTTGTGTTGCCTGTTCCTCAAAATCAATTGCACCCGTGGGGCAGATTTTTTCACAAAGCTTACACCGTTTTTTTTGTATATAGATGCATTGATCCGGATCAATGCTGTATTTTAAGGGAACTGCCTGGGCATAGTCAATGTAGATGGCTTTGCGCTTGCTCAATCCTTCATCATATGCATTAACAACTTTTTTGGGACATTTTTCTGCACAAAGACCGCAGGAAATACATTTTTCCAGGGACACTCGCCTTGGATGACGGGTGATCGTGGCAGTAAAGTCACGGGCATGGCCTTCCAGGCTTTTGACTTCAGATAAGGTTAGCAGCTCAATATTAATGTTCCGGCCGACCTCGACCAGTTTGGGAGAAATAATTCACATGGCGCAGTCGTTCGTGGGGAAAGTCTTGTTCAGCTTGGCCATCATTCCGCCGATAGAAGGAGAAGAGTCCACAAGATATACATAAAAACCTGAATTTGCACAATCAATGGCTGCCTGCATTCCACTGATTCCACCTCCCAGGACAAGAACTGAACCTATGTTTTTCTCAGACATGTAAACTCCCCCATGATATTCTTCTCATATTAATTCTCCCGTGATAAATATGATTCCAATAATTGGATATTAATTTGATGCCGGTCAATCCCAAGAGTGTTTGAATCAATGCCCATGGTCAATCCAAGAAGTTGAGGATATAAAACCGGCCCCAGGGTTTGAAAATTTGTATCCTCCTTTGCCAGTTTTGACTGAAATGTATCAAATTGTAAAAATGAATAGGGACAGGCAACTGCGATAAAGTCAGCACCTGATTCTCTGGCATTGGACAGCTTTTTTTCCATTATGCTTTTTGATAATGCATCATTAATACCCAAAAGGGGTGCACCGCAGCATTCCGACTTTTTTGACCAGTCAATGCTTTTTGCACCTGTCAGTTTGACCAGATCATCCAGAAGCGTGGGCGAGACAGGCGAGTCAAACCCTGTGATCCTGGCCGGACGAAGGGCATGGCACCCCACGCTTGCGGCAATCTTAAGTTTTTTATATTTTACTTTTACTGCGGCTTTTAAACGTTCAAGGCCGACATCCTCATGAAGCACGGATAAAAAATGCTTAATGATTATATTACCTTTAAATAAAAGGCCCTCCTTTGCCAGTATAAGGTTGATCTTTTCAAGAACCCGAGGGTTGCGTCTTAAATGATACTCAGCCATCTTCAAGGTTCCATAGCAGCATTTGCACAATACCATTAAATCAGACTGCCGCTGCTCAGCCAGGGCCAGGTTCTTTGCTGCAGATAAAAGAAAGGTAAATTCATCAATATTGCGTACTGGATAGCCGCAGCACATGAATTCTTTTATCTGTGTCAGGCTGATATCAAGCTTTTCACAGACAGCCTTTGCAGCATCATGATATTGCTGAACCCTTGCAGGGATATTACATCCTAAAAAAAGCGTATAATTCATAAAATTTTATCCTCTGAATTCAGGAATGTTTTGTTTTTTAACTGAAATAAAATATCACAGACTGCCACATTTTGAGGACAATGTTCCTGGCATAGATAGCAGCTCAAGCAATTCCAGATCATGGCAGATCCTTTTGCCATGCCTACAAAACCAAGACCTAAGCTGTACATAATCTGATGGGGTAAAAGCGTGAGGACTTCCTCAGGTTCAGGATAACTTGCAACTACAGGGCATATGGTGGAACAGTTCTGACATCCAAAACAATGGACAAATGTATCCGAGCAGGGAAGATCATAACCAGGCTCGTTTGTATGATCTGATATTTTTGGCATGGTACCAAATGTCAGAGACTCAGGTTCCTTGAAATTCTGAACAACTTTGTCAAAACTCTTTGCAAGGGGTTTATTATAGGCATGTTTTTCAATGGTCAAAGGGTTCAGCCCACGGACAAAAGAAAATGTGGAAAGAATAAAGTGATCCTCTGGATTTTTCTGAATAAAATTTTCCCGGAAGCTGAGCCACAATGATTTCAGGTTAATCCCGGAAGGGCATACCACAGTGCATCGATCACAATTGGTACAAAGATAAAGCCCCTGGAAAAGTGCTTTATATTCTTCGGTACTCAATGAATCTTTTGAAACAGCCTTTTTAAGAATCTGTATTTTCTCCGATGGGAGGATATAATCATTTTTAACAGATTCATACATCATTCCTGCAGAACAATTCAGATTACATGTGCTGCAATGGGTGCAGGCATCAAGTTCCATGATCTGCCTTGTCAAATCATTCTCACCTTCAAGGCTGTTTTTGTCGTAAACTGCATTGGTCATAAGGCTTATGGGTGTGGCAACGATATGAAACATTTTGCTGAAGGGTAAAAGAGCAAGCCCTGTAAAACAGACCAGTATATGGACATAATACAAAATACTAACACTATTAATCTTATCCAAAAAAATGGCAACAGGCGAGAGCAGCCTGGCTGTTGCATATCCCATAAAAGCTGATTTGTTCGGGCTGTGGCAGTCCACACAATTATTTTCATGCAGTTCCAGGCCCAGAACCAGAACCTCTTTGTCAACAGGCAGATTTACTCTTGCAGAGGTCAGGGCAAATTCCTTGACCCAATAGGATTCAAGAGCGAGGGTGTCCTCATCTTCATAATCAAGGCCGGCATAATCCTCTACCATGACTGTGAATTCAGAAACAGAGGCCATTTTCATGCCTTCCAGTAAAATCCCCGATAAAATAATGCTTAAAATGATAAGAACGGCAAAAAGATCTGCACCTGCATTCTTCAACCTGAAAGCCGGCTTATAATATCTTCTGTAAATGGCAATACCTAAACCTGCAAGCACCATAAGTGCGAACAGATTTCTTAAGAAAAAAAATGGATTGACAGTGGAATAATAATAGGGGAAGAAGTTTTCAGTGAAAACAGAGTCAAAGGCATGCATTAAAACCAAAGCTAAAAATCCTGTAAAAATAAGAAAGTGCATGACCCAGCGAAGCATACTGGTTCTTAAAATTCGCCCCTGGAACATGACATCAATAAAAAACGACTGAACCAGAAAAAAGACTTTGAGGCTGAACAGGGTTGAAAAAAGTCCTTTGATCAGGTCTGAAAAACGATGGGGAAAATTTGGGTCTTTTTGGCAGCCTATAGATTTTGTTGTCCAGGCAAAAGCTTTATAACAGATTCCAATGATGCATATGGACAAAGAAGAATAGAAAAGAATATCAAAAATCATAAAGCCCGCTCCAATTCCTGAATTAAAAACAGCTGATGGAATAACTTAAATCTATTGAATAACCTCCTATATTAGTGGAGGCTCAAATTGTGTCATTACAGCAGGTGCATTCCGGCAGGAACTTCAGCGTTGATTTAGATTCAATTTTTGAATTATTATAAGCACCTGAATTAAATGCTGATCTCCATAAGTGAAAACTTTAACATAAAATATTGAAAGGTGGAAGATGAATTTTATTTTTCCTTTTAAATAAGGGTCCACTTAAAAATCAGCCTGGTGCACCAGGACTAAATCTGTTAAAAAAATAAAGTGCTGGAATATTAGAATCCTGTGTTGAAAAATCCTACAGCCTTGAATCAGGCTCCAGGCAATGGATTCCATTGATTTGTTTCAAAATGGTATACATGCGCTGTAGTAAAATCCTGCAATTTATATTTTCCATGATCTGCACCCCTTTTTTAAAGATATATGTCAAACACTGCAGCAATGCACTTATCATGATTAATTTCATCTTTTTTTTCAGGCTGGTATTCTTTTTGCTCTATTAATCAGGCAAGCCAAGAAAAATAATAATTCATAAAAAGGAGAAAAGAAAATGACACAATTAATGAGAACCGTAAAATCCGAAAACATCTGGAAAGCCAAAAAAGACAAAACCGATCATCCCTGTATCTGGATGCAGGCAGGTGTTGCAAAGAAAAAAAACTGCAGCAATTTTTACGACTGCACCAATTGCAAGTATGATGACTCCATGGCTAAAATGGCAGAAGCCGGCAAACACCTCACCTGGCAGGCAGCATTAAGAAATCTGGACAGTAAAGACAGGACCTGCAGACATGCTTTGACAGGCAGAACTGAAAGAAGGAGCTGCCCCATGAACTACAATTGCCAGCGCTGTGATTTTGATCAGTATTTTGAAGACACACTTTCGCCTAAAACCGGGCATTCCATGGTATTTATGAAAGATGTCAAAGGCTTTGATATTGCCGACGGATATTATTTTCACAATGGTCATACATGGGCCAGTATTGACAGCGGCGGCCTTATTCGTATCGGACTTGACGATTTTTCATTCAAGGTATTGGGCGGCCCGGATGCCTTTGATCTTCCTCTGACCGGCCAGGAACTAAATAAGGACAAGGTGGGCTGGGGTATGAAAAGGAGTACAAATATGGCTGATGTTCTTTCTCCTGTGAACGGAGTAATCACAGAGGTCAACAACAATATCAGGAAATCTTCGGATATTGCAAAAAACGATCCCTATGGTGACGGATGGCTTTTTACCATTCACAATTCCGATGTAAAAGAAACTGTAAAAGATCTCATGGCTGATAATGCCAGTGTGGAATGGCTGGGTGAGGAAGTGACCACTCTTGAAAACATGATTGAGAAAATAACCGGCCCTTTGAGTGCAGATGGAGGAGTTTTAAAGGCAGATGTATTTGGGAACCTGCCGACCCTTGGCTGGCATAACCTGACCCATACCTTTCTCAGGACTTAAAGATAAGGATGCGAAAAATGGAAACAAGAAATCAAAAAAAATCTCCTGCCTGTCTCTGGATGCAGGCAGGAGTAGTAAAGAATAAAATATGTTTCCAGGATTTTTCCTGTACCACCTGTAAGTTTGATCGAGCGTTGAGAAAAACCTGTCATGAAAATGAACTCTTTCAAAAACAGGGCATGATTATAAAAGGAAAAAAAGGAAATTTTGTTTATTGGCAGGAAAAACTTAAAAAGCAGCCCCTGGCAAAAAGGCCCTGCATCCATCATATGAAAGGCCATATTGATTTTAAAACCTGTCCCAAAACTTACAATTGTATTGATTGTGAATTTGATCAGTATTTCCATGACCAGTTCAAGGTTTATACTGTGCTAAAACCCGTTGGTTTTAGTAATATCAACGGGGTATCCCTGCCTCTGGGGTATTATCTTCATTCAGGACATACATGGGCTAAGATAGAGGATGGCAACATAGTTCGTATAGGCATTGACGACTTTGCCTCAAGAATTCTTGGAAAATTCACATCCATTGAAACCCTTTTGATGGGCAAACAGGTTTTCCAGGGAAAGAATGCCATTCATATTTCCAGAAACGGGCATAAGGCATCTTTTTTATCGCCCATAAGCGGTGTCATAACTCAAGTCAATTCACAGGTGATTTCCAACCCGGGTCTGATTAACCAGGACCCCTATACAGATGGATGGATATTAAGCCTTTATTGTCCGGATCTCAAACAGGATCTGAAACAATTAATGTTCATGGATTCAAGCAAGTCCTTCATGAACGGTGAAGTTAAAAATCTGTACGCATTTCTGGAAGAAGAAACAAATCTTGCGGCTGCCGACGGCGGGAGTCTGGGGTCTGATCTTTTTGGAAACCTGCCGGGTATTTCCTGGGATGGACTTTTAAAACGCTTTATCTGCAAAGATATTTGATATTAATGCACATTTCAGTTTCAACTCTGCACTGTGTCAAGACCTTCACGTATCTTTTGAGCAAGATCTTTTATTACAATCGGCTTTAATAAAAAGCCCTTAATACCAAGTGATGCAGCCTTTTTTTCAGACATGTTTCCGCTAAATCCAGTGCAGAGCAATACAGGAATATCAGGACGTATTTTGATCAATTCAGCCGATAGTTTGTCTCCTGACATATCCGGCATTGCCATATCCGTTATCACCAGGTCAAATTTATCAGGGTTCATCTGAAAAACTTTGAGGGCAGGGTCATCGCATGTAACTTTTTTATAAACACACCATACCCGTTCCGGGTGGCTTACCTTTCCATCGCTGGATGGAACTGGATGACAGGCTCTATGGTGGACACAACTTGTGGCGGAAAAACTCGGTACCCTCAAACAGTTCCCGCCACTTCACGTTTTGTCCACCAGAGCCTGTAACAACCCGTTCCAAAATGCTCAGTAAAGGCAAACCACCCAGAACTAGTTACCGTGCAGGTGACTACCATCATAAGAACTGTTTATATTGCAAGGCAAACACACTCAAAACAGCGTAACCTACTGATATTAAAGGAAATATTTTTCACTAGACTTTTCGTTAATTTTATGTAAGTATTGGCAATAAATACAAGGAGTTGCCAATGCAAGAAAATTCAATAGATTCATTTTTCGAAAAAATTGAGGATCACCGACATCATAATAAGCTCCATAAACTGATAGATATCATCATTATAGCAATTTGTGGTGTGGTTGCCGGAGCAGACACTTATGAACAGATCGAAAACTTCGGAAAAAAGCGCAAAAGATGGCTTTTAAAATTTTTAGAGCTACCGCATGGAATACCATCACATGATACCCTAAACGTTCCAGCATATGTTTTTCCAAATTGAGGATTGCTTTTTCATCGTCCACAAGAAGTATCTTTTCAACTCCGCCCTGGACAGGTTCTTCAGCCTGGGTACTCTTTACTTTAAAAGATTTTTTTTCTAAGGGAAAATAAACATGAAATTTCGTTCCCTTTTCAGGCTCACTATATACCTGGATGGCGCCCCCCATAGAAGTAACAATACCATGCACCACTGAAAGTCCCATTCCAGTACCTTTGCCTATTGCTTTGGTGGTAAAAAACGGATCAAATATTTTCTTTGTTAAGTTTTTATCCATGCCCATCCCTGTATCAGACACTATAAGGCAGACATAACTTCCGGGTGTCATATTTGGATTAATCAGATCAAGCTTACCTAATTTTTTTTCTTTCAGGCTTACTTTCAGCTTTCCACCTTCTTCTTCCATGGCATGATAAGCATTTGTCGTAAGATTCATCACAATCTGATGAATCTGTGTGGGATCAGCTTTAATCACTCCACAATCATCATTGATATCCTGTATAATTTCAATTGTTGTGGGAATTGTAGACCTGATAAGTTTTAATGCCTCCATGACAATAGGCTGCATTTTAATAAGTTTTAATTTGCTCATCTCCTGACGGGAAAAAGTAAGGATCTGCTTCACAAGATCTTTGGCCCTTAGGGCGGCCGAATAAATTTCCTTTAGACTGCTTCTGGATGAGCTGTCTGCTGGGGAATCATCCAGCAGCATTTCAGTGTACCCTAAAATAGGGAAAAGGATATTGTTAAAATCATGGGCAATCCCTCCTGCTAAAGTTCCGATGGATTCCATTTTTTGCGATTGGATTACCTGCTCCTTAAGCTTTTCAACTTTGTCTTCCGATAAAATTCTTTCAGTTATATCCCGGCCGATACCACTGATGAAAGGCTCTCCTGTTTCCGGCCGGACTAACGCACTCTTGTACTCAATATAGAGTTTCTCACCATTTTTTTTAAAGTAAACTGTACTCCCTTCCTGGTATTCATTTTTCTTGATTGATTCCATATAA
This sequence comes from Desulfobacula sp., assembly GCA_018645325.1. Classification (GTDB taxonomy): domain Bacteria; phylum Desulfobacterota; class Desulfobacteria; order Desulfobacterales; family Desulfobacteraceae; genus Desulfobacula. The sequence goes on from JABGOU010000004.1 coordinate 59,983, forward strand.
TCATGTTCAAAATCAGACACAAGCCCGGGTTTCATCAAATCAGTAATTCTTCTTCCGATTAGTTCATCCTCTTCATAACCAAAAGCTTTGCACATGGCAGGATTAACGGAAATAAACCGGCCTTTAAAATCATGGATGTAAATGATATCACTGATATTGTTAAACAGATCACGGAAACGCTGTTCTGATTTGATTAATCTGTCATCAGTCTGTTTTTTCAGGGTCACATCTCTTGCAGCTCCGGCTATTGCCACAACCTTATCAACAGAATCTTTTACGGGAGACTCATCAATTTCAACCAATACTAATTGGCCATCCTTTTTTTTAAGTTCCATCAAATAGGGTTTTTGTTTTTTGCCTGTTTTGATTGCTTTCCCCTTAATTTCAGCTCCGTTAAGGTTAATGGGGTTTTCGGTGATAAACTCCGTCCATTTTATTTTCATTTCTTCAGGGGTGTATCCAAGAATATTCTCTGAGGTTGGACTAACATAAGAGTAAACCTGGTTTGCATCATGGATGTAAAACAACTCGTTGCTATGTTCAATGATGGTTCGCAATTGAATTTCACTTTTCTTTAATTCTTCCTCGATCTTCTTTTGTTCGTTGATAATCTCATTGTATATAATGATACCACCGATTGAACCATCTGATTCATACCAGGGGCGGCATTCCCAGCGAGTCCAGTCCACTGAGCCATCATCTCTGTAATAAGGATCTTCTTCAGCGCTTACCACCTCACCTGCTATCGATCTTTGATGCACATCCCTCCATTTTTGAGGAGTATCGGGGAAAACCTCATAGTGGTGTTTACAAATTACATTTTTCTCTTTAACTTTGTAATCTTTAAGAAATCTTTTGCTTACATATATATATTTTAGATCCCTGTCGTATACGGCAATTGCACTCAGGGCATTAGAAATAATAGAATCCATCAAATCATTAGAGTGGATTAGTTTCTCTTCACCGGGTCTTTGATTATATCCTGCCTTCTCAAATTCCTCACCGGTAGTTTTTTTAACCATAAAAATTCCTTTTCAAATCATGATTCGGCCTTCAAACACAAGGTTTGCAGGGCCTGTCTTAAAAATGTGATTTGTCTTTTTATCCCAGTGAATGTCAAGGTCTCCGCCATCAAGATGAACAATAGCGGTTTCTTTTGTTCTGCCCGTCAGGCTGGCCGCGATCAGAGCTGCGCAGGCGCCTGTGCCGCAGGCAAGTGTAATCCCTGCTCCCCTTTCCCACACCCTCATTTTTAATTGGGTTTTGCTTAAAACTTCAACAAACTCAACATTGGTCTTTTCAGGAAATCTTTCATGGGTTTCAATTGACCGTCCGATTTTTTCAATATCCACTTTTTTAACATCGTCTACAAAAATAACGGCGTGGGGGTTTCCCATGGATACTGCAGTAATGTGATATGCTCTATCCTTTAACTCTAAAACCTCTTCAATAGCCTTTTCTTTCAGGCTTTTAAATGGAATATCCTGGCAAAGAAGACAAGGTTCTCCCATATCAACCCTTACTGACTTAACAAGATCCTTATCTCCTGATATCCCATTGAGGATCACCTCTGGAATTATGGTTCCAGCCTTTGTATCAACACTTATCTTCTTTTGAGGAACAATCTTGTTTTCATACAGATATTTGGCAAAACACCGGATGCCGTTGCCGCACATCTGAGCCTGGGAGCCGTCAGAGTTAAATATTTTAAATTTAATATCATGGTCCCTGGAATCAAGGATCAGGATAATACCATCTGCCCCGATTCCAAAATGTCTTGAGCAAAGACGTTTTGCCAATACTTGATAATTTGAGTATTGTTTGATTTTTCCTTTTCTGTCATCCAACAAAATAAAATCATTGCCAAGCCCTTCCATTTTCACAAATTCAAGTTCCATATTTTTCTCCATTAAAATGCACAGAACCCAAGGCTTGAAAAAATCTTTTCACCTATAGCATCCACCTGCCAATGCCTTATATTTTCAATTTTTAAAAGATCTTCAGAAGTTGAAGGATTTTCAAAAGCAATGGAACCAATCATTGCATTGTTCAATAAAAACCCGGGTTCAATCCCTATTGAGCTGCTTAATTTTTCTCTCATCTTTTTCAGACGTTCAATTCTTTCCTGAACTATGATGTTTTTTTTGGGCCTTCTGGTTTTTGGATATGAAGGCAATTCTTTATGCTCTAAATCCATTGCTTTTCCAATCGCCTCCAGACACAAATCACCATACATGTCTGCCTGTCTTTTGCTTATTGCACCTATCTTTATCATCTGATCAATTGCCACAGGTTTTTTATTGGCCATGATCATTAATGAAAGATTTGAAAAAATTTTAAACAAAGGCTTATCTTTTTTTTCTGCTATCTTCAGTCTGACATGTAAAAGGTTTTCAAGAACGGCAAGGCTCCTGTTGTCCAGTTTGCCTGCGCCTTTAAATTTTGTAAACAAGGGCAGGACATGATTATTCACATAGCGAACACGGGCCAGTATTTCAAACTCTTCTTTGGCCCATGAAAACCGCCCATTTGACACAAGTTTTTTACGGATTATATCATGCAGCTTTGTAAGATATGCCACATCACCCACTGAATATTCGATCATTTCGGGTTTAAGAGGCCGTCTTGCCCAATCCACTTTTTGAAATTTTTTATCCAGATCCACATCAAAATTTTTTTTTAACAGAGCAGCAAGTCCCCTTTCTTTAATACCTAAAAACCGGCAGGCAATTTCCGTGTCAAAAAGATTATTCACACGGGCCTTATAATCTCTGTCAAGACTTCTGATATCAAAATCAGCCCCGTGAAACACCTTGATTACATCATTATTTTCAAGCACATTTATAAAAGGCGGGATCTCTTTAATTTCAAAAGGATCGATTAAAAAAGCTTCTTTGGCAGTAGCAATCTGAATCAAACAAATTTTTTCTTTATAACAATGCATGGAGTCTGCTTCCAGGTCCACACTGATTATTTTTTCCTTTAAAAGATCATCACAAACACTTTTAAGTTCTTCATCCGATTCAATAAACTTGTAATTCAATATTTTTTCCCTTGATTGTTTACACTACTTCTTCTAAAATTCATTTTTTATATATAACTAACAAAAAACACATTGGAATACACAAATGATTAACATAACATTTCCAGACAATAGTATAAAGGTCTTTGAAAATATTCCCACAGGTATGGATGTTGCTAAAAGTATTTCCGACGGATTTGCCAGAAACTGCGTGGCAATGAAAATTAATGAAAAGCTTCTGGACTTAAACCAGACTATTAAAGAAGATACTTGCATAAGCTTTATAACGGCCAATGATGATGAAGGCCTTGAGATTTTAAGACATTCTTCAGCCCATGTCATGGCAGAAGCCGTTTTAAATATCTACAGCAATGCAAAGCTTACCATCGGTCCTGTTGTGGAAGACGGATTTTACTATGATATTGATATGGATCCTGTTTCAAAAGATGATTTTGGTGCCATTGAAACTGAAATGAAAAAAATCATCAAGGCTAAAAACACCTTTGAAAGAAAAGTTGTTTCAAGAAACAAAGCCCTTGAAATATTCAAGGACAACCCTTTCAAACTTGAACTCATCAATGAACTTGATGAGACCCAGGAAATATCTCTTTACCAGAATGGCAAATTCATTGATCTGTGCCGGGGCCCCCATATCCCCCATACTGGTATGATTAAAGGGTTCAAGCTGTTAAAAATATCCGGTGCCTATTGGAGAGCAGACCAGGAAAGAGAGCAACTCCAGCGACTTTACGGCATCTCCTTTTTTGACAAAAAAAAGCTGAACAAATACATCAATATGATTGAGGAAGCCAAAAAAAGGGATCACAGAAAACTTGGGACCAAACTGGATCTTTATTCCTTTCATGATGAAGCAGCCGGCATGCCCTTTTTCCATGCAAAAGGAATTGAGGTATGGAATGCACTTTTAGAGTATTGGCGGGATGAGCACAAAGCAGCCGGTTATGTGGAGACCAAAACCCCTGTCATGCTCAACAGAAAACTCTGGGAGCAAAGCGGCCACTGGGAAAATTACCGGGAAAACATGTATACCTCCCTGATTGATGATGAAGAATATGCCATCAAGCCCATGAACTGCCCAGGCGGTATGCTGCTTTACAAGACAAAAGCATACTCCTACAGAGATCTTCCAGTAAGAGCCGGTGAAATAGGCCTGGTTCACAGGCATGAACTGTCAGGAGCTCTTTCAGGTCTTTTCCGGGTAAGAGCATTTCACCAGGATGATGCACATATTTTCATGACACCGGACCAGATCGGAGATGAAGTTCTTGGCGTTCTGAAATTGTCCAAGACAATCTACAGCAGATTCGGCCTTGATTTTCATCTGGAACTGTCTACAAGGCCCAAAAAGTCCATTGGATCGGATGAGCAATGGGAAGAAGCTACAAACGGACTTAAAGCAGCACTGGACAAATACGGCCAGGAATACTTTATCAATGAAGGAGACGGGGCATTTTACGGTCCTAAAATCGACATCCACATCAAAGATGCTTTAGGAAGAACCTGGCAATGCGGCACAGTCCAGCTGGATATGGCTTTGCCGGAAAGATTTGACCTGACTTATAAAGGCCGTGATAATGATAAACACAGGCCCATAATGATCCACCGGGTTATTTATGGATCTCTGGAAAGATTTTTCGGCATCCTTGTGGAACATTTTGCAGGCAGATTTCCCTTGTGGCTGGCCCCTGTGCAGGCTATCTTGCTTCCTATAAACCAGGATCTGTCAGAATATGCCGAAAAGATCAAATCAGAACTTGATGCCTGTAAAATAAGATGTGAAGTGGACAAAAGAAGTGAAACCCTGAAAAAGAAAATCCGGGATGCCCAGCTTAACTATATCCCTATGATCATCACCATTGGAGATAAGGAAAAACAGACAGGGACACTTTCTGTCAGAACCCTTGACGGCAAGGTCAGGATGGGCCTTTCCATGGATGAGTTTATAAGTTCAGTATCACATCATGTTAAAGAAAGAATTCTGGATGAAAAAATCCTCTAACAGACTGAACCTGATCTATTTATACAGACTGCCGGTTATTATCCTTTGCCTGTTTATTTTCTGGCAGTCTTCTTATCCAGGTATTATTTCAAAGTCTTTGTTTTCCTATCAAGACAAGGTCCTCCATTTTGTTGCCTGGTCTCTTCTGGCATTCCTTTTTGCCAGGGATCTGGCCTGTGAAAAATCTTTCTGGTCCCCTGCAAAAATAAAAATCACAGCCATTTTATTTGCCTGCCTTTTTGGATTGTCCGATGAAATCCACCAGGCTTTTGTTTCATCGAGGGATGCCTCTTTTGGAGATTTTATTGCAGATTGTGCAGGAAGCATAGCAGGCTGTCTTTTTTACTTTGAAGTGATATGGACAAGAAACAGGCGGCAAGGCAGTAAATCATTATAACACAGCAAGGGTTTTTATAAGGAATACCCAACTGCAAATAACCATTTTAAAATGGAGAAAAAAATGAAGGCATTTCAAGATTATTATCCCGATGATATCAGCCATTGCTATGGATGCGGAAGACTTAATGAGCACGGATTACAGATTAAAAGTTATTGGGATGGAGAAGAAAGTGTTGCAAGACTTGTTCCCAATGAAAACTATATAGCCATCCCGGGATTTGTTTATGGCGGATTAATCGCCTCTCTTATTGACTGTCATTCCACAGGAACAGCAGCGGCGGCAAAATACCGTGAACAGGAAAGAAAGATGGATACTAAGCCTGTCATTAGGTATGTCACAGCATCTTTAAAAGTGGATTTTCTTGCACCAACCCCTCTGGGCGTTGAACTTGAAATCAGGGGAAGAGTTGTTGAAATAGGAGAAAAAAAAGTGATTGTCGAGGCAAAAGTACTGGCAGAAAATACACTCTGTGCAAAAGGAAAAGTTGTTGCCGTGCTGATGCCAAAAACTATGTTAAAAAAATAAAAAGCTGATTTTTTCAATTATAGTGTTGGGCGCAGCAGAGCTTATGCTTTCAAAGTTTTCGGCAAGAACCGATTTAATTCAAGGTGAATAAAAATGGAAAATCAAAAAACAGTCCTGTTTGCTTTCCGGGGTGACCCCATGTGTTTTGTCCATGTTCTTCTCAATGGGATCGACCTGTATGAGCGCGGCCAGGAAGGCTTGATAGTTATTGAAGGTGAGGCTGTGACACTGGTCCCGGAAATGAGCAGACCCGGGCATTTTCTTTCAACTCTTTACCAGAAGGCCAAAAGTCTTGGCATCTTGCACGGCGCCTGCAAGGCATGTTCCATCAAGCTTAAAGTTGAAAAAGAGATTGAGAAACAAGGCATCCCCCTCATTGGGGAAATGTCTGGACACCCTTCCATGGGAAATTTTATTGAAAAAGGATATCAGGTCATTACATTTTAGCAAAGGGATAGCGTTTCCCCTGATCCACCATCAAAGTACCACCTGCTGCGTTGACGGCGGTCGTTCCTCCCTGCGGAGTATGACTTATACGCATCACTCGTCACTCCTTGTCGCCTTGCATCTGGCACCTTGCTGATGGCCAGGGATAGTGCACAACCCCATGGTCCAGCCTGTAAATGAAAATTTGATGGTGGATTTGGAGTTTGCTTATCTGCCGGTCAGAGGCCTTCCCAGGCTGTATATCTGGCCGCAATGCTCATAGGGCAAAGCATTTTCAAGGCTTTTAATCTGTTCAAAGTTTTTTTTGACCTCTTCTGCTGTTATGGGTCTTTTGGTATTACCGATACAGGCGCCTTTGCCGCAAACCATTGCTGACCTTGCAAACCAGCCCGCACTCATGGTAAAAATCATCCCGGATATCTGATTTTCCTGTGAACACAAAAAGGTCACCAGGGGTGTATTAAATTCAGGTTTGATTCTTCTGGCCACTTCTTCGGGGAAAACACCCCGGGTCATATTGGTTGCAGCATTGGGAGCCACTGTATTAATTTTAATATGATATTTATCCGTTTCCAGTTTCAAGGTGTTCATGATGCCGATAATCCCCATTTTAGCCGCACCATAATTTGACTGACCAAAATTTCCATACATACCCGAGGAAGAAGCCGTAAATACAATTCGACCATACCTGTTTTCCTTCATGATTTTCACTGCCGGCTGGGTCACACAAAAGGTACCTTTTAAATGAACGGCGATGACGTCATCCCACTCCTTTTCGCTCATCTTCATAAATGTCTTGTCCCGAAGGATTCCTGCATTGTTAATCAGGATGTCCACACGGCCAAAATGGTCCATGGCCGTGTCAACAATATTCTGGCCGCCTTTCATGGTTGCCACAGAATCCAGACTGGCCACGGCACGGCCGCCTGCCTTTTTTATCTCATTTACCACCATTTTCGCCGTTCTTTTTTGATCCGGCCCTTGACCGATATCATTGACCACAACCTTTGCCCCTCTTTTTGCAAGATCCAGGGCATATTCTCTTCCAATCCCTTCTCCTGCGCCAGTTACAATGGCAACCCTGTTTTTAAAAGTGATGGATTTCATATAGCCTCCAACCATAAAGTTTTTACATATCATCAATTTTTTTTATTGACCTGTCATATACCAAAAAACAGTTATGTCCGGTTAGATAATTACATGGGATAATACCAAATTTTTTTGAAAAAAAATATTATAATATAATAGGGGTCGGGTCTGCGTAGTTTCGTTTGCTGCTCAATAAATGCAACTACACAAGCCTGGACCAGCCTATTACCCCTCCTATTAATTTGATCAAAAAACTAGAAATTACCATTTAGGAAAAATGGCGACAGTGCCAAATTTCCTAAATGACAATTTCCCACCACTATTGCCCTTGTCTTCAATATTTATTAGGTTGCATATTTTTTTTATTTGGGCGAAACTAAATTTCTATCATCGGCATCAATAATGAACTAAGGGTTCTCTCAAAAACAGAATAGCAAACAATATGCCTTTATTATGAAAAATATAAAATTCATTACAAAAATCCCACCACTCATTCTCATTGGCACGATTATAGTATTATTCCCTATTTTTACCTATATGACACTGGACAGGATCAATCGGCAGAAAACCCAGAGCATAAGGCTATTATTTGAAAAAAGCACAGCTTTGATAAAGGCTTTTGAGGCTGGCACAAGAACCGGAATGATGAATATGGGCTGGAGCAGAACCGCCTTGGAAAACCTTTTGCGGGAAACTGCTTCATTGCCGGATATTACTTCTCTTTTTATTGTTAATAAAGAGGGACAAATTCTTGTGCACAGCATAAGAGAACAAACAGGCAAACAATATGGGCAGGATCTGGATCTGATCAATGTTTTAAACTCTGACCGGGCTATATGGAGAATCAAGCAAGACGAGACCAAAAACAATATATTTCAGGTTTATAAAAAATTTTCTCCAATAATTCAGCAGACAAACGAGGCTGCTTCAAAAATGATGCATATGCATCAAGGAATGCGCGGGCAAAGTTTTGATATGGGTATTGATTATAAAAATACTATAATTTTTGTAGAACTTGATATGAAAGTTGTTGAACAAGCTGATCAAAACGATATCCAGCACAGCATTATGATGGCAGTCATTCTTCTTTTGATTGGATTAACCGGGTTTGTTCTGGTTTTTATCGTCCAAAGATATCGCACAACCCGATCTTCTTTATCACGAATCAAAATTTTTTCCGACAATCTAGTGGAAAATATGCCCATTGGCCTTGTTGCGATGAATAAAAATGACCAGATACTTTCTGTGAATCCAGCGGCAAAGGAATTATTGAATTTACCTTTAGCACAAGACCTTAAAAAGATTGCAGGGCAGGTTCTGCCTAAAAAACTCATAGATCTTGTCCAATCCATACATTCCCATAATAGACTTATAGAAAAAGAACTTTCTATCAAGGATGGGAAGGGAAAACCCATTATTCTTGATGTTGTCGTCAGTCCGCTAAGTGACAAAGACGGGGCTTCTCTTGGGGCTCTGGTGATTTTAAGGGATCTTACTGAACTTAGCCTTTTAAAAGATGAAATTGAAAGGAACAAAAGGCTTGCTGCCATTGGAAGACTTGCTGCCGGCGTTGCCCATGAAATCAGGAATCCTTTAAGTTCATTAAAAGGGTATGCCACTTTTTTCAAAGAAATTTTTGATAAGGGTACCCAAAATTTTGATATTGCCGATGTGATGATAAAGGAAGTGGATCGGTTGAACCATGTGGTCAGCGAGCTTGTTGAAATTGCCAGGCCGGTCCAGGTATCGCAAAAACCTGTCCTGATCAAAGAACTTATTGAAGATTCCATAAAAATTGTAGAGCATGATGCAAAACTACATAATATTGCCATTAAAAAGGATCTGGATGAAGACATCGGCAGCATATATGCGGATAAAGAAAGGTTAAACCAGGCGCTGCTGAATCTATATCTGAATGCCATCCAATCAATGGAAAATTCAGGGGAAAATTCAGGCAGTCTCCATATCCAACTTTTCCGGGACAAATCCGACCACAAAATAATTATTAGGATTTCCGACACTGGATCAGGTATAAAAAAAGAAGATCTTCCCAATATCTTTGAACCCTATTTTACCACAAAACTTTCCGGAACCGGTCTTGGGCTTGCCATTGTACATAATATCGTCAAAGCCCATAAAGGAAAGCTTAAAGTTAAAAGCGAGCCTGGCCAGGGAACTATTTTTACTATCATCTTACCTGACAAGGAAATGAATGAAAATGAATAAACAAAAAAGCCAAATTCTCATAGTCGATGATGATAAGACCCATCGCAATATGCTTAAAACCCTGTTGAATAAATGGGGATATGCCCTGGCCCAAGCAGATGATGGACAAACCGCCATTGATATGGTCACAGAAAAAGCCTATGACCTTGTCCTTATGGACATAAAAATGATTAAAGTGTCCGGCCTTGTGGCTTTAAAGGAAATCAAAAAAATCAATCCGGCAATACCGGTCATTATCATGACTGCATTTTCATCCATTGACACAGCTGTTGAAGCCTTGAAAAATGGCGCTTATGATTACCTTACCAAACCATTTGATTTTGATAAATTAAAAATCACCATTCTAAGATCACTTGAACATACACAGTTGAAAAAGGAAAATTTTCTTTTAAAGGAAACTCTCGGGAAAAACTTTGACTGCAATAATATTATCGGCAAAAATAAAAAAATGCAAAAGCTGATTCAGACCATCTCCCAGGTTGCTAAAACAGATGCCACTGTATTGATCAACGGCGAATCCGGCACTGGCAAGGAGTTGATAGCAGGTGCCATCCATTATAACAGTCTGAGAAAACAAGGCCCGTTTATAAAAATTAATTGTGCAGCCATCACTGAAACCCTTTTGGAATCAGAATTATTCGGGCATGAAAAAGGAGCGTTTACTGGCGCCAGTCGCAGCAAGGAAGGTAAATTTCAGCAGGCAGACAAAGGCAGTATTCTTTTAGATGAGATCAGTGAAACCTCCATGTCCATGCAGGTAAAACTTTTACGGACTTTGCAGGAACGCGAAGTTACACCTGTGGGCAGTGAAAAAGTCATTAAAGTGGATACTCGAATTATTGCTGCAACCAATAAAAATCTTATTGATTTGATTGCCAAAGGCGATTTTCGGGAGGATTTGTATTATCGGCTCAATGTGATCAACTTAAGCGTGCCGCCTTTAAGACAAAGGAGCGGTGACATCCAGCTTCTATCCCAGCATTTCTTAAAATTATATGCTAAAAAAAACAATCGGATCATTAAAGGATTTACCCCGGAAGCCATGGAAAAAATGGCGGAGTATCACTGGCCGGGAAATGTACGGGAATTGATGAACACTTTGGAAAGAAGTGTGATCCTGTCAACCGGGGATTTTCTTAGCAAGGATGATATTCAGATTGAAATCGGCTCCCCATTAAGCGAAGCTTCTCATGAAGATGCAGGGCAGATAAACCTGGGAGGAAAAACCCTGTACGAAGTTGAAAAACTGGCGATCTTAAAAATGCTGGACAAAACCGAGAACAATAAAAGTAAAACGGCAAGACAACTGGGCATATCAAGACGAACCCTCCACCTCAAACTCAAGGATTACGGGGTGATGCCTTAAAATTTAACCCCAATAATTCTTATTGATCATAATTTTATGAAAGCAATTGTTTTTTTTCCCTGTATTCTTCGATTTCGATCTCGCCTCTGGCCAGACGCTCCTTTAAAATATCCAGAGGTTCCTTGTCAGATCTTAACCCCGATCCTTTCCCCAGAGGCAGGTGTGAAATCCAGCGAATGAGAAAAATCAGTGCGATGAGTATCAGCCCCCAGAATACAATCATAAACCATCCCATATATCCAGCCCCACCCATCATATGCCCGCCGTAATTACCATAGCCGTTATCTCCCCAGCCGGCAAAAGCGGTTGCGTAAACAAACAGCCCCAAAAATGAAGGAAATAATGCGGAAAATAAACCTGTTTTAATTTTCATTATCTTGTCCTTGAAATAATCTCTTTTTTATTTAATGATTCAAGTTTCATGCCAGAAATGATATCCTGTTGATACTAAACAAAATAACTAATTTGCGCCTGTCTTAAAAAAAAGACGATATAAAAAAACCGGATAAAAATTATCCAGGCAGTGAATAAATATTATCCACCCAAACATTTCCAATTATGATTTTGAAGTTGTTGTCTCCGCTGATTGTAATAGTGGTGCTATAGTCAAGGAGACTCTGGGTCCAGCTAAGTACCCCGACGTTGTGATCTTTCACAGTTTACCCCGGGTGACAATCTCCAAGCCATGAGGCAGGCCGTTAATGATAACGGAATTTACGAAAGCTGAAACACAATATCTTGTTTCAGGCCTTAAATAAAAATATCATAAGACTTTGAATACAAGCTGTCAGTCAATTTCCTTGGATGATTAAACATAGAGATGGAGGTTTACATCAACTCGCAACATAATGCCAACATTGGCATTTTGGCTGAATAGCATTAAATCTTTTGCCAAAAAAGGATCTCTTTTGTGTTACCCAAGGTAAAGTTTTAAAAAAATATTCACCACTGCCAGGGCAAAAAGAGATGGAAGCAAAATGGTTTTCTTTCTTTTTGATGGTTCTGAAATCAGACCTGTCAAAGATAGATACACCCTGTTGATGCCAAAATAAAGTCCTGTGAGCAGCAAAAGCCCCTGAATCAAGGGAACGATCTCCGGGTAAAAGGGGTTAAAACTGACATGGGCGGTTCCGAAAATATCCCATCCATATCCCAGAGGATCTGACAGCACATTGAGAACATAGGAGTAATTGACCATGATGGAAGGCAGGCTGAAGGCGATCCAGGCAAATATGCCCACGGGGATCAACATATAGGAAAGTTGCAGGACAAGCTGTTTTATATCTCCTTTATATCCTGCGAATCTGGCTGACAACCTGGAAAGGAAAATGAATATTCCTGGGAAAAAAGCCAGAGACATGATGTATAAGACGCTCAGATAAATAAGAAAAGGATAGATCTGTCTGGACTCTGTAACATTGGCTGCCTGTTTGATATATCCCCAGGGGCCCAGCATGGTGATGCTGAATGCAATGGCAACTACAAGCATAATAAGGATATTATACATTTCCGAATAATCTTTAATGGTCCTGTCAGAACCAAAGGGTCGCAAAAAGAATCCGATATTGTCTTTGGGACAGGTTTTCACGCATTCAGTACAGAGCCCGCAATGATTGTTCCGGTCCATGGTGCCGGGATACTGGTTCCAGGGACATCCCCAGCCGTCAGGGCTGCCTTTGAGACAGCATTTGTTTTTATGTTTTTTACAGACATCCTTATCAATGACCCGCAGGGCTGTCATGGAAGCCATGGAATAATTGCCTAAAAATCCCCCCACAGGGCAAAGATACAGACAAAAAACCCGGTTCCTGAAAATAAAGGACATGACAAGAGTCGCCGCAAGAATAAGCAGAAACATTGTGGCCGTAGCGACCGGTCTTGTGATCAGGATAATTCCAAAAGAAATCATTAAAAGAAAGATGACATTCTGCAGCCACATATTTCTTAATTTTTTTGGCCAGTCAAGACCAAGACCCGTATATTTGTGGTGTTTGCCTTTGATGGGCTTTTTAATGAAACCCACAGCAGTAAAGGCTTTTCTGCTGATCCACTCAGCAGGTGCCGGGAGCGGGCAGATCATGCACCACAATCTTCCTCCCAGGGGGACAAAAACTGATTTTAAAAGAAACCACCATAGGATCCAGACAATGATAATAGCAATATTGTGGTTACCCACAGGGCTTCCTTTGAGACTTGCAATGATAAATAAATAGAAAATGACAAAGCCGGGAAAAAGCAGGACAAACTGAAAACTTCTGCGTTTAAACAGGTATTTAAGACCAGGAATGATTTCAAACAGATTCAGGTTTTTCCTTTCTTTTTTGGGAGAACCCGGGCTTGTTCCAAACCATAAAAAAAGGCTTATGAAAATCCAGACAGAAAGAGAGACCATGGTGTAATACAGGGTATTAGGCGCCACGATCAGTTCTCCGGTCATAAAAGGGTGAAGGTTTCCACACACCTGGGTACAGCGAAAAATAAATTTTCCTTCTTTGTCTGCGACAAACTCAATCTCGTTGACTTTATCCCAGTCGGTTTGAATCTTTCCCTCATCATCTTCCCATTCATATTTCTGGTATGCGATACCGCCCTGTTTTATAGTAAATTCAACAGGATAACCATCCAGTAAAAAACCATGGGTCACATCTTTGGAGGTGGGTTTAACAATAATCGTATCGCCTTTATTGACAAAGATCCGTTCCGGGGTATACCCATATTTTCCTGCCACAAGTTCAATGACACGGGTTTTGTTTTCGCCGGGTATTTCCACAAAAAATCGTGGCAGGCCCAATGCTGCGAAAAACAAAAAAATGATGAGTACAAGACGTATGATTTTTGATTGCATTAAAGTCCTCTTAGAACAGATCGTTGTTAATAATTTTCCAGCAGATATTCAAACAGGTCAATGGATTGTTTATTGTCCCAGTTCCGGGCTCCCATGGCTTTTCCGATCAGACCGCCTTTCCGGTTAAGTATAAAGGTAGTTGGAATGGAGCGGATACCAAATGCCCTTCCCATATCACCTTTTTTATCCAGGACGATTTTGAATGTCAGATTGTGTTTTTTGATAAATTTTTTTACTTTTTTTTTAGATTCTTTAAGATCAATGCCCAGGATGATAAAATCATTATTATTCAATTTTTTATGCAGGTTTTCAATATCCGGCATTTCATCTACGCAGTCCGGGCACCAGGTGGTCCAGAAATTTATAAATACAATTTTCCCTTTTAGGTCTGAAAGCTTTACCGCGATTCCATCCATGTCAACAGGATCATGGCTTGCCGGGGGAAGGAACCCGGCAAGCTTGATGATTCCAATTGATGCAAACTTTTTATCAAGAGTGGCATCTTTGGAATACGCTTTGCCAATGAATGGAAAAAGGGGGGAAAAAAGAACGATGGCCAGGCATAGAACCGGAATGAAACTATAAATATTAACAGGTTTACTGTTTTCCATGGCTGTGACTGCCTATAGCGTGAATCCGCCAAACAGGCTGAACCAGCCGGCAAGGGAGGCAAAGGAATCATTAAAGATCAATATCCCCATGACAATGAGTATCAGACCGGTTCCTTTATCAATTATCCAGAGATATTTCTTAATCCGGTTGAAAACCTTGAAAAAATACTGGATAAAGATTGCGGTTAAAAGAAATGGAATCCCAAGCCCGGCCGAATAGATTAATAAAAGCCGGATTCCTGAACCTGCCTGATCAACGGTTCCGGCATAGGTGAGTATGGCACCAAGGATCGGTCCTGTGCAGGGGGTCCAGCCAAAGGCAAAGGCCATGCCCAGAACCAGGGAGAAAAAAGCGCCTTTTTTCCGGGTGTTGAAATGAAATCTCATATCCTTAAAAAACCATTGGATGCGGATAATATTAAGTTTTATAAACCCGAAAAAGATAATGACCAGTCCTGATATTTTGGTCAGCAGTCCAAGATTGGAACTAAAAAAAGAACCAATCCATGTGGCTGATGCACCCAGCGTTACAAACACCAATGAAAAACCCGCTATAAACAAAAGCGCATTCAAGATGACTTGGATCTGTGTCTTATCAAATAATTTGGGTCTATCTTTTTTCTCCATGATATCATTGATGGATATGCCTGAAATAAAGGAGACATATCCCGGTACCAGGGGGAGCACACAAGGAGACAAAAAGGATACAAGCCCGGCAGTTAACGCCATGACCATTGATATTTCCATGGTTATCATTTATTTATACAGCACACCGGGTGCCCCTCTTTTCAGGTTAATGGTAAGTTTTTTGCCTGCTGCCGCCGGCAGTTCAATGGGCATCTTGCTGTTTTTGAGTTTTTCGTGCCAGGTTTTAAGAAAATATTTACCCGGTTCAAGCCCTGCGACATCCAGGATAAAATTGCCTTTTTTATCGGTTAAGGCAAAAAAAGAATTTTTCATGACCAGGATATAGGAAATCATTTCAGAATGAAGATCACACCTGAGCTCCACAATACCCGGTTTGTCAAAGGTGACAGTTTGACTTTCTCCTGGTTTGTAACTGCCGAAATTAAATTTTTTAGTCCTGGAAAGTGAAAACACATTGTGATCCACTTTGTCATTATTGGGGAAAGACACGGTTGAACCCTTGGGGATCACGAGTATATGAGGCAGGAATGTAAGATTGTTCTGATCCAGAACAAAGGCTTCCTGGGGAGGCGTTGTCAGGTCCGGTGTTTTAGTCAGATACACCAGGATATTATCCTGTTTTCTCAACCCTTGAGCCTTAACATTGCCTGACAGATCTAATGCAAAGGCATGCACACTTGTCATCGTCAGAAAAATCAAGCCTAAGATTAACATTCGTTTGCTGTTCAATTAAATTCTCCTTTTCTTACCAGGCAGTTTCAGTAATTAATATATCGTTGTTTTCCCATTTTTTTACTTTAGCCAAAGATTTCATAAACGGCCTGTAAATCAGTTTTGCTTCGGCTGTGGGTTCGTCATTCAGGTTTTCAATTTTAAATTGATATTTTAATTTAACCGTGGTTTTGGGTCTGATCCGGGTATCGGCCGCCACCTCTGCAGCATTCCAGAAAGGCACATTGATATTGCCTTTTTTGTCCTTTAAAACCTTTGAAAACATTTTCCCGGGAAGACCTGCATAGTTGCCTTCTTCAATTTTCCCAACCCCTGTCCAGGTCGGCAGTTCTTCCCCTTTTATTTTCTTTAGTGCCTTGCCGTCTGAGTCTGTGGCAGACAATACCAGCATCACGTTTCTCATGGGATCTCCCGTGGGAATCCAGTGACCGCCGTTGGTATTGGTGATAAAAACATTAACATCAAGGATATTATCATTGATCTGTCCTTCAATTTCCATTGAAAGAGCTGTTTTCAATTGTATTTGTGTACCCCCGTCAAAATGATGGGGTCTGATATTCTGGGGATCTCTTTTAGTCCCCCACATGTCTCTGGCATGGCCCTCAATGACATAATTATCATAGGGCAGCATTTCTTTTCTCCAACTCATATGACAATCCTGACATCTTTTACCTTTATTGGTGTCATCCGCAGGCAGGCCATCCTGCCAGGTTTTCCATTCCTGGTAAGTGGTCTGGACGGGAATGACTGAATCATCTCCAATATCAAAACTTTGCCATTCGGCATCCGTATAAACCTGTTTTCTGTTCCAGGACTCCTTGTTATCAGATTTTTTTATCTGGCTGTGGCAGGCTGCACAAAAACTACCCTTGTCAAAGCCGGGACTATAAGAAGCTGACATGACCGTGTTGACCACATCGTCATATGGGCCAAAAACAAGTATGGAATTGCCCTTTAAAGGAGTCTGCCGCTTCAGGTGAGATTTGAACAGGCTTGGCGTGTCAGAAGTTTTAGTGACTTTTCGAATTTTATGACAATAATCGCAGCTGATGCCGTCCCACTCCGTTTTAGGAGACCATAAAGCTCGTTCAATATCTCTGGCTCCACCCTGGGTGACTGCGGCAGAAGGAGCATGGCAGGACACACAATTTCCGTCTTTATCCGGATTATCAATTTTGTATCCCGGTCCGGACAGTACACGGCCTGTGGCATCCGTGCCGTTAAACATGTTAAGCACCTTAACATTGGATGTGGTGTGGGCCATTTTGGATTTGTCCCAGTACTTTGCCAGAGTGTTGTGACACCTGGCACAAACGGCCGGCGAAATAAACCTGTAATTTGGATTATCTTTGCCCGGTATGGGGAAAAGCATGATATTGGCATTCTGGTTTCCGGGCAGGGCATTTACTGAATTATTGAACCATCCGTCCTTACCCGCTGTAATTTTAATGGCCCGACTGCTAAACAAAGGAGTTTCAAGGGTATACCTGCCATTGATATCAGTTAATGTAAAATCTTTGCTCCCTGCGATCCTGACCCTGGCATCTGACACCATCCCATACTGAGAGGCAACCACACCCCTGATGACAGAAGTATTTTTTTTCTGGGCAGACCATGACGGGGTTGGCATGATCAGTTGAAAAGCAGCAGCTACAAGTATAAAATTAACTAATATGGGGAAAAAAATAGCCTTTTTCATAACAGACTCCGGTAAATAATTATTTTGTTTTGAGATGAGTTTCTACAAATCAGTATATTACGTATTTTTATACTCTATCATTAGTGCAAGGCGATTACCACAAATTTATACCCCATCGCCCCTTGATAGGTATGGGTCCAAAATCCTTATTAGGCCGATATTAAGCATTAAACCTGTATTAAAACATTATCCCGGCCTAAGATTAACCCGGTATTAAGCATTAACAATGATGGTACCGGACATGTTTTCGTGATGGCTGCCGCAGATGGCATTGCAGGCAAAGGTAAAGGTGCCTGTCTTATCTGCGATAAAAGAAACCGTCTGGGGCTTGCCCGGGTGAATCCCGTCATTGATAAAAATTCCGAAATCCTTAAGGCTGAATCCATGAACCACATCAGAGCTGGTGAGCTTTAGTACCACTTTGTCCCCTTTGTTTACCCTGATTACAGGTGGTGACAATTTTTTAGGGATCAGGCTGCCCGTTAATACATCAGAGGCATCAATACTTCCAAAAACCCACCCTTTCTGGGTATGCCCGGTGAGATCAAAGACTTTTGCATCGTGGGAAATTTTATCATTCCAGATGTGTCTGTCATAGGCTGATATGCCAAAAGGCAAAGCAACAAGGACAAATATCACCATTGCAAAATATATTAGATCTGCTTTTTTGTTATCCATGTGTAAACGTCTCTTTTTATCAGTTTAACAGCATCAAACGTCCGGAATACTTGTCCACCCCTACCACTTGGAGCAGTTCATCGGATTTATTAAGAATTTCAACCTCAAAAAAACCACCGGCATCATTGATATTCCCGATTGCAAGATCCGGATTAAGCTTGCTCACATGGCTTTTCACAATACTTTTAGCCTTCTCTTGTCCTATGGCATTTGCTGCCTGGTTGCCGGCCGGCTGGTTTCCGAAATTAGAAGCCTGCCTTTGGGGTACAAAATCACTGCCCCCGGAGTTTCCATATCCGCATGAAAAAGAATTTATCGGGTTAAAAAATATCATCCCTGCCACAATAAAAAGAAATGCAGTAATGGTGGTAAATTTAAAAATAGTTTTTTTCTTCATTGTTTTTTCTCCTTAACTGATGTTTCATTCAACAAAATTAATCTTGCTGATGTCTTAAATTGACATATTTTTTTTAAATTTCAACAAAATCAAATTACCTGAATCTCTAATATAGCAAGAACAATACCAAAATAGCTAAAATCATACAAAAATTTATTTAATCTCTTGTAAGTAAAGGAAATATTAAATTTATCACTTAAATTCATTTTGTTTTTACCTTGATGAAAATTCATTGTTTGTATAATATTCTACAATCGGTATTAGGAAGTGCATCAAAATTATACAGTTGATTCACAACGTTTGCTATAACCGCAACAAAGCCATGGCTAAATATTATTCATAATAACCTGGAAAAAAATTAGTCGGGTTTCATTTCTTTTAGTAGAAGTGCCGGATATTCAATATATAGGGACACAATTGCATAAAAAACTTATATAAAACAATCGATCCCCTGGCATCAACTTTGCTTTAACATTTTTAATATTAATAAAAAAAGGAGAGATAAATGGAAAGATTCCCCATAGTACTTACCGCCATTTTAATGATTGCCATATTTACAATCATACCTGTGTCAAAGACTCTGGCAGCTAAAGATCCGTTCCTTGACGCAGGGTTTATTCAGGCAAGAAAGCAAATCCCTGCTTTGAAATTCACTTTGGAAGACCTTGATGGCAAACAAGTACAATTTACGGATTTCCGCGGAAAAGTTGTTCTTCTTTTTTTCTGGACAACCTGGTGAAGTTGGTGCCGGAAGGAGTTTCCTTCCCTGATTAATATTTATAACAAATTTAAGGATAAAGATTTTGTTATTATTGGTATTGATATAGAAGAAAAAAAAGCACTTGTAAAAAAATATGTCGACAAAACAGGTATTGCCTTTCCTATCCTTTTAGATGCTGAAGGCCAGGTTGCTCGTGATTATGGTATCCGTGGAACCCCTGCCCATTTCCTGATTAATCGTAAAGGTGATATTAAAGCATACGCTCCAGGGTATAAAGACTGGAAAAATAAAAAAAGCCGAAACCTTATTGAATTCATGATTAATGAAACCGATTAATTGAAGTTAAAATTTTGCTTGTGAATAAATTCAAAAAGGGTGATATGATTTTTCTAAGCAAAGCCTTTTGCCAGATCAAGTATGTCCTTTTGTTGTCAGTAATTTGCATGGCAGGGTTAGCAAGCTCGGCACAGGCATACACTGCAATGGAAACAAAAGGATACAAGATTCAGGTGTTTACTGATCCTGATCCTCTGAAAGCCCAAAAAGAAAGTCTGATAACACTCAAAATTTTACGAACAAGGGATAAGACTCCTGTTGTGGGCGAACCGATCAACGTAAGTATCAATCATATCACTGATGCTTCAAATGACGATAAATTGGAAAGAGATCATCTGCCAGGCCTGGAAAAAACAGGCAAAACAGATATATTTGGCAACTATGAATTAAAAACCATTTTTCATAAAACAGGGTTGTACCAGATTAAGGCCCAGCTGCTTTCTTCTGATATGAATGATTCAGAAAAAGGAATTTCAATGGGTTTTGTCCTTAAGGTCAACCCTTCTGACAATCCGGGTTTAAGAATGATATTTATCTTGTTTTTAATTTTGGTCATTACATGTGTCGGTATTGTTTTAATTAAATTTAAAATTAAGAATCCTGGTACATTTGGAATCAATTTTCTGGATAGCCCTATAATTAAACAAATTTTTCAAACCAGCTATATTCAACCCTTTGTCCAGATTATTTTGCTGATCTTTCTTTTTATCCTCATTTTCCTGGCCTTTTTTGACATCCAGGATTCAGCAAAAAACCTTTCAGTAATCATCATATGGACAATATGGTGGGCTGGGATTATTTTTGCCTTTGTACTGGCCGGACGTCTCTGGTGTTTTATGTGTCCTGTGGGGGCTGTTTCCGAATGGGTATCCAGGATTTTTCAACCTCTCAGGGCATTTCCGGCCAGCCTTCAGAACATGTGGATTGCAAATACCCTGTTTGTTTTTCTGACATGGCTGGATATCCAGATCGGTGTAGTCAGGAACCCTCTGGTTACAGGGCTGCTTCTGACCGCTGTTATTATTGCTGCTGCAATCTCTGGTCTCGTGTATCAACGAAGGACATTTTGCAGGTATATATGTCCCATTGGCGGACTCATCGGAATATATTCCTTGTTCTCTCCAATTGAATTACGGTCAAAAGATCTTGAAATCTGCAGACTACACAAACGAAAAGACTGTTATGTAGGAAATAAAAACGGCCTGGGCTGCCCTATGTTTGAACTGGTCCCGGAGATAGACAACAACAAGGCATGTAATTTCTGTGGAGAGTGTATCAAATCATGTCCAAAAGATAACATATCCATAAGAGTCCGGTCATTTTTCAAGGATGCCTGGGAAACTAAAAAAAAGTCCCTGGATGATACCGTCTTTATCGTGGTGCTCGTGGGGCTGGCAATATTTGTGACCGGTGACATGCTGGAACCCTGGTCCGTTTGGATAGAATCTGCCATGAAATTCTTTCCGGCAGACCTTTTAGGCATACAATATCAATATGTTATTGAAGTATTGACAAAATCCTTTCTCTATTTTCTTATCTCATTGTTTCTCATCCCGGGTCTGGTTCTTATCTCTGCAGCAGTTTCAAACCTTCTGGCTGGAAAGGAAAATCACAATAGCCTGAAACAGACATTCATCACATTTGGATTTATGTTTATCCCTGTGGGACTTTCCATGCATCTTGCCCACAACTTAGGCCACCTGCTGAACGAATCTGCCAAAGTCATACCTTCCCTGCAAAGGACTATCAATAAATATCTGCCATTTGATTCAGGAGAACCAGACTGGCAAATAGCGGCCGTTTCACTGGCAGATCCCTTGTTTATTTATTGGATGCAAATGACACTTTTTCTGGTCTTTTACGGGTTTTCCATTCTGGCCGGATACAGACTGGCTATAAAAAATTACTCCAGTCCGCAAACAGCTTTCAGGGCTTTAATCCCAATGATTTTTATGGTTGCGGTCCTGATGGCGGTCAATATATACCTGCTCAACCTGCCCATGGCACCACGGCATATCCATTAGACAATTTTTAAAAATATTAGTTTTACAATAAAGGAGAATGACAATGAGTAAGAAAAATACAAAAAAAAGGATAGCAAAGAAAAACAAGATACCGGCCAAAAGCAATACAAAGAAAATTGCATTTATCATCATTACAGGATTGGCACTATTGGTGGGTGGTATTTTTTCCTATGATTTCATAAATAAAAGCAATACCGCTGAAAAATCCATCGTCAAAAAGGCTGCCGCCATGTCAGACCCCTCGATTTTGAGAGGCGGAGAGAAAGGACCGACACTTTCACCGGCAAAATTCACAGGTAATGTTGCAAGGGCTTATAAAATTGCAGAACAAAATCCAGTGTTGCTGGACAGCATGTATTGTTATTGCAATTGTAAAGAATCCATTGGACACAAAAGCCTTTTGAGCTGTTATGCAGACAACCATGCCGTTTCCTGCGGCATATGCCAGGACCAGGCATTTTTTGCCCTTTCCCAATATCAAAGCGGTAAGAACATCATTGAAGTTCGTAAAGCCGTGGATGCAAAATTCTGGAGGCCCTTGAGCTAGAAAAAATAAAAATTATTGATAATAATTCCATTCAGATTTATTGTAGAAGAAATATTTGCAATATAACCCTTCAATTTCAAAAAATTTGATATGAGACAATAGATTATGGCCGCAAACGATGGCACAATGTTCAAACCCGGAACACTGATTGACGATATGAGACCATCGGGAAAGGAGCTATGGGTGAGGTCTATCGGGCCCATCAGATCAATCTCAAACGGGATGTAGCCATAAAAACCATATCTGAAGAGATGTTGCAGGAACTGGAAGATGATCCTGAAGAGTTGGAGATGGCTTTAAAACGCTTTCAGCGTGAAGTTCAGACAATGGCTCAGGTTCGCCATCAAAATATTTTAAATATTTTTGACTATGGCGTGCAGAAAAAAGGAAAAAGCGATCGGCCCGATCAGACAAGAGCGATTGAATATATTGTGATGGAGTACATCCCTGGTGACTCCCTGAGATTTACCATGTCTGATGATGGACGGGATGACGATCCAGATCTCTATGCATCCTGGATTGAATCCTATTTTCTTGCGATACTCGATGGGTTTGAGGCCATGCATCACCACAATATTTTCCACAGAGATCTGAAAAAAAGGAAAGTTCCTTTCTTAAAACACCGCTTCTTTATATTGACGAAAATAAAATCAGCAATTACCTGTTCGTGGATTTCCTTAATGCAATCAAAAATTATCTTGTTGTCGAAAACGGAATTATTAAGCATAACGATATTGTTATTTTTTATCTTGGGTCCAGCACAAGCGAAGAAGGTCAGATTATCTACCAGCATGAACGGTTTCATTTAAAGAATCATGACCAGGCGGGTAACCCTGTAACCCGGGTTAGTTATCACGGGGCCATGGAATACGCTAATTATTATGGCAGAACATTGCTGACTGAACCTGAATGGAGATTTTCCTATGGGTTTCACCTGGAAAGATATAAAAAAAATCAACCTTTAGAAGACAAAAAAAAGCCCGAACCCTCTATGTCTGAGATGCACGGAACCTCACATGACAAACCAGAGTTGAAAGAGATTAGAATCCTGGACGGAATGGGCCTAAAAATTAAGGAATGGATTCGTATTGAAAAAACAGACAAATCTAATCAGAGTGAAGACATTAACCTTATTTCCGGGTTTATAGGTTCAAATCAAATGAAAGTCGATTCAGAGCCTTCTTTGAGGCAGCCCTGGGAAGGCCTTTCAGATGTTGGCTTCAGAACAAAGATCCGTATAAGATAGCTTTGGAATATAAGTTCAATGACAGCAGATTCAAAAAAAAACTTCGATTATCAAACCCTTGTTTTAAATACCAGACAGATAGCGTCTTTCGCAAGATCCCAAAGAGGTGTCACAAGAAAAGAAAATTAAGATAGATTCCTAGTAAAAGCATTGCGGGAAGAAGCGGTTATCGCAGTTTTGGCTGACGGTATGGGCGGACCGGCTAGTGGTGAAATTGCAGCCCAGATGGCAATTTCAAATTTTGAAGAAATTCAAGATATAGACCATGGTAAGGAATTGGATTTTTTAAAAGAGCAGTTTTTAAAATCTGACAAAAGGATTTTACAGACTGCAAACCAGAATCCAGATATTGAGGCCATGGGGACGACACTGATTGCTGTTTTTATTAAAAACCAAAAAGCATATTGGTCCCATGTAGGAGACTCCAGGCTCTTTCTTCTCCGAAAAACCAGGCTTAAACAAATAACAAAAGACCAGACTTTTGCCAGGTTTTTGTTTAATGAGGGAGAAATAACCAAAGAACAAATCCCCACACATTATTCGCAGTATATTCTGGATCAATGCATAGGCCATGGAGACTGTGAACCGGAAACCGGCTCATTTCTGCTTAAAAAAAATGATTTTTTAATATTATCCACAGATGGACTTCATAAGGTTCTTGATCAAAAAAAAATGAAAGATCTTTTAAGTTTTGATGTCTCTATAAAAACAAAGACAGAAAAATTATTTCAAAAGGTATTAGAAGTTAAAGGGAATGATGATATAAGTGTTATAATTTTACACGTTTTATAACAGGATTTAACCACTTCCAAACAAGGGTTTCCAGTCAGGCACTATATCACCCTTTTTTGCATTTTTTGTGTTTAAAACAAGAACTTGAATTTTGGATCCTGAAAGGCATGATTTGCAGTTATTTGATTTTTCAGAACCACATCCTGAACAGGCATTTTTCCGATCCATGATAACATTGGCAAATCCATTCTTATTTAAAGATGTGACAAGCCCCCTTGCATGCATCATTTTTTTATTACTCATGGATAACACCTCTTTTATTAAAATATTAATAATTTCTGTTTTATAATTTCTGATTAATAAACTGCACAATAGATGCCAGAAAGAGTCAATCCTGATAACCATTTGTAATCATTCAATTTTATACACTTTTAAGATTTGGAGTTTTTAAAAGAAATTTTTAAGGAATGTACAGATGGATAATAATTATCCAGAACACTGGATGATTATTATCCACCCTTAACGTTTAAAACAATTATTTCCAATCAGTTGACTGTTATAACAACCTTTGCCGATTTTTTCCCACCTGTAACTTTGAGGCTGTAACTTCCAGGAGGCACATTATCGGGAATTTTTAAAATTTGTTCAAAATCGTCTTTTGAAACAGTATGTTCGCCTAAGTCGTATTTCCCAAACATGCCCTTTAGTTCAAAACCGGCCTTATCAGTACCTGTTAGGCCCTGTACAGAAACCGTGACTTCGGTACCTGATTTAACAGACAAAGAAGCAGGTACAATACTTGTTTTGTCACCATGTGCCAGGGCCTGTGTTACAGGAAAAGTAAAAAAGCCTATAATGGCCGCAGTTGTGATCAGCATTGTGGCACTTAAAAGTTTATTCATATGGATTCCTCCTTTGGGTTACATATGGCTCATAACGGGTGACAAATAGGTCATAACCATCATTACAAACCATATAATAAGTGCGATTATTGTTATTATATTCACAGTTTTAAGAATTGTTTTTTCTTTGGAAATGATCATTGAAAAAATCGGAACCGACAAAAGGTAGGCACCAACCAGAATTGATCCTATAAGAATTCCAGAAATTCCCATGACCGACTCAATGGGATAAAAAATCCAGAATGGCCAGGGCGGTTTTGTAATTTCTATTCCAGCCTTAGGTGCATGACCCAGTTCGGGTGCAATTACAATTGCCAACACAACAAGAACAGCCATGAGTACAAGACTAAAAATCGTCAGTTTTTTTGTGTGACCCAAAAACGTATTTCCCTGTTTCAGGCTCTCAGCATATTGATTTTCGCTCTGGTATGGCCGGGGCGATATACCCAGTTTCTTGATTAAAAAAGCATGGGTCACAATAAGAAAAATAAACAAAATGGGGAAAATTCCAATGTGCAGGGCATAGAATCTGGACAGCATGGGTGTGGACAAGGTAAAATCTTCTAAAAATATGTTCCCCAATGGACCCAGCAGTTTGTTCAAAGCAATAAAATGGGACAATCCTTCGTAACCTTCCTGGTCCCATTTGAGAACCGTTCCTGTAAAATAAATCTGAAAGGTTATAAAAAGCAAGCCCACACCGATCAAATATGTGAAAACTCTCGGGGGACGGTAGGCCCCGGTCAAAAGTACCCGTACCATATGAACAATTAAAATTGCAAATCCAAGATTCGCACTCCAATAATGCAGGGAACGGATAAATTTAAGCCATGGTATAAAATTTATATAACGTACACTGTCGTAAGCTGTAACCGGCGATGGAGAATAGAACTGGGTCATAACAAATCCAGTGACAAAAGTTATTAAAAAGCAAAAACCGGCAAGACCTCCAAAAAGATACGCAAAAGAGTTTGCGTGATCGGGAACAGGATAATCAAAATCTGAAAACCCAAAAAATTTTTTCCAGCTTATTTTTTCCATAGTACCTCCGTTGTAATCTATGCAACCAATTATAGATTATCTTTGCATGATTAAGTCTTCATCTAATCGGCAATGACTTGTTGTTTTAATTCAAATTCATCGATATCGATTTCACCCCTTGCAAACCGGTCTTTTAAAATCTCGGAAGCACTTGTCTGCATTTCATTAAAACGATTTTCACATTGGGGCAGATTTAAAACCCAGCGAATAACAAGAATGAGAATTCCCAACACAAGACCCCAGAACAAAAACATGATCCAGCCCATACTTGTGCCTGTTTCCATCATATGATACCCCACAACCATTGCCCCTTGATCAGGCCAATTCGCAAAAGATGCGCCACTGCTTAAAAGGGAAAATAATAGAAAAAGAAAAAAGATTAATAATATATTTTTAATCATGTGCACCTCCTTAAATTAGAACCCCGGTAGTTTCTGACCACAAAGGTTTCATGATTTTTAATCGCAACATTGGGGTTTACCCTTGGTAACCTTGTTCAGACGTCTAAGATAATTATTCCACCATCTTCTCAGAAAGGATATATTCTCTTTTTGATAGGCTTCAGGTGATTTTTCAAATGCGTCGCGACAATTGGGTGCACAAAAATAATATTTGTGATTGTTAAAACTATAAGTGATTGCATCATTTCCAGAGGAGACGTCCATTCCACATACAGGGTCTTTATGCTTTTGGTTATTGTTTGTGTTTAAATGAGTCATGATTAATCCTCCTTATTAATATTGGCTTTACATATAAGTTAGCAAAACCCGTGCCAATTAGAAGATTGTTTTCATAACTATCCGATTTTAAAACATTATCAATATTTTTAGAAATTTAATATCTACTGGATCAGGCCTATGGTGGATAAATTTTATACAAAAAAAATCGTTTTTTTCATAACAGGCTACGGGAAATAATATCTTGGTTTTAAAATGAATTCTTGCAAATCAGCATCTTGATTACTTTAATAGCCTACCATTAGATCAAGGTAATTGTCATAATTTTAATTAATTTAAAAAAACTGATATGCATTGACCCGATATTAAGCATTAACAATGATAGAACCAAACATGTTTTCGTGATGGCTGCCGCATATCGCATTGCAGGCAAAGGTAAAGGTGCCTTGCTTATCTGCAATAAAAGAAATAATCTGGGGCTTGCCCGGTCAGATCAAAGACTTTTGCATCCTTTGGAATTTTATCATTCCAGATATTTTGGTCATATGATGATATGCCAAAAGGCAATGCAACAAGGACAAATATCACCATTGCAAAATATATTAGATCTGCTTTTTTATTATCCATGTGTAAACGTCTCTTTTTATCAGTTTATCAGCATCAAGCGTCCTGAGTACTTGTCCACCCCTACCAATTGAAGCAATTCTTTGTTTTTATTTATGACTTCAACCTCAAAAAAACCACCTGCATCATTTATACTTCCCACTGCAAGCACCGGGTTAAGCTTGTTAACATGGCTTTCAACAATACTTTTAGCCTTTTCCTGACCTATGGCATTTGCTGCCTGGTTGCCGACCGGCTGGTTTCCAAATATAGAACCCTGTCTTTGAGGAACAAAATCACTGCCCCCGGAATTTCCAGATCCGCAAGCCCGTGCATTTAAGGGGTTAAAAAAGAGCATCCCGGCTACAATAAAAAGGAATGCGGAAATAGTGGTGATTTTAAAAATAGTTTTTTCCTTCATTGTTCTTTCTCCTTGATTTATGTTTTGTTTTGCCAGCAAATTAAGTTTTGATGATGTCTTCCTTGACATACTTTTTTTCTCCTGTTACCTGCTCAAAATCAGGTTATCTGGTTTCTTTTGCAGCAAAAACAATACCAAGACAATTAAAATCAGATAAAAAATTATTTGATATCCTGTAAACATAAGAAATATTAAATTTTAAACGGGTATGGATTTTATCTATTGCCTTAATAAAAATCCAAGGTTGTATAATATTATACAATTGGTTTTGGGATGTGTATCAAAATTATACAATGGATTTACAGGCCCTGGCCTGAGCCTTGTCTAAACAGGAGAATAAGGACAAAACCAATAAACCCTGCAACGGGAATAAGATAGAAAACTGTCGCTCCTTGTAAAATTTTGGATGTACTGGGACTGACAGACATCTTAAGTCACAACCTTTTAAAAATATAGATGAAACGTAATTATGATAAGCTCTTTGACTTTCATTGAAAAATATAATAAATCATATCCCTTTCCATAAAAAAGTGTTAGCTTCGGTATGTAAGTTGTTTTTCCAATATTTTGAGCATATCAAATAAAACCGGATACTTTAAAAAATATGAAAAAACATGGATTTAAAACTTTGCAGGGGAAATTAATTATTCTTTTGCTGTTTCCAGTCATTATTGTTGTTTTTTCCGGCGGTATTGTGAGTTTTTTATACACTCGGAATGTTATGCTGAACCAATGGAATGAATCTGCTATTTTAAAGCTCCAGCGGGCAGCTCACGCCCTGGAAATGAAAATTTCAAAACCCATTGATATGGTCAATCTCTTTTACAAAACCAATCCGGTTGGAGACATCCCGGGATCCCAGAAAAAACTCATACAATATCTTGCTGGAATGGATGGTGTGGTGAAGGTCGGTTTTACATATTCTCGTTCAACCAAAGGTCATATGGAAATGGGAAGTGGCAGTTCAATGCGTTTTCACCGCAGCATGCTGCTGGACATAACCGAACCCCAATATAATGCTGATGCAGGGCAGGAAACCGTCAAGATGGTATTAACCTTATTAAATTCATCCAACCAGACAGTGGGAAACATTGAAATCATTATGGATTTTCGTTATCTGCTCAAGGATATTTCCAATCTTGGGTGGTGGCAAAGTGACAGAGCCTGCATTATCAGCAACAGCGGCCGGTTTATCGTTCACGCCAATTCATCCATGAAAGGCAGGAAAATCCTGGGTGATACGGGAGATCCTTTTGAATTGGCTGTATTAAAGGAGTTGACAAACAAACCTTTTGGAACAGTCAAATCAAAAGGACACCCGCCAAAGACTATTTCAGGATTTTACAAACTGGACAATGCACCATGGGCCATTACCCTGTTTGCCGAGGGCGATAAGATACTTGCGCCCATAACCCGATACAGGAACGCGTTTGCCATTGGAAGTCTTGGTCTTTTAATCATCATTCTTTTTTTGATCAGATTCCATGTCGGTAAAATTGTGACAAAAATCACACTGCTGTCAGAAAATGCAAAAAAAGTGGCAAAAGGTGAGTATGGCGATCCTATATCCAGGAATAGTGAAGATGAAATCGGTCAACTGGTCAGTAATTATAATTTAATGGTCAAAGGACTTGTGGAAAGAGACTATATCCGGGACACCTTTGGGAGATATATTGACCCTGATTTTGCAAAATTTCTCCTTGAGCACCCGGATGCAGGAGAACTGGGTGGAAAAAGACAGGAAGTTGCTATAATGATGTCTGATATCAGGGGATTTACAGCCCTTTCCGAAACTTTGAGCCCGGAAGTGATCATCAAAATATTAAATCAGTATTTTTCCCATATGATTACCATCATTCAGAAATATAATGGTATTATTGTTGATTTTCTGGGTGATGCAATTCTTGTATTTTTTGAACCGTTTTCAAACTCCATAGATGATACGATTTATCATTGCATCTGCTGTGCTTCAGACATGCAGAACCAGATGAAAGACTTCAATACTGAAATGAATAACCAAAATCTTCCGGAACTTGCAATGGGTATTGGTATAAATTCAGGCCAGGTCATCATCGGCAACATTGGTTCAGATGCCAGAAAAAAATACGGTATTGTCGGGTCTGCAGTAAATATTACATCCAGGATTCAATCCAAAGCAGAAGGAAACGAGGTTATCCTGTCCCAGACCGCTTTTGATCATGTAAAAAATAAGATCCGCATAGTTAAATCTTTTAAGGCTGACCTTAAAGGCGTGGATTCTCCAATGGATCTCCACGTAATTAAAAATATTTAACCTGGAATTTTATATTTGTGGCAAATCCTATTGGATAAATATGATGCAGTGGATACCCGGATTGTAGAATATCCCACACTTCCACGCCCGTATGTTTACTCAATAAAAAATTGTTATATTAATATTGGTGTGTTATAATCTTTTCGTTTCTGGCACACATTATGCAAACATTCTTTTTAATTGTATTTAACTTTTACAAAACTCAACAAGGGCAGATGTTATGGTGAAAATCCTATATTTAATACTATTCTTCAGCATAGGCTTAGCAACAGCCGGCTTTTGTTTCAATGAAGCAAAAGTGTCTTTGGACAGCAGTGAGATAAAGATACTTGAAGAGATTGAAACAAGGCTTTCCCTGCAAATCATCCTTCCGGATTTATTGAATTATGCTTACATAACCAATCCCGCCATCAAGGCATCAAAGCAGGACTGGAAAATTTCAATTGAAAATTACAACCTGGGTAAAAGTTATCCAGACCCGACGTTAATGACGACTTATTATCCTGCTCCCATTGAAACCCGGCTCGGCCCCCAGGATTGGAATATTTCCCTGTCCCAGCAAATCCCTTTTCCAGGGCTCTTATCTGGAAGAGGCAAAGTCCTTGAGGCCCAGACAAGGATTTCAAAACTTAATCTGGATAAAATCGTTAAAAATACAGCAGTATCACTGATGACCTCACTACATGAACTGGTTTATATCCAAAAAGCCGTTCAAATCGCGGAATCAAATTTCAATCTTGCGAAAAAATTATTAAAAACAAGCGAAAATTTTTATGCAACAGACAAAGCACTTTTTTACGATATTTCAAAAGCACGGGCACAGACAGCCCAGATTCAATATGACATACTTCTTCTCAAAGAACTTGAACAGGCGGAAAAAGCATTTATCAATTCCATTCTAAGCCGGGCACCGGGCGCCCCGCTTGGTTCAGCAAAAAATCTTTCTTTGAGAACGATTGCCTACTCAGTTGATGAAATATATCAATCTTCCATTGATCATCAGGAAGATGTGCTGATTGCCTTGGAAACAATCAATAAATCCAATGAACAGATAAAGCTCTCCAGGTTTGAAAATCTGCCGACGTTTAAACTGGGACTCTTTTATGCATCCGTTGGAGAGCCTGATGTACCAACCCCCCCGCCGGATGCAGGAGATGATGCTGTGGGAATCCAGTTTGGATTTAATATCCCCTTATGGTACCAGAAAAACAAGAGCCGCACATTAAAAGCCCTTGCCGTAAAAGAAAAAGCCAGAGCCAATAAAATTGATATTACCAATAAAACAAAGGCAATGATCAGCAGGCTGTGGTTTAAACTTCAGAATTCCAAAAGATTGATCACGCTTTATAAAGACGAATTGATTCCCCAATCTTTAAAATCGGTTCAAACGGCTGAAACCTGGTTCCGAAATGGGGAGGGAAGTTTTTCAGATTTTCTGGAAGTGCAGGCCACAGCTTATAATTTTCAATTATCTTTGGCACGGGCCACAGCTGATTACTCAAAAACCCTTGTCAAACTTGAACAGCTTGCAGGTGTCTCCCTGGATAAAAAATCAATTTCCCCTAAAGAATCTAAAGAAGAGGTTGCGCCATGAAAATCAGATATTTTTTGATATTCATAATACTCCTTGCCTGTGTTGAACCTTCATATGGTGATTATAAAAGTCTGCAGGAAGAGCTTTCTGAGTATCAGCCACCTCAATATTTTTCAGAATCCTTGAAATTCAAGGCAGGGGGCAGCAAGAATAAAAAGTTATCAGATGAAGCTGAATTCTCTGCCGTGATCGACCGGATCTCCCGTTTAAAAACGCAAGATGAAGATAAAATTAAAAATGACCAAAATATAAAATTTCTAGGCAATTATGACCCTGCACTCTTTCAAAGTCTTATAAAAATTTCTAAACATCCGGAATCTGTTAAAGCGCTTATTCAAAAAAGGATAGCACTTGAAGAGGTTGAAATTCTTTCTGCCTTACGGAATCCTGCTATTCTGGCGGCCAAAGCAAAGGTCAAGGCCCAAATCGAATCCTATAACCAGATTACGGATCTGGATGAAAGTTTGAGACAATATTCAGCCTTTGCAAAGGGGATCAGTACGGATAGCGGACCGTTAAAAATGAAAGACTCCATCAAATCAAAATATCCTTATCCCGGACAGACCGCCCTCAAGGGCCAGATAATCAATTCCCAGGTGGCCATTGCCCTTGAAAAATTTGAAACTGCACAAAAGGATATTATCACAAAAATGCGAACGGCTTACTGGGATCTGGTTTTTATTGAAAAATCAACAAAAATCACTTTTGAAATAATCAATGCATTTAGCCGGCTTAAAAGTGTGGCAACCATTTTATATAAAAGCGGGAAAACAAGTTTCCAGGATGTTATCAAAATCAATATCAAGATAGCTGTTTTAAAGGAAAGTCTTGTTACGCTTGCCACAAAAAAACGAAATGCCCAAATCATAATTATCGAACTACTCAATCTTTCTTCTGATACCAAAACAGGCCGGCCCGTATATAAACACCCAAATTACCAGATCGCGTCTCCTGAAAAATTGTATTATGTGGCAAGGCTGAATAACCAGGCACTCAAAATTTTAAGACATAAAATCAACAAACTTGAAAAAATGATTGAAATGGCTGAATCAATGATCCTGTCTCCTTTTACCCTGAATCTGTCCGCATATGGAGGCGACCCTGTGCAAAGCACGGGAACCGGTGCCCAAAAACTATCGTTTCCTGAAAAAACCATGGCCTCCGGGGAAAACAATGCCCCTGTCAAGCAATGGTACGCTGTGGATGATCCATGGCTCAGACAGACCAGACAAAACCTTTCAAGTCTGGAAAAAACCCTGGTCAATGAAGAACACAAAACAGACAGCAATATACAGGCCGCCTGGTTTAATGTAGACAAAAACAAAAGAGAACTTGACCTGTTTAAAAACCTGATTCTGGAATTATCAAAATCCGCCCTGGATGTTTCCACCAGGGAATATGAATCCGGTACCATTGCTTTTTCAGAAGCCATTGATTCCTATACTTCCTGGCTTAAGGTAAAACTTCTTATTGCCCAGAAGCAGCGGGATCTTGGCGTTGCCGTTGCAAAACTTGAAAATATTACCGGAAAAAGTTTTTGATTGATTATCTAAAAAGGAACTTCCACATGAAATTGTTCACCAACAACTATCTGATAATGCCCCTTCTTTTTACAGCGATTATTCTTTTTGCTATATTATCATTAAATTTAAGACCGGCAGTTTCCGCTTCCAGTGAAAAGGAGCTCTCAACAAAAGCCGACACAAAAGATTCTGAAAAAAGAAAAATAATTTACTGGCGAGCTCCCATGAATCCCCTTGAAATTTATGACGATCCGGGCAAGAGCAAGATGGGAATGGACCTGGTCCCTGTATATGAGGATGATGTCTCGGAAGATTCTTCAAACGGCGAAAGAAAAATCATTTATTGGAAAGCCCCCATGGATCCCACTGAAATATATGAAAGTCCGGGTAAAAGCAAGACAGGGATGGATCTTATTCCAGCTTACGAAGATGAGTTCATGGGAGGGGTTGATATTAAAATCGACCCTGTGGTTGAACAGAATATGGGTACCAAAACGGAAATAGTTCAGAAAGGCCTGTTAAAACATTCCATCAAAACCTATGGTAACATTACAATTGATGAAACAAGAACAAGAGTTGTCAGCCAGAAGTATGGCGGATGGATAGAAAAATTGTATGCCAATTATACAGGCTACATGGTTAAAAAAGGGGATCCTTTATATGAAATTTATTCGCCCGCTCTGCTGGCTTCCCAGGAAGAATACCTGTCTGCTTATAAGAATTTCCAAAGAAAGAAAACAGAGTTTAACCGGGATATACTTGATTCCGCCCGGTTGAGATTGAGCTATTTTGATATTGCAGAAACGGAAATACAGTCGATTAAAGAAAATGGCAGGGTCAAAAAAACGCTGCTTGTCAGATCCCCTGTTTCAGGTGTGGTAACCCATAAAAATGTCATAGAAGGATCTTTTGTAAAAACAGGCACAAGCCTTTTTACTATTTCAGATCTTTCCCACGTCTGGGTAGAAGCCCATATTTTCGAATATGAACAAAATCTGGTTTCCATAGGACAGGAAGTTGAGATGACCCTTTCCTATAACCCCAAAAAAATCTACCAGGGTAAAATTGCCTATATTTTTCCATACCTTCAGCAGAAAACAAGGGATGTTATCATACGAATAGATTTTAAAAATGCAAATAATGAGCTTAAACCGGATATGTTTACAAAAATAAAAATATATATCGATTCGAAAAAAGAAGTGGTGTCTATATTTTCCCAGGCAGTCATTAATTCAGGAGAAAGAAGTATTGTATTTGTTTCCAAAGGCGGGGGGAAGTACTCCCCAAGAGAAATCACAACCGGAGTACAGCTTGATGACGGTATGGTCCAAGTGTTAAGCGGTCTTTCACCCGGAGAAATTATTGTTACTTCCGGCCAGTTCCTGCTGGATTCTGAATCCAGGCTCAGGGAGGCTGTTCAAAAAATGATAAAGGCAAAAAAAAGCTCTAGATCAGAACCCGTTAAGGATGAAGATGATTTTTTTAAGGAAATGGAATAGGAAAATTAATATTTGATGATATGTAATCATTCCATATGAGAATAAAGGGTATCCCAAGATGATAGAAAAAACCATTGAATGGTCTGTAAATAATAAATTCATAGTGATAATAATGACCTTTTTCATTATTGCAGCCGGTATTTTCGCCATGATCAAGATGCCTCTTGATGCCATACCGGATCTGTCTGATGTACAGGTCATTGTGTATACGGAATATCCGGGGCAGGCCCCTCAAGTTGTTGAGGACCAGATAACCTATCCCCTGACAACGGCAATGCTCAGTGTTCCCTTTGCAAAGGTCGTCAGGGGATATTCCTTTTTCGGATACTCTTTTGTGTATCTCATCTTTGAAGACGGTACAGACATTTACTGGGCAAGATCCAGGGTAATGGAGTATCTTAACTTTGTCTCAGGCCGTCTTCCTTCCGGCGTAACACCCAGCCTGGGTCCTGATGCAACCGGGGTGGGGTGGGTGTACGAGTATGTTTTAAAGGATACCTCCGGAAATATTGATCTGCAGAAATTGCGCTCCATCCAGGACTGGTTCCTCCGGTATGAACTGACCGCGGTGCCGGGTGTGTCGGAAGTGGCAAGTATTGGCGGTTTTGTCAAGCAGTACCAGGTGGAAGTTGATCCCAATAAACTGCTTTCATATGACATTCCCATCCAGAAAATAAAAAATGCCATAAAAAAATCAAATTCCGATGTTGGCGGCAAAGTGATTGAAATGGGCGAAACTGAATTCATGGTTAGGGGACTGGGTTATATTCAGTCCATTGAAGACATTGAAAACATTGCCATATCCTTTGATAAAAAAGGGACTCCCGTCCTTTTAAAGGATATTGCTTCTGTTCATATCGGACCGGAGTTAAGGCGCGGCCTGCTTGAATGGAACGGTAAAGGAGAAATTGTGGGTGGCGTTGTGATCATGCGGTATGGGGAAAATGCCCGTGATGTCATTAAACGAGTCAAACAAAAGCTTAAGGAGCTGAAAAAAGGACTCCCGCAAGGGGTTGAAATCGTTGCCGGATATGACCGGTCCGTCCTGATTGAAAAGGCTGTTGAGACGCTTAAGAGCAAACTTACCGAAGAAATGATAGTGGTGACCCTCATTTGCGTTTTGTTTCTTTTGCATTTCAGGTCTGCGTTTGTTGCGATATTCACCCTTCCTGTGGGCATTTTAATGTCATTTTTAATCATGTACCCATTGGGAATCAATGCAAACATCATGAGTCTTGGCGGCATTGCAATCGCCATCGGGGTCATGGTGGATGCTTCCATTGTTCTTGTTGAGAATGCCCATAAGCATCTTGAACGGGACAAGGGGAAAAAAAGCCATACCCAAATCATTATTGAGGCTTCAAAAGAAGTGGGCCCGGCGCTTTTTTTCAGCCTCTTGATTATCACGGTTTCCTTTCTTCCCGTGTTCAGCCTTGGGGAACAATCCGGAAGGCTTTTCAGACCCTTGGCTTACACAAAAACGACTGCCATGGCAGCATCTTCCATCCTGGCCATTACCATTATCCCAATTCTGATGACTTTTTTTGTAAGGGAGGATTCTATTGACCCAGGCCTATCCAGGAGGAAAAAGGCAATCATCTGGATTGCCGCTCTTGCCGGACCTCCGTCAGCCGTTATCTGTGCCGGCCTGGCCGGATTTGATCTCCCTGATTTAAGCCTTGTCGTGGCTTTTGGGATGTCATTATTTTTTTATGTTTGCTTGTGCTCCCAGAAAATACGACCGGAAAATAAAAATCCCATCAGCCGGTTTTTAATCCGACTTTACAAACCAATCATACGAATCGCTTTAAAATGGCGTAAAACAACCATTGCCGTCGCCCTTATTGCCGTCGCCGTCACATGGTACCCCATGACTCATGTGGGAAGCGAGTTCATGCCGCCTTTAAATGAAGGTGACCTGCTTTACATGCCCACCACACTCCCTGGAATTTCAATTACCAAGGCAAAAGAACTTTTGCAGCAGACAGACAAAATCATCATGAAATTCCCAGAGGTGAAAAGCGCTATGGGGAAAATAGGGAGGGCTGAAACATCAACCGACCCAGCCCCTTTGTCCATGATAGAAACTATTATCAGGCTGAGGCCTGAGGTAGAATATCTCTTTATTCGAAAACACCGGTTTTTCTCTTCATGGCCCGAATGGCTGAAAAAACCACTTACATGGATATGGCCTGAAAAAATCAGGGGACAAATTGTCTATGAGTGGAGAAAGAAAAAAATCGACCGGTTTTTCTCATCATGGCCTAAACTTTTAAAAAGGCCATTTACCTTCTTACTGCCCGAAGAAAGATATATTACCATTAAAGAACTTATAGAGGATCTTGATAAAGCAGTTAGATTCCCAGGACTGACCAATGCGTGGACAATGCCGATTAAAACACGCATCGATATGTTGTCCACGGGCATTAAAACCCCGGTTGGCATCAAAATAATGGGCCCAGATCTTGATACCCTTGCTCATATCGGGGAGAATATCGAAGCCGTCCTGAGGAATGTGCCGGGAACCTTGTCGGTTTTTTCCGAACGTGTTACGGGTGGGAACTATCTTGATTTTAAAATCAACCGCAAAAACATTGCAAGATACGGCCTTCTGGTACAGGATGTCCAGGAAACAATCAAAACTGCTATTGGCGGTATGAATGTGACCTATACAGTTGAAGGACTTGAAAGATATCCCGTAAACCTGAGATACCAAAGGGAGCTTCGGGATAATGTCGACATGATAAAAAGGGTCTTGATTCCCTCTCCCTCAGGGGCACAGGTTCCTTTGGCACAATTGGCTGATATCTCCATTCACAAGGGTCCGGCCGGGATAAAAAGCGAGAACTCCAAACGAACGGCTTGGGTTTATGTTGATCTTAAAGACATTGATGTGGGAACTTATGTTAAAAATGCGATGAAAATAGTCGATAAAAAGATAAAGATCCCTTCCGGATACTCCATTGTCTGGTCAGGTCAGTATGAGTACATGGAAAAAGCAAAAAAAACCCTGAATATCATCATACCGGCAACCCTGCTGGTTATTTTTATTCTGCTGTATATCCATTTCGGAAATTTCATTGAAGTCATTATTGTCATGGCAAGCCTTCCTTTTGCTTTGCTGGGAGGTATATGGCTTATATACCTTCTTGACTACAACCTTTCCGTGGCAGTAGGTGTGGGGTTTATAGCGCTTGCCGGACTTGCAACTGAAACGGGTATCGTAATGTTAGTGTACCTAAATGAAGTGTTTAATAGAAAAACAAAATTACAAGGGATGAATTCTTCAAAGGATCTTCATGAGTCAATTATTGAAGGTGCTGTAGAAAGGGTTCGCCCGCTGATAATGACCGTTGCCACAACTTTAATAGGTCTTTTACCCGTGATGTATGGTACGGGTTCCGGTTCCCAGATAATGAAACGCATTGCAGCCCCAATGGTTGGGGGTCTTATTTCATCAACACTGATGACGCTTTTTATTATTCCTGTGATCTATAACCTATGGAAATTGTGGGAAATAAAACAAATACGCCAAATAAAACAAACAAACAATGAAAGGACCAAACAATGAAAATTATATTTAAACCGATTATCACGATTCTTCTCATATCCTTTTTCTTTATCGTAAATTCATTTGCCCAGGATACAACAATGATATCCATGGAAAATCAACACGGTGCTGAATCAGACAAAATAGGAGACCTGATAAATGAATC
The DNA here is from genome assembly GCA_018645325.1 of Desulfobacula sp. GTDB lineage: Bacteria > Desulfobacterota > Desulfobacteria > Desulfobacterales > Desulfobacteraceae > Desulfobacula. The sequence goes on from JABGOU010000004.1 coordinate 98,563, forward strand.
TGTTGTTGATGGTTATTTTCTGTCCACCTATTTTCTGGATCTGAGAACCCAGGATACAGGCGGCAGTGCACAAAATGACAAACCCCATCATATAATGGTATACATAACCGATAAAAATCATACCCCTGTTATTAAGGGAAAAGTCGGTTTCCTCATTAAAGATTCACAGGGCAAAACACAAAAATCCATGGGAATGATTATGAACGATGGATTTGGTACCACTGCGGACATGAAGAAAAAAGGAATTTATAAGATTATGACAAAAACTGTCCTGGCTGATAAAAAATTCATGAACAGCTTTGATTATGAAATAAGATAAATCCGGCCATCGACATCATGTTTTCATGACAAATAAAAACGCAACAGGTCAACCTGTTTAATACTATTATACTGAAGATAAAGGGACTGAATTTTATAAAAAAAATCATGGCGCTTAAAGGGGGAAAGATGAAAAATAAATTAAAAGAGCAGGCTGGAACCTGTTTGAAATTTTTCTTGCTGACAGGAATATTTATTGCAGCAGCTATCGTCTTTTTTTCCTGCCAGAAATCCCGGGAACAGGTATTTTTAAAAATCGGCCTTCCCGAAGAACCTCGGTCTATGAATATCTGGCTGGGAACGGATGCCAATTCTCGTAAAATTTTGTCCCTTATTTATCAGCCCCTTTTTCGCCGGGACCCTGAAACTCTACAAATGCTTCCCTGGCTGGCCAGGGAAAATCCTATATTTGATAAAAAAGCCCTTACCTATACTGTGAAACTGAGGCAAGCCAAATGGTCTGACGGCTCAGATTTTACCAGCCAGGATGTTTTGTTTACCCGCCGGCTTTTTTTGGATTTTAAGATACCCAGATACTACAGCAGCTGGAAAATCATCAAAAAGATAGAGGCGCCCGATGCCCATACCATCGTCTTCCATTTGAACGGTCCGTCTGCCATTTTCATGTCCAGGATCATGACAGCTCCCATAGTATCCAAAAAAGAATGGGGAAAAGTGGCCAAAGAAGCGTTGAGAAAGAAAGACTCTCTTCGGGCGCTCCAGGATCATTCAGTAAAAATGCCCATTGGCACTGGCCCTTTTGCAATGGTTGAATATAAAAAAGGGACTTATATCCACATGCAGAAGAATCCTTATTTTTTCGGCAAGGGAATGAAAATCGGAAATCATTTGCTCGGGCCCAATGTGGATGACCTATTGTTTAGCCTTTATAGCACTAGTGAAGTGGCCATCTCTGCTCTGAAAAATGGAAATATCGATTTTTACTGGTGGGATATTCAGCCGGACTATATCAAGATCCTTAAAGAGCAGGACAATATTGACCTGTATTTTAACAAAAAGAGTGCTCTGTATTACCTGGGATTTAATTTAAGAAAACCGCCCTTTAATGACAAGGTCCTTCGCCAGGTCGTTGCCACTGTGATCAATAAGGAGTTTATCCTGACCCGGATCCTGCAGAATTTCGGTACTTCCATGCATTCGATTGTTCCGTCGGGGAATAATCTCTGGTACAATCCAGATGTTAAAAAATACGGGTATGGGAAAGATCAAGACCAGCGGATAAAATTATCCCATGAAATGCTCAAAAAAGCTGGATACTCATGGGAAATTCCTCCGGTGACCGAGGAGGGTAAAATTGTTAAGCCTTCTGATATTCGATTGCCTTCAGGAAAAAAAATGGACAAATTTATCATCCTGACACCGCTTGCCGACTATGATCCCAAACGTGCTTTTACCGGTATCATGATTCAGGAATGGCTCAGGGAACTGGGGCTGCCAGCCTTTGCAGAATCGATGGACTTTAATTCCCTGCTGGATACAGTCAAAGGGGAACGCGAGTTTGATGCCTTTGTAATGGGATATGGAAAGCTCGGCCTGGATACGGATTATTTGCGGTCTTTTTTTTATTCAAAAAATGATGTGCCCCAGGGGTTGAATATGAGCGGATACAACAATCCTGAGTTTGACAGGCTCGCCGATATCCAGAGGACCCTTATTGACACAGAAAAAAGAAAAAAAATTATTTGGCAGATGCAAAAGATCCTTTCCGAGGATATTCCATATTTGCCGTTATACAACCCCCATATCATTGAAGCCGTCTTTAATAAGCGATTTAAAGGATGGCTCTCTAAAGTGGATGGTATTGGAAATATGTGGTCTTTGTGTGTGGTAAAACCTAAGTAATCAATATCTTTTTAAAACTCTATCCGGGGGAGGATCAAATACCTGGAATGTGGATATGAGTAAATTTCAGATTGATTTTTATGTGTTAGAAATAATTTCAAGAAATTCGAATCTGCTTCATGTAACCTGTAGTGGATAAATTTTATCCATTTTCCATAAGAGGTGACTAAAATTTAGCCAGGTTATCCTTTTGGATTTTATTGTCTATGACCCACAATTTCAACCATCCTGAAAAAAAATTCAATTGATATGTATTCTTCATCAATTTCAACATACTGTTTTAATACAGTATTTCATAACTTCCATCTAAATTCCAAAAACAAATCTTATTGAAATTAAAACATGGCATCATCATTGCAATATTTGATTTTAACGATGACCCGGTAATGGTCAAATAATTATGAATTTCAGTAAATCATACTGGAAAAAGGAGGAGTTTTCATGGATAAGAAAAAAATACTGATAATAGCAATAGGCCTGGCTGCAATTACTTTAACTATAAATGCATATGCAATGATGGGCAGCAATGGCGTAGGCAACAATCAAGGTTACCATATGAACAACTATAATACAGGCCACAACGGCTATGGCCGGAATTATCATATGAACGACTACAATAACGTCTGCAATGGCAATAATTATGATGAGCATATGAATAACTCGGGTATGGGTTATAACTTGGACGACCAAGGTGACCAATTAAATCAAAGTCAAAGATATAATAATAGACAAAACGACAATGGAGCAGGAGAATTTTATAATAGACAGGAGTATCAAAATAAAAACGAATAATATTTTTGGGTTTATGAAAAATCACATAAAAACATTTAGTTAAGGAAAGGATTTTAAAATGAAAAACCTGATAAAACTGATAATAAGCGTTCTTATTTTTTCTGTTTTCTGTACCGGTTTTGTCTTTGCTGCAAGCAGTGACATGAAAATGCACAGCATGATGGAATCAAACAAAATAGGTGAACTGATTCGCGAATCTGCGATGGGCGGGTATACTTTGTCTTACCACTTCATGGATCTCCGTGATGAAAAAACAAATATTCAAGAGAAAACCGCAATGGATAAACCACACCACCTCATGGTTTATATAACAGACAAAAATAATAAACCCGTCCTTAAGGGAAAGGTTGGATTTATGATCAAGAATGCCCAGGGGATTACTCAAAAAGCCATGGGAATGTTCATGAGCGAGGGATTCGGCACTACAGCCGACATGAAACAAAAAGGGGTTTACACCATTTCATCTAAAGCAATTTTAGGTGATAAAAAACTCGTTGACAAATTTGAATATGAAATCAGGTAATTTTCATATGTATTTAAGAAAAAAAAGGGTGCCGGCTTAACTAAACTGCTGGTGCCCTTGCTAAACATACAGTTTACCCTTTGGCAAACATGGGCAGACCATGATATTCTTTTAATTTTCTATGGCCCAACCGACCTGTTTCTTCCACTGTTTTTCGCCTCATAAAGACGCTCGTCCGCTATCTTTGTCAGGTCATGAAAAGAACCTCCATCATGGGAGACAGCCGCATAACCGATGCTGACAGTAACCTGTTTTGGTTCTTTACCGTCCTTTAGATCGAACGCTGTCCCGGCCACAATATCACATATTTTCCGAGCCACCTGACGGGTTCCGGAAATATCCGTCCGGGAAAGTATAATCAGAATTTCCTCTCCACCGAATCGTATCACCCGGTCCTGGGCTCGTACAGCCTTCAAAAGAACATCTGCTAGACATACAAGTAATTGATCTCCGGCCGGATGCCCGTAATTGTCATTGAACCGCTTAAAATGGTCGATATCCAAAAGGGCTATACCGTAAGCCTTTCGATCACCGCTTCTTGGGTTTTCCAGTTCTGAAACAATGCGGCCAAGGCCATGGCGGTTATAAAGACCTGTAAGCTTGTCATGCAAAGCCAGCTTCTCTGTAAGATCAAATACCTTTAAAACCATTCGATCCAGATAGACAATCACCAAAAGCCCTACAATACATGCGATGGCGATCTGTATCAGCAATATGATACGAATTGATTTTCGAATCGACTGAGTTTTGGTATCGAGATCGTTTCGCATCTGGTTATGGTGGTGGTGCAATTTTTTATACTCAATGAAGATATTATTGAACAAGTTTTGAGCCTGCTGCACCTCCTTTATATCGGTGATACTATTCTCCCGCCGGATGATTTGTTCAGTATAGTCCTTGAAAACTATGTGCTCCTTCGCCATTCGGGCCGTGATTTCAGACACCATTTTTTTCGCCACGCCGCCAGCCATATGATCCAGGTAAGTCTGGAGTTTAAGGATTGCCGCATCCGCCCTTTGGGAATCCTCTCCATACCTGATCTTGCTGGAATAATCCGCTATATCCATCAGCATGGAATGGACCGACGAATGGAATATCTCCCCGTTGGTCAGGTGATTGGAAACCTTTGCAAGAGATGTCATGTGATCGGAAAGAGTTGAAATTGCTTTCCAATATACCGTATAAGATATCAAAATCAATCCCAAAAGGACCGCAACAGAAAGTTTTATACCCAAATGGGATATCTTCAATGTGTAATGCCACCTTAACTTCGTATTTTAATTAACCTGTTCGACAGAAAAAAGAATATATTCTCCCTAAATACCTGTCAAGGTTTAAATTCGGCCGCAATGCTGTTGGGATCATTAGCAGTGAAAGCCTTTTCATACGATTTTTTTTATGGCAAAAAAAATTATTGTATACATTTTATCTTTTTCTTAATGCATTAATATCCTGATCTATCATTCTCTTGCATGTAATAGTGATGCCCCCTGCCACAATATCCGGGCCTTTCACAGGAACTCACTATCAGGGCAAGGGCAGCGAGAACCATTAAAGTCATGATTACTGCGCCCCATTTTTTTTGCTGTTAAATTGAACGATCTTAATTTTTACAAATTTTTCATTCATTTCGATATCTCCTGTTTGGTTTTTTCTTTGGTTATATCCATATCCCTTTTCAGGCATAATACCCTACGAACTCGCAAAGAGGGTGCCAAGATATAGAATGGGGAAAAATATTTATGATTTTCTTTAATTACTATTGTTTCCCCGGGTCAATAAATCAAAGAATTCTTCTGCCGGTACGGGAGGACTGAATAAATAACCCTGTATGGCATCACACTTATGTTTCCTTAAAAATTCAAATTGATATTCATCCTCTACTCCTTCTGCTATGACCCTTAAATTTAGATTCTGAGCCATGGTTATGATTGTCTTTACAATCGCTGCATCATTAGGATCATTTGCCACATTTCGAATAAAGGAAATATCGATTTTTAAAGAATCAATCGGCAGCCTCTGCAGGTAACTAAGTGATGAATACCCTGTACCAAAGTCATCCAATGAAATCTTTATACCCACATCTTTAAGCTCGTTAAGATTTTGAACTGCTCTCTTAGGATTTGTCATTATTGTTGTTTCTGTAATTTCCAGTTCAAGATATTGTGGATCAAGATCGGTATTTTTTAAAATAGTTAAGACTTCTTTAACAAAATTTTCCTGCCCGAACTGGGCCCCGGAAACATTTATCGCCACACCAATCTTTTCCTTGCAAGCCCTCTGCCAGATTTTGTTCTGGAGGCATCCGGTTTGCATTACAAACTTATCAATGGGTACGATAAGGCCATTTTCTTCAGCCAGGGGAATAAAATTAGCTGGAGAAATTAATTCTCCCTTTTTTGTTTTCCAACGTACCAGGGCTTCCATTCCGATAATTTTTCTTGTCGTTAAATCAATCTTGGGTTGATAATAGAGCAAAAATTCCTTATTTTTGATAGCTTGACGAAGACTGGTTTCCATGGCCAAAAGTTCAAGAGAAGCGTCATTCATTGGTTTCGAATAGAATTGAAAATTGTTTTTACCACTTTTCTTTGCATAATTGAGTGCTGTATCTGCGTTCTTTATGAGGTCGTCAGCATTTTTGCCATCATCTGGAAAAGAAGCAATACCTATGCTCGCAGTTATAAATAGTTCATGACCACCCATTTCATAAACCCGTGATAACCCATTGAGTATTCGGTGAGCAACACGACTGGCATCCAGAAAGCTATCAAGCCCTTGTAATAAAACAATAAATTCATCGCCCCCCATCCGGGCAATGCGGCCCTCGAACATGCGTGCAACATTATCGCTGCTTCGCAAGGTGTTTAACAATCTTGAACAGACGGTTTTAAGAAATTCGTCTCCAATACTATGTCCAAAGGTATCATTAATTCTGCTAAAATCATTTAAATCAATAATGACGATAGAGCATGTCTGTCTATAACGCTCTGCATCTTCAATCTTTCTTTCCAAAAGCTTTTTAAAGAAACTTCGATTCGGCAAACCTGTCAGATCATCATAATATGCCAGAAAATGAATCTTATCTTCCGCCTTTTTTCGCTCAATGCCCAGTGCGATTTCATCTGAGATTGATGCCAGAGCTTTCAGATCAGCTTCACGCAACGCCTTTTTGGAGAACATCGCCAGCACACCTACCAACCTGTCAGATACAACAAGAGGATGCCCGGCAAAGGCTATCATCTCTTCCCGTTTGGCCCATTCCTGGTCACTTATTTGAGAATCACCGATGACCTTATTGGTCAAATGCGGTTTTTTCTCCAGAGCAATTCTACCAATCTTAAATTTTCCGACGGGTATAGAACAATGATTCCCATTTTTATGTGTATACATTCCAGCACTTGCCATTAATTCCAATTGATTTTCTTTTTCGTTCAGAGTCCAAATTCGAGCAAAAGCTGCATCAAGGTTTTTGACAATAGATTCTGTGCAAAGCTGTAATAAGCTTTCCAGACCTTCTCTCTGGACAAGCGCACTTCCAATTTCAGCACCCAGTGTTGATAAACGTGCCTTATTTATCAGCCCGGCCTCTGCTTTCTTGCGTTGAAAAATTTCTCTTGTAAGCTCTTGGTTGGCTTTGGATAATTTTGTTGTTCTTATCTCAACTTTCCTTTCCAGGTCCATCTTGGCATTTTGAAGCAGATCCTCATTTAACCGGAGGTTTTGGTAGAGGTAACCAATAATTCCACAGGCAAGGGCTATAATAATACCCCATGGCATCATTTTAAAAGAAAACGAGTTCAATACAAAATCATATAATGAATGAAGGGTATATAAATTTCCTTGATGCATAAAATGACCAATACCCATAAATACAGGGTGAATGATAAAATACCCAATTAAAGTATATATTAAAAACCATTTAAAAAGAAATTTTGATTTCACAAGTCCCCTCTTTAAAAATTTGCAGAACTAAACATGGTAAAAGGAATATTCAAAATCACTTTACATCAAAAAAAAATCCAATGCAAAAAAAATCTCATTCACATTGAAGTACTTTTGATAAACCTGTGGGTCTATCATTTGCAACAAAACAGATGGAAAAATTTGTTGAAAATTTTATACAAAACTTAAATTATATATTATTTGCACAATACATGGCTCAGATGCTATGAAGGCTTCTGTTTTAAAGACAAAAAAAAATATAAAAGACATCATGATCCAGGTCAAGAAAAATTGTGAATAATATGGCTTTTTTTACTTTCGGTAAATACAAAGAGGTTCTCAGAATAAGTCTGCCCCTGGTACTGAGCATGGGCGCAACTACCGTGATGGAGTTTACAGATCGGATTTTTCTTGGCAGGTATTCAATGGATGCATTGGCTGCTTCAATGCCTGCGGGAATAACTTCTTTTTTATTCACATCTTTTTTCCTAGGCACTGCAGGATATGTAAATGTGTTCATTGCCCAGTATATTGGTGCCAATGATAATAAAGGCGTTGGTGCATCCCTGTGGCAGGGGATCTATTTCTCAATTTTCGGTGCTGTTCTTATGGCACTTATAGCGCTTCCAGCTGTCAAATTATTTGCTTTTATCGGTCATGATCCTGAGATACAACAGCTTGAAGTCATTTATTTTCGTATACTGTGCTATGGTACGGGTGCCAGTATCCTGGGAACCACACTTTCCTGTTTTTATTCAGGAAGAGGATTGACCAGAAACGTTATGCTGGTCCATATCATAGGAACTGTTTTTAACATCCCTTTAGATTATGCAATTATAAACGGGGTTTGGGGATTTCCTGAACTTGGCATTCAGGGGGCGGCCCTTGCAACCGTTATGTCATGGATACTTATTGCATTTATTTTTATCGTTTTAATTTTTAAAAAAAAATATAATGAACGCTTCGGAGTATGGACGGTCAGACGATTCAATCCAGAGCTTTTCATGAGGTTGATGAAATTCGGGATACCAGGAGGGGTTCAATTTTTTCTTGATATTCTTGCTTTTACTTTTTTTATCCTCCTTGTAGGGAGACTTGGAAAACAAGAACTGGCAGTCACCAATCTGGTCATGTCCATCAATTCCCTTTCCTACATGCCAATGTTTGGTTTTTCCATGGGAGTTTCCACCTTGGTCGGCCAGGCTATGGGAGGCGGGAAACCTTATTCAGCAGTTATTGCCGCCAACGCTACCGCCCATATTGCTCTTTCTTATGTATTTGGGCTGGTCCTGCTTTTTATATTTTTCCCCACCCCGTTGATAAAGATATTTTTACCAGCTGATCTTGCACCGGCGGATCTGAAAAACATCATAGACATGGGAATCATTCTTTTAAGATTTGTAGCGGCTTATCTTTTCTTTGATTCCATTAATATTATTTATATGGGAGTTCTAAAAGGCGCAGGCGATTCCAGATTTATAATGTGGAGCATGGGCCTTGCTGCTGTCTTTTTTTTATTTATACCCGTATGGGTGGGAGTAACACAATTTGGGATGGGGCTTTATTTTTCATGGACCTGCATCACCATTTACCTGTTTTTGCTTTGCATTATGATTTTTACAAGGTTTTATAAAGGCAAATGGAAAACTATCCGGATTATTGAAAATCAGGAACGTGCTGAATGAAAATTATGATTCAAACTGAAGAATAATGAGGAAACCCTGAATTTTATTGCCTTATCCAGTAAAACTGTTAAAGTTCTTAGAATTTAATTAATTTTAAGAGAGCCTAAATGTTTAAAAAATTGAAATTCATCATATATACCCGACCCTTTATTATTTTTGTCTATTACTTTATCCAGATTTACAGCATGACTTTTCGGCTGCGCATCGCAAACGAGCAAAAATGGCAGGATCTATTGAAACAAGGCCGGCCCATCCTTCTTTGCGCCTGGCACCAGCAATTTTTCTCTGCCATTCGACACTTTAAAACCTATTCAAAGTTCAATCCAGGTATCATGATAAGCCAAAGCCGGGATGGCGAACTGATTTCAGGTGTAGCCAATCGATGCGGATGGCATACCCTGAGGGGTTCATCCTCAAGGGGAGGAAAAAAAGCCATGAATGCCATGATTGAGCATCTGAAAAAACACAGGTTTGGTGCCCATATCCTTGACGGCCCTACAGGACCCATAGGGAAAGTTAAGGCCGGGGTCATTAAAATGGCCAGGGAGACAGATGCTCTTGTCGTACCTTTTTATATCCGGGCAGAACAAGCCTGGTTTTTCAATTCATGGGACCGATTCATGCTTCCAAAACCTTTTTCAAAGGTAATCTTAACCTTTGGAGATGAAATACACCTTGAACCAGATGACACTCCAGATAATTTTAAAAAACAACAGCAGTTTATTGAAACCACCATGCTTCCAGGGCTTTTCCTTAAATCTTCCTGATTTTATAATATTAAAACAGGATTCAACACTTATAAACAGTCTATCTTTTTTTTATTGTTTCTACGGGTTCTCTTTTTTTGAATGGTTCACAATATATGTGATTTTCTCTGTGACATAATTATTGATTGAAATGAAATCAAACTTTTCCCAGAACTTTTTGGGGCCGTACTTCCTTGCTATTACACCAAATGCTTCATCAAGGAAATCCCAGGGATATCCAAGGGTGCCGTCCAGCTCGATATGAATCCTGTCATATTTTTCAAAATTTTCTTCCAGGAAACGTTCCCTGAAATCTTCCCCGGAAAATTCGGCAATCCTTTTTTCCCTGGGGCCGATATATTTACTGAAATCCTTGCTGATATTTATGGTCAGTTCTTTCATTGCATTCATTTCCAAAAATGTTTCTGCCAAGTAAAACCAAACTTATTCATTGATCCTGACAACCAAATTGGTTTTAGATGATAAAAAGAATCAAAGCAAGCAGGTATTTTTTATATAGAGTTTTTATTTTATTCAGCTAACCTTTGATTCTGTTTTCTTCAATCATGGGAAATTCAATCCAATATACCGGAAATACCCTGGCAGTTAATGACTTGAACATTGTTCCGGAGATAGGTTTTATACCCGCCATAGATCAAATATGATTCCCGAGAAAGGGGTCACATCTTGAATTGTGAATTAAGTATTTCGTAATCCTTTTTTAAAACCTTGTCCCTTTCAAATGCAGCTTTAATTGATGCAACACTTTTACTTACGGCTGAATAGCTTATCCCCAGGGCATTTCTGATCTCTTCAAGGGAATATTGCTGAACCATTGCATACTTCGGGATAAGTTGCTCTCATTTGTTTTTAACAGGATATGGTAATGATTTGTCATGAGAACATATGCATAAATCTCAATGTTAAACCGTTCCGCAGTTTCACCCATCAAATCCAGGAATAGTATTCTGTCGTCATTATCCGGGGAATATAGGATTTCGTTCATTGCCCCGTGACATCACATGGTAAAGCGCACCGGGATATTCGATTCTCCATGGTCTACTCATAGGGAAAATACTAGATTAAAGCAATCAATTTGTAAATCCTTATTCACTATTCAAGATGTGACCCCTTTCTCTTAAATACCATTTAGGGAAAATGGCGGTATTGCCAAATTCCCTAAATGATAGGTTTTCCATTGGATTCATTTGAGCCTTGTTTTTCTTCTTAAAAACTAAATTCAACCCGGTCAATTATCCTGTCTTCAGGATCAAGCTGGTTGAGTTTTACCATTTCAAAACTATCCACCTCAACAAAGACATTCCCTTTTTTGTCAATTAGCTTTAAATCATAGGTATTGGTCTCTTCACCCGAAGCTTTCTTTTGAGTGATACAAAAATATTTTTTATTTTTCTCAAGGTTGGCATAAAATTTCAAGGACTTGATTTTATATGGCAGAACTGTTCTTGAGGTGGTAAAAAACTCTAAAAGGCCACCCGTCTGGAACATGGCATCAACCAGGATGGGAGCTGCCACAAACTTAGGATCTTTGATTCCCTTGAAAAACTCTTTTTCGCTTTTGTCTTCCATGGTTGTGATCAAAGTTTTTCCGTCAAAGGAATTAATATCTGTTATGGTGCTAAAAAGGCCGAACATGAACAGGCGCTTGGGATTATACACAAGGGGTTCAAGATCGCCTTCCCAGGATACAGGGGTAAATGTCGGCAATTTGATCTTTTTTGCCTTTAATGGCTTTTGGGCAAACCTGTATTTCCCTTCATAGTGAAGCTTTGGGTCACCCATGGCAATGCCTTTTGGATTTTTAAACTGGGAGGTTATCCGGCAGTCAAAGCTGTTTTCTCCATCAACACTTCCTGAAACCAGAAGCTCTTTGGAACGTCCTTTTAAAAGTTTGATACCATAAGGAATCTGAAAATCGGTTAATTCAACAAAATTTGCCTTTTCTTCTGAAAGGGATTTTGCGACTTCAGCCATGGTTTCAATCCCTGTTGAACCAAGGAACAAAGGTACATCTTCCATGGTATGGTCATGCAGAAAGACATCCCTTTTAATATCCAATACCCTTGAATACGTCACCCCTGAGTTTGTCTTCGCAACGGGGGTATCTAAAAAAGGAAACTCAACTTTGCCTGGGTCCCCTAAAAGACCATCCTTGTCAAAGGAATAATCAAGGCCGGAAAATACCATTTCAGATTCAGTCTTATCTAAAAGGTCTGCCATAAAGAACTTGACTCCCTGTTCCATTGGTAGAAACTGGATGCCTCTTTGTTCTAAAACTGCCTTAACTGTTGGGTTGGTTGCCATGCCGACTCCTCCCCATGCAGTCCATGCATAAACCTTATAGGTTCTTTCAGGATAAAGCTGTTTTTGTCTGAAAAGCATTTTCCCTAAGAAATCATTGGCTGCTGTATAATCCACCTGACCTTCATTCCCAAAACGGGCTGTGACGGATGAAAAAGTAAAAAAGTATTTATAATCCCTGTCTTTAAAGGCCTCTATTAAATTTTGCAACCCTTTGACCTTAACATCCACAACCAGTTCAAAAGACCAGAGTTCCTTTTTAGCTATAAACTGGCTCATTTCCATGCCGGCAGCATGAAAAATTCCATCGATCCTGTCATATTTATCGCAAGCTTTTTTTACGGCTTTTGCATTAGTTACATCCACACAATTATATTCAACACTGACACCCATTGACTTCAGGGTTTCAATATTTTCAACGGATTGTCTCACCCTTAGCAGACGATCAAGAGCACGTTTGATTTCAATGGGTTTTTCCCCGGGCATATCATCCCTGAGCTTTGCCATGAGTTCCGGATCACTGGATGCTTTATCCAGATATTTTGGATCCGTACTGTAAATATCATTAATGTCTAAAATAATCAGGTTGGTCTTATACTTTTCAACCACTTTTTTAATGATTTCATAGGTAATACCGCCTGCTCCCCCTGTCACAAGCAAGGTATCATTGCCCGATATAACTTTTTGTGTTTTATCGGCAATGGATGGTTTCATGGAAATGCCATATCGCTTTTTATCCTTATATCCAACTTCGCAACGGGCATCATCACAGAGAAGCTCAAAAAGAAAAGCATCCACAATCTTGGGCCTGTTTTTTATGGGATGTTTGTATGAAAAGTCAACCACCTTCACCCGGGTATCGGCCAATTCTTTGTTTGCAGTTTTCATGAGTCCGGAAAGCCCCGCAAACATGGGATGTATATCACCGCAGTTTTCCATATAAGGAAATACAACGGAATCAAATGTGATGGTTCCAATAACATTTTCTTTATGATCAAGGGATTCAAACAAAGCTTTGATCATGACAAAAAAAGATTTGATTGTCGTATTAAGGGTATCGTCTGAATCGTCTTTTTGATCAAAATAATAATCAAGGGGCAAAAGATGGATAAATCCGTTTACTTCAGGATATTTTTCTTTAAATTTTGCCACCCTTTTTTCTGTGGCTTTGATATCGGTCAGGTCAAATTTGAAATCAGCGCCTTTGCTGCCAATGGTAATGACCTCACCTTTTTTTTGTTTTATTTTCTTTATAATTTCTTTGGCAAACCCATGACTGTCAAGGGAAACAATTATTTTTTTACCTTTAAAATCCTTTTTTGAAATCCCGGGGATATCTAATTCCTCAGCCCTGACAATCAAGCGTTTGATAGGGGATAAAGGATCAGGAAATTCATCATCTTCATTTAAAGGTGTAACAGGGGAGGCATCCTTATTTGCTCCTTCACTTTCAAAAGGTGCTGCCTGTTTAGCCTGCTGTGTCTGCAAAACTTTTGCCTGGCTTTTAATATAGTCGGATAATTTGGTAATGGTGTTAAGGTCTCTCAGTTTTAGATCGTCAGGTACTGAAAAACCGAATTTAGAGGCTAATTTAGCAAAAATCTCTACCTGTTTAACTGTATCCACACCTAGATCCGCCTCTAGATCCAGATCGCCTTCCAGCATGTCAGCCGTGTATCCTGTCTGGACTGCAATCACCTCTTTTACCATGGCTGATACATCATCGCCCTGCCCCGGACCAACCTCAATCGTGCCGGCTTGTTCGGGTGCATCTACAGAGTCTTTAGACTCAACTAATCCGACTGCCCTGGACTGGATATATTCTCCAAGCTTGGCAATGGTGTTAAGGTCTCTCAGTTTTAGATCGTCAGGTACTGAAAAACCAAAATTAGAGGCTAATTTAGCAAAAATCTCTACCTGTTTAACTGTATCCACACCCAGATCTGCTTCTAAATCCAGGTCGTCTTCCAGCATGTCAGCCGTGTACCCTGTCTGGACTGCAATCACCTCTTTTACCATGGCTGTTACATCATCGCCCTGCCCCGGTCCGGCAGCAATTGAATCGGCAGTTTGTGGTGCATCTGCAGAGTCTTTAGACTCAACTATCTTGCCTGTCTTGGATTGGATATATTCTCCAAGCTTGGCAATGGTGTTAAGATCTCTCAGTTTCAGATCGTCGGGTACTGAAAAACCAAAACTAGAGGCTAATTTGGCAAAAATCTCTACCTGTTTAACTGTATCCACACCTAGATCCGCTTCTAAATCCAGGTCGTCTTCCAGCATGTCGGCCGTGTATCCGGTCTGGACTGCAATCACCTCTTTTACCATGGCTGTTATATCATCGGCTTTAGCTTCTGCAACGGCCACGACGGGAGCTTCTGCAGATTCTCCTTTAATTGTCTCTTTAACGGTTTTGGGTTCAACTTCTTTTTCTATTTCTTTTATGGCTGCAACGGGTACGGGTGCTGCCGGCATGGAAGGCACAGCTGTTTTGTCCGGTGTTACAACTTTCCTTATTTCTTTTGCAGCCTTGGGCAGGGCTTCCCCGCCGGAAACAGCGCAAAGGGTATTATCAATTATCTTGAGTTCAGGATTCTGGGACCCCGTAATCTGTTTTATCCAGTTCTCGTATTTTACATTTCCTTCAACCGGGTTTTCCTCCACTCGTTTAACAAATAAAAATGCCAGATGAGAACCAAACCCCGCAGCCAGGTGGAGACCATACTCTGAATTAATTTTCTCCTGACCGGAAAAATTGAGATTCTTAAAATGCTCGGGTATTTTTTTGAGATTTGCAATGGGAGGTGCTTTTCTTTTCTGGAGCGCTTTAACCATAACAACATCTTCTATGGCAGCACCCAGTGTATGGCCGGTAAATCCCTTTGTATTTGAAATACATATGGAGTCCAGGTGGTCGGCAAATGCTGTTTGAAGTGCTGTAACTTCTGCATCAGCACTTCCTCCCCTTGCAGGGGTATAGGTCTCGTGGGACATGAACAAAAGTTTATTTGCATAATCTTCTTTCTTAAGACCGTTTCGTTTTTCAACTTTATTGACAAATTTATTCATCTCTGATGCCAGATGTTTCACATCAATGCTGAATGTATGAAAAGCTGAATTGGCCATGTGGGTTCCAAGGATTTCACATTGTCCTTCCATTCCCCTTTCCCTGACACAGGATTCAGCCTCAACAACAAGCCCCACTGCACCGGCTCCCAGTATGGTGCCGTTCCGGTCTTCATCAAAGGGTTTAGCACCTTGTGAAACCCTTTTTTTAATACTGGCCGCACCCAGGGAAAGAAAACCTGACCCGATCCACTGGTTCTGCCTTTGTGATGTGGCATTTTCACCACCGATAACAATGACTCTTTTGCATCTTCCCACCCTGATCCAGTCTTCGGCAATACCTATGGCAAGGGCTGTTGATGCACAGGCTGCACTGACTAAGGTGTTGGGCCCCTTGGCTTTAATAATCTGGGCAAAATAGGCAGATCCTAAAGGGGTAATCTTCCCTGCAAAATACCGGTCAAATTTATACTCTTTAAAATCTTTTTTCTTTCCTGACTTGGCCTTGAAAAACCATTCCGTAATCTGTTCTTTTATCCCGGTGTCAGTGACTTTTTCCATGAGATAGTAGTAAATATTTTCAAACTCTTCATAGGGTTTGAGAAAGAATTTTTGATAATAATATTTTTCAAGCTCCTCAATCAGGGTCTCCTGGCTGGGCCATAAGCATGAAATAATCACACCCGTATCTTCCTGCATCTCTTCGGGAAGAGCAAACCCGTCAGGTATCATGACCTTGCCGCCCTTCATTTTTTTATACTGCATTACAAGGGGGATATTCGCATCTTTTAAGGCTTCAATACCGGCTGCAATACCTATGGCCATGGTGATATCGTATTGTTCTTTAATCCCGTACTCATCCATAAGATCAAAATAACCCAGCTGCCCTGCCAGATGGATAACATCTTCTGCTTTGGTGATCTGCACAAACCTGGCATTTCCGTCAGGTTGTTTGAACAACTTGGTAATATTTTTGTCTATTATTTTATCCTGGTCTTCAGGCGTAAGGGATTCGATAAAGTTTTCACCATTTAAAATAGCATCAAAATTATCTGCTGCAAAAACACGTCGATCTTTGCCCGGAAGCCCCACTGAAACGCCTGAAATCAATATTTTCTGGGTATTAAAATCATATCTTTCAATGGCATCAATGGCAGTTTGGCGTTTCTGGTGCTGATACTCCTTGTAAAGGATCTGATCAACCAGTTTCTGGTTATTTAGCTTAAAAGACTCAAAATTTTCTGACATTTTAATTTTTGGTAACTCCTCAAAAGGTTTCGGGGTAAATTTTGTTTCAAATGCTTCTGCAGGTTTTGTCTCAAAAATGCTGTTGCAATCCTTAAGATATTTTCTACAGGCTTCAAAGGATTTAATTTCACCCAATTTTGCATCAACGGATACAGATGTGCCATATTCCCCGATATTGATGTTTTTCAAAAGGTTCACAAGCAACCTTGACGGCCCTATTTCAATAAAATGGGTCCGGCCGGATTCATATACATTTTCAATGGATTTTATAAATTCAACGGGTGAAATAATCTGTCTTGCCAGAAGGTCTTTGACATCTGCCCGTCCTTCCGGATAGGGTTTTCCAATGGTATTGGAAATAATTCTTCCAAACCGGGTATCATTAAAGGTAAGGGTGTCCAGATATTGTCTTAACTTGTCTGAAGCTTCTTTCAGAAGCGGTGTATGAAAAGCCCCTGTAAGATTCAGTCGCTTGTAAAAAATATCCTGCTGGGTCAGAAAAGTGCAAAATTTTTCAATATCTTCAGCCTTTCCTGAAACAGCAGTCTGTTTTTCACTGTTCTTGTTTGTAATATAAATGTTAGAAATATTTGATTTTCTGATCAAATGCTCTGTCTCTTTTTCATTCTTAAATACCACCATTATTTTACCCGGAACCTTTAAGGTAGCTTCATGCATAAGGTCTGAGCGCTTAATGATTAAGCGCATTGCATCGGCAAAAGAAAGCATTCCACTGCAGAACAGAGCCGTGTATTCACCCACACTGTGGCCGATGAAATAATCCGGAGAAAATCCTTCTCTGGACAATCTGCTGTAAACAGCTGCAGAAGAAAGGAAAACGGCAGGCTGGGTATTTTGTGTTGAGTTAATGGCATCATCCGTGCCAAACATCATGTCTAAAAGAGAATACCCTCTTTGTTCAACAAAAATCTCTTCGCCTTTTTCCATTACTTTTTTTATGTGGGCATCTTTTTCAAAAAGCTCCTTCATCATACGACTTCTCTGGGCGCCCTGGCCTGAAAGAAGCGCAACCATTCTCAGTTTTTTACCTCTGTCATCGGCAGAATAAGCATGATCTTTTATTACGATATCATCCTCTACAGCCGCCTTTACTGCTGAAATTTCTTTTCTGGGTTCGAGAAGAGCAGGTAATGTACTCATAATCATATGGCAATGATTCCCGCCAATGCCGTTGACATTGGCTGCAAATCTAAAAGGCTGGCCTTTGGGTTTTACCACGATCTGTTGAGAAGGTTTTAAGATTTTACCATCATTTAAAATGGAATGTTCAGGATTATAATTAAAATCCGGCAGAATTTTTCCCTTGCAGCTCATGAGCATCATTTTTGCCATGGCAACGGCAGGATTGGCAGCTTTAAAATATCCGAACTGGGATTTTATGTTTCCGCAGTGCATTTCATGGTCAAAACAATTTTCAATTACCTGTTTTTCTACTATATCACCAAAAATATTGGAAAATGCAAAAATATCCAGATGATTGATATCCTGTTTTCTGATCCCGGAATTATAATATGTTTCATTTATAGTTGATACAAAGGTGTGTTCCGAAGGTGCAAGGAGGTGATCCGGCACACTTGAGCGCACAGCACTTTCGTTGATCTCTCCTAAAATTTCCATATTATACTCACGGGCTTTTTTATAGGTTGTCATCATGTGGATGGCTGCTCCTTCTCCCATGACATACCCGTCTGCCCTAGAATCGTAAAAATTACAGTCCCCTTCCGACAAAAGTCCCAGGCGTTTAAAAGCCATGAGAACTGCAGGATAAAGGTTGCAGTCAACTCCGCCTGCCAGAACAAAATCAAGATCTTTGTGTTTTAAGTTTCTGGCAGCATTTCGCATGGCAACAAAAGCTGATGCACAGGATGCGTCAATCACGTAATTGGCACCATTCAATCCAAAATAATTTGCTATCCTGCCGGAGATAATATTGGACAAAAGCCCGGGTGTGGTATCTTCATTATTCTCGGGAATCGTATTGCGGATGGATGCCACAAGTGCATCTGATACCTTATTAAGTTTTTTGCCATCAATACCCTGACAATTTTTAATTATATTACCGATAAATTGTTTTCTAACCCTTACAATATTTTTACTCTGCCGCTCTCCTGCAATGGTGCCTAAAATGACCCCAACTTTGTTGGACGCGCTTATGCAATCCAGCAAGCCTGAACTTTCAAGTGCCTCGTTTGCGGCTTCAAGTCCAAAGATCTGACCTCTTTCAATGGATTTAACCATCATTGGGGGCATTCTGTATTTCAAATTATTAAACTTTACTTCCCTGACAACCCCTGCATTGACTTTGGGAAGCCTGTAATGAGAGGTTTTATCAAGATTTGCATAAGCATCATTATCAAAGTGTTTGGCAGGGATATGGGACAATTGTTTTTCCCCTGATTCAAGTTTTTCCCAGAACTCCTCTGTATTTTTTGCCCCGGGAAGAAACACACCAAGACCGGCAACCACTATTCGGTCATCATTAAAGTCATAGGTTGGATCAACAAAAATATCCCGTGGAATAGTTTGATAGTTATCAGTCATCTGCTCAACAACCATGTGATAGTTAATACCGCCAAACCCATAAGATGAAACTGCGGCTTTCCTTGATTTGTTTTTTTCAAATTTGAATTCCTGGGTGTCTTTTACAATAAACAAGGAGGATTCTTTTAAATCATGATTTTTTGAAAGAGTTTCAAATTGCCCATTGGGTGGCAGTTTCCCTTTATTAACAGTCAATAAGGCCTTTAAAAGCCCTGCTGATCCTGCACAGCCTAAAAGATGGCCGATCTGTGATTTTATGGAAGAGACACCGGCACCCGAATTTTTGTAAATGGAATTCAATGTCTCAAGCTCTGCCTGATCACCAACTGTTGTGGATGTACCATGGGCTTCTATAAATCCGATATCTTCAGGTTTAATGTCGGGTCTGATATTTTCAAAACACCGCTGGACACTTAGCACCTGCCCTGTGGGGTTTGGTGCCGCAATGGCTTTGCCCCTGCCATCAGAGCTTGAACCAATGGAATTGATGATACCCAGAATATTATTTTTATCTCTGATGGCATCTTTCATCCTTTTTAACACAAAAACAACCGAACCCTCACCCAGGATAAACCCGTCAGCCCGCTCATCAAATGGATATGATCCATTTTTAGACAGGGCTCCCATTTTTGCAAACCCGATAAATGATTCCGGTGCCAGATGGGTATTGACCCCACCCACAATCACCTGGTCATGGTCACCGGATAAAAGCTCTCCCATTGCAGCATCAAGGGCGGTCACTGAAGATGCACAGGCTGCATCAACAACATAATTTGTACCCCTGACCCCCAGGTGGCGGGCAATTCTTGAGGCTTCTATATTTAAAAGGATACCGTGGACGGGATCATATCCCGGGCTGTTGGCCTCCATGCCTTCCATTAAACCCTGTTTAACGATTTGCTTTTCATCATCATTTAACGTTTGATATTCATCCGTTTTTTCCATCATGGAAACCAATTCCGGATACCAGTATTTAAGCTGAATATCATTACTCAGCTCATTGGAAAGACAGGTTGCAATAATAACTGCAGTTTTTGCAGGATCCTCACAGACAAAACGATCGTCATCTCCCAGAAGCCCGGCATTTTCAACTGCCTTATATGCCGTCTGCAAAACCATTTTCTGGCTGCGGGACAGTCTTTTTTCTTTGCCTTCGGCATATCCGAACCGTACCTTGTCAAATTCAAAATGTTCGACATGGCCGGCAAGGATGGTATAGGTCTTATCTTCCGCACTTTTGTCAGGATCATAATAAAGGTCGCGATCAAATCTTGATTCCGGCATCTCACTTATGGAATATTTCTTGTTTAAAATATTGTCCCACAAGCTATCTGGATCATCAGCATCCGGCAGGGTACAACCTATACCCACAACGGCAATCTCATCATTGATTTTATTTTTCACACTTGAAAAGATTTCAAGAAAATTAATATTTTTGCAGAGTTCTGATTTGGCTTTAAAGTAATTGTTGTGAATCTGCTCGATGGTTACAGCTCGATCAAAAAAGGCCAGGCTGTCCCCCACAAGAAAATTGCCCTTTTCCTTATGCTCGTCATCTTCAAACCAGGTATAGTTGTCAGGCCCGGGATTTTTAAAATCCGGCAGAAAACCTTTTGCGCCTATGAGCAAAGAACCAATGTTTTTCTTTTCAAAGGCTCGTTTTCTTTTCTCAAGGCTTTCCTTGTTTTTAATCATCCGGGCTTCTGCTTCAAGCATCGACCATGCAAAACTTGTGGGTGCGGTCCTGGATGCCAAACCTAAGCTTTTACCGATTACCATGGTTTGGTTTTCATGGATAATGATGTCACGATATTGAGACTTAATACTTTTTGTTTCCACGATTTCATCGGCAAAAAGATAGGCTGTTCCCACCTGTATACCAATTTTTGCGCCTTTGGAGGCAAGAAAAGAGGTCAGTCCTGAAATAAAAAATGATGCAAAACGGGTGGAGATTCCACCTGCAAATACCAGGTATACATCGGATAGATCATAATTTTTATTCATTAAACTGGTGATGGCCACTTCCCATAATACCATGGAAGAAAGAGAACCAACGTGACCGCCGGCTTCCCCGCCTTCAAAGATAAAGCGTTTACATCCGCTCTTTAAAGCATTTTCCATCATGGATACAGAGGGTGTATGAAGATAGGTTTTTGTCCCTGCCTTTTCAAGCTCTGCTACCTGGGAAGGGTTCCCTCCTGCAAAAAGCGCATAGGGAACCTTATATTTTTTAACCATGTCCAGATGTTTTTTTACCATGGGATTAAAGGCTTCAATGCCCACAAGCCCTGCACCAAAATTATCCACTTTTCTGGTGCCATCCTTCAGCATATTGTCTGCCAGCTGTTCTGGAAGACTTCCCACTGCAAAAAAAGGCAGCGCTCCCTGCTCAAGAACCTTATTGGCAAATTGGGCATTGTCCGATATATTGGCCATGGGTCCCTGGATCAATGGAAATTTTGTTCCCTGGTCTTTGGCAAAAGGGGAACCCGGCTTTACTGGATCAAATGCATCTATAAAATTTAAATTCTCACCAATGGTTTTAAAAAAGTTAGAAATAACTTGTGTAAGGCCTGTTGCATCTTTTACAAAATCCTTTGCAAACACACCATCCTGGCCCAGGTAAAAAAGAGACTGGATAAACTGAACATCTTGTTTGTCAAAAGATGTGTAATGGGTTTTGATGGATTCATAAACTTTGTATTTTCCCTGTGGATCAACACCCACTTCAACTGCGGCAATTTTCAGTTCTTTGACTATTTTAGTCCCAAGTTTTGCAAACACCCGATAAATATCGCTGCCGTCATAGGTGATTTCAGTGGAATCACTTTCATCCACCATGGCCAAAAGCTTTTTAAAATTCTCCGATACGGGAGCCTCGTCAGTCATGAGCAGCTGGCTGTCCATGACAAGCCCTGAAACGCCTGCTGCAAACATACCGGCAGCAGTATACTTTCCTACACCGCCATGGATAAATATCGGCAATTCACTATTTTTCAAATACCATTGCATCAAAATAAAAGATGAATATCTTGAAACCTTGCCCCCGGCTTCATTGCCCTTTAAAATTAAGGCATGGGGACAAATTTCTTTTATCTTGTCGTTTATATTAATATCTTTGATTTCTATGGCTATTTTCGTCTCTGCAAAATTTGTGAAGTCAGAAGGTGTATCATCTTTGGTAAGAGGAGTTATTAAAAGATCAAGGTTGATCATCTGTTGATTTCTGATTTTATTGATCAGTTCATGATCATGGGTTGAAAGCCTGATACCAAAGCTGAATTTTTCTCTTGAAAGCAACGCGGCGTTTTGAAGTATGTCGTCATGGGTTAAAAATTCCGTATCAAATACGGGAAGAGCGCCGGCGTTGGAAATCTCTTTAAAATACTTTACATCAAAAACCTTTACCGGGTTATAAACCATTAAAGGCAGTCTTGAATTGAGTATTCTTCTAATCATAAGTGTTTCTCCATAAATGTTATAATAATTGGGGTCAGGCTTGCGTTGTTGCTTTTAATTAAAAATAAACGCAACTACGCAAGCCTGACCCCGCCTGGTAACTTTATACCTTTCATATACCCTTCACCTTTCAAGTATTATGCCAAGCCCCATGGATATCATAAGCATTTAGAATATAAGAATTTTTCATTTTAATTGTCTTGTTCAAAATTATAAATTATAAATTTGAACTTGCATTTTATGCATACTAAGTATACAAAATTGCACATTATTAATAATTTTGTACAATGGAGACTCTAAATTGAAAAATCCGGGCCTGAGTTCCAAAGAACGCGATTTTTTCAAAACGGTTCATAATGCAGCTTTTGCAAACCCGTTCAGTGATTTAAGAGAAAGACTTGATATTAAAATTGCAGGACTTTTTCCTTCGGCTTCCCGGAGGGAAAGCAAAGACCTGTGCATCAAAGAAGTGGATCGCAGGATAAAAAAGCTTGAAGAAAAAGGCCGTGCAGACATTAATGCCTTTCATGGACAGGATAAAGAAATCATTACCATTGTATTCCTGTTTGATATTTTTCACAAATTCAGGGATAATTTTGATCAGCTGATAAAAGATCAAATTCTGGCCCGGGATATGCCGGTAAAGGTTCCCTTTGCTGAAAAAGCGATGCACATGCTCCATACAAAAGGATTTGATGACAAAAGCATCCCCCACTATTTTTCGCTTTCCTATCAACTCAGAAGAGCCTTTTATTTTATTTCCAAATCCCTTGTGGGAACCAGCCCCTGCATGCAGAAACTGAAAAAACATTTATGGTATAATGTTTTCACTTATAATATTGAGCTATACAATAAATTTTTATGGAATAAAATGGAAGATTTTTCCACCTTGCTTTTAGGTGAAACAGGCACGGGAAAAGGTACTGCAGCCAAGGCCATCGGTAGAAGCGGATATATCCCCTTTGATGAGAACAAACTTTGTTTTACCCAGAGTTTTATAAGAGCCTTTTCTTCTTTAAACCTTTCCCAATACCCTGAAACCCTTCTTGAATCAGAACTATTCGGTCACGCAAAAGGGGCTTTTACGGGAGCTGTGGATGATTACCAGGGCGTGTTTGACCGGTGCAGCCCCCATGGTTCAATTCTTCTGGATGAAATCGGTGAAATTCCAAACCATGTTCAGATAAAATTATTAAGGGTTCTCCAGGAAAGAAGCTTTTCTCCTGTCGGCACCCATGAGATATCAAGATTCAATGGAAGGGTAATTGCCGCAACTAACCGTCCTAAAAAAGAGATCCTGCATGGTACGGTATTCAGGGACGATTTTTATTACAGGCTTTGTTCAGATATCATTGAAGTTCCGCCCCTTAGCAAAAGAATCATGGAAAAACCATCAGAACTGGATGACCTACTTGACTTCACCATCCAGAGAATGACAGGCACCCGTTCTGAAAAATTAATCATGAAAGTCAAAAGAATTATTGACCGGCAGCTTGGAAAGAATTATCAATGGCCAGGCAATGTTCGAGAACTTGAACAATGCGTCAGAAGTGTATTGTTAAGACGTGACTATAAAGGAAAGCAGATAAATGAAAAACAGACACTGTCGCTGAAGCAGGAACTCTTACAAGGGATTATAGATCAAGACATTGCTGTGCCTTCGCTGGTATCGGGATACTGCAAACTTCTTTATGACCAGTTAGGCACCTATGAAAAGGTTGCAAAACAGACAGGACTTGATAGAAGAACCATAAAAAAATATATTATAAACTTTAAAAAAGACTGAATATCCAATGCTATATTTTCTACCTCCATCCCTCAAAGGTATTTTATCAATTTTATTATATACATTAAACACCATCTCTTTGACCATTCCATTGATACTGATTTCCTTTTTCAAGTTTATTATCCCGGTTCGTGAGTTTGTCGTTATTCTTGACAGGATTCTGATATCCATTGCAACCCTGTGGATAGGTATTAATTCATTCAATTCAAGACTGTTCTGCAATATAGAATGGGATATCAGGGGGCTTGAAAAATTAGAAAAAAAAGAATGGTATCTGATTATTTCCAACCATCAATCCTGGGTTGATATCCTGGCATTGCAGACAATTTTAAACAAAAAAATTCCCATGTTGAAATTTTTCTTAAAAAAAGAACTGATATGGGTTCCATTCCTCGGACTTGCCTGGTGGGCACTGGATTTTCCCTATATGAAACGGTATTCAAAAAAACTATTAAAACAAAAGCCCCACCTAAGGGGAAAAGATCTTGAAAGCACAAAAAAGGCATGTAAAAAATTTAAACATACGCCCGTTTCCATTATGAATTTTGTTGAGGGCACAAGATTTACCCCGTATAAAAAAGAATCTCAAAATAATCATTTAACACATCTTCTGAATCCAAAGGCCGGTGGCATTGCCTTTGTCTTAGGTTCAATGGGAGAATATCTTCATAAAATCATTGATGTCACAATTGTATATCCGGATAAAACTCCCACGTTCTGGGAATATATTTCAGGCAGAACCCATAAAATCATAATTGATTTTCAAGTCATACCTGTAACAGATTCTCTGACGGGAGATTATTTTAACGACCTTGAATATAAAAACCGTTTTTTCATCTGGTTAAAAGAACTATGGCGAAAAAAAGACGAAAAAATAAAAATCCTGAAATCTTAGGACCGCAATGGGCCAAAAGACAAGCAATTTCGTTCAAGTTATAAACTTTGTGGTCCTTAAATAACCGCTGCCATTACTCCAGTGGCAAGAAATAAACATTCAATAACAAATTCCCTGTGCACACCGGATATAAGACTGTTGTTTTTAAAAAAAAGTATCAATAAAAGCAAAATCAAGGGTATGGAAACAAAAAACAGAGCTTTTTGTACAAATATTCCTGTAAAAGAACTTAAAATAATTATACCCATGGCAGACAGCAGTACATATTGAATGATTGTAAAACTTCGCTTTTCTCCTAAAAGAATTGGAAGAGTTTCTTTACCAGTGATTCTGTCTCCCTGAATGGCCAGTATATCAAAAAAGGCTGTTCTCGCAAAAACCAGGGCCATTACAAAAAGACATGCCATTGTGACAGACATAAAGCCACTTTGATGTTTCATTGCCGGTAAAAGGCATGTCACGATTCCCCATGCAATGGTAATCAGAATAGTTTTAGAGCCTGGAATATCTTTTATCCTTGAAATCTGTCCCTTTTCTGACTGCAGAGACATGATTTTTAAATTATAGGACAATCCTAAAAGTGACATGATCAGCAGCACAAAAAAAGACAAGGCTCCAGCTGTAAAACTTAAATAAAGACCTGCCGCACCAGAGAAAATGGCAAGGGCCCTTAGATAGAATCGATTTTTTTGGTAAAAATGTGCTCTTTGGGGATGATTATATTTATCAGATTTAATGCTAAACAGATTGTTTATTATCTGCATTGAAAGAACATAGAGAGCAGCAATCAAAGAATAGTGATAATCCTGGGCAACCCCTTGAAGCATTGAACAAGCATAAGTCAGAGATCCTGCCCCCATTGCAACCATTATATTGGTTTTCAAAAAGAAATCACGAATAAAAAGCAAAAAGGTGCTAGCCCTGTGTTGATGTTGAAGATTGGTTTCTATTTTACTGTATGCATCATTAATGATCCAGTTTGGTGTGGAAGCTCCGGCTGTAATTGCCACTGATCCGGCTGATGACAGTTTTCCATAATCAATCTGGGAAACATCTTCAATATGAGTCACTGGTTTTCCTGTCTGTGATGCGATCTGTGCCAGCCGTTTTGTGTTTCCACTCTGTTTTCCGCCCACAACAATCACAGCATCATTAGCTTTGGCAAGCCTACGAATTTCAGCCTGACGTTTTTCAGTGGACCCGCAAATCGTATCAAATATTTTATAATGGGGCGCATTGGCTTTACACCACAATTTTATTTTATTGTAAAAAGCTGTATCCTGGGTTGTTTGGGCAACCACGACAACCTTTTCAAACTTTGGCAATGTACAAAACATTTCCATGGATGTGATGGCATGTCCTTTCCCCTTTGCATACCCTAAAAGGCCTACTACTTCCGGGTGCTTCTCATCCCCTATAATAATCGTTGAATAGCCTTTTTGTGCATATCTATCAATAATCACCTGGACCCTGACAACCCGGGGGCATGTGGCATTTATCACTGTAAAACCTGCAGTTTTCAGAGCCTTTTCATCTTCCGGTGGCACCCCATGGGCCCGGACCAGAACAATCCCTGTCCCCTTTTCAGGGATTTTATCAATCTTGAAAATCTTTTTTTCTTCAAGCATCAAAAGGACCTGGGGATTATGGATCAAAGGACCATAGGTATAGATAGGCCCCTTGGACAGGTTGGATGCATCCAGAACCAAGTCCACAGCCCGTCTGACGCCCATACAGAACCCGGCCGTTTTCGCAACAACTATTTTCATGAAATATTTGTAAGAAGATCGACCAGGCGTTGGAATTCTGTTTTAGATTTAAATTTGATTTCAATCTTGCCTTTATCTCCATTCTTTTGAATTTTGACTTTGGATTGAATATGATTGGAAATCATGGAGCAGGTTTCTTCAAGAAATTGTTTTTCAGTTGCCGATATTTTTTTCTGAAATTTTTGGGGCTCGTTTTTAGCTTTTTTAACCAGTTGCTCCGTCTGCCTCACTGACAACTCTTTTTTAAGAACAATATGGAGAAGATATATCTGGCTTTCTTCTGAACCGGCACCTAAAAGTGCTCTTGCATGACCCATGGATATTTTTTCTGCAATCAGACTGTCTTTGATTTCCTGTGGAAGACTTCTGAGCCGCAAAAGGTTGGCAATTGTAGATCTGTTCTTACCAATTTTTTTTGCAACTTTTTCCTGGGTATAATTAAACTCCTTGATCAGCCTGTAATATGCTTCTCCTTCTTCAAGAACGTTTAAATCTTCCCTTTGAATATTCTCAATAATGGAAACTTCCAGAACCTGTTCATCCGTCAGGTCTTTAACAAATACAGGCACGTGGGTCAATTGGGCTTCCCTGGCCGCACGAAGCCTTCTCTCCCCTGCTATCAACTCATAGGAATCATCAAGACGTCTTACCAGCAAAGGCTGCAAAATACCCTTCTGTGCAATGGATTCCTTAAGGCGATCCAGTTCTTCCTGGTTGAATATAGTTCTAGGCTGATACCGGTTGGGCTTTATTTCACCAATGGCGCACATAAAAAAATCAGGACTGCTCTCAGGCATGTCATAATCCGGGATCAATGCTGAAAGACCCCTTCCCAGGCCGGTGTTTTTCTTTTTCTTTTTCATCATTTTTTAATGTGTGACCTCCGGGTTAGAAATTCCTTTGCAAAAGTAATATAACTTTTTGACCCCATTGACATTTTATCATATAGAACAATCGGCAACCCATAGCTTGGTGCCTCACCAAGCTTTACATTACGCGGTATTTTTGTATTAAAAACCATCCCTTTAAAATATTTTTTTGCATCTTCAACAACATTTTGGGCAAGATTTGTTCTTTTGTCATACATGGTCAAAAGGATCCCGTTTATCTTTAATCCGGGATTAAAAGATGATTTGACGCGTTTTATGGTATCTAAGAGTTGACCCAGGCCTTCCAGGGCATAGAATTCACTCTGAAGCGGTATCAAAACAGAGTCTGAAGCTGTAAAAGCATTTAATGTCAACAAGCCTAAAGCCGGTGGGCAATCAATGATAATATATTCAAATCTTCCTTTTAGCGGTTCCAGAAGTGTTTTTAGCTTTTTCTCCCTGTCTTTTGACGACACCATCTCAATTTCAAAGCCGATGAGATCCATATTGGCGGGGATCATCATTAATTTTGGCAATGCCGTGGGGAGAATAATATCCTCAACCTCTGCCTCACCAATAAGACCCTGATACAGAGAATAGTCCAGGGAGGGTTTATCGATTCCCATACCCGTTGTTGCATTTGCCTGGGAATCACAATCAACTAGTAAAACTGTTTTTCCAATTTTAGCAAGAGCGGCTGAAAGATTAATAGAGGTTGTTGTTTTGCCAACTCCCCCTTTCTGGTTCGCTATACTGATAATTTGAGTCATAATCAGATTTCATTATCACAAATAACTTTCATAGGCAATCAGTTAAAATTTTCAAATCTTATTTTTTATATTTAAATATTAAAACCATAAAAAAAGCCTTACACAGCAAATTAATAGCAGTGTAAGGCTTTATGGTCTTTAATATCTAAAGCATGCAAATCAGTGCCTGACCGAAAACCCGTGTTTGGGCGAAAAATTGCCCATATACAAGGCGCAAGAAAGTTTGAAACCGGAGTGTACTCCTGTACATAAGGATTTCAAACTTTTGCAGCAACGCAGTAGATGGGTGAGTTTTCGTTCAAACACAAAATTACATGGCTGATTCCGGGTGAAACACATCCACTTCCTTTAAATCTTCACCAAGATATTCTCTTTCATTGGGACCAAGTATACCAAGAGAAAGGTTTAAAAGCGTCCAAAGATGAACTGTTTCCCATGCATGGTCATTGACATCTGACAGATCATGCACCTGGGCATGGCAGTTATGGCATGGTGTGATGCAGTAAGCTGCTTTGGTTGTAAGGATCTGGTTAGCCTTGGTCTGCCCATATGCCCGTCTTTGCTCCTGGAAACCGGACTGGAGAAAACCACCACCGCCGCCACAGCAGAAATTGTTGGATTTGTTTGGCGTCATTTCAATAAAATTTTCTTCACCTACAACTTTTTTTACAACATATCTCATTTCTTCGGCAACTGGGTCACCCAGTGTTTTTCTGACCAGCTGACAGGGATCCTGAAGTGTAAACTTTATTTTTAAATCCTTGTTCCAGTCTGAAGAGGGTGTAAGTTTGCCTTCCCTGATCCATTGAGCATAGAGTTGAATAATACTTTTGATTTCAAAATTGTAAGGGATGTTGAATTTTTTCAGTCCTGCCAGGACTGCAAAGAGTTCGTGCCCTCACTCCGTGTTGAGCCAGACTTTACAGCCCAGGTCCTCCACGGCTTTCACCTTTGTCCGGATAATTTTTTCCCAGGATTCATTATCTGCCATGAACATGCAATAATTTTCAGCGGCCCAGCCTTTTGTTCCATATGTCCAGTCAGCGCCTGCAAGGTGCATGATCTTCCACAAAGGGACCATTTCATCGGGCTCTGTCACAGGTTCTCTGGAATTCTGATTCAAAAAATATTGAGCCCCCTCCCGGTTTACATCTGCTTTCATTTGTGCAAACTCAGGCTGTGATTCCTGGTATTCTTCAAGAACATCTTCAACAACAAATTGAAAATCCTCTTCATTAGCGCCCATGGCAGAACAGGTATCATGTTTTAACGCCATGTCACAGGAAGCTCTTATCCCTTTTGGTCTTTCTTCTCTCGGCACTTGTGCCCTTGCATTGAAAACAAGCTGAGGAATGTTAATTTCCATGGGACAAACATAAATACACCGCATACACATGGTACACATCCACACCCAGTTTGAACCCAGTATCTCTTCATCCATTCCAAGTGCAGCCATTCTCAGGAACTTTCTTGGATCCATTCCTTCAAGACCTGTTGCAGGACAACCTGATGCACATGCACCGCATGTCAGACATGCATTAAGATTCCCGCCATCAGGCAGAAGTTTCATTACCTTATCTTTAAAGACACTTTTTCTTGTGCCGCCAATTTTAATAGCTGTATCTCCCATGCTATTGTTCTCCTTAATCCATATAAAATTCAAAATATTTTTATTTCGCTATTTAGCCAATCTTTTTTTGAGCAATGTCCTTTTTCTCTTATTCTGTCATTTATGTCAACCTTATTTTCAGATTCAGCCCATTTGAAATAAAAAATTATTGCTGAATAATGACCTTAAAAATTAAATAGCAAAGAAATTGTTGCTTATAACCTGGCAGCAAAAAAAATAAAGGAAACAAATCCTTTCCTTATCTTATCCATTTAAAGATTTTTTTGGGATAGTAAAAAAGTTAGCCCTTTGTCTATTCATCAAATTCTAAATAAATTGAATCAAATCTCAATTTTTTTGCATTGTATTTTTTTTTGATGTAACTTGATTTTGAATAACTATTCATAAAAAATATAAGAGGCCTCTGGTATCACTTACCGTTCAGATATCGGTCCCTGCATATTTCTTTTGGAAGTTGTTGTTCTATTAGAAATTTTGCTCGTGACTGTATATACCATTTTGATCTCCTACAATTGTTATTAAAATATAAACTTTATTCCCTTTAAAAGAAAAATAAGTATTTATAAATCCCTTGACAAAAAGCCCCAAAACGTATCTACTTATCCCAATCTGAGGAATCGATAGTTTAAGAAATTCAATAGTCAAAGGCCTGTAAGAACCAACGGGGATAGGGGGACGTTCGAAAGACAACGCGACATTGCAAACCCACCGCACCGAAGCCGTACCGAACGGAGTAGCCTCGGCCACCACAGCCTGCACTGAACCAAACGATGCGTTAGTACAGTTCATCGAGGTTCAGAAGAGCTATGACGGCAAAATCCTCGTTGTCAAAGACCTGAATCTCGATGTGGCTCGCGGAGAATTTCTGACCATGCTTGGCCCGTCTGGGTCCGGTAAGACCACCTGCCTAATGATACTGGCAGGCTTCGAGCCGACAACAAACGGCAAAATTCTCCTCAATGGACGTTCTATCAATGACGTGCCTCCCCATAAGCGAGACATCGGCATGGTGTTCCAGAACTATGCGTTGTTTCCCCATATGACGGTGGCCGAAAATCTCGCCTTCCCCCTAAAAGTCCGCAAAGTACCTGCAGGGGAGGTCGTCGACAAAGTGAACCGCGCACTCGAGATGGTCAAATTGCAGGGATTCGACAACCGCCGCCCTGCACAATTGTCTGGTGGTCAGCAGCAGCGCGTTGCCGTGGCGCGGGCGTTGGTTTTCGAACCCCAGCTGGTGCTGATGGACGAGCCGCTGGGCGCGCTCGACAAGCAATTACGCGAGCAAATGCAATATGAAATCAAGCACATCCACGAAAATCTTGGCATCACAACTGTCTATGTCACCCATGACCAGGCAGAGGCGCTCACCATGTCGGACCGCATAGCGGTTTTTAACGATGGCGTCGTTCAACAGTTAGCGACCCCCGCCGACCTTTACGAAAAACCCGAAAATGATTTTGTAGCGGGCTTCATTGGTGAGAACAATCGGTTTTATGGAACTGTTAGCGAAGTCAATGGCAGCACCTGTACGGTGAAGCTTGACGAGAATAGCACGGTCACCGCGGAAAAGGTCGATGTCGGAGGTGTCGGTGCTCGGGCAACCTTATCAATTCGGCCCGAACGGGTAGAGCTTTTGGGTCAAGAAGGGTCCATGGCCAACCGACTGTCGGGTCGAATCGAAGAGTTGATTTATCTCGGCGACCATATTCGTGTTCGTATGACGGTGGCGGGAAACGATGAATTCATCGTCAAGGTCCGCAACTCTGCTAACATGCAATACGACCTGAAAGAAGGTGATGAAATTAATGTCGGTTGGAATACGAAAGATTGTCGGGCACTCAAACCCATCGATGACTGAATAAGGAAAATCGTTTATTAGCGGATGATAAACAAAAAACCGCCCGACAAAATCCGGGCAACACTAAAAGAGGAGGACAATATGATGAAGATGTTAAGGATACTCGCTTCAACCGCCTTGGCGGTCTGCATTTCACTATCGGCGGCCAACGCGGGTGCAGGGGAAATCACCGTTGTTTCTTGGGGTGGTGCTTACGGTAATAGCCAGGTCGAGGCTTATTACAAACCATGGATGGCAAAGACCGGTCACAAGATCAAATCGGTTGATGCGCCCAACCCGGCCGACCCCATAAAGGCCCAGGTGACTGCGGGCAATGTTTCGATGGATGTCGCGGACGTCGAATATTCTGATGCAGTGCGTTACTGCGACGAAGGCTTGTTGGAAACCATCGATGTCACGCAACTTCCCCCCGCACCGGACGGCACCCCGGCCGTGGAAGATTTCATTGAAGGGGCCTTGACTGATTGCGCAGTGGCCAGCATCGTGTGGTCGACCGTTTTCGCCTATGACTCGACTAAAATATCCGGCGCCAAACCGACGACCATAGCCGATTTATTCGACACCAAGAAGTTCCCCGGTAAACGCGGCCTGCGCAAGGGCGCCAAGCCTAACCTGGAAATGGCCCTGATGGCAGACGGAGTGCCAGCTGGTGACGTCTACAAGCTTCTGGGCACCAAGGCCGGTGTCAAACGAGCGTTTGCGAAATTGGACACTATCAAAAAAGACATTGTCTGGTGGGAAGCCGGCGCTCAAGCGCCGCAACTTTTGGCCGACGGAGAAGTGACCATGACGACCGCATATAACGGCCGCATTTTCAACGCTGCGGCAAAGGAAAACAAACCGTTTGTCGTGGTATGGGACGGCCAGATTCTCGATTTTGACCTGTACGTAATTCCGAAAGGCGCACCCAACAAGGCGCTGGCGCTTGAATTCATCAAGTTCGCGACTGACACCCAGCGGCTTGCCGATCAGTCGAAATACATTGCCTATGGCCCGGCCCGGAAGTCTTCGGCGCCGTTCGTTGGTATGTATCAAGACGGCAAGACCAAAATGGCTCCACACATGCCAACGGCGCCAGAAAACATGAAAAACGCACTTGTAAACAATTTCGAATTCTGGGCCGACCATGATTCCGAATTGAACGAGCGGTTCAACGCCTGGATTGCTGGCAAGTAAGACCAAAACAATGACCGAGGTGCGAACATTCGCACTCCGGTCTTTTTTGGATGGATTTGATAGTGACGAACTTAGACAAACCTAATAAGGGTGAGAGCGCTTTGTTAACAACTGCCGATGGCACACCGCTGAGAAAAGCCTTAGCCCGGGCCATGCGCCGGGCGAGGATCAACGCTTTTTTGCTGGTTGCACCGCTGCTTTTATTTGTAGTTGTGACCTTTGCTGTGCCCATCGGGCAAATGCTTTATCTAAGTATCAACAACAGGGTTTTTTCAGACTACATGCCGCGCGTTACAGCCTATCTGAAGGTGCATCCGGAAATTGGCGTGCCCTGCGAAGACGGATTCGAGGCATTGGCACTCGATTTGGCTGCTGCCAAAAAAAACAGGACGATTGGGCGCATTGGCACCCGTATCAATTACGACCGCTCCGGTTCCACCAGCCTGTTCAAATCCGGCGCCCGCAAGGCGGTGAAATTCAAAGGTCCGCCTTACAAGGAAAAGTTCCTCAACCATAGCGAAGACTGGGGAGAACCTTACTTGTGGAACGTGATGCGGCGCGCTTCTCAAGCACACACGCTGGATTTCTACGCGGCTGCCCTTGATTTCAAATACGATGCAAACGGCGAGTTGGTGCGGGTCGAACCGGAACGCCGGATTTACGTGATGCTGTACCAGCGTACGTTTTTTCTGTCGGCGTTGATTGCCGGTCTCTGCCTGTTGTTGGGTTTTCCAATCGCCCATTTGTTGGCGACCCTGCCGCTGCGCTATTCGAATTTGCTGATGATCTTCGTTCTGTTGCCTTTCTGGACGTCGCTGTTGGTGCGAACGACGTCTTGGATATCATTGCTGCAAAGCCAAGGTGTGCTCAATGACCTTCTGGTCGCTATCGGCATCATCAACAACGATGGCCGCATTCAGATGATGTATAACCAGTACGGCACCATTATCGCCATGACGCATATTCTACTGCCGTTCATGATTTTGCCGCTCTATTCCGTAATGAAAACCATTTCCCCCAGTTACATGCGCGCCGCGCGCTCGTTAGGTGCTGCGCCAATCACGGCGTTTATAAAGGTCTACTTTCCGCAAACAGTACCGGGTATTGGCGCCGGCACCTTGCTGGTATTCATTTTGGCTATCGGCTATTACATCACGCCGGCCCTGGTCGGTGGTTCGTCAGGCGAACTAATCTCCAATCAAATCGCTTTCCATATGCAGAAATCTCTAAACTGGAGTCTTGCAGCTGCTCTTGGAGCCCTATTGCTGTTTGGGGTGCTGGGACTTTTTTGGCTCTATGACCGCCTGATCGGAATCGACAACATGAGGTTTGGTTAGGTTATGGCACTACCGGTCCATGCATCGATAGGCGAAAGAGTCTGGCATTATTGCTACCTTGGGATCTGCTGTCTGATTTTCTTGTTTCTGATCGCGCCGATCCTGATCATCATCCCGTTGTCGTTCAATGCCGAACCCTATTTCACCTTCACACACAAGATGATGAGCCTTGATCCTGAAGGCTATTCGCTGCGCTGGTACGACCAAATTCTGACCTTTGGAATGTCGAACCCGGACACTGCCCGCGAGGCTGCATGGTGGAATGATGCCTGGAACAACGCGACATGGCTGCACGCAATGAAGAACTCCGCGCTTATCAGCATTTTTGCGACTGTTTTCGCGACCACACTTGGAACTCTGGCGGCACTTGGGTTGTCGCGACCGGAAATGCCGTTCCGTCGGGCCATCATGGCATTGCTTATTTCACCGATGATAGTGCCTTTAATCATAACAGCGACCGGCCTGTTTTTCTTTTATTCTGCGACCGGGCTTGCCCATACTTTCATCGGTATTGTCATGGCCCACGCCATGCTCGGTATTCCGTTTGTAATAATTACTGTGACGGCGACCCTGGTCGGTTTCGACC
Source organism: Desulfobacula sp. (assembly GCA_018645325.1). Classification (GTDB taxonomy): domain Bacteria; phylum Desulfobacterota; class Desulfobacteria; order Desulfobacterales; family Desulfobacteraceae; genus Desulfobacula. Next base: position 133,768 of record JABGOU010000004.1, read on the forward strand.
ATTCGATGACCCGCGCTGCGGCCAGCCTTGGCGCCTCGCCGATAACGACGTTTCGCAAAATCAGCCTGCCGTTGATTCTGCCGGGTGTCATTTCCGGAGCCCTGTTTGCTTTTGCTACGTCATTTGACGAAGTGGTGGTGGTGCTGTTTGTTGCGTCTTACGACCAACGCACCATCCCGCTTCAAATGTGGAACGGCATCCGTGAACAGATTTCACCGACCATTCTGTCTGTGGCGACCATTCTTGTTGTATTTTCTATCAGTCTCCTTACTGTCATAGAACTCTTAAGGCGCCGAAGCGAGCGGCTGCGGGGGATCACGCCAGGTTAGACAAAAAATCAATCAAGCGGAAACTGGTGTATAATTCGCCCATAAAACTTATTTTGATTGTTTCATTATCCATATTTTTTTGTGAAATACTGGTCATGTTTATTCTTCTATTTTTCCCGTTCATTGATCGCCATCACGCCTGGACCGAGTCTATTATTGATGCGATTTTACTTGTAATATTCCTTTTACCGGTTATTTATATCTTTTTCTTAAATCCGCTGGTACTTAATATATTAAATCGTCGAGCCGCTAAAAAGCTTGTTTAATAATTCAAATGACGGGATTGTCTCCTTTAATGATAAAAGCGAGATCGTTCTGTAGAATAAAGCGGCCGCTAAAATCTTTGGATATAGTGAAGATGAGATTGTGGGCAAGCTTATTACCCTAATTAATCCCTGAAAAATATGTACAAAAAAGGATTCGCTTCCGGATCTGAACAAAATTTTTTGAAATATAAAAATATAGCTATGGCAATAGATTAAAATTGAAAAGGCTTTTAAGTCTCCCAGACTTATTTTAAATTCAAAATTTGACTTTTTATAACTTTAAGTTAGTATTCAAAGGTTATGAATAAATCAAAAAGAAAAGATTCAAAAATAAATCCCAGAAAAAAGGGATTGATAAAAAAGAAAAAAGATCGCAAATTCACCAGACCTTCCAATATAACATTTAACCCTGATCTGCCCATCACTTCCAAAAAACAAGATATTATTAATGCAATAAAAAAAAACAAAGTTGTGATTATTTCAGGGGAAACGGGATCCGGGAAAACCACCCAGATTCCAAAATTCTGTATTGAAGCAGGGCAGGGAATTAAAGGAGCGATCGGGTGTACACAGCCCAGGCGTATTGCCGCCATAAATGTTGCAAAAAGGATTGCTGAAGAACTCAATGAAAGCCTTGGCCGGTCTGTTGGATATAAGATCAGATTTGATGATAAAACAAAGGCACACACATGTATAAAAATAATGACCGATGGAATCCTGCTTGCGGAAACTCAAACGGACAGGTTCTTAAATGCATATGATACCATTATTGTGGATGAAGCCCACGAAAGAAGTCTCAATATTGACTTCACCCTGGGGATTTTAAGAAATCTGGTTAAAAAAAGGAATGATCTCAAACTGATCATCACATCTGCCACCATTGATACGCAAAAATTTTCCAAAGCTTTTGACAATGCTCCCATTATTGAAGTCACGGGAAGGATGTACCCTGTTGAAACCGTCTATATGCCCTTTTTAAACAAGGAAGATGAAGACAGAACCATTGAAGACCAGGGATATGTGGAAGCTGCTGCCAATGCAGCCAATCTTCTTATTTCTCAATCCAGGTCCGGTGATATCCTGGTATTTATGCCCACAGAGCAGGATATTGGAGAAACCCTGGAACTGATCCGGGGGAAAAACCATCCAGGCGTAATAGTTCTGCCGCTTTTTGCAAGACTTTCAGCAAATGAGCAGGCCAAAATTTTTTCCCGGCAGCCCGGCCGAAAAATTATTGTCTCAACCAATGTTGCAGAAACCTCTTTGACCATACCCGGGATCAAATATGTGGTTGACACAGGGCTTGCAAGGATACCTGAGTATTCGCCCCGGACAAGAACAACCTCACTTCCCGTCACCCCTATTTCCCAGTCTTCCGCCAACCAGAGGCTAGGGCGGTGCGGCAGAGTTGAAAATGGAATCTGCATACGGCTGTTTGATGAAAATGATTTTGGGGCAAGGCCTTTTTTCACCTCCCCTGAAATCTTAAGAAGCAATCTTGCCGAAGTCATCCTGCGAATGATTTCCTTAAATCTCGGGGATGTCTCAACCTTTCCATTCATTGATGCACCGGCACCCAAAAGTATTAAGGACGGATTCGATACCTTGATTGAACTTTCCGCCATTAAAGAAAAAAAAGACTTTAACAGACAAAAAAAGAAAAAAATATTCAACCTTACAAAAACAGGGCGGATCATGGCCAAATTGCCCATTGATCCCAAACTGTCCAGAATCCTGATACAAGCTGACAGGAACGGATGTTTAAAAGAGGCTGCCATTATTACAACGGTCCTTGCCATTTCAGATCCACGTCAACGACCTTCGGACAAGACCCAGGCAGCAGATCAAAAGCATGCCCTGTACAAAGACCCTGGTTCTGATTTTGTTACACTTCTAAATATATGGAATGCAGTTAAAACTGCTGAAAAAAAATTAAAAACCCGTTCAAAACTAAAAAAATACTGCCAGGATCATTTTCTGTCCTTTAAACGCATGAGAGAATGGAATGAAATTCATGGCCAGATTCTAAGGGTACTAAAAGACCATAATTTAAAAGGCGAAAAGAATATCATTCTGCCAAAAGGAACAAAAGGGCTGAAAGCCAAAGCATTTGAATTTGGCGGTCCTTTGTATATTGCCCTGCACAAAGCCATTTTATCAGGATATCTTGCCAATATAGCCCATAAAAAGGAAAAGAACATCTTCAACGCTGCTAAAGGGCAGCAGGCAATGATATTTCCCGGGTCCGGACTTTTTAAAACAGCGGGCGACTGGATTGTTGCAGCGGAATTTGTTAAAACCAGCCAGCTTTTTGCACGATCAGTTGCAACAATTGATCCCCAATGGCTTGAACAAATAGGAAAAGACCTTAGTACAAAGATTTATTCTGATCCGCACTGGGAAAAAAAACGCGGAGAGGTTATTGCTAAAGAACAGGTGTCTCTTTTCGGGTTGATAATTATCAACGACCGAAGTGTTGCCTATGGCCCGATAAACCCTGAAGAATCAGGCGAAATATTTATCCGCCATGCCCTGGTCCAGGGGGAAATCCATCAGAAATTTGAATTTATGACCCATAATCTGAATCTCATTGACAAGCTTGAAACCCTTGAACATAAAAGGCGTAAAAAAGATATCCTGGCATCAGAAGATGATATCTATCTTTTTTACCAGTCAAGACTGCCTGAACCATTTTATAATATCAGAACCTTTGCCAAATTTATTAAAGATCAGAAAAATCAGGATTTTTTAAAAATGACAATGGAAGATCTGCAACAATCCGCGATTGATGAACATGAGCTTGCAATGTTCCCTGATACCCTGAAAATGAGCCAGGCTAAATTCAGGCTGGAATATGAATTCAATCCAGGATCTAAAAAAGATGGAATCACTATGAAAGTTCCTGCTGCCTCTGCATTGCTTGTCTCAAATAACTATGTTGACAGACTGGTTCCAGGTTTGTTTGAAGAAAAAATCGCAGCTCTTATAAAGGCACTCCCTAAAAAATACCGGGTAAAACTTGTCCCTGTATCTGAAAAAGCAGCCATTATTGCAAAAGAACTGCCTCAAAAAGATGCTCCCTTATTTTCAATGCTTTCATCCTTTATTCAAACCCGGTTTAATTTTGTCATCCCGGCAACCCTCTGGTCTGATAAAGAGCTGCCTGACCACTTAAAAATGAGATTCTCCATCAGAGATGAAAAAGGCCGTGAGATAAAAGTTTTAAGGGACAAAGCCGTTTTAAATCAATTTTCAACAACAGCTTCCTTAAAAAAAGATAATGCCTTTGAAAAAGCTAAAAACGAACATGAGATAAGGGATATAAGAGAATGGAATTTTAAAGACCTTGAAGACTTTATTGTCATAAAAAAGGATAAGGATTTTGTTCAGAAAGGCTACCCCGGCCTGACAATTGAAACCCGGCCTGATTTAAAAACCAAAATAATTTCCCTGAGACTTTTCAAATCAGAGGAGGCAGCTCAAGATTCCCATTGCCTGGGGATAAAAAAATTATTTCAACTTTATTATCCTGATGATTTCAAAGCCTTGAGAAAAGACATCAATGCCTCTTCCGGGATAAGAAAGATGGCTCCTTATTTTAATGGCCAGACAAAATTTCAGCAATCTTTATTTAATCTGGCCACACATACCCTGTTTGAAAAAAATCTTCGAACTAAAAAAGAGTTTGAGCTTCATGGTCAAACCCAATTAAAGAATCTTTACAATACAGGACAAGACTTTATTAAAGCCTTTATTATTTTAGGCAAAGAATATCAATCATGTTTTGAACTCATACAGAAACTATCCTTTCAACACCAGAAAAAAGAAAAACTCTTTCAGATATTAACACGTCTTTTCAAAGACCTTAAACTTCTTGTGCCTCAAAATTTTGTTGACCTGTATGAATACGAAAGGATCAAACATCTTCACCGCTATATCGCCTGTATCAGAATAAGAGCCCAAAGAGCCATTGACAATCCTTTAAAGGAAGAAAAAAAAGCCTGTCGCTTATCCATTTACAACAACCACCTTAACAGTCTTTTAGCCTCACTTTCCCAAACATCAACACTGGAAAAGTCCCAAAAGGTTGAAGAGTTTTTCTGGCTTGTGGAAGAATATAAAATCTCCCTATTTGCCCCTGAGCTGAAAACAGCCATAAAAATTTCTACAAAAAAGCTGGACCGGTTTTTAATCAAACTGTCCACAATGATATAATAAACCATAGGACCAAAATTCATTATTTAAAAAAACGAAGGAGAATTATATGATAGAATATTAACCGGGAATCCTTTTGATCTGAAAGCACTATTTATTTTAAATCAGTTATCGGAAGGTACACTGTGATTGTTGTGCCCTGTCCCAGCTTAGAATTGATCCGAACATATCCTCCGTGCTTTCTCACGATTGATTGTGAAACAGCAAGTCCTAAGCCGGCCCCCTTTTGAATGCTTAACTCCTTTGTTGTAAAGTATGGATCAAATACAGAGTCTATATCATGTATGGATATCCCATTACCTGAATCCTTAAAAGATATTTTGATCAGGTTTTCATCTTTTTCATCTTTATGGCCTGTGATGTTTTCTGTTTTTACCAGGATTTCCAATCTCCCGCCGTCCAGCATGGCCTCAACTGCATTGCAGATAATATTCTCAAAAGCATGGCTTAAACCATCGAAATCAATTTCTATTGCCGGAATTTTGTCTTTAATATCCATTGAAATTTCAATATCTTTTACTTCGCCTGCTTTTTTTATGGCAGAACTTAAAATGCCCTCGATATTATATAAAGTCTTTTTATGCAGGGACGTATGGGATAAGGTGATAAATTGATGGGTCAAATCTCTTGCCTGCCTGCATGCGTTGTCAACCTCATTCAATAATTCCTGCTGCTGTGGTCGGGTTATTTCCTCTTTTAAGAGCGAAATATTTCCCCAGATGGTTGTTAAAAGATTATTGTAATCATGGGCAATTCCACCGGAAAGGATGCCGAACGCTTTTTCCTTTTGAAGCAGAGCAATTTCATTTTCCCTTTCTTTGCCCTCCGTAATATCCCTTACAATATGGACAAACCGATCATTATTGGCACGGGTTTCAATTGGGTCAACAGTAATCTGCAGCCACCTATTGTCTCCTGTTTTAAATTCCATGGATTCCATTCGGTTGCTTTTGATCGCTTTTTCCAATGGGCAGCCCAGGATGGGAATGTCCATGCCGTGTACAATTTCGCAGCAGAGCCTGCCCACAACCTGGTCATGGGATAAGTTGATTATAGATTCACAGGCTTTGTTCGACTGGATGATCTTGTGATCCTTACCAAGTATGCAGACCCAGTCTGACATGGCATTAAAGGTGGCTTCCCATTGTTTTCTGGCAATTACCAAAGCCTTCTCTGCATTCTTAAGATCAGTAATATTCCTTGAAACTTGAATGAAATTTTCGATCTTACCAGATTCATTTTTTATTGGAACTGTGTAATCAGACCAGTATGTCTTACCCTTGATTCCTTTGACATTTTCCTCACAGATAATGGAAAATTCTATATTACCACTTTTGCGTGACTTTTCAGTTGGACAATTCGGGCAGGGTTCATTTCTTCCAGTATAAGCCCTGTAACAATAATTGCCGATTATCTTTTTCCGATCTTTTCCAAGCTGTTGTTCTATGATTTTATTTGCCCAAATTATTCTCATCTCATTATCAACCAGCCTTATAGAATCAATGGATGCATCCAGAATAGCTCTTTTTTGTGCCTCACTGTCCAAAAGAGCCTTCTCCACCTGCATACTATGAACAGCATCATGCTCTAATTTTTGAATTCGCTGCTCTAATTTTTCGTAGGTCGGTTTTTCAGACATGTTTTTTACAAGTCGCCATAATATTTATTACAAAATCAAATTGGGGAAAATGAATTTTTAGTTGTTTTGAATCAGGATGTCAATAGGTATAATTACCTATATTCATACAAAAAATTGAACATCCATGGTTGGATAATTATACTTGCGTTCTAATGGACCATCAGAAACGCAAAGCGGTCCATTTTCTGGTCATAGTCTGTGAGCACGTTAATTGTGAATCCAGCCTGACGTACAGTTGTGTATACATCAACAGCCATGGCCTCAGGTGCTGGGCGAGCCATGCGGGGTTTCTCGCAGGTCTCTCGGCTGCCAGTACAATCTTTGCAAAATGAACACGAGTCCATAAACAATTGAAAAGCACGCTCGAAACCAGCTGTAAAAACCGCACGTTCCAGTTGAACCAGCTTGTTATTGATTCTGGCAGACCAAGTGTGGCGGTCTTCTGGTTTATCCATCAAGCCTTCAAAATGCAGGATTACAGCATCTTCATATTCATTAAAAAATTCCTTACACTCTGCCACTGCTGGTGTTTCAGGCGGGCAAGCACCGCCTCTGCCATATTCACCGCAACCGAATTTGCACTTCATGCGCACCCATTGGGACACGATGATCTTTTTTGGGTCAGTCCACTTGTAGTCCGTATAATTGTTCAACTTTAAAATATCTTCAACCTTTTTGCGCTGTTTTATGTTCAGTCCCATTGGGTTTCTCCTCTGTTTTTAAGATTTCATTACTATTGCATTTTTTAAACCATTCAACCATTAAAATTTTATTTATTTATATTTTTGGAATACATGAGATTTGTGTCTTATGAATGATCCATACACGGATAATTAATTTTAAGCGGGACTCCGCCACTTTAAGGTTGGCAATCCTCGAATACTTTGTTATACGTTTTCTCTTTTGTATATTTTGATATTAAAGCCTTCACTTTCTGCCGGAGCTTGAAAGTAACTATTTACGGTATGGAACTCTTCTTTGCTTGTGAAAACTTCTCCTTTTCTTCCTTCGCTTCTCTTAGCTAACTGCTTTAGACAAATTTCATCACTGACTTCCAAGTAATGCAATTGATGGGAAATCTTGTTATTACCGATTAGTTCTTTGAACCATAACCTTTGCCGAATAGTATTTGCTGGAAAATCCATGACAACGGACACTCCAGATCCAATAATATTTTTAATATGATCCAACAATAGAGGCTTTAGGCGTTTTGAATATTTTATGTAGTCATCGAATACTTTTATTTCATCTTTGAACAGATGACCCAACCAATCGTCTTCCGATATCAAAATAGCATTTTCACTATTCATTACCTCTAAAGATTTAGTGGTTTTCCCTGCGGCCATTTTACCGCAAAAAAAATGCAACCTTCCTTTTTCGATCATGTACAGCCTCGATTTGCATAAGAAATTAAACAATTGTCCCCATATCACTCTAAGGATCCGCTCAAAAATTAATTACCAATTTTTTCAAGTTGAGTCACCTGTCCGGCAAGGCAAGATCAATATCCTCGCCCATGAGGAGCCGGAGCATTTTAAGCGTACTTTCCACATTTGCGTTCAGGTTAAGCGCTATAGGAGTGATGGTCTGCTTGCAATGGTTGTAAAAAGTGTATTTGTTAAAATCAAAGTTGCTGATAGAACAAAAGAGCGCCATGAGTTGTGAATTTGTTTTCTCCCTGGTTTGAATAATTTTATTAATTGCAAATTATCCTTATTAAAAATTTTTTAAACTGCGATTCGATAGATTCTACCATGATGTCTTAAATTCACATATATTCAAATGCTTACAATTAAGCAAGTTAAAATTCCATTACTGCATATTGAAGTAACCGAATTTTGTTCAGATCACCAGGGACTTTTGCATTACCCAAGGTAAAGTTTTAAAAAAATATTCACCACGGCCAGGGCAAAAAGAGATGGAAGGAAAATGATTTTCTTTCTTTTTAAAGGATCAAAAATCAGTCCGGTTAAGGACATATTAACCCTGTTGATTCCAAAATAAAGCCCTGTGAACAGCAAAAGCCCCTGGATCAATGGAATGATCTCCGTGTAAAAGGGGTTAAAGCTGACATGGGCGGTTCCGAATATATTCCATCCATATCCCATGGGATCTGATAAAACATTTAGAACTTAGGAATAATTAACCATGATGGAAGGCAGGCTGAAGGCGATCCAGGCAAAGATAGAGGCAAAAAACCCGGTTCCTGAAAATAAAGGCCATGACAAGAGTCGCCGCAAGAATAAGCAGAAACATGGTGGCCGTTGCAACAGGCCTTGTGATCAGGATAATTCCAAAGGAAATCATTAAAAGAAAGATGATATTCTGGAGCCACATACTCCTTAATTTTTTGGGCCAGTCAAGACCAAGACCCGTATATTTGTGGTATTTGCCTTTGATGGGCTTTTTAATGAATCCCACAGCAGTAAAGGCTTTTCTGCTGATCCACTCGGCAGGTGCCGGAAAAAACAAGCGGTCCTAAGTCGAATTAATACGAGGGACAGGTCTATTTGGATTGATCTATGCGTGAGCCACTGTGGTATTTTGTATAATCGGTTTAATCGTTTTTAAATCATCTGCCTCTGCTTGTTTTACCTTATACAAATCCCATCGAAGTTGTAAATTGACCCAAAAATCTTCTGACATTTCAAAAAGCTTTGCTAACCGCAATGCAGTGCTTGGCGTTACGCCACGTCTTTTATTTACAATTTCGTTAACACGTTGATAGGGGACATGTATGGCTTTTGCCAATTCTCTTTGAGTCATACCCATTGGAATTAGAAATTCTTCAAGAAGCATCTCCCCAGGATGGGTCGGTTCTCTGTTAGTTGGTATTCGTATCATATTTACCTCTTATATTTTAGTGGTAGTCAGTTATTTCTACCTGATTTGCACATCCGTCTTTCCAAATAAAACAAATCCTATATTTGTTGTTTATTCGGATACTGTGTTCCATTTTTCTATCTCCGGATAATGATTCAAATTGATTGCCTGGTGGAATCCGTAATTCTTCTAATTTAATTATAGAGTCAATTTGATCTAATTTTCTGGCAGCAATTCTCCAAAGATTTTTAGGACAAGTTTTTCTGACATCTTTTGTATTTTTACCATTGAAGATATCCTCTGCCCCCTTATTCAAAAATGAATTTATCATAGAATCATGATAGCACGGAACCCATGCTATTTCAATAATGTTGTTAATAGTTGTTAAATATGGCAAAGGTGGTTTCATTATCTTCACAAAAAACTTGAATGATTTATAATTATTCAGCTCTTTCGCTTGAACCCGCCCTGTCTGATGAATATTTGTTTCGAGGCTATTCGCTTAACCTCCTGCAAATATCCATCAGACAGGGCTTTGGGGATATTTTTTTTTAACGGGTCCAACAAGTACAATTATTTTTCCTTTTTAAAATAAAAGCTGAATTTACATAACAAATAAAGACGGGGTCTCTTGCAAGACACAAGAGAATGAATTAGATTAAGGCATTATTGATTGATATTAAAGATAAGGATTATATCGTGTTTGCTGAAACCATAACTTACCCGGCAGCTTTTATTGCAGGACTGCTGTCTTTTCTTTCTCCATGTATCCTCCCATTGATACCGGCATATTTCTCTTTTATTACGGGATTATCCCTTGATGAACTGACCCAAAGCAAAAAACAAACCCGAAAAAAGGTGATCTTGTCCACCCTTTCTTATGTGGCGGGTTTTTCCTTTATCTTTATTCTTCTCGGAGCTTCTGCATCTTTTTTGGGTGGGTTTGCCTCCCAATACTCCTGGATTGTCCGATATCTGGGTGGCGGTATTATTCTCATTTTCGGACTTCACCTTTTAGGGATTATCAACATAAAGGGATTTAACTTTGAAAAAAAAATTCATATCAAGGAAAAACCTCTGCATCTGATGGGCACCTTTGTAATTGGTATGGCATTTGGAGCAGGGTGGAGCCCCTGCATCGGTCCTTTGCTGGGGTCAATTTTAATTGTTGCCGGAAACCAGGACACTGTCCTTGAAGGAGTTATACTCTTAGCTGTTTACTCAGCAGGTCTCGCCATTCCATTTATTGCAATCTCTATTTTCATCAACTCCATTCTGGAATTCATGAAACGGGCCACAAGATTTATTGGTGTACTCAACAAGATTTCCGGTATCCTTTTAATTTTGATCGGACTCCTTTTGATCTTTGACAAATTAACCTTTCTTGCAATCTTATAACCTGATTAAAAATAATTCCATGACAAAGCACCCGAAACAATTTGCCGGTTTCATCACCATAACGACTTTGACCAAACTCTTGTTTAATATTACCAGAAGACTGATTTATCCTTTTGCACCTGAATTTGCACGGGGTCTGAATGTAGAGCTTTCCGCCATTACATCCGTTATTGCCATTAATCAGGGCACATCCTTATTAGGGGCTGTAGGAGCCAGTTTTGCCGATAAATACGGATATAGAATCTTAATGCTGTTTTCAGTAGGAATACTTACCATTGGCACCTTTGCTGTGGGATTAATACCAATTTATTCTGTATTGGTTATCTGTCTTTTCATGGCAGGGCTCGCCAAAAGCATATTTGATCCCAGTCTTCAGGCCTTTATTGCCAATTTTGTTCCTTTTGAAAAACGGGGTCAGATCATTGGGATTACAGAGCTTGCCTGGGCAGGTTCGACCTTGGTGGGCATCCCTTTAGCCGGAATCATTATTGAACGATTTTCCTGGCAAACACCTTTTATAATCATCGGCGGCCTTTCTCTTATTTGCTTTTTCATCATATTGAAAATCATGCCAAAGGATAAAAGAAAAAACAAAGCAGATGCAACCAGAACACGGATGATTACCAATTGGAAAACCATTATAAAGGACAGAAAGGTTTTAGGGATTTTATCATTTGTTTTTTTCATGTCCCTTGCCAATGACAATCTTTTTGTAATTTATGGGGCATGGCTGGAACAATCCTATAATCTATCTCTGGCTGCCATTGGATTCGGAACTATTCTTATAGGGATTTCCGAAGTTCTAGGAGAAGGGTTCACAGTTTTTTTCTCGGACAGAATCGGATTGAAAAAAACCATCATAATCGGCGTATCCTTGTGTGCCTGCTCCTATTTTCTTTTGCCGGCTCTCAATATCGGCCTGGCTTATGTTCTGGCAGGACTTTTTTTGGTATTTTTCACTTTTGAGTTTACCATTGTCACTTGCATGAGTTTATCAACGGAACTGGTACCGGAATTAAGGGCATCAACCATGTCTGCATTTTTTGCCATTGGCGGAATCGGCCGTGTTGCAGGGGCTTTTTCAGGGGGTTTTATCTGGTCTAATTACGGCCTTTTACCCATCTGCCTGGTATCTGGATTCTGCACTTGTGCTGCCCTTATCTCAATACTGGCCGGTTTTTATCAAAAGAAATCCAGGGTGATAACAAAAAACTCTAAAAATTAATGTTGTGTCTTGAACCGCCATGGATTGAGGTCACAGATTGTGACCTCAAGTTATCAAACTCTGAAAATTTTTCCCATCAAAATCAGTATAATATAATACTTTATTTTTTTTGTATAATTTTATAAAAAATCATGCAAGTTGTCATAATTTTTCCGTTTAACAGAAAATGGATGTTTTTCGCTAAATGCTCTAAAAAAAAGAATTATCGAACTTACCATTTGTTCATGAGAATACTAATTTTTTCATCAGCATCCAATACATTTGAGCAGGATTCCCAGTCTATCTCACTTATTTGATTATATCTTAGTTCGGTGTGAAAGCCGTTTAATATCTTTGATAACAAAGTCACTTAAAGGTATTGCCATATGATGAAACCATAAGGAATCAAATTCATCCTGCACCCATTTTACCGCCTCTATTGAATCGTCTTCCCAAACCAGTTCATAATTTAACTTCCTTGCCCAAAGGCTTTCATTGGCACTTCCCATAATAGTCCGGGCCTTTAAAATAAGCGCTGGGGGAGAAAAATCATAGACATAGTCAACGCCATTTCAGAATTGGTCTCCCCCTAATTTTTTTCTCCAATTATGTAGCGAGTTTTTTTTGTAGCGTGATTTTCTTCTAAGGATTTTTTAAAGGATGTATTTTCTTTGGATTTAATTCTTTTACTTATTTTCTTCTCTCATTTCTCTTGCTTTTCAGGATCGCAGTGATTATCTTCAATGAAGATTATCGAACTGAACAGATGATCTGATTGTAATGGTATCACTCAAATTTACATGATGACTTATAACAATTTAAACTGCGAGAAAAACCCATGAAAAAAATCGACCTTTCAGGATTGAAAATTGGAATGGAAAATACACTACGCATAATTGTCTCAAAAGAAAACAGTGCAGAAGCTGTCGGCTACATAGGGATGCCAGTCTTAGGCACACCTCACCTTGTTGGAGTTATGGAAACCACTTGTATATTCGTACATGAATTCCTGCCTGAAAACTACCTGACTGTAGGTGTAGCCAATAGCATGAAACACCTGTCTGCATCACCTATCGGCGCAACGATTGTATCAAAGTCACGATTAACTGCCATAGAAGGGAGGAAGTTGACTTATCACATAGAAGTCCACGACTCCGTTGAAAAGGTAGCCGAGGGCACTCACACACGTTTTATAGTTGATTCCAGGGATTTTTTTGAAAACCTCGAAAGAAAGAAACACAAGCTTGGCCTAACTTAACAGATTGTTCAAAACCAATATGGCCTTTTAACCAAACATTCCAACCAGGCCTTTCATCCAATAAGCAAGTGAAAGAGATGCGAATGTTTTAGGTTCATGGAGCAGAATGAGAAGATCAAATATAGATCAATTCAATTAGGCCATTCAACGCCAATGGTTACATTAAATGTCTATGCTCACCTTATGGGAAAAATAAACCCTTCTTTTAAAAGAATATAAATGTACTAATCCTGATCGTTAAATGCCATGCAATCGACAAATAGCTCCTGGAAATCCGGGTGAGTTGTTAACTCAAGATATTGCATATTAAGAGATAGGACATCAGCATGATTCCGATCTTTACTGCTGATCAAAGCCATAATAGCTCCGGTTCCGGCAGCATTGCCGACACCAAGAACACGATTTTGATCCGGCAAGGGGAATAGTCCAAGTTGCTGGGCGCTTTGGGGATCCAGGTAGTTACCAAAGGCACCGGCAAGAAGCACTTCACCCAATTTTGTAACCCCAAGTTCCTGCATCATGATTTCAACACCTGCCCTTATGGCTCCTTTTGCCAGTTGTATTTCAGACACATCCTGACTTGTCAGTACCAGATCATAATCAAAATCACACTGATCAGCAAATACCACAACATATTCCAGGCCATCTGAACTGGCCCGAAGATGAGACCCCATCATCTGGGTATTAAAAGATCCGCCGGGTGTTATAAAACCGGCAACTGCAAGCTGACTGATAAGGGACACCAGACCTGACCCACAGAGTCCTATAGGCTTAACATTTCCAATAACAGTGAGTTTGCATGCATGGGATATTGGATCCAAAACGACCTGTTCGACAGCCCCCGGTCCAGCCCGCATCCCATAGGTGATATGACCCCCTTCAAAAGCCGGACCTGCTGCAGTTGAACAGCACACCATGCGACCGGGCACGGCCAGTATCATCTCACCATTGGTACCGAGATCAAGAATAAGGGTCGGCCGGGTCACTTTATCAGCGCGGACGGCCAAAGCGACCGATATGGTATCCGCCCCTACAAAACCGGCTTTGACCGGCAACCAATGAATCCAGGCTTCTGGTGCAAAAGAAAGTCCTACGTCCCTTGCTTTTAGATCGATCGCCTTTTTTGTGACCGGCATATATGGTGCCTGTGACAGAAAAACCGGATCAAGCTCCAGGAAGAGATGGTGCATTGCCGTATTGCCGACCATGACACAATCCATGATGCGTCGAGAGGATACATTAGCGGTTTTACAGGCTTTGGCAGCAAGTTTGTCGATACAGTCCCGGATTTGAGCGCTTAATGCTGACTTTCCCTGGGGGGTTTTCAGGCAAAAACCAATACGGCTGATCACATCATCACCGTATTTAACCTGGGGATTCATTTCTGCTTCAACCGCCAGTGGCCGGCCATTTTTTAGATCAAACAGGTATGCCACGACTGTAGTGGTACCCAGATCCACTGCCAGCCCGATACAGTGCCTCCCATGGCCCGGAGCAATATCAAGAATCTCATTTTCATACCGTGTAACAGCGGTCAAACATCCTTTTTTATCCATAAAAATTGGGGGAAGGTTCTGAAAAACAGAAAGAGGCAAATGATATGGGTTTGCTTCTTGTCCAAATTTTTCCAGCAAAAGGTCTTCCAGTGCTTTGGGGTCTTCCGGCGAGGGCGGTGTGATCTTGAACTCATGGGTTCTGAGCATGGGGTCCATTTGTAATTCTGTAGACAGACCCCTGGTGAGAATGACAGGTTTCAGGGTGCGACTCTGTTCTGGAACCCAGACCGTGCCGCCCTGGAGAAGTTGTGTCTGGCAAGCCAGACGGTCTCCATCATTCCCATGTTTTAAAAGATCTGTTTCATGAACAGACGGCTCACTGACCCGTCCTCCCGGTCTGACGCGGCATTTGCCGCAAAGCCCTTTCCCCCCGCAGGCCGATTGAATGTCTACACCACACGCCATGGCCAGATCCAGAATGGTCTTTTCAGGATCTGCAACAACTCTGCGCCCAATGGGCTGGAAAACAACTTCTTTTCCCATGTCCATGGCTTCTGGGCGGGATTTGGAGCTGCCCGGCAAACAAGATATATCTTTCATGTTATTTCCAATATCTTTCATGACTTCAATTCAAAAAAACATTGCCGGGCAAGCAAATTATCAAGCAGCAATTTCCAAAAGCTGTTTCATGACCCTTACGGCATCAACGGCATCAGTGGCATAGCCATCAGCTCCGCACTCATCGACTGCGAATTTTTTGGTAACGGCCGCTCCACCGCATACCAGCTTTACCTTGCCGTTCAGGTCGCTTTTCTTGAACGCTTCTATGGTGCTCTTGAGATGGGGGTCACCCGTGGTGAGCAGGCTGGACATGCCTACAACGTCTGCTTTTAGCTCACGGGCTTTTTCAACGAAATCCTCAGACGTCACGTTCTCACCAATGTTTATGACCTCAAAGCCTGAGCTCTCAAGGAGGAGAACCACCAGGTTTTTACCGATATCATGCAGATCACCAAATACAGTACCCATGACGACGGTACCAATTTTCTTTATCTCGTCTCCTGCAGCGATCAACGGTTTTATGACATCAACACCGGATTGCATGGTACGGGCCGCTATCATCATTTCCGGAACAAAGATTTTTTTGGCCTCAAACCGTGCCCCCACCTCTTTCATGGCTTCGATCATATAGCCATTGATGATTTCCTGTGGATCGGCCCCAGCGTCAATAGCCACCTGGACAAGACCTGCAATATCTTTACGTTTGCCCTTTATTACTGCTTGTTTGATTGCTTCCAAATCTGACATTTTTTATCTCCTCAATATACTTACGAATTAGTGTTTAGTCTTCTTCTGGATGCTGGTCACGGTATCCGCTTATAAAATTCATTGAAAATTCATCTTTTCCGAGCATCAGATCGGTGAGAAGCAGCGTTTCCCTGATCGTCCAATTGGTTGGGTCGGTAATGGGACAGGTGAGCCCTTTCATTATGGCCATGGCAAGAAACACACCGTTCACAAAAGCTCTGTCCGGAAGGCCAAATGAAACATTACTGGCACCAATGGTCTGGTTAACCCCCAGATTTTTTTTGATCTCCGCCAGTGCTTTAAGTGCGCTGAGACCGGCACGATCATCAGCTGAAACACTCATTGCCAGGGGATCGATAATGATATCTTCAAGGGGAATGCCAAGTTTGGTTGCCTCATTAACAATTGTGTCACCAATCTTCATCCGGGTGGGTACATCCGAGGGAATGCCTTTGTCATCCATGGTCAGGCAAACCACAGCGGCTTTATACCGGGCCACAATGGGGAGAACTTCCTTGATCTTGGATTCCTCACCATTTGCCGAGTTAACAAGGGCTTTACCCTTGTATACGGAGAGGCCTGCGGCCAGAACTTCAGGCTTGGCTGAGTCAATACACAACGGTACATCTGTTACGTCACTGATTGCCTTTATGGCCTGGATCATAAGGGCGGATTCATCACCACCGGAAATGCCGACGTTTACATCCAGAACCTGGGCACCGGCGGCCACCTGTCGAAGGGCTTCTTGCTGTAATAAACTCAAATCTCCCTGCTCCAGCGACCGGGCCAATTTTTTTCGTCCCGTAGGATTGATCCGTTCACCGATTATGACAACCGGATGATCGGGTCCGATTATGACCTCTTTGGTCAGAGAACTTATTTTTGTTTCCATGACAATTGTTTTCCTTATTATATTCAGTTTAGCTGATGATGCCGTATTCTTCCACCGTACGACGGGCGATACGCACATTTTCATCTGGAACACCATGGGTGAGGCCCACGGTGTCAATGGAATAATTTTCCCGGGGAGCTCCCTGGTCAATTGCGTCTTTTACTGCGGCAGCAATATCTTCCGTGCTGCCATTTTTCATCAGAACCGGACTGATACGTGCATTGAAAGCAATATGGGGACCCAGCAATCTGCGGGCCCTGGCAAAGTCCGTACCAAACCCTGCTTCCATGAACACAAGGTTTTTGACCTTGGCATAATGCTCTGCAACCGCATCCAGGCTGCCGCAATGGTGAATACCGAAGGGTTGTAAGGTTTCGCCGAGAATATTGTCATAGGGCAGACCAAATTCAAGATAGGTATCTCCTGAAATTTGCTCCACCGTACAGTTGGCAACGCAGTAAATGCTCGGATCGCACATCGGTGTGACATCGGCAGCTCCTGAACCGGTCAGGGGATAAACCAGCTGCCACAAAGCAATCATACTCTGGGTGCATAAATTGAGCAGCCGATGACAAAACTCCGGATCCTCATACATATCGATATAGAACTCATCACCCCGCAGCTTCAGGGCCAGGTTTTGAACGCCGGTGGTATTGATATCACCAACGACCTTTCCATATTTGGACTTGAGATGGGTGATCTGTTCCAGCATCTCTTTCATGGGAGATGCTGTGATCAGATCAGGAAGGGTAAGCTTGTCACACGCTTCTTTGGATAGGTTAAGCGGCATGGCCCAGGGCAGGGCATCATCCTTAAAAATAATTTCACATCCACAGATGGCAGGCAGCATCGCCATTCCGAACGTAATCAATGGTTTGGGTTCCGGATCTTTATTTCCAAGACCGACATCCCCGAAACGGTCATAAAGTATTTTTTGCATTTTGGCCTGACTGTCTACTCTGTAATCTGCGTCATAATAATATTCCCGACCAAAACTTATGCCATAATTTTTGTACCACCAGTCAGGGTAAAATCCCACACCCAATGGTATATGCTTGGTATTGCCCACAATTGAACTCCTTATCATTCTGGTTTTTAATTAAACGACCCCAAACACTCCAACCTCTTTTTTAAATTTTATACAAGGTGAATTTGCAATTTTGATGCCATGCATATTAATTCTTTTTTTTCGCCGGAAGAAATTTTTTTTATGTAAATAATTATAATAACATGTAAAAATATCTAACACATTTCATTTTTTTTAAAAAAAATATCGACCGGATAACCTGTTGAATCTTAAGGCCGTTCCCTGAATTTATCGATTATGCATTGGGTTTGGTGTGTTTTTACAGCAAACGACAACAGGGTTTTAACAGTTGGCACGGGATCATAATCGAAAATCTTGTAAAATGGATGCTTTTGGTTCGTTAAAAATCGCCGGTGTAAAGGATCTCAATTAAAAATGTGCCACCAAACTGCAAAAAAAATCCATTGTCATCCCTGGCATGCCAAATGCATTAGCATCTGTTCACTATCCCTTAAATTGAGGGGGTTCGTGTGTACCCTAATATTAGGGTGTACCTTGTAATTGATAACGATGAAGGAGTACCAAAACCTATGGTATCGGTCTATTTTTTTCTGAAGTGTTTTCCGGCATGACACTGCATTTGATGCCCGATACGGGTATTATTTCATGCAAGGTATTTAAGCCGGAGTTGACGGCTCTTGGGATAGCAGAATCCAGGATTATTTACCTTGAACAAGACTTGCATCAGGACCCCGGAAAACTGCATGAAAACGTGTCAGCAGCGGTAGCCTGTCTGGAGCAAAATAGCAGTATCCATTCGGTTATCCTTTTGTATGGCTATTGTGGCGGCGGTCTTGCAGATTTGATCTCCAGCCGTCTCAGGCTTATCATACCGCTGGCCCATGACTGTATTCCGCTTATTCTTGGTGGCTGTCCAGATGAGGGGTGTGACCCTGCTTTTTTTCTCAGCCCGGGTTGGATTGATCATGGGCTGACCCCCCTGACAGAGTATTTTGAAGCACTTGAAAAATATGGACAAAAGGATGCGCTCTGGTTGGGTATGGAAATACTCAAGAATTATAAGGAAGTGGTCCTGGTTGAGACTCTGGCAGGGATTCAGCCCCGCCACCTTGAATATACTCAACAGATGGCAGCACTTTTTCAACTGTCAGTCAGACAAGTCACGGCAGATAAAACATGGCTGGTTAATCTTCTCTCAGAAAATTTCTGCGAACAGGTACTCACCGTATATCCGGGGGATGCTATTTGTTTGGGCATGTACCCGTCAACAAAGCAATCGGGTATTGTTACTCAACCCACAGGCCAAGGCAGCAGGGATGGGGTCTCGTCTGAAATCAATGGGCGTAAAAATAAAAATACCTGGAAATGAAAAAATGACTGTTAAAATAATATAAAAACAGATGTCTTGATTATAACAGGCTTTCTCGGGTCTGGTAAAACAACCCTGTTAAAGCGGATTATGGAATCGGCTGAAGATTTGTCCAGAACCGTTGTTGTGGTCAATGAATTCGGAAAAGTCGGCGTTGATGCATCCCTGATAAAAGAGACAGCCACAGCGAATATTGTGGAATTGACCAGTGGCTATATCTGCTGCTCATTGAAGCTGGACATGATTCAAACACTGGTATCTCTTAAAGATGAATACTCGCCTGAACGCGTTATTATTTAAGCCTCTGGAGTGGCAGACCCCCTTTCGATTATTGAAACCTTGAATGACAGGACTCTGGCACCCTATTTTTTATATGAGAAAACCATCATGGTCGTGGCTGATGAATAAAATAGATACCATCGAAAAATCAATTGTCCCTATCATTGTAAAGGAGATCCAAAAGGAATCTGCAAAAGGTCAAATTATTCCGACTTTATATGGGAATGTTGATCCTGATATCTTCTGGGCGTGCCAGGAGAAATCAAACGCTGATTCAGCCGGCAATTTGACGTTTAAGACATATGACCCTGAAAAGGATTCGTCTGCGTCTGTCAATAATGAAAGGCGTACGAGTGCAAAAGCGGCTGGATTTATAATCTTTGCATATGAGACGCCCTTATCCTTTGATGAGAAAAAATTCATGGCGTTCATCCGCATGGTTCCATTAAATCTATTCAGAATAAAGGGGCGCGTTAAATTTGTTGATCGAACGGATATGCTCAATTTTGTTGGTGGAAAGTACGAACTGATAGAATGGTCTGATCACCCCGTGACCTGCTTAACATTTATAGGCTGGAATATATAGTAGAGGACAATTTCATCGCAAGATTAGACAATTGTATTGCCCGGCCATGAAGCGGTCAAGGGGTTGAATTTGATGCTCGGGTGCATGTCTGCTGTTTTGGTGTTTTATTACACCTGTTGGTGTGTTTCTGCCAACCCGGATATTTCATGACTTTTTAGCAATATGTTTACAATCAATGATGATTACGGATCATTCGTTGGAATCGGTTGTGTTCGTTGGAAAAGCAATTGTTAAAATGTACTATTTTGTAATCGTCCTCTGGAAGGGTTGCTGTTTTCTTTTTCACGGGCTTGTGCGGTCACCGTCCGTGTATCGATTCCATAGCGTTGTGCTTTGCGAATCACATTACTGTGGTCGATACCGAGTAATTTGCCGGCTTTGCGCGTATTGCCTGTTTTTGAGAGAGCACTGATGATCAGCTTGCGTTCCAGTGCCTCCCGGGCCCTCTTTAAATTCATTGTTCTTGATACATCGCTGCAATCCCGATCCTTGATTGATTGCGGCAAATGCCGGGGCATTAGGACATTCGTATCTGCAGTGACAACCATACGTTCTATAACGTTTGCCAATTCGCGGACATTGCCGGGCCATTCATAGGTTTCCAAGACTGACATCAGTTCATGACCCAGGGTCTGGCTGACTTTATATTTTGTGTTGAACCGATTCAAAAACATCAGGGACAAGGGCAAAATATCTTCATGCCGATCTCTCAAGGCCGGTATGGCGATTGGTACAACATACAGGCGGTAGAAAAGATCTGCACGAAAAAGTCCGTCTGAAACCATCTGATGAAGATCACGGTTGGTCGCTGCGAGGATACGCACATTCAGGTGGATATCCTTAGAGTCACCCAACCGACGGCAGCACCGATCTTGTATAACCTTTAAGAGTTTTACCTGGAGTTGTAAAGGCAATTCCCCCACTTCGTCCAGAAACAGGATGCCCTGGTTGGCTTGCTCGAACAACCCGGCCCTGCCTTTGACGTCTGCGCCTGTAAACGCACCTTTCAGGTAACCGAAAAATTCGCTTTCTAGCAGGTTGTCAGGAATGGCGCCGCAGTTTACGGAAACAAACGGTTTTTGGTTGCGATCACTCAAACGGTAGAGAAGTCTTGCAAAAACGTCTTTTCCCACTCCGCTTTCTCCGACCAGCAGCACGGTTGAGTCGACCCTGGAAACGCGTAAAACAAGATCGATCAGGCGCCTCATAGAAGGGCTTTCAGCCACAATACCCTGAAAAAGCTTGCGCTTATCATCACTCAGATGATTGGAATCCTCACAAACGGTGGCAATTTTTTTAATCTGATCTTCCAGGCTTTTGAGTTCGGTCACGTCACGCACATTCAGCAAAACCCGGATGACCTGGCCGTGCCGGTCAAATATCGGATTGCCGGTAACGAAAATTTCGCTTCCGCTATTGAGGCAACGCTGCAGCGTCAGGGTTTTTTTGTGATAAGTGGTCAGCCGGGTTACTTCTTGTACCGCTGCCAGACAGATATGGTCTTCAGTATTCAGATCATTGATATTTTTACCGATTAGCAGTCCGGGTGAAACGCCTGTAATGCGGCCAAAACTGGCGTTGACTTGCAGAATCGATTTCCCGTCAGCGATAATGATGCCGTCGTAGGAGCTTTCCAGTAATGAGGCAAATTCTTCTCGGATTTGATCGATTTCATCTTCATTGTTTTTAATGAGAGTTGTCTTCTGCAGCAATAACATGCACCCCTTGTGGTTGTTTTTATGCGTTAACCGGCTTGCGGTGACCACAAGCGAGCGCTCTCGCCATATATAAGATTGTACAGGGTCAAGGAAACTTTTGGATATTAAATTTAGAAGGCCATCCTTTTCAATAATGGAGACTGCGGGTTTGCCCAGGGCATCATCCGCCCTGATATCGAATATCTGCTGTGCACATTGGTTGATGTAAATCATATGACCGGTCTCATCAAACGCGATAATGCCGTCATTGGCAACATCCAGCAATTCAAAAACCAGCGGAGGGGCATCAATCAAGCCATTGTTTTTTGCTGGCTTAGCCATTCCGTGTTGGGATGCTGATTTTTTCTTCTGCATTGTTGAATTTAGTCCTCTATTTGTTTAACATAACCCCGGGCTGATTCGTGTTCACCCACGAGCCGCTTTTTTGCAGATGAACACTGAATCAGTTTATTAGAACCAAGAGGCTTGTCTTGTCAATGATAATCCCAAATGAATATCAAAGTTCAAACGGTCTTGAAAGGAAAGGCATGAAGATTTCAAGCCGATCTTCCTTCAGTCTGACACTTTCAATTAGAAAGTGTCATCATTCCAGACTGGATCGCGTTTTTCGATAAAAGCAGAAAATCCTTCTATGGCATTGACACTTACACCCTGCTGGGCCATCATTTCCTTGGCAAACATGTACGCCTGTTGTTCGGTCATCTCCACCTGAGCATAAAAATTTTGTTTTGACATATAGATGGCATATTTGCTGGATTTACAGATATCTTTGGCCAATTCCATGGTTTTTTCCTGAAGTTGATCATCCGCAAAGACTTTATTAATCAGGCCCATTTCCCGACTTTCTTCGGCGCTGTATAGTCCGGCCGTCATGAGCATCTCCATACATTTTTTTTGTCCCACCGCCCGACTGACGGCAACCGTCGGCGTCGTGCAATTGTAAGAATAGATCAGGCCCGTCATCCCAAACTGGGCATTATCTCGAGCCGCGGTTATGAGATCGCAGCCGGCCACCAGATGACAACCACCGGCCATGGCAATGGCATGAACTTCTGCAATAACGCACTGCGGTGCATTTCGGATGGTATTCATAAGATTGAAAGAGGTCTGGAAAAGTTTTCGGATATTCGAAACCGGTTGGTTTAAAATCTCTGGCCGATCATGCCCAGCGCAGAACACAGGGCCGTTGGCCCTCAGAATGATGACTTTTGTGTCATGGCATTTGGCTGCATCCTGAAGGCATTCTGTTATCTCTGTTTCTGCATGGATGCCTAGGGCATTGCGTTTCTCAGGCATATTCAGGGTTAATATACCAATTTCATCCTGTTCTTCATAAAGAATTGAATCGTAACTCATTACATTTCTCCTTTTGTTGCAATTTAACGTACCATTAAGAAATCGTTTTTTTGGCAATTGGAAACTTAAAAAAAGAATTCACGCCCCAACTTCCATCAAACATAAACGTGCAAGTCCCATGCCTGGAATTAAAATACCCTGATACCATAAAATTTATAATTTTCCTTGTCAACGACCACCGAGTATATGGGATAGCCGCCTTTACCAAAAATTTGTTTTTGAGCGAGTTCAAAGCACAAATATTTAGATCTGTTCATTCTTTACGATTGTATTTCGGAAAACTGCTATGGCCATAAAGTTGATGTAAAATTGGCACACTATTTGCTGTTATAAAAATGCTGAGTTCCACGCATCTGTTTAATTTAATCCAAGACACGAGGGGATGCAGAAAACGATTCTATCAAATAGCATCGATCATACGGAAAGGAGATTAAGTGTGCAGAATAAATTATTGTCAATTGAGGAGGCTGTAGCAGATTATACATGGGACGGGATGACCTATTGCAATGGTGCGGCCCTGCCCGTGGGGTCATGTTCGATCGCCTTTGGAAAGGAAATGGTAAAACAAGGTCGTAAAAACCTGAATGTCATCTGTCATTGCGGTTCTCAACAGATAAACCTTCTTGCAGCCGTGGGTGCGGTGGATCGAGTTGAGGTGGGATTTTCCGGGCTGGAAGTATACGGATTTGCAGCCGGACTCAATCGTGCCGTAACCAGTGGTAAAACCCGGATGGAAGATTACTCCAACGGCGCCATGGCCCTGCGGTTTTTCGGCGGTGCAATGAACTGGCCGTTCGTACCTGCCACGGTCAGTATCCATAATGATCAGCAGTGGTGTTCAGCTGATTATCCTGATGAGTATCCCTGCAATCGGAAAATTCCTGAAATTACGGACCCTTTCACCGGAAAAAAATACGGGGCCTTTCGAACGATCAGGCCGGATGTGGCGGCGATTCATGTGACCATGGCCGACATTTATGGAAATGCAATCATGCTGGGCACG
Source organism: Desulfobacula sp. (assembly GCA_018645325.1). Taxonomy (GTDB): domain Bacteria; phylum Desulfobacterota; class Desulfobacteria; order Desulfobacterales; family Desulfobacteraceae; genus Desulfobacula. Next base: position 157,955 of record JABGOU010000004.1, read on the forward strand.
GAATGGAATCGTTTTGAGATGTCCCGAGCTTCTAAAAAGGTGGTACTGGTGGCCGACCAGATTGTTCATACCGACTGTATGCGCCAATATCCTAACCTGGTCAGGATTATCTCCGAGGTGGTCGATGCTGTGGTTTACTGGCCCTATGCGGCCTGGCCCCAGGCATCCCCCGGCCTCTATGACAGTGATGAGGAGCATATGTTTTACATGAACAAGATGATGAAAACTGAAGCCGATACGGAAGCCTATTGCGATCAATGGGTCAAGAACTGGAATAGTCACGAGGAATACATGGCACTCATTGGCGATGAAAAAATAGAAAAAATTTCCAAAACAGCGACTGCTTTCTTGATGGATCCCTACAGGAAATGGATCAGGAGCGATGATGAAATCCGTGAACTGCAGAATATGACAAAAGGGTAGAGACGATGGATTATACCAAGCAAGAATTCATGGCCATTATCACGGGCCGGGAAATCAAAGACGGTGAACTTATTATACTGGGTGTGGGTCTGCCCATGCTGGCAGGTTACTTTGCCCGGTCCAACCATGCCCCCAACCTCAGGCCTTTTACCGAAGGTGGCGTTTATGGGTCCAGCCCCGTGGGCGGACTGCCCTGGGGCATTGAATGCAATCGAATATCAGCAAATGCCACCAGTTTTACAAACGCCATTGATGCTTTGGGGTTTCTGGTTTTATCGGGGCGGGCCGATAATGCAGTGATCGGGGCGGCCCAGGTCGATAAATATGGAAACATCAACACCACTGGTATCTGGGATGAACCGCCCTGGAAGGTGGGCAAATACCTGCCTCCCCGGGTTCGCCTCAACGGCAGCGGTGGGGCAAGTGATATTTCCGTGGGCTGCAAGAGCTACCTGATCATGGCTTCCCATGAAAAGCGCCGGTTTATGGAGAAAGTTGATTATATTTCCAGTGTGGGGTTTTTGACCGGCGGTGACAGCCGTGAAAAGTGCGGATTTGTTGGCGGTGGTCCGGCAGCAATTATTTCAACTCTTGGCATTTTACGTCCTGATCCGCAAACCAAGGAATTTTATCTGGAAGCCTACTTTCCGTTCACCACCATAGAAGAGGTAAAAGCATGCACGGACTGGGATCTGAAGATTTCCCAGGATGTGAAGGCCGTGCATGAGCCCACTATCGAAGAATTGAAAAAACTCAGGGCAGTTGATGTGACAGGATCCCTGCGGAAAGAGGATTGATAAGCTATCAAAGGGATGCCGACTGAAACTTGAGATTCCATTGTGATACAGAAGCATGTTTGTCTGGTGCGATAACGCAACATTCATTTGCAAATAGGTGCGGATATGCACCAAATATGGAACAGGGCCAAAGCTTGAAACTACCACCTCACGTATCAACGACAAGAATCACATGTTTGTCAAGCCCTAAGGCCACAAAAATCAGGGCAATCGCATGTAACTTTTTTATAAACACACCATACCCGGAACTAGTTACCGTACAGGAGACTACCATCATAAACTGATAGATATCATCATTATAGCAATTTGTGGTGTGGTTGCCGGAGCAGACACTTATGAACAGATCGAAAACTTCGGTAAAAAGCGCAAAAGATGGCTTTTAAAAATTGTAGAATAGCAGGGCATTCTTCTCATTTTTCAATCAAAATCTAAATCCATATCTTGTGGTAGGATAGAATTATAATCTGAATCCCCAGATTATACTATATGAGCCAGAACCTTTGTTATAAGGCATTTTCCCACAATGTTCTTTATAATATAAAAAGTTGAAGCGAGCACTTCTGGCTTTATGTTGCGAGTTACCATAACCTGTTAAAATCAATACAAATTTCAATTTTCTTCTGGTAAATTCATATTATTAATAAATTCAGTTGGTTAGAAGATAATTTAAAAATTAACAAAAAAACTGGCAACATAATATTTTACCCTTTTACGGAACTCACCGTGTCTGGCACAGGCAGTTCCAATCGTTTAAAGACTATCAAGCCAAGCCAGAGTCTCCTCATTGTTTTCCCAATCGATTAACTCCTCAATCTTCTTATCATTTTTTATTTTAGACTGTGTATATTCAATGAATTTCTTTTGGATATCTCGTTTTCTGGACAGATCAATTTGAAGGTAGTCCATGGTGGACTCTATACTTCGATGCCCAAGACGGTTTTTAATATCAGACACTGGATAACCTGATGCCAGCATGTTCACAGCACATGAATGCCTAAAACTATGGACCGGACTCAGGCCTTGGA
>JABGOU010000040.1 GCA_018645325.1 Desulfobacula sp.
GATCAATCCCCAATATATTTATTTTGGGTCGGAAAATACCAAAAAATAATCGCGAAGGGAGCTTGAAAATTTTAGGGACAAAAGTAAAATTACGAGCATTACAGTCCGTACTTGTTACAGTTGTCGCATGTATTTTTATCAGAACCTCATTGTCCCTGGGAACTGGTTTGTCTATCTCCTTTACCTGAAGTTCATCCGGTGGTCCAAATTTTGAATGTAAAATTGCTTTCATAAACATTTTTCCAAGATTATTGTGACCCTGTAATTTTATTAAAGTATTTGAGCTGGTATTTAAATTTAACATGGGGTATTAATATCAAACTCTTATAAAATAATCACTACTATTTATATAAAGGATATCTATAAACCAATCAGGGGAAATCCATAATTTTAAAAAATATTGCTTTGGTTTTATCTGAAACTTTAATTGTTTTTCCAGTAAGCCATTTGTTATGGTAAATTTTGTCCTTGAAATGCTGTTGCGATCAGTTGTCTGGTATACTCTTGTTCCGGATGTGAAAAGATTTTGTTTGAATCACCTGCCTCTACAATAACGCCATCTTTCATGACCACAATGTCATGGCAGAGAGATTTGACGACCTTTAAGTCATGGCTGATAAAAATATAGGTCAAATGAAATTCTTTTTGAAGATTTTTGAGCAATTCTAAGACCTGGAACTGCACAGAGCGGTCAAGAGAGGATGTGGGTTCATCCAGAACCATGAATTCGGGTTTTAAAATCAAGGCCCTTGCAATGGCTATTCTCTGGTGCTGCCCCCCTGAAAATTCATTGGGATATCTTTGCCGGGTTTCAGGGTCAAGTCCGACTTTTTCCATTACTGCGATGATCTCGTTTTCTTCCTGGTCCGGTGTCATACCCGGGTGATGAACGCTTAATCCCTCGCCGATGATCTGGGAAACAGACATTCTCGGGTTCAGGCTGCCAAAGGGATCCTGGAAAATGATCTGCATTCTTTTTCTCAATTGCCTGATGGCAAGTTTATCCATATCATTGAGGCTGTTTTCTCCTAAGGTGATTTTCCCCTGGCTGTTGTTGAGTTTTAAAATGGCAAAGCCTGTGGTGGATTTGCCTGATCCGCTTTCGCCCACAATGCCGAGAGTGTGGCCTTTTTTAATGGTAAAGGATATGTCATCCACGGCTTTTACATGATCCACGATTCTTCTAAGTATACCCTTTTGAATCGGAAACCAGACCTTTAAATGCTCCACTTTAATCAGGATTGCATCATCATCACTGGCCGGGTCGGGCCGGCCTTTTGGTTCTGAATTGATCAAATGCCGTGTATAGGGGTGTGCCGGTTTAGTAAATATGGTTTCAGGAAGATCGGTTTCCACAATCTGTCCATCTTTCATGACGGCCACCCGATCTGCTATTTTCCGGACAATGGTCAGATCATGGGTGATAAACAGTATGGCCATGCCCATTTCGTCCTGAAGATCGCGGATAAGGTTGAGGATCTGGGCCTGGACTGTTACATCAAGGGCAGTGGTGGGTTCGTCGGCAATTAAGATATCAGGCTCGTTTATCAATGCCATGGCAATCATAACCCTTTGTCTTTCTCCTCCGGAAAGCTGGTGGGGAAATGAGGCAAGCTTGTTGGATGGCTTTTTAAGCCCTACTCGTTCAAGCCATAAAAGTGCTTTTTCATCAGCTTCGCTGTTTAAGATATGCTGGTGGAGAAATATGGATTCCTTGAGCTGTTTTCCGATCCTGTGAAGGGGGTTTAAAGATGTCATGGGCTGCTGGAAGATGACCCCGACTTTATTGCCCCGGATTTTTCGGATTTCTTCATCTGAAATGATCAGACAGTCTTTTTTATCAAGCTCAATGGTACCGGAAGGGTATGTGGCGGATTCCGGGAGCAGCTTTAAGATGGACATGGCTGTTACGGTCTTGCCTGATCCGCTTTCACCCACAAGAGCAAGTGTTTCCCCTTTTTTTAGAACAAGGTCTACATTCTCAACGGCTTTGGTGATCCTTGTTCCCATTTTAAAGGATACACTTAAGTTGTTTATGGTCAATATGGTTTCATTCATATTTTAATACACCTTGCGCGGATCAAAGGCATCCCTGACCCCTTCACCGATAAAGACCAGCAGGCTGAACATGAGAGACAAAAGAATAAAGGCGGATAATCCAAGCCAGGGTGCCTGCATATTGGCTTTTCCCTGGGCTAAAAGTTCTCCTAAGGAAGGCGAACCCACGGGCAGGCCAAATCCTAAAAAATCAAGGGAGGTGAGAGTGGTGATGGAACCACCCAGGATAAAGGGCATAAAGGTAATGGAGGCCACCATGGCATTGGGAAGAACATGTCTGAAAATAATCTTGGTGTCGCTTAACCCCAAAGCCTTTGCCGCCGTCACATATTCGAAATTTCGGCCTCTTAAAAATTCAGCCCTGACAACTCCCACAAGGGACATCCATCCAAACATAAGGGTGATGCCTAAAAGCCACCAGAAATTTGGCTGGACCACGCTGGAAAGGATGATGAGAAGAAACAGCGTGGGAAGGCTTGACCAGATCTCGATAAATCTCTGGCCGAAAATATCAACAGTTCCTCCATAGTAGCCTTGTAATGCGCCTGCAACAATCCCGATGGCAGAAGAGCAGATGGTTAATGTCAGGCCGAAAAACACTGAAATCCTGAACCCGTATAAAAGGCGGGCGACAACATCTCTTCCCCTGTCATCCGTCCCAAGCCAGTTGGCCCTTGACGGCGGAGATGGGGCAGGACCTTTAAGGTTGTAGTTGATGGTGTTATAGGAAAAAGGGATAACAGGAGTGATCATCCATCCTTTTTTATTTATCAATTCAATTACATAGGGGTCCCTGTAATCGGCAGCAGCTTCAAATTCTCCACCAAACTGTGTTTCTGCATATTCTTTTACAAGGGGGCAGTAAAAACTTGAATCATAATAGATCAAAAGGGGTTTGTCATTGGAGATGAGTTCTGAAAAAAGAGTGAGGACAAATAAAATTGAAAAAAGATACAGGCTTAAGTATCCGCGTTTGTTGGCACGAAACCTGTTCCATCTTTCCTGATTTATTTTTGTAAGCTTGATTTTAGTCATCTGTATCACCTTTTTTCAAAATCAATTCTGGGGTCTACAATGGTATAGGTGATATCACTGATAATTGATAATATAAGGCCCATCAGGGTAAAAATGTAAAGGGTTGCAAACATGAGGGGAAAATCCCTCTGGAGAGTGGCCTGGAAACCTAAAAGCCCCATGCCGTCCAAAGAAAAAATAACCTCAATGAGCATGGAGCCGGTAAAAAAAAGGCCGATAAATGCAGATGGGAAACTTGCAATGACAAGGATCATGGCATTCCTGAAAACATGACCGTAAAGAATCTTATTTTCTGTGAGTCCCTTAGCCCTTGCTGTGACCACATACTGCTTGCCAATTTCATCTAAAAATGAGTTTTTGGTTAAAAATGTCAGGGTGGCAAATCCACCGATCACGAGAGCAAGAGTGGGAAGCGCCATATGCCAGAAATAATCAATGATTTTCCCCACAAGGGACAGCTGATCAAAATTAACTGAAACAAGTCCCCGCAAAGGGAACCAGTTAAAATAGGTGCCCCCGGCAAAAAGGATGATCAAAAGAATGGCAAATAAAAACACAGGGATGGCATTGCACACGATGATCACCGAGCTTGTCCAGATATCAAATCGTGAAGAATGTTTTAAGGCTTTTTTAATGCCAAGGGGGATGCACACAAGATGAATGATGATGGTGCTCCATAGCCCCAGGGAAACGGAAACGGGAATTCTTTCAACAATGAGCTCCACAACTGATCTGCCCCGAAAAAGGCTGTCACCAAAATCAAAGAAGAAAAAATCCTTGAGCATTTTAAAATATCTTACATGGATGGGCTTATCAAATCCGAAACGTTTCTCGATTTCGGCAATCACTTCCGGGTCAAGGCCCTGGGCTCCCCTGTAGGTGTTTGTTTCTTTTAGATCTGTTTGTTTGAGCTCGGTTTTACCAGAGCCTGCCACTTGCTCCATAATACCGGAATCAAGGCCCTGCATTTTTGCAATAAATTGATCAACAGGTCCTCCCGGAGCAATCTGGATGATAAAAAAATTGATGGTGACAATGGCAATCAGGGTCGGGATGACTAAGAGCAGTCTGCGAATGATGTATGAGCCCATGATATTTTTTTACTGATTATCCTTTATTTTTTAATAGATTGGTATTTTTTAATATTCCGGTATGGTTTAACATTGAGCTATTGTCTGATATTCCGGTTAGGCAAAGATGCCTGTTTTTTTTTGTCAATCCACCAGGTATCAATGAATCCGATGGAATACTTTGGTCTTATGGCAGGTCTTGCAAATTTGTTCCAATAGGCGACTCGAAATTTACTTAAGTGCCATTCCGGTATGACAAAGAAATTGTATTGGAGTACCCGGTCAAGCGCCCTTCCATAATACAAAAGAGCTTGTTTGTTGGTCTGGTTTTGGGCTATTTTTTCCGTGAGAAAATCAATGGCAGGATCTTTTACCCCGGCTGTGTTATAGGTGGAGTCGAGAAATCCTGAATGCCATACTATTTTCAAGTTGGTAGAAGGAAAGGTGTTTGCTGAATACCCACCGGAAATCATGTCAAAGTCCCGTGCCCGGCTTCGATTGATAAACTGGGTGGTATCCACACGTCTGATATTCATGGCAATCCCGAGCTTTTTCAGGTTGTCCTGGATGGGGATGGCAATACGTTCCATGGTGGGGCTGTACAATAAAAGTTCAAAAGCCATTACTTTGCCGGTTTGTTTATTGGTCATTTTCCGATTGACAATTTCCCAGCCTGCTTTGTTCAAAATGGAAAGTGCGATTCTCATCTGGGGGCGGATATTACCGCTGCCGTCCGTTACAGGGGGATGATATTCTTTTGTATACACCCGGGGCGGAATTTTGTTTTTGACTGGTTCAAGACAGACAGTCTCCTGCTTTGATGGCAGACCCTTTGCCTCATACTCCGTATTCTGGAAATAGCTGCGTGTTCTTGTATACTGGTTATAAAAAAGATGCTTGTTCATCCATTCAAAATCCATGGCATAGCTCAAAGCTTCCCTGACCCTTATATCCTTGAACACTTCTTTTTGTGTGTTAAAGATAAGCGCCTGCATAGCCTGGGGAATTTCATGGGGGATTTCTTGTTTTATGATATTTTTTTTATCAAAATTTTCCCCTTTATACAGGGTGGCCCATTGTTTTGCCACGTTCTCCATCCGGAAATCAAACTCTCCTGCTTTAAAGGCTTCCAGGGTCACAATCTCGTCCTTGTAATAGTCATACCGTATAAAATCAAAATTATGCCGGCCCTTGTTAACCGCAAGGTCCTTTGCCCAATAATCCTTTAATCTTTTTACCACCACATACTGCCCCATTTTAAAGGAATCAATGGTAAAGCCGGAACTTCCCAGGGGAATTTGGGTGGTGGGCTCGGAAAAATCTCTTGTTTCCCAATAATGCTTTGGCAAAACGGCAAGGCTTGCAAGGGAGTGCAAAAGATCTAACTGGCTTTTTTTAAGGGTGAATTTTACTTTGTGGGAATCTAAAGCCTCAACATGGGCAACATTTTTATAATAGCTTTTAAACTGGGGAACCCCTTGTGTCATAAACGTGTTAAAGGTAAAAACCACGTCCTGGGCCGTAATGTTTTTTCCATCCTGGAATTTTGCCTTTTTATTGATATAAAAAATAATCCATGTATAGTCTTTTGAATATTCGATTTGTTCGGCAATTAAAGGGTAGAGTACATCTATCTCATCATCGGAAGACGTCATCAGTGTGTCATAGAGTTGCTCACTTCCCTGGGCTGCGTCCCCTCTCTGGGCATATCTATTGAAACTGTCAAAGGTGCCCGTGGTGGAAAGCGTTACAGATCCGCCCTTGGGAGCATTTGGGTTTACATAGTCAAAATGGGTAAATCCTTTGCCATACTTAGGTGTGTCCCTTAAAGAGAAATTACTGGATATAATTGAATTTTCATTAGCCTGGCAGAATCCGGCCATTGCAAGAATGATAGTTATAATGATTGTTTTTTTCACAATTGACCCCTTAAGTTTGTTGCTGTGACCCTTAATGAGTGCTTACTAATTTTTATTTTAGACTGTTTTGCAATTATGGACAAGGAGGAAAAGGTTTATTTTTTACATGTAACCAATTAATTAATTTAAAATCGCCGGGAATTTTGATATGAATATCAGGGTCAGAGCCTGTAACAATTCGTTCAGAAAATGCTCTGTAAGGGCAAACCGCCCGGAAATAGTCATCTTGCAGGAGACTACCATCATAAGAACTGTTTACATTGCAAGGCAAGCATACTCAAAACAGTGTAATCTTTTGATATGAATATTTTCTTGAGTTGTAATTCAATGGAGAATACCCTATTTTAAAATACTAATGACCACAAATCAGCAAACATACTGGGATAAGGCAGCATCCAAAAAAGAATTTACCACCCCTTTCAGGATGGACCGGTTTAAATCCCATGTATCAAAAAAATCCAGCATCCTGGATGTGGGCTGCGGATATGGGCGTACCTTAAATGAGCTTTATCAGGAGGGTTTTAAAAAAATTTGCGGAATTGATTTTTCACAAAAAATGATTGAAAGAGGAAAATACCTTTATCCTCATCTTGATTTAAAAAAATGTACAGACACATTTGCTTTTAAAGACAATACTTTTGATGCAGTGGTGTTGATTGCAGTTTTAACATGTATAGTAAAAGATAAAGACCAGGTAAGGCTTTTGGAGGAAATAGAGAGGGTATTAAAACCCCATGGAATTTTATATATAAATGATTTTTTGATAAATCAGGACCAGCGCAATATCGACCGATATAATTTTTATCAAAAATCTCAGGAAACCTATGGGGTATTTGAGCTTGATGAAGGAGCAATCCTTCGCCATCACACAATAGATCACTTGTTCCGGTTGACGGCAAATTTTGAGAAAACACAATTTGAGAAACTGGTTTATACCACCATGAACAAACATAGATCTAATGGATTCTATTATTTGGGAAAGTTAAGGATGGGAGATGAAATTACTTAAACACAATTTTAATTTATAAAATTTGTATCCTGAAAAGTAAAAGAAATGATTCAAATTGAATGGGAAGTAAAATTATTTAAAACGCTTAGTATATATGAGCTGTATGAGCTTTTAAAACTCAGAGTTGATGTGTTTGTTGTGGAACAGACCTGCCCATACCCTGAGATTGATGGAAAAGACACGCATCCTGAAACCCTGCATCTTGTGGGCAGAAATATTGATAAAAAAATTGTGGCCTATTCAAGAATCCTGCCTCCGGGCTTAAGTTTTAACCAAGCCAGTATGGGCCGGGTGGTCGTGGAAAAAAACAGCCGGGGACAGGGGATTTTTGATGCCATGCTTAAAAAGTCCCTTGATCAAATCAGACTCACCTGGCCCGGTGAGAACATCCGCATCAGTGCCCAGTTGTATTTAATGGCCTTTTATCAATCCTACGGATTTGAACCCGTATCCGAAAGTTATCTTGAAGACGGGATACTGCATATTGATATGGTCAAAAACAGCAGGTGAGGATCAGTTTTTTGGAAGTCTTACAACCAGTACTGGTGTCGAGCTTTTCTTGACGACTTTTCTTGCTGTGCCGCCAATGAATGCATCTTTCAGTATATTGTGTCCGTAACTGCCCATAACAATCATATCTGCATTGATATCTTTTGAAACGGTAAGGATTTCTTCCGGTGGATTCCCACGAATAACAAGAACATCTTCAACCAGAAGACGGCAGGAATCAATTTCGGAATTCATTTCCTGGCAAAAATCTTCCAGCCTTGATTTTATCTTTTTGGTCACATAATTCAGCCTTTCTGATTTAAGTTTGTCCCATTCTTTTTGTCCCACCATCTCTTTAACTTCGGTTTCCACAATATGGCTCATATTTTCCATGACATATAGAATGGTAATCATGGCACCATAGCGCTGTGCAAGGTCAGCTGCATATCCAAAAGCATTCCTGGCACTATCTGAAAGGTCTGTTGCATAGAGTATTTTTTTTATTTTAGGAACCATCTTGTCCTCCTTTTTAGTTTATGAATAAAATGTCTGGTACATGGATTAGAAAAGATCGTGTTATCTTATAAATTAGCATCTCTTAATATTTTTTCAAGGCGCCACCCGCAATACCGCCTAAATTTTCACACATGGGATACTTTTTTGGGTTTATCGTATTGGAACAATTTCCAGCCAGTAACCATCCGGATCATTGATAAAATAAATTCCCATATCCTTGTTTTCATAACAGATGCAGTCCATCTCCTTATGAAGCTTATATGCAGCATCAAAATCCGATGTTTTAAATGCGATATGAAACTCTTCATCTCCTAAATCATAGGGCCGGTCCATTTCTTTCAGCCAGGTTAGTTCAATTTTGTTCCGGGTTGTGCCATCACCTAAAAAAATAATAATATAGCTTCCGTCTTCCGCTTCTTTTCTTCTAATTTCTTCTAATCCAAGCGCTTTATTATAAAATGCCAGACTCTTGTCAAGATCCAGTACATTAATATTGAAATGGTCGATGGTGAATTTCATGGTTATTCCTTTTCTTTAAAGGTTATTTGAGTGGGGCCCAAGCCTGACCCCACCTATTAATCCCAAACAATAGATGGCGGGTCAAGAAAAAAGCATTTTTACAAGTTTTTTACAACATCTTTACGCCTTGATGACACTTTTTCAAATTAGGCTCAGTATAATTAAACCCAGTGAAAGATAGATCTTTATATTGCGGTTTAACCAAAAATTTATTAACTCAACTGGGAAGAATCGGAAATGAAATTTTTATTTAGTGTATTTAATTTTCGATCCTAAAGGAGAAAAACCATGACACACTTAAGATTTTATCAAAATCCGATAATTGTTTCATTTTTTACAGCATTGATTATTTTTACCATAATGCCACAAGGTGTCTGGGCAGAAAATGCCTCTTCCAAACTTATTTGCAGGGTGGAAACAGACAGGACAGTCCTGCCCTCTGGAGATTCTCAAAATGTAGTGTTAAAAATCACCCTTGATGCGCCTTTATCCCCGGCCCATGTTAAAAGACCCCTTGTTAATCTTGCCCTGGTCCTGGATCAGTCAGGTTCCATGAACGGTGCCAAGATTGAACAGGCAAAGGCGGCTGCCATTGAAGCTTTAACAAGGCTTGGGTTACAGGATGTTTTTTCCGTTGTGGTTTATGATACCAATGTCCATACCATTGTCCCGGCTCAAAACGCCAGAAATATCCAGGGGATTATTCATACCATTCAACAGATTCGTGCCGGCGGAAGTACTGCACTTTTCGGTGGTGTAAGCCAGGGGGCTGCCGAGATCAGAAAAAATATTGAAAATGATTATGTTCACCGCATTGTTCTTTTGTCTGACGGACTGGCCAATGTGGGACCCAGAATGCCGGCAGATCTTGGACGGCTCGGGGCAGCTTTGATTAAAGAAAATATTTCAGTCACAACCGTGGGCGTAGGTACGGACTATAATGAAGATTTAATGGCACAGCTTGCTCAAAAAAGTGATGGTAATACCTATTTTGTTGAGTCGGGATTTGATCTTCCCAGGATTTTTTCAGCAGAACTGGGAGATGTATTAAATGTAGTGGCAAAAAAAGTAACTGTAACCATTACCCTGCCATATAATGTACAGCCCGTGAGTATTATAGGAAGGGAAGGCAGAATAAAGGGAAATAAGATAGAACTTTATATGAACCAACTTTATGGGGGGCAGGAGAAATATGCCCTTGTTGAAGTCAATATTCCAAAATCAACTCCTGGATAAAGACTTATGGTTGCAAGGGCTGATGTTACATATGAAAATCCCTTTAACCGAAAATTAGAAACATCAAGCGGAACTTCATATGCCAGGTTCAGCAATGATCCCAAAAAAGTTGCCAAATCTACCAATCTTGATGTGGTCAGGGAATATCAATTAAATCTTAATGCCCTGGCCCAGGAAAAAGCAATTCGATTATCTGATAAAGGCAAGAAAAAAGAGGCAGTAAAAGAGCTTAAACAGTCTGTTGCCAGGTTGAAACAAGCAGGTTCCCGGTATAAGGATGAAGAATTGTTAAAACAAGCAAATGAACTGGAAGTCCAGGCTGATATGATTGAAGATCAGGGTATGAGCAAAAAAAGTCGTAAATTGTTGAGAACTGAATCTTACCAGAAGAAAAATCAACAGCTTTCACAATAGGTAAAAAACTGGTATGGCTTAAGGTATGACAAGCAAAAAATCCATCATTATATTCTGGGCACTATTTTTAGTGCCCACCCTTGTTATAGCAAGTATTGCATTTAAACTTTTGTCCCACGAGCAGGAACGAATAAGTAAGTCAGCTCTTGATGCTTTGAGTGAAAGGGCAACCATTATTTCTGAAACTATTCATCTTACCATACAAGCTGTACAGGATAATCTTACCCAGTCTTTACTTGTTCTTGATCAAGGCAAACTCAAAAAAAAACTGATTGAATGGGAAGAGACAAATCCTTTAGTCCGCAATGTGTTTGTTTATAAAAAAGATAAGAATCTTGAATATCCTTTAAGGGGGCTTGAATCCACCCTTGAACAAAGACTTTTTATTGCAAGATATGAGGCGTTGTTTTCCGGGAGGACAAAATTTGATTTTAATGAAAATCCTCTAAGGGATGAACCAAAGATCAGGGGTGTGGCAGATTCTTATTCAAGCTCAGGCAAAAATGATTCCCTTACAAAACAACAGACACTATCATCCCGCCAAAAGCTTGTTGCACTGTCAAGGGTGAAACAAAAAGCACCTGATTTAGACGGGCAGACCATTTTTTCTGAGGCAAAAGAGAAACAATATATAAAACGATCAGGATGGATTCAATGGTTCAGTGAGAACAACTTGTATATTTTGGGCTGGGTACAAAAATTTAAGAATGGACCTGTATACGGGGTTGAACTTGAATTAATGACTTTGCTGTCAAGGCTTGTGGTTGATTTTCCAAAATTATCGGAAAAAGGGGCAGCCCTGGTGCTTATGGATGGAAACGGCAATTTCATGCATCAGTCTGGAAAATGGGCAGCAGACCCTGAAGACAGACCTGTGGATGCAATTTCCATATCAAGTCTGCTTCCCCATTGGCAGATTGCTGTTTTTGTTGAGGATAAAGGGTTTGGGACAACCAGGGGATTTTTATATGTCACGGCAATTCTGTTAGGCGTTTTTATTGTTGCGATTATTTCAGGCGGGCTCCTTTTGACCCGTCTGACCCTTCAAAACATGAAAGATGCAAGACAGAAAACCTCATTTGTTTCATCTGTATCCCATGAACTGAAAACACCCCTGACCAGCATTCGGATGTATGCAGAACTTTTATTGTCTAAAAGAATAAAGGATGAAAATAAAATACAAACCTATCTTTCGGTAATTGTCAATGAAAGCGGTCGCCTGACAAGGCTTATCAATAATGTGCTTGATTTTGGCAAGCTTGAACAGGGTAAAAAAACATATCAGATGTCTAATTTTGAACTGGATCAATTTTTGTTAGAGATTATTAAAGCCCACAGCATAAGAATTGAGAATCAGGATCTTGAAATTATCACTCAGATCGAACAGGGTGAACAGGGAAAGTATCTTGTAAGAACAGACAAAGATGCCATAGAACAGGTGGTATTGAACCTGCTGGACAATGCATTAAAATATGCGGGGAAAGGAAAATTCATCAAGTTTGTTTTAAAAAAAGAGCATTATACTATTCTTTTAAAAATTTGTGATGATGGGCCGGGTATTCCAAACACACAGCAAGAGTTGATTTTTGAAAAATTTCACAGGGTGGATCATTCTTTAACATCTAAACAACCGGGGTCAGGGTTAGGATTGAGTATTGCCAGACAGATTTTAAGGGATCTTAAAGGCGATCTTTTTTTTGAACATAGGCCTGGAAACGGCAGTTGCTTTACTGCAAGGATAAAACATGATGACTCAGATTAAAGTTCTTGTTGCAGAAGATGATACGAATATTCGGATGGGACTTGTGGACACCCTTGAAAGCGAAGGCTATGGGGTAAGCCAGGCCAAAGATGGTAAAATGGCCATGCAATTGTTTGACAAAGATTGTTTTGATCTGGTTCTTTTGGATGTCATGATGCCTGAAAAAAGCGGATATGATGTGTGCAGGGATATCCGGGCAACCAATGAAGATATTCCCATCATTATGCTGACGGCTAAAGTTGAGGAAATCGACAAGGTTGTGGGGCTCAAACTCGGTGCAGACGATTATATGACTAAACCCTTTGGTATCCATGAGCTTTTGGCAAGGATAAGTGCTGTGCTTCGCAGATCAAAAAGGGAAAAAAATAAAGATAAAGCAATAGTTGACCAACCTTTCATGTTTGGTGAATTTGAGGTTAATCCTAAAACCTATAAAATAAACAAAGAAAAAGCTAGTATTGATATTTCAGAAAGAGAACTCAAATTGATCTGCCATTTTCACGTCCATCCCGGTGAAGTTTTGAGCCGGGATAATATTTTGAACGCCATATGGGGGATAGATTATCTTGGCACAACAAGAACCCTTGACCAGCATATTGCCCAGCTTCGAAAAAAAATAGAGATGGATCCTTCCAACCCCATGCTTATCACCACCATTCACGGAGTGGGATACAGATACGAAGCCTGACCTGATTCTTTAAATAGACCGACAATTTTCCTTTTGGGTCTGTTCTTTTTTAAAACAAGCCTTATCTTCTTGTTTAAATGAAAGTTTGCCTGATATTTATAATAAAAAGGAGAAATTTCCATGAAACAAAATATCCATAACATTGAAAGAATTGTTAGAATAATTATAGGTCTTGTAATCCTTTCTCTTGTTTTTATCGGTCCTAAAAGTCTATGGGGACTGATAGGGATTATGCCTATTTTTACAGGTGTGACAGGCTGGTGTCCTCCATATCAGGTGCTGGGGATCTCAACATGCAAAAAATGAGGGTTTTATTCAGCGCCTGAATTGAGACATATCAAAATCCAGGCGTTTGATGATTTTTTGAATGGAAGCCCGTTCAAGCCCACTTATTCTTGAGGTTTTTGAAATGTTCCCCCTGGTGTGTTCAAAAAGATGGGTAAGATAATTTTTTGAAAAAATATCCAATACTTCCTTTTTTGCGTCTTTGTAAAGGGAAAGTCCTTTAGGGAGAGGCGTTTTATCAAGTTTGCCTTCCACAAGATTGATCAGGGCCGGATCAATCTTTTTTCCGTTTGAGAAAACTGCCAGACGACGAACATAATTTAATAATTCCCGTACATTTCCCGGCCAGGTCTGTCTTGTAAGATATGCCAGGGCAAAGGGATCTATCTCCATCGGTTCCATGCCCATTTCTCCACAGGTTTTCAAAATAAACTCCTGAACCAGCATGGGGATGTCATCTTTTCTTTCCCGTAAAGGGGGAACTGTTATGGAGAGCACATTGAGGCGGTAATAAAGGTCCTTTCGAAAGCTGCCGTCAAGTATTTTTTTCTCAAGTTCCTGGTTGGTCAGGGCAATGATCCTGACATCTGTTTTTTTTGAAATACTGGATCCTACAGGCTTGACCTCTTTGTCCTGAAGGAATTTTAAAAGTTTGGCCTGGATAGACGGGCTGATATCACCGATTTCATCCAGGATCAGGGTCCCTTTATCTGCTGTCATGAAAAAACCTTCTCTACTCCTTTCAGCACCTGTAAAAGCGCCTTTGACATGGCCAAAGAGCTCACTTTCCAGAAGCTGATCAGGTATGGCCGGGCAGTTTAATGCGTGGCAGGATTCTTTTTCTCTTTTTGAAAGCTTGTGAATGGCCTGGGCAATATATTCTTTCCCGCTACCGGATTCTCCTGTGATCAATACGGTATAGTCAGTGACAGCGATTGCTGATATTTTTTCCTTGAGCTGTTTCATGATTTTGCTTTCCCAGTTAAGACCCTGGTCAGGGCTTAATGAGTTAATAATTTTCTGGAGCCGCTGGTTTTCGCTTGCAAGGGTATAATGTTCAATAGCCTTTTCCACGGTATGGTAGAGAGAATCTCTTTCCACAGGTTTGGTAATAAAGTCCCATGCCCCCATTTTCAGGGCCTTGACAGCGTTTTCAATCGTGGCATGTCCTGTAATCATGATCACGCAGAGGTAGGGATTAATTTTTATCCCTTTTAAAAGTAGCTCATGTCCGGACATGCCCGGCATGCGAAGATCGGAAAGCATTACGCCGATTTTATTTTGTTCCAATATTTTAACAGCACTTTGACCGGATAATTCACCTATGATGTCCATGCTTGTGAATTTTTTTTTAAGATTCCTGATGATGCCTTTGAGAAAATCCTCATCATCATCAACAACCAATATGGAAAAGTCTTTCATTTTACGTCCTTGTTTTAGCTGTCTTCCGGTTTAACCACAGGAAAGAAAATGTTGAAAACAGTGGTTTCATCACTTTCAACCTCGATACGCCCGCCAATTTCATTGATAAACCCATATACAACGGAAAGCCCTAAACCGGTTCCTTTTCCCACCTCTTTTGTGGTGTAAAAAGGATCAAATATCTGTGAAATGATGTGGTCGGAAATGCCCGGGCCATTGTCTTCAATGCAGAGCAGAACCTGATCTTTTTTTGCAAATTGTGTGGAAATATTTATGGTTCCGCCGGAATCCTGGATGGCGTCAAATGCATTGAGCCAAAGATTGGTCAGGATCTGTTCTAAAATGGCTGCATCACATTTGATATCGGGAAGGTTATCTTTTAGATAAGAATTCACTGATATCCTTTTTGATGCAGACTGAGTCTTAAAGACCTCAATTGCGTTAAGGATAACTTTGTTGATACTGCATTTGCCTGAGATTACCTGTTTGGGTCTTGAAAGACTTAAAAGGTCCCGGACAATAGTCTGTACGTTGCGGGTATGTTTTAAAATAATATCGATGTCACTTAAGGTTTCAGGATCTTTCACCGTGTCTTTAACAAGATCCGTATAACACTGAATCACACCCAAAGGATTGTTGATCTCATGGGCAATCCCGGCAGCCATTTTCCCAATGGAACTTAAGCGTTCTGTCTGCTGCATACGTTCCATCATTTGCTTTTCCATGGTGATGTCGCGGGCAGAAAGAATAATTCTAAGGTCTGCCTGATCCCTTTTGGGAAGGGGATACAGATCAATCCTGAAATATCTTTCATCAGGCGTTTTTATTTCCTGGCTCATGGGTTTTTCTTTATCAATAACCTGGTTCAGGATATTAAAGGAGTTGTTTGAAGTATTCTCCAGACAAAGGAATTTTTTCAATTCCTTTTCCTGGTTTGCCCGTTTCTTTTTTGAAAGAATACTTTTGCTTGCTTTGTTTGCGATGATGATATGGCCGTTGGAATCAATCAAAAGCAATGGGTCTGAAATCCCTTCAAAAATTGACTGGAGCATATCGTTTTGAAACCGGATATTTGAAAATGCCTGAATATTTTCAATAAGAATTCCGATCTGCTGACCCAGAGCCAATAGAATGGCTGGGTCCAGATCATCCAGTAAAGGTATTTTCGACCAGAAGATACACAGAATTCCCCAATGGCTCTCCGAGGATTTTATGGGAATATATAATTGATTATCCCGGATGAGGATTTCGTCCAACCATAAAAGTTCCTTGATATCAGCAGCCAGTTTTGAGATATCCTTGTCCGGCTTCCATGAATAGGCATTTTCGGAAATAACCGTACAATGATAAATCACCTGGTCTGCATCAAAGCGCTTTCCTACGCTTTCAAGGACACCTGATATCAGATGTTTGGTGTCAATGGAGCCTGTGAATCCGGAGAGCAGCTTTACAAAAAGCCGGACGTCTCCCAGGTGTTTTTTTGCCTTTAATTTGAGTTCCTTTGTCCGATCTTCCACTTTTAATTCAAGATTCTGGGCATAATCCTCAAGCTCATTTCGGGCATCGGAAAGACAAATTGCCAGTTCGTCTACTCCTTCAATAAGACCTTCAATTTCATCCTTTTGCCCCAGCCTGTCGATAATGCCCTGTTCCTGTCGGCCTGAAAACCGGGTTTTAAAAATTAAGGTGAGGGTGTGAAGATTTTTCATGACCAGTCGATCAAAAAAAAGGCTTATAAGGATTGCAAAAAACATGATACCCAAAAAATACAGGCTCAGATACTGAAGGGTGACTTCTTTTACAGGTTGCTGAATCAAATCCAGGGGAAATCCTGCAACCACAATACCGCCAACATCACCCACAGTGTAGTTAAATCCGTTTTTATCCCCGTATATCTCTTTGAGTTCTTTGGGCGCATCTTTGGGATCTCCATGGCATTGCATACAGGATTCACTGAATGTTACGGGTCTTGCCACCAGGTGATATTCCTTATCGCCAACCATGGTGTTGTCTTCCCATGTGTCCAGGGTCTTGTCCTTGTTGAAAATTAGAATAAGGCTTTTTTCAAATGCATTGGGAGTTGACTCAGAATTCCTGGGTTTAATGGAAACCCTTCTATAGTGAAACTCAGAGGTTTCATTCTCGTCCAGAAGAGTCATCACCTGTCTGGAGATATATGAAGAAGACATGGCCTTTAGCACAAACCGGTCTTTGGGAAGTATTTTGAACATTTCAGGTCTCAATACAGTCCTGACATAGTCTTGTACGGCACTGGACTGGGACAACAGCATTCTTGAACGGTCACTGATTTCCGACTTCATGATATGGTTTAAGTGAAAGTATATGATAATGCTGATACAGATACCCAGGGCCACTGCAAACAATAAAAGTCCTGTGATGAATTTAAATCTTAAACTGATTATGGGTAAAGTCATTTCTTATTCTCCATTTAACATCTTGAATATTAAAATAAAGAATCCACAGATTAATTGCAAGGAATCTTGTTGAAACCGGATACTTTAGCATACACAACTGGAAACTCAAGTTTACAGTTCAACTGTTTGTTATTTTATAAAAGCCTTTGATATCAATGGTTTTAAAAATATAAGCGCCTGGCACAGGGTTTGCTATAACCTTTGAAGTTAACTGAATATTTTTATAACGTATTTTTTAATAAACCATAAAAAAGAGAGGAAGATTATGGCTGAAGGTAATGGAATTGTAGTTGACCAGGGTAAGTGGGAATGGTCTGAAATGTGGAAAAAAGAAGACTGGTGGGCGATCTGGATTGGTTTTTTTCTCCTTGTTGCAGCCATGTTTGTTTATTTTCCCCATTCAGGAGAAATGAAGGAAATTATTAATAAGGCTGAAGCTAAATATGGCGAGGCGGCAAACCGGACCTCTGCCATAAAAACAATCGCATGGCACAAATTGTCAGATGCCAAGAAAAAAGCTGAGGCAAGAAAGGTTTCAACGGGTAAGTGGCTGTCAAGTTTTGCGGCTAAACCGCACAAATGGACCGACAACCCCATGGATGCTTTTTTTATGAGTAAGGAAAAAGCCGCTGCCAAGGCTGACAAAGCCAAGGCAAAGTATGCAAAGAAAAAAGCTGTTGAGGATGCTGCTTTTGCTGTGGCCCTTGCTTCAGAGAAGCTTGCAGAGGCAGCAGGGTTTAAGGATGAGACTTTAAATGCTTCAGCATCAGCTGCCATTGACAAATGGCGTGATGCAAAGCTTGCAGCTTCTTCGGCTAAAAAGAAAACCAAGGTTAAAGCCTATAACCAGATTGGTAAACTCATCGGGCTGGGTGTGTTTTTCTGTCTTCTTTTTGGTATCCCCATGAGTATAATGGGAGTTCCGTTTAAGAAATTTGCTCTGGGCTTTGTTTTTGTCTATGCAGTGGTTGTCCTTGCATGGTTCTTCAGTTATCAGTCTACCATGAAACATTATGGTATTGGATATGCGGCCTGGGCAATTTTTCTTGGCATGCTGATCAGTAATACCGTTGGAACCCCTAAATGGGCCATGCCTGCAGTCCAGACCGAATATTATATTAAAACGGGTCTGGTGCTTTTAGGAGCGAAAATCCTGTTTGAAAAAATTATTACCATTGGTACGGCTGGTATTTTTGTGGCCTGGGTTGTGACCCCGACAGTTTGGCTGATTACCTATTGGTTTGGCCAGAAAATAATCAACATGCCTTCCAAACGTCTGAATGCGGTTATCTGTTCTGACATGTCGGTTTGCGGTGTGTCTGCTGCCATTGCAGCAGCTTCTGCCTGCCGGGCCAAAAAAGAGGAATTGACCCTTGCTGTTGGTCTTTCCCTCGTTTTTACAGCCATCATGATGATTGTGATGCCTGCAGTAATCAAAGGAACTTTCCCAGTTGATAAGCAGATGATCCTGGGTGGTGCATGGATGGGTGGAACCATTGATGCCTCAGGAGCTGTTGCTGCTGCCGGTGCATTTTTAGGTGAAAAAGCCCTTTATGTGGCAGCCACCATTAAAATGATCCAGAATGTTCTCATTGGTGTGATTGCCTTTTTTGTTGCCCTTTATTTTACAACAAAAGTGGAAACAGAAGAAACCGGTGCAAAGGTAGGTCTGACTGAAATCTGGTTCAGGTTCCCCAAATTTGTCCTGGGGTTTATGGCGGCATCCATTATATTTTCCCTGATCTATTCAGGATTTAATTCAGAGTTGGACGGACTTGGACGGGCCATGATTGACAAGGGTACCATCAAGGGTGGGTCCGACCTTTTCAGGGGATGGTTTTTTTCCCTGTCCTTTGTCAGCATCGGGCTTGCAACCAATTTTCGTGAACTAAAACATCATTTCAAAGGTGGCAAACCTTTGATCCTCTATGTGTTTGGTCAGTCCTTAAATCTGGTTCTGACACTGGTTATGGCATATATCATGTTTTACGTGGTATTCCCTGATCTTACAGCAACCATTTAATTGGTTTAGACCAATCCTGTACCCGGTCCATGTTTGTCTTGTTCCGGGTGCAGGAACCTGTTAGAATAATCCACAAGGGAGCGTTAAAATGTCCAGTGAAGCAGTAACAAATGACTCAAGACCAAAAGCATGGGGAAAACTCATATTTTTTTCTTTTCTCATCTGGGTCTTTGGATGGATAGTGGGACCTTATATAGAAAACAATATTTCCACCTATAAACAGATTGCCCAGGTTGTGGAAGAACGAGATATTGATTCGGCAGCTTATATGTATATGGATTCTGTGGGATCTTATGATGGCGAATACTATCTTAGTGATTCGTTTAAGCATTCCAAACGCAATGATTATGGAATGACCAAAGCATTTTTTGCCGGTATTCTTTCCTGTTTTATGATCCTATGGTTTGGCTGGCGATTTATGATGAACTAAGACAGGTTAACCCTTTTAAAAAAAAGTACCCTTAGTAAAGAAAGTACCATTGGTAAAGAAAGTGCAATGAATATGGATAACAAAGAATTAATAATCGATCACGAAAAAAAATTTGCATCAAAACTTGCGGGCCATGTTATTGTTAAACCCAAACTGAGTGCATGGATGATTTTTATTCCGTTTATTTTTATCTTTTATTTTCAAGATTTTTCAAAATATAAAAAACAGCGGAAAGAATTTTTGGGAAATTGGTTCCTCTCCAGGAAAAAGGCTATGAATGAGGCTGAAGAAGCCATTGACGAGGGCAGAAAACCAAACACGCAGGATATCGCAGATCAGGCGAATCTTAAAGCCAAGGTGACGGGCAAATATGAAAGATTTTTGAAAGTGATGGCAACGCATTATACCCTTTTGCTGAATGCCAAAGGGGAGTCTTACCAAGCTCTTGTCAGGTCTGCCTATAGAGGCCGCCAGGGAGAGTTTCTGTTTTTTATCAACCAGCTGGCCGAAGCTGAAAACCAATTGAATAAGGCTCTTGCTCCACAACTTAAAAAAGAAGCGGATGGTGTGTCGGCAACCATTAAAAAAATTGAAAAGGGATCTGCAAAGCTTCGTCAGGAAGAATTAAAAGAAATTTTTTCATCAATTATTTAACCTTTTTCTAAATTTAACCTTATCCTTCCAAAATCTTCAAATTTTCGTTTCAGCAGTATTTATAAATTTTCCCACACGAATTATGGGAAAGAATTTTATTCATAATAATAGTTGATTAGTCAACTATTTGTAAGATTTAGAAACCCGCATAAATCCTATAAGTATCGCTTCTTACTATCCAATCGTCACGTTTTTTCAATTAATTTTTCATTTTTTACTTGACAATGCAATTAGGGTATCGCTAAATAGTAGCTATGAAATAGATATAATTATAGAGATATTTCTAATAAAGGCTTGTCTTATTTTCTTAAGGAGGAGAGGGTTGTATGTCTTCAAATAAATTCTTAAAGCACGAAGGGCCATGGTCAGATGCGAACGATCCTCTGATGTGTTCTGATACAGGTAGTTGGCGAACTAAAAGGCCGGTTGTTGACAAAGAAAAATGTATTTTTTGCGGATTTTGCGCACTTTATTGTCCCATCCAGGTGATGGAGATGGTTGAAACTTCGCATTTTTTGCCGGATCTGGGATTTTGTAAGGGGTGCGGGATCTGCGCCAAAGAATGTCCCAAAGATGCAATTTCCATGAAGCCGGAGGGGGATTTTCAAAAATGAATACAAAAGCAAAAGCTAAAACAGGTTCACAGATTAAGGTTATAACAGGGAATGCTGCAGCAGCCATTGGCGCAAAACTTGCCCGCCCGGATGTGGTGGCAGCCTATCCCATTACTCCCCAGACAGAAATAATTGAGCAGATTTCCAAATTTCATGCAAACGGTGAAATGGATTGCGAGCTGATTACAGTTGAGGGTGAAAACTCTGCAATGAATGCTGTTATGGCCGCTTCTCTTGCCGGAGGCAGAGTCTTTACCGCCTCTTCCTCCTGGGGTCTTGTTTTTATGTATGATGCGATTCTTGCAACGGCCGGTGCCAGAGCACCCGTGGTCATGGTGAATGTCAATCGTGAAACGCCGGGAATCATCGCCGTATCCTGCGGGCAGCAGGACATGATCTCCACAAGGGATGCCGGTTGGATTTTTCTTATTGCCGAAACCTGCCAGGAAGTGCTTGATATAGTTGTCCAGGCTTATCGCCTGGCGGAAGATTATGATATCCAGGTACCGGTTATGGTTCATTATGACGGGTTCTATCTTTCTTATCTTTCTGAGGTTGTAGATGTTCCTTTACAAGAAGATGTAGACAAATTTTTATCTGTTTTAAAGGATCAGCCTGAAAGAACGAAACTTGTACCCGGTGGAAGACTGGGATGTGGTACCCATGGAATTCTTGGAGGGTATCTTGAACTTCGTCATAAACATATGTCTGCCATGGAAAGATCTAAAGCCAAGTTTGAAGAGATCGATAAAGAATTTGAAGCGATTTTTGGCCGCAGCCATGGCGGTCAGATTGAAAAATATAGAATGGATGATGCAGATGTGGTTCTTGTGGGTTCCGGGTCCATGTGCGGCACCATTAAGGCTGTTATTGATGAGAAAAGAGATTCAGGTGTCAAAGTGGGCCTTTTAAAGATAAGAATGTACAGACCCTTTCCAAGTGAAGTAATGGTTGAGGTGCTTAAGGGCAAAAAAGCCATTGGTGTGGTGGACAGGAGTCTGTGTTTTGGATTTAAGGGTGGTCCTATGTATACTGAGTTAAAAGCCTTTGAAACACAACTTGGCGGTTCAAAAATGATAAGTTTCATTGATGGCATTGCAAATACAGATATCACACAAGCCAATGTAGAGCAGATGATTGATACAACCTGTGATCTTGCTGCAGGCAAAGACGTTCGCGAAGTCACATGGGTTTCATATCCTGAAGCCAATGAACCTGATTCTGAAAAACCTGATTCTGAAAAACGGGGAGGGCTTTAAAATGACAGAAAAAAAGCAAGGCAAACTGACAAAAGTACTGGATTATCTTAAACATGAAGACCCTTTTTCAAAAGGCGTGGCATTCTGTCCGGGTTGCGGTCTTGAGCTTTTATTGAGATTTATCCCACAGGTTTTGGGTAATGATATCGTAATTACGGGTACCCCGTCCTGTTCAGCTCCTGTACTCCTTGGACAGAACAATCAATCCTGGCATACCCTTTCATATTTTGGAACGCTTATGACCGGGGCTGCTGCAAATGCCACAGGTCTTGCCAGATATTACAGGAAAGCCGGTATCAAGAATACAGTGGTTTGTTTCAACGGAGATGGTACTGCTGCTGATATCGGATTTGGTAATCTGTCCGGTGCTGCCGAAAGAAATGAACCCTTTATTTATATTTGTTATGACAATGAAGGATACATGAATACGGGTATCCAGAAAAGCGGAACCACACCATATGGTGCAAGTACGACCACAACTCCTTTAGGATCTGCTTCCAAAGGAAAAAACTTGAGAAGGATGAACCTGGCTCTGAAAATGGCCATGCACAAGATTCCCTATGCAGCCACTGCAACCCTGAGCGACATGGGGGACCTTGCTAAAAAATTATTAAAAGCAAAGGAAGCCAAAGAAAGAGGGTTTGCCTTTCTTCATGTTTTTGCTCCCTGTACCACGGGATGGGGCTATGCCCCGGAAAATACCATTGAAGTGTGCCGAAGGGCTGTAAAAACAAACTACTTCCCGCTTTGGGAAGCTGTGAACGGCAAAATCAGGATGACCAAAACCGTTAAAAAACCCAAACCTGTATCAACCTATACAAAGTTAATAAAAAAATTCGCCCATTTGAATGAAGCAGATCTTCAGATTCTTCAGGATGATATTGATTACGAATACTGCATGTTGGGCGGGTTGAGCGCACTGGAAGGTGAATGTCAGCTTCCCGTGTCTTCAGAAGATTAAAGGAGGAAGCGATAATGAGTGAAGTCAGATTCCATGGCAGAGGGGGGCAGGGTGTTGTTACGACATCTAAAATTCTTGCCAATGCTTTTGCCAGAACCGGACGATTCGGCGCCAGTTTTCCCATGTTTGGTTTTGAAAGAAGGGGCGCGCCTGTCACAGCCTTTGGTAGATTTTCGGATAAGCCGGTTAGAGAGAAAACACAGATCTATAATCCAGATATTATCGTGGTTCTTGATCCCACTCAGAGAAATTCAGAAGCTGTGTTTCAAGGATTGCTCCCAGATGGTATGATGCTGTTGAATGATTCGGATATTACTATAAATGTCTCCCATGAGAATCTTAAAAAGTTGGGGATTATTAACGCCAATAAAATTGCCATGGAAGAAATTGGTCTTTCCATACCCAATACGGTTATTGTTGGTGCATTTGCAAAAATGTCGGGATTGTTGGAAATTGAACCCTGTTGCGACGCGTTGCAGGATTATTTTTCAGGAAAAAAGCTTGATGCCAATATTGTGTGCGCAAAAAGAGGGTTTGAAGAGATTAAATTGTTTGATTTATAATTATATGTGAGATGTGAAAACCAGAACCGCTGGTTTGTCTCTTACCGATAAAAGCTCATATCTCAATAGTTTTATAAAATTATTAATAAAGGAGCTGTTATGCCAAGATGGGGAATGGTAATCGACGTAAAAAGGTGTATCGCTTGCTGGGGCTGCGCCATAGCATGTAAAGAGGAACATTTTCTTCCTCCGGGGGTATTCTTTAACAGGGTGCTTATTGGAGAGACGGGAAAATTTCCCACATCCAGCAAGATAATTTATCCTATCCTTTGCAATCATTGTTCTGATGCTGCCTGCGTGGAAGCATGTCCCACAGGAGCAACCTATGTCAGGGAAGATGGTATTGTGGCAGTTGACGATGAAAAATGTGTCGGCTGCAGAGCCTGTCTTGTGAGTTGCCCATATCAGCAGAGAACATATTATGACCAAAAAGTAAAAGACAGGGAATATTTCCCGGGTCAAGGTAAAACCGAGATGGAACTGATAGGTGAAAAATTATATCCATTCAAAGTGGGTACTGTGATTAAATGCAATTTTTGCAGTGAAAGACTTGAAGATGGTATGAAAAAGGGTCTAACACCGGGTAAAGACGAGGATGCTTCTCCTGCATGTGTTAATATTTGTCCGGTCAATGCAAGAATCTTTGGTGATCTTGATGACCCAGACAGTGAAATTAATCGTCTGATCATGGAGAAAAAAGGTAAACAGCTTAGGAAAGAATTTGGTACTGAACCGGCAGTCTATTATATTGATTAATAAACAGGGGGAGATATGACCTATAAAACAGATGAAATTTGGGAAGACAAATGGGTAAATACCACCTGTGGAGTATGCTATTGCGGTTGTGCTGCAAAAGTCCGGGTGGTGAACGGTGTTCCCGTAAAAGTTGAAGGAATAAAAGACAGCACCATGGGTGGTGACGGGTCCGGTCTTTGCGGCAAAGGTACTGCAGGTCTGATGTACTATCATGATCCAAACCGGATTAAAAAACCGCTGTTGAGAACCAATCCTGAAAAAGGTATTGGTGTGGATCCCAAATGGAAAGAAATAGAATGGGATGAAGCACTTGAGATCATTGCAACCAAAATGAAGAAAATCATGGAAGATGATCCCAATAAGATCCTTTTTACCAACCAGACCATGAGAGCTTCAGACGGTCCTCATAACCATCCCTATTTTTATGCCCAGGCCTTTGGAGTAAAAAATAATGGTAACTTTATTATCGGTGGCGGAAGTCTTCATTGTGGCAATGCCTGCCATATGCTGGGTGGTCTGATTCATGGGGCATGGTCCATCGCACCAGACTGGCGATACACCAAATATGTATTGAAATGGGGTTCCAGTAAAGGCACTGGCTCCGGACATTCAGCCATGACCAATGCAAGGCTTCGAGCGGATGCGATCCGGCGGGGTATCAAGGAAGTTGTTTTTGATCCCATGGGTAACTTTGCCGGTGGCAAGGCAACCGAATGGGTTGCCATCCTGCCGGGTACGGATACGGCCGTTGGTTTGGCCATTGCCAATTATATAGCGAACATTCGCGGTGAAATGGACATTCTTTATCTAAAAGCCAAAACTAATTTTCCCTATCTGATTAAAGATGACGGCACCTACATACGCCATGAAGAAAGCGACAAACCGCTAATATTTGATAGCAGAGAAGCCAAGATCAAGGAATATGACGACCCGACGCTTGCATGGGAAGATTGCGCTCTTGATGGTGAATATGAATATAATGGTGAACGAGTAAGACCTTGTTTTGTTCCTTTTAAAGAACATTTAAAACAGTATACAATTGAATGGGCCTCTGAAATATCAACCGTTCCTGTGGCTACGATTCTCAAAGTGTGCAAAGAATGGGTAGACAATGCCCAGATTGGTTCCACCATTACCCTTGAAGGAAAGACCTATCCGTACAGACCGGTTTCCTCCGTGACTTTCCGTGGTTCCCAGGGACATTCCAACGGTATTCACCAGGTGGCTGCCATTGACTTGATGAGCCAGTTGGTGGGCGCGGAAGACGTCCCCGGCGGTACTCTTGGCTGGCCCGCTATCAGAAGGGCGTATCCGGGTGGCAATTATGAGCAGACGTGTAAAGCCGGTAAGGACGGGGTTATTGTTCCTTCTGTTTTCTATTCCCATGATCCCTGGCCCGTTCATGCACCCAGCCTTCCCGCGACCAACATGGGGTGTGTTGATATATGGACCCATTGTACCCTTTCCCATATTCCCTATGTGGATGAAATTGACTACATCCATGAAAAATTTGGCATGAAATCCAAACCGGAAATGATTTTCGGAATAGCAGCCAATTTTGTTATCAGTAATTCTGACTGGGATACAGCCATTAAAAATTTCAAGGACTGTTTTGTCGTTCAGATGGATCTGTGGGTCAATGAAACGGATCAGGCCATTGGTGATATTATTTTGCCCGACGTATCTTATCTGGAAAAAGATTGCTGGTCTTCAGAAATTGATGCTTTCTTCTTTTCCGGCAGTCCGTCCCATGAAGACTGGTATGTGCACATGCAGCAGCCCGTGGCCAAGCCAATAGGTGAATCGCGTTTCTTTATGGATGTATATATTGACGTTGCCAATCGTTGCGGTGTTTTAGACAAGTTTAATGCAAAACTCAACGATTACTATGGTGTGACTGATCCGGAACTTACGATCAAACCCGGAGAGGTCTTAACCTGGAAAGAGATTGGAGAAAGATTCTTAAAATGGGTCTATGGCAAAGATACGGAAAAAATTAAAGAACAGGGATATGCGACCTGGAATAAACCCATTGAGGATGTCTATTGGCGATGGGATATTGATACCCGGTGCCCGGTTTATATGGAATATCTGCTTCATGACAGAAAACGCATGGAAGAGATATTTGAACAAACCGGTTTTGATCTGGAATTTGATATGGACCAGTATTCAGCACTTCCGTCATGGTTCTGGCCGGAATCCCACAAAGATCTGGATAGTGAATTTGACTTGATTGCATTTTCATACAGGGATATCCTGCACACCAATAACACTACATTCCAGAATCCGTATATTGATGAAGTTTCCAAAATGTGCCCCTATACATTTACCATTACCCTGAATTCATCTCTTGCAAAAGAAAAGGGCATGAAGGATGGAGATGTCATCTGGATTGAAACCAAAGCCGGTGTCAAGGAAAACGGGATTGTGAAAACAATGGAGGCGCAGAGTCCTAAAGTTATAGGCATTGCCGGTCAGGGAGGCCTTTGGGCTGATGGACGACCCATTGCTAAAGGCAAAGGTTCCAACTTCTGTAAATTGCTGCCATCTAAACTGAAATATTTTGACCCCGTTGCCGGTAACATGGAAACTGCTGTTGCCGTGAAAATTTATAAAGACTAAAGGAGGGATGCAAAATGAGTAATAAAATTCATGAACTTGAACAAATAATGTTTCCTCCTGATGGCAGTGGATTAAAACCCTATGAATGGATGGTAAATCCAACCCGTCAGAGGCAGTGGATTGATGATAAAGGACTATTTCTATGGCTGGCCTTTTTTTTCTCGGAAATCGGAGCAGGGCTTTATTTTGTATCACTTTTTTATGCATATAAGCTTGGATTGATCCTGGGCTGGCTGATTACACTGGTCCTGGGAGGTGTTATTCATGTGCTGTATCTGGGCAATCCTTTGAGAGCCTGGAGAATGATTATGAAACCCAATACCTCTGAATTGTCCAGAGGGATATGGATAATTGGGGTCTTTGCAGCTTTAGGGCTTTTGCAGATTGTAACCAGCGGCGGATTTAATATGGTCTTCAGCACCATTATGGGGATTTTATGCCTTTTAATTATTTCCCATGGATTTGCAACTATGAATGTTATCCGTGCCCTTCCTGCCTGGAGTTCAACAATGGTTCTGCCATTGTCCCTTATTTCAGGCGTATGGATAGGTCATCAGATTCTACAGTTCATGGTTTCTGTTTCAGGATCTGCAGCACTTGCCTCTGGAATGGAAGTCTGGGCAGAGGTATTTTTCTTTGCATACTTTTTGTGCATTGTGCTCTATGTCTGGGGAACCTGGCATAGTAATGAGATTGGAAAAGAATCCATTAAAATGCAGTTACGTGGAGACCTTTTAAAAATTTCTTTTATTGGCATTGGCTTACTTGCCATCACTGTACCGTTGATTCTCGCTCTGATCATGTGGGGTGGAGATACCAACAGCTTCTTGATCTTTTTAAGATTGGCCTGTGTGATTGCAGGAGACCTTGCACTTCGTTACGTTATCATGAAAAGTGCAGTGTATAAGCCGTTGATTTAGAAACTACTCAGGATGAAAACCGCCAATTTCCCCGATAAATATGCCGGGTTCAAATGGTAGAGTTTTTTGTCCAGGACATAAGTCAGCAGATTTAAAATAATAAGGCTGGTGAGAAATTTATTTCTTGCCAGCCCTTTTTTTATTTTAAGATGTTATAAAAAAAACGATTTTGGTGTTGAAAATATTAATAGAAGGATATAATGTGGCTATAAAACAGATAGAAAAAAGCTATGCCCTAATAAAAACAGGAAGACGTGATTGGATAAGTTAGAAACCCGGATAAAGGGGTGGAAAAAAAGAGGGATTTATGATGATCCCAAGTTGACCCAGATTGTAAAAATGTACGAAGAAATAGGTTTTTCAGTAAAGATAGAACCGTTCAAACCAGATATGGAAACTGGATGTACCGAATGTATAAAAGAAAAACCAGATAAATATAAAGTGCTTTATACAAAAAAAAATGAACCGGAGTGAAAAGATAGATATTAAACATTTTTTTTATCAAAATAGGATGTTATATGGCGGATAAAGAAAAAGGGGTAGACAAGCAATCCATATCCCAGACCAAGGTAAAATTTGAAGTCTATGGTGAGGAAATGATTGAAAAAGAAGTTAAATCCAGTGGTAACAGTGGCAGAATTTATCTACCACCGAACTGGGTCGGCCATATTGTGAAGATCATAAAAGTAGAATAATAATGGAGGATCTTGTGGAAGACACAGTCAATGTAAGAGCAATTACTCTGAATGATGCTGCACAAATTCAAAATATCAGACAGGCCATCTCAGAAGATGATGGTGAAGTAGATTTTAAAAAAATTATAGAGCAGCAGGTATTTGCGGGCGCAGGGGAATCCAGTCTTGTAGCGGAAGTTAACGGAACTGTTATTGGATATATGATCAGCACGCGTCTATATGCCGGGTTTGGGATTAAAAAAAGTGCCTGGATTATGGCCATTGGCGTTCATCCGGATTATATGGGTCAGGGTGTTGGATTAAAACTTGCCGGAAAAATATGTGAAGTTTATAAAGAAAAAGGGATTAAACACATATATACGTCTGTTCTCTGGGATTCTACAGATGTCCTTTCCTTTTTTAAAAAACTGGGATTTGAGAGAAGCGATTTTATCAATCTTAAAAAGAAGTTGTAACCTTTGAGTGGGGCATTGCGCCACCCGTAACAATACCTATTTTGTCGGTGTGATCATCAATGTTTGTATGATTCCATTTTGTTTATTTTATTTGTTTATCTCCAGGATATTTTGTGTGATTTTTTGATGGGCTGAATAGTTTTTCCACCAGTGTGATCCCAATCCATTTATTCCATATTGACCATCAATACTATATTGATCCTCTTTATTATATTCACCCTCTTTGCGATATTGAATGGTCTGCCCGCAAATGGGAGTTGCAACGGGAATATTATATAAATTGGCTGCTTTGATTAATCTTTGCATAGGGTCATTCCAGGGATGTAAGGCCAGATTAAATGTTCCCCAGTGAATGGGGTGTAAAATGTTTCCGTGGCAAATGAATTGGTAAACGTCATGGTAAAAGCTCCTGTAAACAGCAGTGTAAATATTAGAATTTTATTCATAATTTCCACTAAATCTGAATACTTTTAAAGTGAATGTTCATTTATTAATCCAATAATTTTTTTTTTATAGTTTTATAGCATCCCATGCAAGGGTAAACGCAGTCTCAATATTCTCATCATTCAATTCAAATTCCTGGCACACCCTGGCATTTGACAGGGCTATGATGGGGTAAAATATAAATGCTGTTAAGATATCAAAGGCCACGTTTTTAATAATTTTTTGTTCAATCCCCTTTAAAAGAACATTTATTATAGGATCAAAATAAGCTTCAATATCCTGTTTATCCACAAGTGATTGATAAGGGGAGTTGGAAAATTGTTCGGTATATTGAAAATAATCAGGATGTTTGTCAATATGGGCAAAGGTTTTAAACCATACGTTTTTTAATATATCCCGGATGGGAAGACTGCCATCAAAATCTTTATGGATAGCCCTGGCAATATTTTTTTTGATTTGAATATAGGTTGTTACCAGAAGGTCTTCTTTGTTTTTATGATAGACATAAATTGTTGCAGGAGAAACGCAGGCTTGCTTTGCGATTTTGGAAACAGAGCTGGATGCAAATCCAATTTCATTTACAAGCTTTACCGTTGCTTCAAATAAAGCCTCTTGTTTTATGTCGTCTTTTATCCTCATGAATGTAAAATAAACGAACATTCACTTAATGTCAAGGCGCTTTTTAAAAATTTCAATGATTTATATTGGTACCTTTTAACATAATTGATGGTGTGAATTTGTGAGAGGATTTTAAGCCGTCAACTATATTTTCTGACAAGCTGAATGAAAACCATCCTTCTTAATTCAATTTGCTATTATATACATTTCATTTTTTCACATTCAAGGAAAATAATTTTCAGGGTATGGACAGCAATCTCCTCTATCTCCAGTTGTGTTGCGTCTTTTTTTTGTTGCCAGTTTTACCCCGCCTGATCCCACAGACCTCGCCCCATTAAAAAATAATACCCCACACTACTTCTTTCAGTCCTGCCTATTTTGAGATTACAGCCGCTCACTCTTTATACCATAAAGAAACACTGACATTTCAGCTCCCGATAGTTCTCCCTCTTTTGGGTTTCCAGCTATGTATGATTTATATTGCGGCTTTCTGGTTAACCGGAATCCTCAAAATTGGTTTTGTCATTTTATGGGGGCGCATCAGTCTGCAAACTGCCCTACAATCTGAGGATGCATTCGACAACCTCGAATGCGATCCAATAGATGCTGATTGTATCCCGTGATCTTTAAAACAACTATTAGCAGATACATGGTTCACCCGGAAAAAGATGTATATTCGAATGTTGACAATGCTTGCGATGATAACATTTTTGATTCAACTGCTTATGAACTCAGGCGTGCTGGGTTGGTTTGAGACAGCTATTGTCCCTATAACATCTATATTTGACCTTCCTGCAGCAGTGATCGGTCCGATAAGTGCTTACATATTCAGCCCAACTGTGGGAATCACCTATATGTCGAATCTGATAGATCAACACATGGTGAACGATTATCAGGCGATTGTTTCTTTACTGGCCGGAGGGATGTTGATGATACCGGTGACCCGACTCAGACGCACCCTGCCCAGATATACGGCTATCTATGGTCTTAAACATGGGTCGATCATCTGCGCCCCGACCACTGGTTTAAGTATGCTGGCAAGAATATGTATTTTGATCTGGGTTCTAATCTTTTTTTAGGTTTAATAATAATTTCTTAATTTTAATTCAAACGGATGTGGATTCAGATACGTCTGTATTTTCAACCAGGGTTGATCATATTTTCTTACATAATGATTTATCAGCGTTATTGGAACAATAAGGGGCACATACCCCGATCGATATTGGTCGAAAACAGTCAACAACTCCTGCTTTTCATCAGAGCTCAGGTCCTTTTTAAAGTATCCCATAATATGCTGCAGAACATTGATATTTTTTTTTAAAGTCGGTGCCAGGCGCAAGGCCTTTAACAGATGCGATTCATAAGTGTCAATCAAATGAGAAAATTCATCATTTTTCCCCTGTGCAACAAGTTTGCCCATTTTCCTGCAAATAGTCCAAGGGTTTGTGTGAGAAACCGATCATGACTGTGTCCGCCGTCATAACGGACCTTGTTTCCCAGCAGACACGAACTGACGCCAATTTTAATGGGTGTAAGCATTTGATTCTCCTGTACAAGTAAGATGGAACGGGCTTTGATTTTCAGTGTCCTTATAAACTATCGCATTGACAGTATGGTTTTTAGTATATAGTTTTTAGATATTATTGGCACTCCTTTTTTGAATACACCATTTCGTATTTGTCAATATGATTCAGGCGATTTCATTTGGTAACTTGATTTTGCTGATGTCCGGTTTAAAAGGAACCTAAATGAATACTAAAAATTATAAACCTGTATTGGTAACCGGAGCAACGGGATATGTTGCCGGCCGTCTGATTCCACTTTTATTGAAATCAGGTTACAATATAAGGGCCATGGGGCGTTCCATCGCAAAAATGGCGGACCGTCCCTGGGGACAGGACCCTAATGTCCAATTGGTAAAGGGTGATATCCTGGATGTAGACTCACTTCGAAAGGCTGTAGATGGGTGTGGGACAATTTATTATCTTGTCCATTCAATGATTTCTCAAAAAGGAAAATACCGGCATGCGGATCGAATCGGAGCGGAAAACATGGTTCAGGCATCTGCTGATGAACATGCAGAGCACCTGATCTATTTGGGCGGACTTGGTGACATTCATCATAAAAATATAAGCAAACACCTTATTTCAAGAAATGAAGTTGGACAGGTCCTTTTGAGCGGTCCGGTACCGGCAACTGTTCTAAGAGCCGCCATGATACTTGGATCAGGCAGTGCCAGTTTTGAAATTTTAAGATATCTGGCGGAACGCCTGCCAGTCATGGTCACGCCCAAATGGGTCAGTATGCCGACTCAACCCATTTCCATAACAAATATACTGGGATATCTTAAAGGCTGCATGGAAAACCCTGAGACACGGGGAAAAACGTTTGATATCGGTGGTCCGGATGTTGTCGCATATCGTGATTTGTTCCATGTTTTTACAAAAGAAGCCGGTTTGCCTTCGCCTCTTATGATTCCGGTTCCGGTCTTGACACCGAGATTATCATCCTTGTGGATCCACTTGGTAACTCCGGTTCCTTCAGCAATTGCACAACCCTTGACAGAAGGCTTGAGTCTTCCGACCACGTGTACAGAAAACAAAATTATCCAGATTATTCCACAAGAATTGATCAGCTGCAAAGAAGCTATTCGGAGAGCCCTTGAACGAATTCAACAGGAACAGGTTGATACGTGCTGGACAGATGCGGGAGAAATCAAATATCCAGAATGGGCCTATTCCGGTGATTCAACTTATTCCGGCGGAACTATCCTCAAATGCGCCTACAGGTCGGTTGTCAAAGGAACTGCTCAAAATCTGTGGACAGCTGTTGTGCAGCTTGGGGGGGAAACCGGTTATTATGGTGCCGATCTTTTGTGGAAGATTCGCGGGTTTATAGATGTGTTGTCCGGTGGGGTCGGCTTGTCCCGTGGCAGGCGCTCAAAAAAAAGACTTCAAGTCGGGGATGCCCTTGATTTCTGGAGGGTTTTGAACCTGAAAAAACCTTCAAAGCTATTATTGATAGCAGAGATGAAAACACCAGGCGAAGCACTGCTGGAGATCAATATTGATGATGTGGGGAACAACCAATGCCAAATTATGCTGATATCCCGATTTTTGCCCAAAGGGGTAATGGGTATCCTCTATTGGTATGTGCTCTATCCGTTTCATTTATATGTCTTTAACCGTATGCTTAAAGGTATTGTAAATGCATCGAATTTGAAATTTGTAACTCCTCCTGAAAGATTCACACCCTAAAAAAGAAAACAAGACCCTTGCCGGGTTAATTTCCAGACAAATGATTTGATGACCAAGGATGAAATATGAATGATAAACAAAAACAGGTACTGACTCAGATCAGAACGATATTTGATTCTCAGGCGTTCGCGGTGTTGTCTACCCAGCGAGATGATCAACCGTATGCCAGCCTTGTTGCCTTTGCTGCAACCCATACGCTTGATCAGATAGTGTTTTTAACACCCCGGACCACACGAAAATATGATAATTTAACGCGTAATCCAAAAGTAGCTGTTCTGATCAGCAATCACCAAAATAATCCAGAGGATACCCACAAGGCGGTTTGTGTTACTGCCACTGGCACAGCTGTTACCGTTGAAAATCAGCAAAAAGGTGAACTGTTACATCTGATTACAGACAGTCATCCCCACCTCAAATCCTTTTCAACTGACCCGGCAACAGCACTGGTCTGTGTTCGTGTGGATACATTCTTTGTGGTCAGTCAATTCCAGGATGTAATAAAAATCAAGGTCTCCCCATGACTAAAGGCGCCATTCGATTCGGGTTGTGCTGCATATTTAAAGAACAACCGATAAAATTCAGACGGACAACAGCAAAGCACTTATCACAGTTCTCAGCTGAGGAACAAAAAAAACGTTTGT
Organism: Desulfobacula sp.; assembly: GCA_018645325.1. GTDB lineage: Bacteria > Desulfobacterota > Desulfobacteria > Desulfobacterales > Desulfobacteraceae > Desulfobacula. Next base: position 33,770 of record JABGOU010000040.1, read on the forward strand.
CAGATATTTGTTTGTCTAATGCCGGGAGTTTGTTGAGGGCCCTGACCTTCTGCCATCAAAACAACATTGGCGGCTTCAGGATCAACAGCCAAATTCTACCATTAAAGACGCATCCTCAACTGGGATATAATGTTTCGGATTTACCAGAGGCAGATCAGATTATTAAAAAATTCATGGCCTGCGGTGAGTTCAGCAGGGAACATGACATTCGGACCACTTTTCATCCGGATCAATTTATTGTCCTGTCATCTATAAATCCAGATGTTGTGAAACGGTCCACAGCTGATCTGGAATACCAGGCCCAAGTTTCACAATGGGTAAATGCCGATGTCATCAATATCCACGCCGGTGGCGTCTATAATGATAAACAATCCGCTTTGAAACGGCTGCGCAAAGTGATTGACAGTCTACCTGATACTGTCAGAAAACGGCTGACCCTGGAAAATGATGATAAAAGTTATTCTCCACAAGACCTTTTGCCGGTCTGCAGGGACATGGACATCCCCTTGGTTTATGACGTCCACCACCACCGGTGTTTAAAAGATACTCTGTCTATCAGTGATGCCACTTGTTTATCTGCTGATACCTGGAATCGTGAACCGCTGTTTCATATATCCTCCCCGATTAATGGATGGCAGTCTGCCGATATGAGAAAGCATCATGATTTTATAGATACGAATGATTTTCCCCGAATCTGGTTGTCAATGAAAATCACAATTGAGGTGGAAGCAAAAGCAAAGGAGCGAGCTGTTTTAAAATTAATGAAAGAATTATCCTGCAGGCAAAAATGAGTCAGAGCCTCAAGGAGGCTCTGACTTTTATGATTAACTTATCCGGCTACGTCGATTCCAGGATCACATCCAAGGTGTTCATCAGGGTTTTCACATTCGAAATTGTTATGTCTTGTATCCCTATGTGTCAGGGTAGTTGTCGCCTCAATTGAACAAAAAAGTTTACAATTTGATAGGGCGATAGAGAGGTTA
>JABGOU010000041.1 GCA_018645325.1 Desulfobacula sp.
ATCGGTCAATGTCTTTTCAAGCTTATGGATATCCACCTTTGATTCCACCCCCACAAGATAATAACCTTTGTTTTCAATTCCGCCCAGAACTTGATAGGTAATAATATAGTCTGAAGCATGGGGAAGCACCTGGCTGTAAAAAAAATCAAGGTTGGATGCAAAGACCTGTTTTGAAACAATTTTTGCAAAGGCATTTTGAACGGCAACCTTTAAGGCTTCATATACTGCATTTTGCTTTGCCTGCTGAAGATTTTGACTGGTAATCCGCCCTTTACCAGTGGTGACACCCATTAATATACTTGAATCTTCAACAGCAGATGATGGCTCAGATATGAAGAGGACAGTGATGAATAAAACAATGAAACCAATGGAGCTTGTTTTTTTTAACATCTTTTTTATACCTTTCTTTCAATGGAATAATCTGCAATCAGACATAAAATCTGTTTGGAGGGGCAATCATTAAATTCCGCAAGGCATGCCTTGGCTTTGTCTACATGGTCACCTGCTTTTTCCTTAGTATATTCAATTCCCTTGTATATATATAATTTTTTTTTTAATTTTTCAAATTGTTCAGAATCAAATTGCTGTGCCGTGATAGCAGCCCTCATCCACTCCCTGTCTTTTTGAGATGCATTGGCAAGGCTGTAGATTAACGGTAAAGTCAGTTTTCCCTCCCGCATATCTGCCCCGGGGTTTTTTCCAAGCTCTTTGGCGCTTGCAGTGTAATCCAGAAGATCGTCCGCCATTTGAAAGGCCATTCCCAGATGGAATCCATAAAGATTTAAAGCATCCTGCTGTCCTTTAGGTGCATTTGCAAGGATGGCACCACTTTTACAGGCACCCTGGAGCAAAACAGCAGTTTTTCTTTCAATGATCTTTAAATACTCTTTTTCAGAAAGATCAAGATTTCCTTTTTTTTCCAGCTGGTCTATCTCTCCTTCAGACATATCCCGGGTGATTTTTGCAATGACTGAAATAATATCCGGTTCTTTTGTTCTGGCTGCAATATCAAGGGCACGGGCCAAAAGGAAATCGCCTGTAAGAACCACTTTGGGAGCTGACCATTTTTTGTGGGCAGCTTTTTTACCCCTTCTTTTCTCTGCTTCATCCACTACATCATCATGTAAAAGGGTGGCTGCATGAAGGTATTCAAAAATTGTTGAAAACTCGATATCAAACGCATTATTGTAACCGCAAATCCTTGCACTGTTAATCATCAGAAGTGGTCTCAGCCTTTTCCCGCCACTGAAAAGAAGGTGGGAAGCAATCTGTTTTACCAGGCCTAAATTAGGTTTTAAATGATGTTCAAGTGCGATTTCAATTTTTTCAAGATCAGGGGTCACCATTTCAACGATTTTTTGTTTTAACCCTTTTGTCACAAAATCTCTCCAGCAATATCATATTCAAACGCCTCTGTGATTCTTACCTTAACAAAGGTACCTATTTCAAGTCCATTGGCATAAATAAATGTAACTCCGTCCACCTCAGGGGCCTGAAACTTTGTCCTGCCAATGTATACGCCTTTTTCCGGATTTTCTTCAACCAGGACTTCAAATGTTTTATCCACATGTTTTTCATTTATTGATACTGAAATTTTAGCCTGGGCTGCCATTAGCATGCCATGCCTTTTTTCAGCAATTTTTGAAGGTACATGATTTTTTAAAAGATGAGATTTAAGATCATCTGAATCCGAATAGGTGAATACACCTAAATGATCAAAGCGGATATCTTTAATAAAGGTCATTAACTGATCAAAATCAGCATCTGATTCACCGGGAAATCCTACAATAATAGTTGTTCTTAAAGCTGCGCCAGGATCTATTTTTCGGATTGTATTAAAAAGGGCATAAAGATCTTCAATGGTATAAGGCCGGCCCATTTTTTTAAGTATGGATGAAGAGGCGTGCTGGATTGGAACATCATAGTAGGAACAGATGTTTTTATGGTTTTTTACACTCTTTATGATCGACTCTGTCAATGTTTTGGGATGGGTATATAAAAATCGTATCCATGTATTGGCATTTGCATGTTCATTTTCAAGGGTTGCGGCGACAGAAGCAAGAACATGTTCAAATCCTTTTCCATCCTGGAAATCCTGCCCGTAATCAGTGGTATTTTCAGCCGTCAAAAGAATCTCTTTAACACCTGTCTTAACAAGAATTGCGGCTTCTTTACAGATATCAGCAACAGGTCTTGAGCGCTGAATGCCGCGAAGGCTCGGGATAATACAATAGGTGCATTTTCTATTGCATCCTTCTGATACTTTGATATAGGCAAGAAAATTATTTGTCAATTGCCTTTGTTCGGCAAGATCCTGGAATGGCCTGTTGACGGGATCAGGGAAAACAATTAAAGGCTTTTTGCTCTCATTCTCCACTGCCTCCACAATAAGATCTATTGCAGCAGTGCCTAAAAACGCATCCACTTCAGGCAGTGCAGATAAAAGGTTTTCATCTTCTTTATACCTCTGGGAAAGACATCCTGTGGCAATCAGTTTTTTACAGAGGCCTGTTTTTTTTAATTTTGCCATTTCCAGAAGAACATCAACAGCCTCATCAGAGGCTGTTGATATAAATCCGCAGGTATTGACAATGATCACCTGGGCAAGATGCGGATCATCTGTTATCGAATGACCCGCAGCCACAAGTTTTCCCAGCATTATTTCACTGTCAACCCGGTTCCTTGAACATCCAAGGGTTTCAAGAAAAATGATCATATGGACTGGGCCATAAGGTCTCCCAGTTGTTTGGAAAATTTTGAAGGATTATCCAGTTTGCCGCCTTCACTGATGATGGCAATATCAAATAGAAGATCACTATAGTCTTTTAAAACCGGGTTGGTGGTGTCAGTTTCAAAAAGTGTTTTCATCTTATCCATAACAGGATGGTTCACATTGACTTCCATCACTCTTTTCTGGTCCGGTGTTTTCTGGCCCGATGCCTTCATGATTTTTTCCATGTAGGCGCTCATGCCGTAATCATCTCCGGACAGACAGGAAACAGAATCCTTAAGCCTGTTGGATACCACTACATCCTTGACCCTTTTTTCAAGCTTTCCCTTAAGAAAGGAGAGTAGGGCTGAATATTCATTTTTCTTTTCATCATCCACTTTTTCAAGGTCAAGATCCCCTTTTTCAGCGCTCTTGAGTTTTTTCTCCTTGTATTCAGGCAAAGACTGTGTAACCCATTCATCAATGGGATCTATCATTAAAATGACTTCATAGTCCCTGGCTTTCAAGGACTCCAGCAAAGGAGAATTCATTAAGGATGTCAGGCTTTCACCCGTCAGGTAATAGATCTCTTTCTGATCTTCCTTCATGTTTTCAATATACTCGTCCAGGCTCACATATTTGTCATCTGACTTTGTGGTCTTGTATCTCAAAAGGGATGCCAGTTTTTCCTTGTTTTCAAAATCAGTGGGGATACCGGCTTTAAGTGCCTGACCAAACTCATTGAAAAAGGCTTCATATTTTTCTTTATCCATGCCTTCCAGCACGCTGAAAATCTGTTTAACAAGATTTTTTTTGATATTTCTGACCAGGCGGTCTTCCTGAAGAATTTCACGGCTCACATTCAAGTTTAAATCCGGAGCGTCCACAACCCCTTGAACAAATCCAAGATACTCAGGTAAAAGTTCCTTGCAGTCATCCATTATAAATACCCGTTTGCAATAAAGCTGCATTCCGTGCTTTCTTTCAGGTCTGAAAAGATCCATGGGAGCCTTTTCTGGCAGATACATCAAAACATCGTATTCTGTTACACCTTCAAATTTCTTGTGGATGATTTCAATGGGCTTGTCCCAGTTATGGCTGATGTGTTTGTAGAACTCTTCATGTTCTTTATCGCTCACATCCTCTTTGGCTTTTGACCAGATGGCTTTCATGGAGTTCAAAGTTTCATCTTTTCTGACTTTTTTGAAAGTATCACCAATGGGTTTGCCTTCTGAATCTTTGATAAGCTCATTTTCCGGAATGGGCTCACTTTTTTCAACATTCATCACTACGGGATAGGTAACAAAATCAGAATGTTTTTTCACAATATGCTGGATGGTGTATTCTTCTGTAAAATTCTGTTCACCTTCCTCAGGATCTTTTAAGAAAAGTGTAATTGTTGTGCCGCGAGTGTCTTTTTCGATCTCCTGAACAGTGTAAGACCCTTTTCCATCTGATTCCCATCTGACTGCAGTATTTTCTCCCGGTGCTCTTGTTTCGAGCATGACCTTGTCGGCAACGATAAAAGCAGAATAAAACCCTACACCAAACTGGCCGATGAGTTCAGGCGAAAGTGTATTTTCCTTTTTGGAATTTTCAAGTGCTTTCATAAAGGCCGCTGTTCCTGACTGAGCAATAGTTCCGATATTATCATTGACTTCATCAAAGGTCATTCCAATACCATTATCGGAAATCTGAAAAGTTTTATTTTCAGAATCCAGGGATATACGAATATGATAATCATTATCATCAGCAAATAGATCCGGTTTTGTCTGCTCTTCAAATCTTGCCTTGTCAATGGCATCAGATGCATTTGAAATCAGCTCTCTAACAAATATTTCCCTGTTGGAGTATAAAGAGTTGATAATCAGATGCAAAAGCTGCTGCACTTCGGTTTTAAATTTACGTGTTTTTTTTGTACCCATGTTTCCTCCTGTGTTTTTATTTTTTTAAATTCATATTTAAAATATTGTTCCATAATAATTGTTGCAAAAAACAAAATGTCAAGTGGGTTTCAATGGGGATTAAAAGGTGGTCAGACAAATTCAAGAAAGGTTAAAAAAATAAAAATTGGTCCTGAGGAAAAGATGGGTATAAAGGAAAGACGGATACGACGAGAAAAAATCAGGCAGAAACAAATCCTTGATGCAGCTAAGAAATTGTTTTTTGAGCAGGGATTTGCCGCAACCTCCATGAATCAGATAGCCAAAAAAGTCGAGTTGAGCAAAGGTACGCTCTACCTGTATTTTAAAAATAAAGAAGAATTGTATATTTTAAATAAGAAATTATCCAAAGCGCTTATTGATAAAACAACCTGGCATGAAACATGGAAAAGGTGAAATACAGTTTTCAGGACCCCCTTTTTAAAAGCCGCCCATCAATAAGGACAAGGCCGATAAAAATCAAACCCATGCCTGCAAAGGCGTTCCATCCAGGGTTTTCTCCCAGCACAGCCATGCCTAAGAAAATAGCACTGACGGGAATTAAAAAGGTTACCAGTAAAATATTGGTGGCCCCGGCTTTTGAAAGCACATAAAAATAAATAATATAAGCCAGTGATGTTGAAATGGCGGCAAGCCCGAAAAGCGCGGCCCATGTTACAGGTGTGGGATCAAGTGCCAATGGCTGTTCCATGATAAACGCCATGGGAATCATAATGATGGTAGAGCCTGTAAGCATTCCTGCAGACACTACCACAGGATCAATATCCTTGAATCTTCGAGCGAAAATGGCTGCAAATGCATAGAAAAGAGCGGCTCCTAACACTGCAAGCTGTCCTGCCATCTTCATCCCTGCTCCATTTAAAGCGTCAATACCGATCAAGAGGGCCACACCACCCCATCCAAATAAAACACCGGCCAGCCTGTTTTTTGTCAGGGGCTCGTCTTTTGTTAAAAAATGCGCAAGAATAACACTGAAAACGGGTGCCGTTGCATTTAATATTGATGCCAGACTTGAATCGATATGGCTTTGCCCCCATGTGATGAGAGTGAAAGGAATCGCATTGTTTAATGCACCAAGGGCCAGGAAAGCACCCCAGATGCCAATGGTTTTCGGCATTTTACGCCCTGTCAGCCGAACAAAGGCCAGCAGGAGAAAAGCGGCAAAACCCACCCGGTATAATACAATTGTCAAAGGTGTCATCTTTTCCACAGCAATTTCTACAAAGAAAAAAGATGCTCCCCAGATAATTGAAAGCAAGATGATCAAACACCATAATTTAATTCCCATGGCCTTATTCATATTTTGTATCCTTAAATATTTTTTAACAGACTTATAAACCTATTGAATAATTTTCGCCACCCGAATCTTGCTGGATAGAAACCTTTTGTTCCTTATGTGTCAAACAATTTGATAAATGTCCCGCTAAAAATGGTTTGGTAAACGATTAGGCCAAAAAAGATTTGAGTCAAATCAACATATTGAATTTTTTGATAATATCTGCTATTAAATGGCTTTAAATTTTAAGGAATTTTAAAGCTATGCACTATGAAGGTATGATGATAAGGCCGCCAAGTGAGGCCGATAGTATCTTATTACAGGTCACTCTGGGCTGTTCCCATAATAAATGTACCTTTTGCGGGACATTCAGGGAAAAGCGTTTTAATATAAAAAAAGACGATATTATCTTTCAAGATATAGAATTTGCGAAAACACATTGCCAAAGGCAGGACAGGCTTTTTATCTGCGATGGAGATGCCTTGATCGTTCCCCAGAAAAGACTTGTCAATATTCTAAAACGAATAAAAGAGCGATTGCCCTGGGTTAAAAGAGTGGGTCTTTATGCCAACACCAAGGGTATTGCCATGAAGACGGACGAGCAGCTCAAAGAACTGCACGAACTTGGAGTCAAAATCGCTTATATGGGTCTTGAATCAGGAGATGATATTATTTTAAAGGAGATTAAAAAAGGTGCTGATTCCTCTAAAATGATCAAAATGGGAAAACGGGTCAGACAGGCAAGTATCAAGCTGTCCATAACAGTGCTCAACGGTCTGGGCGGTCGAAAAAATTCTAAACGTCATGCAATGGAAACAGGCAGGGTCTTATCTGCCATTGATCCTGAATTTGTAGGGGCTTTAAGCCTGATGCTGGTACCTGGTACTGAACTTTTTGAACAGCATGAAAAAGGGGATTTTGAACTAATCAACCCTGAAGAAATGCTTGAAGAACTTGGCCTGATGATCGCATCAACCCATCTTTCAAACGGGCTTTTCCATGCAAATCATGCATCCAACTATCTTCCCATAAGGGCAAAACTGCCCGAAGAAAAAGAAAAAACACTTGAATTGATATCACAGGCACTCAAAGGAAATGTGGCCCTTAAACCGGAGCATATGAGAGCTTTGTAACATAAATTGAAAGATACAGGAGAATCAAACAATGGCCCAAGCCCAGACAAACATTGATCAATTAACGATAACTACCATTAGAACCCTTTGTATGGATGCAGTTCAAAAAGCCAACTCCGGTCATCCTGGAGCACCAATGGGTTTAGCACCTTGTGCATATGTTTTGTTTAAACGCTTTTTAAAACACAATCCTAAAAACCCTGCATGGATTGACAGAGACCGCTTTGTTCTTTCCGGGGGCCATGTATCTTCTTTAATTTACAGCTTGCTCTACCTGTTTGGTTATGGACTGGAAATAGATGATTTGAAAAATTTCAGGCAGTGGGGTTCAAGAACCCCGGGACACCCTGAATTAGGACATACACCAGGGGTAGAAACCACAACAGGTCCACTGGGTCAGGGAATTGCAAATGCAGTGGGTATGGCTGTTGCAGAACGTCATCTTGCAGCAAGATTTAACATGAAAGACAAAGAAATTATTAATCATCACACTTATGTGATGTGCGGTGATGGTGACCTTATGGAAGGAGTTGCTCTTGAGACGATATCCCTTGCAGGACATCTGGGCCTGGGAAAACTGATCTGCCTTTATGATGATAATTCCATTACCATTGAAGGAAAAACAGATATTGCTTTTACAGAAGATGTAAGAGCAAAATTTGAAAGCCAGAACTGGCATGTTGTAACTGTTAATGACGGCAATGATCTTGAGGAAATCCAAAAAGCGATCCAGGCCGGTAAAGATGCGGTTGCAAGACCTAGCTTAGTACAGATCAAAACCCATATTGCCTATGGAAGCCCCAACAAACAGGACTCTTCAGATGCCCATGGAGCACCCCTTGGTGTGGAGGAAATTAAACTGGTTAAAAAGTTTTATGGTGCGCCGGTGGATAAAAACTTTTTTGTACCTGAGAATGTTCTTGAGAACTGCGGGAAAGCCCTGATATTTGGAGAAGGGTTTGAACAAAGTTGGCAGAACATTTTTAACGATTATAAAAAGCAATACCCAAAACTTGCTGCAAGCTTTGTTGATGCCATCAGTGGATTTCTATCCGAAGGCTGGGATGCAAAGATTCCTCAATTTAATCCTGAAGACGGACCTGTAGCAACAAGAGCGGCTTCGGGCCAGGTCTTGAATGCCATTGCAGACAACCTGCCTGAATTAATGGGGGGATCTGCCGACCTTGCTCCTTCAAACAAAACATATATCAATGGTGCAAGCGATTTCCAGAAAGATGCCTATGATGGTCGGAATATAAGGTTTGGTGTCCGGGAACATGCCATGGCTGCCATAATGTCTGGAATGTATCTTCATTCAGGCATTCGACCTTATGGCGGAACTTTCCTTGTGTTTGCCGATTATATGCGCCCTGCAATCCGTATGGCTACTTTGATGAAACTGCCGCTGATTTATGTATTTACCCATGACAGCGTTGCCGTGGGAGAAGATGGACCCACACACCAGCCCGTTGAACATCTGGCATCATTGCGGGCCATTCCCGGTCTAAACGTTGTGAGGCCGGCTGATGCCAATGAAACAGCACTTGCCTGGAAACAGGCTTTAAAAACGGTTGATTCACCAACCGCATTAATACTTAGCCGTCAAAAACTGCCCACCCTGGATGTATCTCAGCGGGACGGTGAGTTTAATTATGGGGCATATGCCGTGAAAAAGGTAATGGATCCTGATATGATTCTCATTGGAACGGGATCTGAAGTTCATATCTGTGTTGAGGCGGCAGGAATCCTTAAAAAAGATCATAACATAAAAGCGACGGTGGTATCCATGCCGTCCTGGGAGTTGTTTGCAAACGCGCCTGCACCTTACAGAGAAAGAATTTTGCCAACCAGTATTACAAAAAGAATGGCAGTTGAAGCAGGCATCTCCATGGGATGGGAAAAATACACAGGTTCTGAAGGTAAAATTATCGGGATTGATAAATTCGGTGCTTCAGCTCCCGGTGGAACCGTTCTCAAAGAGTATGGAATTTCTGTGGAAAATATTGTTGAAAAAGCCCTTGATCTTTTAAAGTAGCAATTTATTCAGCTCTTACGCTTGAAACCGCCCTGTCTGATGGATATTTTTTTCGAGGCTATTCGCTTAACCTCCTGCAAATATCCATCAGACAGGGCTTTGAGAATAACTTTTTTTAAAGGGCTGAACAATTACTTTTTTATTTACAATAAAAGGAGAAAGGCTATGCATATCAGTGTAAAAACAAATGCAAGAACCCAGATGATCGATATTACATCTAAGGTTCAAACCGCTGTAAAAGAATCCGGAATTAAAAACGGTCTTGTCCATGTTTTTTCCATGCATACCACAGCTGCTGTAACCATTAATGAGAATGCAGATCCTGCTGTTGAAGCAGATATTTTAAACACCATCAACAAGGTGATTCCATGGGATGATCATTTCAAACACATGGAGGGCAATTCTGCCGCTCACATAAAAGTCAGCCTGTTCGGCCCTTCAGAAATTATTCCTTTGGAAAATGGTTCCTTTGTTCTGGGCACCTGGCAGGGTATTTATTTTTGCGAATTTGACGGGCCGAGAAACCGGAGGGTGAATATTAAAATTATTCCAGGTTGATCAGAGCATACTAATTTAAATCATCTTTAGGTTTCTTTGTACTTGGAACTTTAAATACGGGCACACCTTCTTTGGCAAGAACTTTATCTTCTTCTTTTGTTGTTGTGCCTTTAATATTTCGATATTCTTCTGTTCCATAATGCATTTTCAAGGCTTGTTTTGTAAAGCCCGATCCCACATCTTCAAAGTTTTTTTCAACATATTCAGCCACTTTCTCAGTTAATTCAGCCATGACTTCCTGTCTTGCCTGCAAGGCGTTATGACTTGTATTATGGGAGGATTTTTTAATGGCGATCAGGTGTTGTTTCTGCACGACAGATGTGGTTTCGCAGACAGGGCATGCTAAAATGCCCTGTTCCTGTTGCTTTTCAAGATCATCCTTGTCTTCGAACCAGCCTTCAAAGGTATGACCATTTAGACATTCAAGATCAAATACTATCATTTTAGATAATTCTGTTTACACCTGTGGCGATGTTATAACAACAGTCTCCCATTTTTTCATAATTTGTAACAAGGGCAATAAAGAAAACACCCACATCCACCTCGCATTTTCCATTCCTTAATCGTTCAATATGGTGATATCTCATATCCTCACGCATCTGGTCAATCAAATCTTCATGAGCTAATGCCTTCTGATAAAACCCTTCGGTTTTTTCGTGTAATTCTTTAATGATTAAAATTAAGAACTTGTCTAATTGTTCGGATATGGCCTTAAGGTCTTGTTTGGCGCTTTCAGTGAACGTAAAATTATTTTCATAAATTTTTTCAAGTATTTTAGACACATTCTCCATGCCATCGCCCAGTCTTTCAATATTATTGGCAATTCGCATCAATTCTGATATCTCTCTTGCCTCGGGCTCGTTCACTTCTCCTTGATAAATGGTTGTCAAATATTTGATAATAATTTTCTGGCAATCATCTATGTGTTCTTCTATGGCATCTCTTTCTCCAAGGATATCATCATCCCGTATCACAAGACAAGTTGATACTTTTTTTATATTCATATGAACAAATTCTATATTTTGTATGATTTCACCCTTAACCTTGGCAAGGGCACCGATGGGTGAATCAATAAATCCTGAATCAAACTCCGGCAGTCTGTATCTTTCTTTTGATTTTACAGGCTTAGGGGATATTAAAATGGTCAGTTGAACCAGCTTGGGAAGAAAAATCAGAAACACCATGGCATTTATAACATTGAAAATCGTATGGCCATTGGCAATATATCTTGCAACATTGACGTATTCGCTGTTCATAGTATGGGTCACGGAACCGGCACCTAATTTTAAGGTGATAACCTCTACAAAATCAACAAACCATGGGAAAATCATCAGGATAATACCCACCCCGATAACGTTAAAAATCGTATGGGCATTTGCCGTTTTATGGGCATCGGCATTGTTTGATCCCAGAGTGGATAATTGAGCAGTCACAGTGGTACCGATATTTTCTCCTAAAACAAGGGCAAGGGCCGTTGGAAAGGTTAAAAGGCCTGATGCGGCAAGCGTCATTGTCAAACCTACTGTAGCGGAAGAAGATTGAACAACAACAGTCAGAATGGTTCCCATGAAGACACAAAGGAGAATACCACCAAAGCTTTCTGTGCTGAATGTTGTAAAAAACTCAATAAACTGGGGATCGGATTTTATGGGGGAAAGACCCATTTTCATGACGGTCATGCCATAAAAAAGCAGGCCGAATCCCAGAATAATATCACCTATATGCCGGTAACTTCTTTTTTTTGAAAAATATTTAAGACCAACACCAATGGCAATGGCCGGAAGAGCAAGTTTTGTTAATTTAAAGGCGATCATCTGACCTGTGATGGTGGTGCCGATATTTGCACCGATGATCACACCCACTGCCTGCTCAAAAGCCATGATACCGGCACTCACAAACCCGATGAGCATGACAGTTGTTGCAGATGAGGATTGAATAACCGCAGTAACACCGGCACCTGTAGCGCATCCCATAATTCTATTGGAAGAGATGGCTTCCAGAATCCGCCTTATTTTTTGTCCAGCTGTTGCCTGAAGGCCTTCCGTCATCATTTTCATTCCAAGAATGAAGAGCCCAAGGCCGCCAAGGGTTTGAATTAATATACCTGCTAAGTTCAATTTTTTCCTTTGTTATACTTATAATAGCTAATATTGTGTTAAAATAATTCCAGCAAAATTCTGACAGAGCAAAAGAGTTATATATTAAATCTTCTGATTTTTCAATTGTGAAATACGATTTAGATCAATGGTTGAAATTACACAGGGGAAAAGAGTATTATTTGTAAAAACAGGATGTTCTATAAGATTAAATTTGGAATTATTGACGGCAGTCTCCCACATTGCAGTGTGCGGGATCGGTGTATAATAGGCTAACACAGGCTGTATACCGGCCTGCTTTACAAGGTGCATGGACATTTGAACTTCATCAAGATTTTGATTGGGCAAGCCGCATAATAAATATGCACCCACCTGATCTTTTTTGAATCCAGCCGTTTTTAGATTTTCAACTGCATTAAAAAAATCATCATCTCCAACTTTTTTATCATGGTTCCGGGTTTTAGAAAAATCAGTAGTTTCAAGGCCCAGGCGGATGGTTTTAAATCCTGCTTTAAACATCAATCGGGCGGCTTTTTTAGAAACAGCATTGATATGGACAGCGTTGGGGGTATGAAAAAACAATTCCATTTTTGAAGAGATTATTTTTTCAAATAATGGGAATGCATACTGGTTGGCACTCACCAGCAGAGCATCATCGTAAAAAGCAAAATTTTTAACCCCATGGTTCTTATGCCAATGTTCTATTTCCATGAACACATTTTCAGGGGATCTTCTTCTTAGCCTGGGCTCAAGATATGACGAAGCGCAATACTCGCATGAAAAAGGGCACCCCCTTGAGGTTAAAACAGGTGCGTAAGTAATTTTATGTTGAAGATCAAGTGCAGGAAAGGGTAATGCATCCAGATCTCCTGACAGGTCATGGTCATCCAGTTCAAATTTTGTAAAGGTTTTTATGATCTTTTTTAACCGTGGTTCAGCCGGCCCTTTTATGACAAGATCTGCCAGGGTATTTTGCTGTGCATGTTCAAAGCAGAGGCTTGCATAAATTCCTCCAAGAACAATAGGTACATCAGGAAAGATTTTTTTTACCGCTTGAAGGGTTTCACTGACGCCTGCAGCCCAGTAAGTCATCAAAGAGGTGACAAAAATAATGTCCGGTTTTTTTATCTGTTTTAAATCTGACTCAAACCACTGGGGTTTTATACCATAGCGGGAAAATTTTTGGCCAATGTGTTCAAGACCTTGGGGCGGATCAATTTCAGTTTTTCTAAACGGTCCCCTTCCATCCCAGAGCACTTTAGCCTCCCTGGGTTCCCGTGGATGGAAACGGTCAAGGCAGTCAAGAAAGCTCACCTTTAACCCTTTTTTACGCAGAATGGCGGCAATATACAAAAGGCCTAAGGGTTTTGCCCAGAAATCAAAGGCTGCAAAATCATGAATCCAGGGGTTGATGCAGAGGATATGGGGGGGATCAGTCTTCAAAATATTTCATTGATGTTTTTTTAAGCTCTTTTCTGCTGAATAAAAGTTCATACTCATTTTCTCCCACAGCCTTAGAAATTTTTTTAACGATTGCATAACACTCGTCTTCATCAGATGCATGAACCATGGTATACAGATTATATTTCCAGCCAGGTGCTGGATTTCTTCTGTAACAATGGGTTATTTCATGAAAGGTGGCCATTATATTCCCTGTTTTTTCAACCCTTTCTTCAGGAACTTTCCAGGCTACCATGGCATTTGCTTTAAACCCTGATTTCTGATGTTTCAATGTAGCGCCAAATCTTCTTATCAATCCTCTTTTGTCCAGATCTTTTAAAACACCTAAAAATTTATCTTCCGTAATTCCGATTTTTTCTGCCATTTCAAGGAATGGGCGTTTGATAACCGGAATATCTGTTTGCATCAGGGTAATTATTTTTTTTTCTAAATCTGTCAGCATAATGGCTTATCTTTCTGCTATACAATGTTAATATCAAGAATAATGTGAAACTTTTTTCATTGCATTGTCAAGGTCTTGTTTTAAATCATCTTTATCCTCAAGTCCAATGGATAACCTTAAAAGGGAATCTGTCACCCCTTTTGTTTGTCCGGGAACAAAGACATAATATCTTTTTCCGTTGCCCGGCACACTCCTCTTTCAGTAATAAACCCTGTGACAAGTCTTGCCGGTGTGACATCAAAGGCGTGGTTGGCAGCCATGCTTGTTTCAGGTGGAACCAGCACTTTTTCAATTTTCCCCTGGCAAAGACCCTGGATATACCTTATTTCATCAGGATCTCTTTCTTCTATGGGAATATCTGCAATCCCGTCTGTAATATCCCAGTCAAAGGTGCTTGACGGTAAAGCAACGTAAAAGGGAATGTTATTGTCTTTGGCTGCAAGGGCTTTTAAATAAGTCCCTATTTTATTGGCCACATCTCCGGCTCTTGTGGTTCTGTCCGTTCCCACAATGACAAGGTCCACCATGCCATGCTGCATGATATGGCCTCCGGCATTGTCTGTAATAACGGTATGGTTCACCCCGTGTTTGCCCAGTTCCCAGGCCGTGAGCCGGGAACCCTGGTTTAAAGGCCTTGTCTCATCCACCCAGACATGGACATCAATATCGTTGTCAAAAGCTGTATAAATGGGGGCTGTAGCCGTACCGTATTCAATACAGGCAAGCCAGCCTGCATTGCAGTGGGTAAGGATATTGACGGGTCCGCCGTTTTTTTGTTTACTGATTTCTTCTATAATAGGCATGCCATAGGCCCCTATTTTTTCACAATTGACTGCTTCTTCTTCTACAATTGCCAGGGCTTCATCAAGGGCGGCTTTTACTCTTCTATCATAGTTTTGATATTTTAATGCTGTAGAAAGGACCCGATCAACTCCCCAGACAAGGTTCATGGCCGTGGGTCTGGCATCTTTGAGCCTGTTGCATTCAGACACAAGGTAATCATTGTCAGCGCCTTTGTTATTTTCCTGCACAAGACTGATAAAGACACCCAGTGCTCCTGATGCACCGATTAAAGGGGCACCCCTTACAACCATTTCTTTTATGGCGTGAATCGTATCATCCACATTATTTAAATTTTTTATGATCAGTTTGTGAGGGAGAAATCTCTGGTCTATCGCCTGAACAACCTGTGATGATTCATCAAACCAGATCGGCCGCATATTTTTTCCATCCACCTTCATATTATTTTCTCCTGGATTTTTTAAAAATTATTAATAAAATTTTCAGCTTCTTTTATGGATATATTCATATCATTGATAAGTTTTGCAACCTCTTTTTCAATGGACACTATTTCTCCGCTTAACGATCCCACTGCCTTTGCATTCAGGTTATGTTTCAGATAAAGGACATAATCTTTTAGTTTGCTTAGAACAGGATACATTCCTTTTGTTGATTTGTTCATTATTGTTTCAAGTTTTTGATATTTTATTCTTGAATCCTTAAGTGATTTTTTACTGCTGCTTTTAAGCTTGGCATCGTTGATCTGAGTGATCTCTTCTTCCCATTCCTTGAACAGATCAGAGGCCACCTGCTCTACATCATTGATTCTTTTTTCAATCTGTTTGGCCCTGGAATCACAATCATCATAACTATTTTTAAGTTTATCATAAAAGGTTTCAAGGTCTCCACCTTCAAAGGCATAGAGTTCTTTAATCCTTGTTAAGGCATCCTTGAATTCTTCCTGTGCTTTTTCCTGACTTTTTTGTACGTCTTCAACATTATCCACCAGGATATGTCTTTTTTCTTTACCGAATTTTTCCATGGCTGAATAATATACCGTGGTGCAGCCGGATATGAAAAGGAAGACCAGTGACACAAGGACCAGTCTGGTAATGGTTGTAGTGTTTGTTATGTCCATGAAATTATTCCCTTTCATTATGTTTTTTGTTATGGTTTGCCCTGCTTAAAAACTCCTTATATCAAAAGTTCGCTGTTTTATTAATCCTTTTCTTTAGTCATATATAAGTGTTTTAGTTTTTGAGAATAACATTTTCAGGTTTAATGTCCGGCCCAAATAAGGATAATCTGCCTGATAGTCTTATTATTGTGATGTGCTTAAATTTTTTAAAAATTGTCTTGTATATAATCGCTCAATCTTTTGCTATACTTTATTTATTGTTTGAGTTTTTATCCGACCATTCGTTCTTAAAAAACTGACCAAATCAATTAGGAGGTAATATGAATTCTGAAAAAATATTTATTGAGGCTTTGCAATATGAAATAAAAATTCGTGATTTATATGTTTCAGCCCAGGACATTGTGGATGATGAAAGGGGAAAAAAGATTTTCAATGCCCTGGCCGTTGATGAGCAGTCCCATGTTGATTTTATAGAATACAGCCTTGAAATTTTAAAAGCCCGGGGTCAAATAGATATAACAAAACTTGAAACTTGTATTCCTTCAAAGGAAAAGTTTGAAGATGAGATTGAAAAAATGAGAAAAAAGATTCCAGAAAGAATCCTTGGTGATGTCAAACGGGTTTTAAATGCCGCCCTGAAACTTGAAATTGAAACAAGTCGATTTTATGAGGATGCCTGTGAAAAAACACAGGGTCCAATAAAAGAAATTTTTAATAAGCTTCTGGAAATCGAGAAAAGGCATGAGGATGTAGTCCAGATTGAACTGGATCATGCATCAAACAATGGATACTGGTTTAATTTCATGGAAATAGATATGGAACATGGCTGATATTTGTTTTTAAACAAATCAATGCATATTCATTATAGAGTTACTTTTATAGTCGTTCCGGGATTTTTCATTGCTTTCCATTTGGATATCATTATACTAAATAAACAATATTTCAACCCATCCAAACCATCAAAGGAGGAGCATGGATAATCATCTCAAATCTGCCATTCCTGACTTTCTAAATACTTTAGGTCTGACGGAAGAACCCATGGGAATGTTTTTTACGGATACAAAGCCTGACAAGGGATATTCTCCCAAACCCATGGAACTGCCCACCCGTGAAAAGGAAAAAGAAAATCAAATCAACTGGCAGGATGTATTTGGTCGGTTTTCCTGTGTCATTGGCAATATATGGCTGGCCAGAAAAAAGAAAACATCTGCTTATTTTTCCTCAGAACAGTTTGGCTGCCCCGGCGGCGCCTTCTGGCTTGGATTTAATAAACCCCAGAGTGAAACCATTATACATTACGTGTCCACAGGTGTCCCGGGCAGGATGGAAGGTGAACATTATTGTGATTCGCCTGATAATTTGCGACAGATTTTTGAATATGTTGATCCTGTGCCGGCTGCCAAAGAGTATTGTGTGTTTAAACCTTTAAACCAGTTTGCCAAAGATGAAATACCGCTATTGATCTCCTTTTTTACACGGCCTGAACCTTTAAACGGGCTCCACCAGCTTGCGACTTTTGTAACAAATGATCCCGAGGTTGTGGCTTCTCCCTGGAGTGCAGCCTGCGGAAGCCTGGCTGTCTGGCCTTTGCATTATCTTGAAAAAGGTCAGCAAAGAGCTGTTGTCGGTGGATGGGACCCTTCTGCCAGAAAATTTTTTAAGACGGATGAGCTTTCATTTACCATTCCCTATGAAATGTTCATCCAGATGATTGACCGGTATAAAGATTCTTTTTTAAAGACGAAAACCTGGGAAAATGTTCATAAAAAAATAAACAAGAGTAAAAAAGCGTGGAAGGAAATATGAAAAGTTTAATCCGGATCAGAGAGGGGTTTTTATAAAATGCTTGTGGTTGAAAAAAAAGACTTTATTGCTTTTCTGACAATTGATTATCCTGAAAAACGAAACGCTCTTACACCTGAACTGCTCCTGGACCTTCATAACACCCTGGAAGGATTTTCAAAAAATGATGATGTAAGGTGTGTGGTGATAAAAGGATCGGGAAACAAGGTGTTTTCTTCGGGCTTTGATATCAGTGCCATTCCAGTTGCTCCTTTGTCCGGTGCCAGGCAAAAAGCGCCGGAAACATTGTTGCAGGCTTTTGATACCATAAAAAACTTTGCCTATCCCACCATTGCCATGCTGAACGGGCATGCTTTTGGTGCGGGATTTAATCTTTGCGCATGCTGCGATATCAGGATTGCAGCAGATGATATAAAACTTGGGATGACACCTGCCAGGCTTGGCGTGGCATATCATCCAAAAGGCATACAGCAGTTTATTGAAGCTTTTGGAATAGCCAGGACAAAGGAGATCTTTTTTACAGCCGGCATTTTCCAGAGCAAAGCACTTGTCCAGAAAGGCATAGTGAATCACATGGTTCCAAGGCAGGAGCTTGAAATGTTCACCCATGCCTATGCCAAAAAAATTACCCAGAATGCGCCGCTTTCATTAAAAGGGATTAAAAAAATCATTACCATGTTTGAAAATGACATGGCTTTGAATCAAAAAAATTTAGACCAGGCAGATCAATTGATGCAAAAATGTTTTCAAAGTGATGATTTAAAAGAAGGGCAGAAAGCGTTTCTCGAAAAACGGTCCCCTGAATTTACCGGGAAATAGGTCAATGACCATAAGTAAAGGGCATACCCAATAAAATAAAGGGTATACCCATATTGTACACTTTTTAATACTTTTTTAATCCACAAGAACCTTTTCAAGCTGTTTTACCATAAAGTCCATTTCCTCTTCATTAATTATCAGGGGAGGGGAAATCCTTATGGTATGGCCGTGGCTGTCATTGACAATCAAGCCTAATTTTAAGAGTTTTCTGCAAAACTCCATGGCATTGTTTTCTTTGACTTCAATCCCGATGAAAAGCCCTTTTCCCCGTACTTCTTTGACATGGGGTGATTTTTTGGCAATGGCTTCAATCCTTTTTTTCAGTATCTTACCTTTTTTAGCTGACTGTTCTGCCAGTTTTTCTTCTTCAAACACCTTTAAAGCTGCTGTGCCTGCCACACATGCAAGGGGATAACCACCAAAGGTTGACCCATCTGAGCCTTTTGAAAATACCATATCCATAATTTTTGCATTGGTGATAAAAACAGAAAGGGGGATAAGGCCTCCTGAAAGCGCTTTGCCAAGAATCACACCGTCTGGAACAATATTATCATGCTCAAAACAAAATTTTTTACCTGTTCTTCCCATACCTACCTGGATCTCATCACATATAAGCAGCAGATCATGTTCATCACACAGATTTCTAAGACCCTTGAGAAATCCTTTTGGGGGTATTTTCATTCCACCTTCTCCCTGCATGGGTTCCACAAGGATTCCACAGGTATTTTTATTAATGGCCTTTTTTACCTGTTCAAGGTTGCCAAATTCAACAGATACAAATCCGGGTGTTAAAGGACCAAATCCCTGTTTGTATTTTTGATTGGATGAAAAAGAAACAATGGAGATGGTTCTTCCATGAAAATTTTCATTAAAGACAATGATCTCCTGGTTTCCATCGGCAATTTTCTTGTGCTTGAATCCAAAATACCGCATGGTTTTTACAGCAGTCTCAACAGATTCAACACCCCCGTTTTTGGGAAGCACCTTATTGCCGTAATTTCCAAATCTTGGGGCCATCTGCGGTGCAAATTTTGCCGCCTCGGAAAGAAAGATCCCCAGAGGATCTGTGAACACGACATTTGACAATACCGAGGCATAGTTGCCGATCAGGGCATCCATGACTGCATTGGTGATGGTGGGGTGATGGTGGCCTGAATTTGCAGCAGAGTAAGCTGCCAGGCAATCCAGGTATTTATTGCCTTTTTCATCAGTCAGCCAGCATCCTTTTGCATGTCTGACAACAAGATTAATCCGGTCGTAATGGTGTGCGCCATAGTCTTCTTCAAGATTAAAAATGGCTTTGTCATTTTCATTGGAAAATCCGCTGAAATAATGTATTTTTCTCATGGCAGTCATCTTACACCTCTTTTAATTATCTTCTTTTATAATTTTGTAAATTCTTTTTTCATCGTCTGTGGGATCCTGGTGCTGATCCAGAATTTTTTCTAAGAAACAATGATAAAAATCATGGCGGAGGCTGTCCCGATTAGCCACTATAAACCATTGATTTCTTGTCCAGTTTATGGCTGAACTATCTTCTTTGCCTGTTTCAAATATTCCCACAAGAGCTTCAGTCTTATCTGTAATAACTTCTATGGATCTTCCGCCGATGATTTCCTGCAGATGTTCAGGGTCCGGGTGTATGACCTGGATATCAAATTTTTTGGCAACATTTCCCATGGCGATATAACGGATTTTAACCCCTCTTTTGTCTGCCTGGATTAAATATTCATCCAGGTGACGACATGCTTTGGGAAACAGCCGGATATAAATTTCGTTTTCAGCATTTTCTATCATTTCCATGGCTTTTTCCATGACATTTTCATATCCCGTGATTGTCCAGACAAATTCAAAATCATTTTTTTTGGAAGCAGCTGCTATCTGATCTTCAAATGTTTTTATATTACCGTCAAAATTTCTTTTCAGTCTTCTTACAACCTCATCTGCAGGCAAAGGCGCATACTGACCGGCGTTAACTTCAATCACATATCCTTTGGAAATAAGATTTCGTACTACATCATAAATTCGTGATCTTGCAATCCCTGAAATTTTGCTCAGCTGGGAACCATTCACTGGATGATTGCCCACAAGAGCCATATAACAGGCTGCTTCATATTGTGAAAATCCAAGATCTTTTAAATTTGAATAAGTTTCCATAGTTTTATTCCAAAGTGTTGCTACCTTAATAGCAACATAAACTTAAATTCAAAGACTGTCAATAAATTTAATTTTTGACTAACCTGTGAAAACATAAAAAAAATATCCCTTTGACACCGGGTTTTGAATCAGGTAAATATTTAAGAAATTGAACACCTTTAAATTAATTCAAACAGGAGATAATAAATGGCTGGCCTTAATAAAGTAATGCTGATTGGAAGATTGGGAAGAGATCCTGAAATCAGGTATTCCCAGCAAGGTCTGGCAGTGGTGAATTTCTCCATTGCCACCAGTGAATATTGGACAGACAAAAACACGGGCGACCGTCAGGAAAAAACAGAATGGCATAATATAGTTGTATTTGGCAAGCAGGCAGAGACCTGCGAAAAATATCTGTCAAAGGGCAGCCAGATTTATATTGAAGGGCGGCTGCAAACCAGTAATTATGAAAAAGAAGGCCAAACCCATTATATGACAAAAATCGTGGTATCGAACTTTCAATTCCTTGGTGGCAAACAGGATAACCAGGGCGGCGGCGGATATCAAGGTGGCGGTGGCTATCAGAAACCTAATTCAGGATCAGACAACCAGTTCCAGGGTCAGACAACTCCCGGAACAGCAGGTGGTCAGGCACCTATTCCAGATGATGATATCCCATTTTAATCGTTGACTCCTGCACTATGATCAAGAATATTGGCGGGTTTTGTCAGGGCACGATTGATACAAACTTCGTTTAAAAAAAACAAACCGCCTCAAGGGTTGTAATAGTATTACCCTTGAGGCGGTTATTTTAAAAAAATATCTTAGTTAAGCTGTTCTCTCATGGAAATATCATGTTTTCTTACCTGTAGCGGTTTTTTGGAGTAATTTTGTTCTTTTTCTTCTAAGTGGCTTGAAATACATACTTTTTTTAATTTTTCAATGTTATTTTCCAATTCCTGTCTTTCTGATTCGGGTAAATCCGGGATACAACTATTATAATTTTTCTGACTTTTTATTTTAGCTTTAAACTCCTGGTGCCTTCTTAATGCTTTGTCTTTCATAATTCTGGCTCCTTTATAATAGTTTTTAAAAAATCTTTACAAAATATACTTTTTTAAATTGCCTTAAAAAGTGATATTTTTTACATAATTAAAGAATAAACACTTTAAAAGAGCTTGGCAACCCCAAAATTATTCTCTCAAAAATTATTCACCCCAAAATATAGAAAGCAGATCTGAACCAGGAGTGGGTGAAGGAATAAAGCGGACTTTCTTTTTTTATCTAAAAATCCTTCGGCTTTTTTCATGTTCGATTAGTCCGGCCGGTTGTAGCCTTTTTTAACAGCCTGCTCCATTAGCGATAGTTCTTCGTCGGTCAGGAAATCAAAATGAGCGGATCTTTTTCTGACAGAAAGGCTCCCATTGTTCTGAAGACACAGCTGGATGAACAGATCAATTAAACGGTCAGGCATGTCGATGATGTCCTGAATCGCTTTTTTGGTGTTATCATAGTTAGCAAGAAAGCTGAGTTCCTCCACAAGTTCTTCTTCAATGGTTTTGGCTATAAACTCGTACAAAGCCTCTGCCTGCGCAGTCATATCCATATACTGATACCAGCAAGCAGTATCATTCTCGACGGTCATTTGCCCCATTTCACCCAGCCGATAATCGATGAGTTGAAGTAAAGGCCGCGAGAAAGACTCCAGCGAAGCATCGTAATCCGCTGGATTCTTTAGCATGACTGCCGAAACTGGGAACATGAGTCCACGCGGAACCATTCCCTGTAGTGAAAGAATGTTGTGTATCAGGAATCGATGAATTCGTCCGTTTCCATCTTCAAAAGGGTGAAGAAATACAAAGCCGTAGGCAATCGCCGCTGCATGGATGACCGGAGAAACGTTTCCCTCTTTCATCCGCTTGTGGGATTCAATCAGACCCAACATTAGATTTGGAAGATCATCAGGTTTCGGGCAAATAAAATGTATTACCTCCTTCTGGTAGGCGGCTGTTTGCCCTACATAATTTTGGCTGATCCGATAATCACTGTCTTTGAATCGAGGGTCAACAATCCGGTTCTGAAGTTCTATCAGACGTTCCTTTTCGCAGAAGTCTTCTTTTCCGGCAAGCTCCAAAGATGTAATGAGTTTTTCAGTGCGGGATGCCTTGGGCTTTATGTGCTCAATTTCAAAGGATGACTTTGTTTCTTTTTTATAAAGGTAGCTCAGCGCCCGACGAAGAAGTTCCGGTGGATATTTGGTGACAATATCCTCACATTTTTTGCGCAGATCAGCTGAATCCAACTGGGCAAGTTTCTCTGTTCGTCGGATGATAGGACAGAAGGCGGCTTTGAGACCAAGGAGGTTGTTAACTATGCGGTAGCGCTGGAATTTTCCCCCGTTCTGGACTGTGTAATATTTATTAGACTCCAATGCATCGACATAGTTGCCGGAAGTAATGTCATCAATGGGAAGCTGTTTTCCGGTCAGGAACTCATAGAAAAACCAGATCCTTCGAGCGTACTTTCCGATTGGCTTGGATTTGATGTACTCGGTGAGCTCTTCCTGAGGAACATGCTCGAAGATGCGAACCAACAACCCTAGGTTGACGCCGTCATATTTCAGTGCAAACTCAAGATGGTCGCCGACTTTGTTTCCGGGCCAGTATTGAGTTCTGAAAACCTCATCAACAAAACTATCCTGAATCTTTGAATAGTTAGTGCCTGTGGTGGAAACCGATGACCCGTGCCAATTAGGCATGCCTGCAAGCGCAAACTTTTCCAGTAGGTATGTGTAACCTGCCGGGCGAAAATACAAACCGTTTGTTTCCATGGGCAAATCTCCCAAAACTATTATTTTACTGCAAATATAGTTACAAATCAGCATTAAATCAACTAAAATAATTAAATTTGGTTATTTGTCCGCAAAAACAATTATTTAACATGGTGTGAGGATTACAATCTCAGGAGTTGCTGCAAAAATTGTTATTTCGCCTCAAAAAAGATTATAAATTAGCATTTTGCTGCAAAAATAATTATAAAACCCGATATAATAAACAAATTAAAAAATAAATGTGGCTATTTCCCATAACTTTTTTGTTTCAGCAGGAGAATATACCGACTGGTAACGCCTATGATTTTTTTCTTCTGCATGGCAGTTACAGCGATCGCATTAAACCGTTCCGAGGACAATGGAGCCTGAATGATATGGGTCAATTCCCATCCTGCCGGCTCCAATATTTTATAATAATCCGTCAGCAGGATCGCGTTTTGCGTTTCTTCCTCTAAAGCAGGACAGCTTTGAAAGTCACGCCAGTCAGAATTGATTAAGGCAAGCCGGGTTGTTTTCTTGGTTGTTTTTTTAAGGAACCTGAAAAAATTATCCAGAAAGTTCAGGTATTCAAGCCGGGACATCCGGGCAATACTTTTCTCTCCATATTCGGAAGCTTTTTTCTGAAAATAGGGGGGATCAAAAATAATCAGGTCCGGCTTTTCCCTGCCTGCAAGAATCGTATCTTCCCATTTTTTAATCGCCATGTCCCAGTAATAGGGTTCAATTTCAGGACGAAGGTCTGCACGGTCTTCCATATCAAGGCTCCAGCATTTCCTGCCCAATGCCAGACAGGTATCTGCAGTTACACCACCACCTGCCATTGGATCGAAAATCAGGTCATCAGGATGGGAAAAATAAAAAAGAATGTGTCCGATCATCTGGGCTGGAATACGGCCGGGCCAGTCATCTCCGAACCGGGAATCACAATCATTGAAGTTCCACAAATCCCATGTGCGCAACCCCCAGCCCAAGGCTTTAAAACGCGCTTGATCACTCAGCCCCTCTAACGCCAGTGAATACAGCATGGGTTCGCTCCAGCCATGCTTTTCAGCCACCTGGGGAACGGTTAATCCACTGGACAAATCCCTATTTGGGGATTTTGTTAATATTAACATTTTCCCCAAATAGTTTCGGATAACATCTCTGGTCTCCCCCAAACGTCCGGCAATTCTTTCTTGAGGAATTCCCAGCCGGTTCATCCGCCATATTTTTCGATCAAGTTTAATGTGTTGAATTGCCCTTAGATCAGCAATATAATTGGCAATAGTCTGTCTGGTTCTGCCAATAAGCTTACCAATTTCAGAAGAGGTTAACTTGGGATTGTTTTGAAAAGCGCGTCTTGCCGTATATCTTGTTTCCTTTTCAGTGAGCTGTCTTGGGCCGATTGCCATTTTAGCAGCATAAAGCAAAGGATCAATTCCTTTTAAATCTTTAATAATTACGGGTATATCAGTTAAACCCGACTCTTTATGAGCGTTCCATCTATGCACCCCATCCAATATCCGGTATTTTCCTTTTTTTTCAGGATGAATTTGAACTTCAATGGGGTCAAATTTAAAGCCCTCCCTTAAATTTTCAGAAAAAATATGGACACGCTTATGATCAATCTTTTCTCTTGGATAGATTGACTCATCCAATGTGACATCCAGGATAGCGATTTTATCGCCCACGTTATTGCGAATAGTCATTTTTATTATCCTGATTAAATAAGTTTTTATTTTTTTTAACGGATATTTTTTAGTCCCACAACTAAAAAATTTTCAAAGAAGCTTTACTTGATCATTATCGATTTTTCAAGTTATCAGAGCAAAAATATAGGATAATATAAGGTTTAAAAGGAAAAATTTAAATAAATTTTCCTGAATTATAAGTAGTTATACCTATTGACATAAAAAGCGCCATATGGTTTTAACTAAACATGACAGTCACATTAAAGACAGCCGGCCTGTAAAATTTATTTCTGGAAAACTTGTAAAAACTGTTAAAGGGCAATTTTAAAAAATTATAAAACGGGAATTACAAAAATCTTGGAGATCGTAATAAAAAATTAAATCGTAGAAAATAAGGAGGCTTTTTATTCAAGTTGTAATAAATTCACCCGGCACGATGATCAAACAAAAAGATGAATGTTTTTTGTTTAAAAACCAAGATAAAAAACTTGATTTATCGCCAATGAAAGTCGAATCTATTATTATTTCAAATAAGGCCATGATAAGTACACAGGCCATATCACTTGCGCTTGAAAATAATATTGATCTGGTCTTTCTGGATCGGTACGGGTTTCCCATTGGCAGGGTCTGGTTTTCAAAAATGGGTTCAACTGCTCTGATCCGAAGAAAACAACTTGATGCGGCGAACTGTGAGCTAGGGCTGAACCTTGTGCTTGATCTTATCAGACAGAAAGTCAATAACCAGCTCGCATTCCTGAAAAAACTCAAGTATGCAAGACCGGACAAAAAAGAACTCTTCCAGGCACCGCTCAACACTATTGAGGGTTCTCTTGAAGCACTTGACCGTAACTTTAAGGACCTTGATGAATCCCGTTTAATCATCATGGGGCTTGAAGGTACAGCAGGCAGAGCATATTTTTCATGTATTTCAAAAATAATGCCGGAAAAATTCCGGTTTAAAGGACGTTCAAAAAGACCGGCAAAAAATCAGTTTAATGCTGTATTAAACTATTGTTATGGGGTGCTTTATTCCAGGGTTGAAAAAGCGTGTATCATTGCAGGCCTTGACCCTTTTGTGGGCTTTATGCATACAGATAACTACAACAAAAAATCCCTTGTCTTTGATCTGATAGAACCTTTCAGGATTTTTGCAGAACAAACGGCCGTCTATCTTTTTACCGGCAAAAAAGCAAAAAACGAATATTTTGATATCAAAGAACATTCCTGTTCCCTCAATGACAAGGGAAAGCCAGTGGTCATTGAATCGTTGAACCGGCACCTGGAAGAAAAAGTCAGATACAAGAGAAGAAACGTGAAAAGAAAATATATTATCAGCCATGAAGCCCATAAACTTGCCAATATTCTTCTTGAGGATGAGGCAATGGCGCATCCGGAGTGGCTGGATATAAAGGAATTTTAATATGGCTAAGATTCTTGCATGGATCATGTATGATATTGTTTCAAACAAAATCAGAAACAGGGTGGCAAAAAAATGTAAAAAATATGGCATGACAAGGGTTCAGAAAAGCATTTTTCTGGGCAAACTGGATATCAATCGATTTGATGAGCTGGCAGAGATCTGTCTGGACGAAATAGACGAGGAAACTGACAGTGTCTATCTCTTTCCTTTCTGCCAGGAAGATTTCAGACGAATCAACGTGCTTGGCCAGGGATTTGATAAACGACTGGTAAATGATGAAATTTTGTCTAAATTTTTTTAATCTATAAATGGTAAATTCTAAATGAAGAAAGCAACTCTCTATTTTAATAATATCAAACTCAATCCTTCCCAGATTAACAAATTGCGGGGATATGTGGGTAATGTGTTTGCCGAGCATGATCTCATCCACAACCATGACAATGTAACTGGGAAAAGTATATATCGGTATCCTTTGATCCAGTTCAAAATTATCGACAATACTCCGTGCATTATCGCCATGACAGAAAAAGCGGTTCAGATTTTTACCAAGATTTTCATGGGTCTGGATGAAATTGTTATTGATGGAAGAAAGATTCCGATTAATGAAAAAGATTTAAAAATAGAAATAGTTGAGTTCGGCTTTTCCCAGGAAACATTCATGTATGAATTCATCTCCCCCTGGATAGGCCTTAACCAGAAAAATTTTGCCGTTTATATCAATCTGAAGAATCAGAAAGAAAAAAATGATCTATTGAAAAGAATACTAATCGGAAACATCCTGTCCATGTCAAAGTACCTTAATCTTCAACTTGATCAAGATCAGAAGATCAATGTCGACTTACAGTTTCAACAGACAAAAGTCACATTAAAAGGCAAGCATATGATCGGTTTTAAAGGAATGTTTAAAACGAACTTTATGATTCCAGACTATATGGGGCTGGGGAAGTCAGTATCCCGCGGGTTTGGAAGTGTCAAAAAAATCTTATGAAATTAAGAGGTAGAGAATGAGCCTGTCTTATAAATTATGGAAAATCGGCAGTGTACTTTCACAAAAGGATATTAAGGACGTTATTAAGCTGAGTCCGGATGATAGTTTGAATGATGGAGATCAGCCCGAGTATATTAATCTTGATTTCAATATCAAGGATTCCGCAGTTGTTTCTCTGGAATTAAGAAGGGAAGCTATTTCTAAAAATAAAATGTTTTTTACAAAAAAAACGGGTGGGGCAGGAGGCGGAATTTATTACCTGTATCCAAACCTTCAATTAAAACTCAAGGAAAATGAAAGTCTTAAGACCAAACTTTTTCTTCTTATAAATACCATGAAAAAGAGTGTGCTTTGTTTTTCAGAAGGTCAGAATCAGGGGTTATCCCAGGCTATTATTGATTTTTTTGAGAATTGTGCTGACGATGAGGTCTTGGCCCTATTGGATGAAATCAAAGGTGGATATTTCTGGCTCTGGATATCTGTAAACGGACAGTCACTACCGGAAAGCATGCCGGAAATTTGGACAAACTGGTATAAAACGCCTGTCAGCAAGCTGAAAGAATCAGGAGTCGGGTATGATATTTTTACGAATCAGGAAGCCCTAGTCGGTTACCGTCCTGAATTCAAAATTTTTTCCTATGACCAGTATCATGATTCGTTAAATTACAGGGTCAAAGAAAATCTTCCATTATCCCTTGAAAGCGCTGGAAATATAAAACTGGCATGGATCTATATCCTTGAAAAATTGGCTTTTTTTTATAAGGGACTGGAATATATTATTATTCCACACATGATAACTGATGATAAAAACGCCTTTCAAAAAGTTTTAAACCGGCTGGTCCGGGCCAATGTTGCAACAAAAAGAAAACCTGGGAAATTGGAGGTTCTTAGAAAAGAAGAAAAAAAATTAAAAAGAGATTTAGAAAAATTAAAAAAGACGAGAGATAGCAAAAAAAATATAAATATAGGACAGGAAAGAGAAATTTCGGAAATGGACAAAGAATATAAAAAAACTATTGCCGAAATTGAAGTCCGGGACACTGGACTGATAACAGAATTTAAAGAACAGATAGACCATCTGGGAGATTTAAAAAATTCAGTTACCCTTGATTTTATCTTCACTGCAATAAACCGGACAAATCTTTCCTTTGAGGTGAAAGGGGCCATTGAAGATATCGTCCCCAGCAGACTGGCAAGGCTTGTGGATGATATGAAGTCAATTGGGATTGAAGATAATATTACATTGCATTCAAGGGACAGGGACAAGGCTTATCTCCAGGATTATTTTAACCGGGATGAGCTCTATTTTGTTATCAATAAATCCCAAAAGCAGAACAAGAATCGTATTTTACAGGAAAGACTGCATCTGTCAAGGCTTATGCTCACGGATGAAACAATAACAATGGAAGATCTTCTGGCCCGATTTGAATTCCACAGGGAGACTGATTACGCCCATAAAAAACGAATGAATAATGGAGTAAAGGATTGGATAAATTTTCCTGAAAATTATACCCGCCCGGAAAATAAATTACTGGAGTTTTTCCGTGCAATAAAAAAAATCAAGGAGTGAATGTATGCCGGAAAAGAAGAGTTCATTTAATGATTGTTTCCTTGTAAGAAAGGAAACAGATACTACAGGGTTTTATGGGAAATCTGCCATTCAAAAAGCCTATTTTATCGGGGCTTACGCCAAGGCAGTTATTAACCATTCTTTCTATTCTCCTGTAAGCAAGGGGAATACCACTTTTAAAAACTGGCTTTCAGGTCAGATTATCAATTACCGCAATCTGGACCGAATTTTTGAGATGGCTTTCAGATATGAGCAAAAACTCAAATTAAGGATTCGAAATGACTCTGAGGTAAGAAAACTTGCCCATGAAACTCCTGAATCCAAATCAAAAGGGATATCCGGCTCAAAAATTGCCTATGCCTTTGTTGCAGGATTTGACGATTACGGGAAATTTTCAAAAGCAGAGCAGGCAAAAGAAGATGAAGAAAAAAATAAAGGAGAAAAAAAATGAACAATTGTGCAAAACACAGTGAGCTGCTTTTTATTTGGGATGCGAGAATGTGTAACCCCAATGGTGATATGGCAAGTGATAATGCCCCTAGATTTGATGATGTGGATGAAAAAGCTATTGTCAGCGATGTCCGCGTTAAACGGACCATCCGGGATGATCTTCAATACCGGAAGCAGGAATTGATTTATATTAACAATGACGAAATCATTGCCCACGGGCTTAATGCTGAAGACCGGTTTAAGCAAATAAAAGATAAAAGTGATTTAAAAGAGCCTTTGGATGTTTTTCTTACCTGTATTGACAACAGGTTGTTTGGCGGAGTGGCTCCCAAAAGTAATATACAGCTGGTCGGACCGGTCCAGTTTTCATGGACAAAATCATTGAATAAAACAGAAGCCATTCTTAAATCCGGCACGGGCGCCTTTGCAACAAAGGGAAAGGATGGCGAAGCAAAATTTACAAAGACCTTTCGTGCGGATAATTATATCCCCTATGGGCTTTTTGCCATGTATGGCACGATCAACAGACTTCAGGCTCTTAAAGCAGGCACAACAGAAGAGGATATTCAGAAAATGTTGGATTCTCTCTGGTTCGGAACCAAACTGCTTAACACCAGGAGCAAGGTGGGACAAAAATCAAGGCTGCTCATCAGAATCACCTACAAGGAGGACAATAGCTATTTTATCGGTCTCTTGGACGAGCTAATCGGATTGGACAACGAAGATAGTGATCTGATCAGACAGATCAGTGAAGCTGAGATTGATTTTTCAAATTTTATTTTGGCTGTTAACAAGGCAGAATCTTATATTGAAGCCGTTGAAATTGTCTGTGATGATTCATTAAAACAATACAAAAAAGAACTCGAACAAATCAAGAATGTGAAAATAATGGATGAAGTGGAATTTGCATCACTTGGTCATCAGGATTGATAATGCGGGGTGCCTATGTTTTGTTTTAAATTATGGAGTAACTTCGGTGTATTCAGGGATCCTCTGACCATTACCCAGAACCTTACCTTCCCTATTCCACCCAAAACAACAATAGGGGGGATGATGGCATCAATACTGGGAATTGATTATAACGAATATTTCAATGACCCGGAATACTTTGATTTTAAATATTCTCTGGTGCTTGAAAAAGCGATCAGGAAAAAGAGTTTTACTCAGAATTATGTGGCTGATTATACAAAGAAGTCTGAAACGAAAATCACTGCCATGGGGAAATTTTTAAAAACCAGAAAAAAATACAATGAACTGGTTCAGGAAAAAGAACGGTTGAAAGATTGTTCTGACCCATCCAAAAAAGAAGAAACGTTTTTAATGGCGGCTGATCAGAAAATTGAAACCGAATTCAAAAAATTAGGGAAATCGGCAGATAATTGTTCAAAGGCATTCAATAACAGTTTCAGATCGCCAAAGCCAATTTTCCGAGAGCTTCTCATTAACCCGGAATATTTTATCTTTGTAAAAGATTTTAAATATGAAGAACAAATTATTCCACTCCTTCAGACTCATTCCAGTGCATTTTACTTTTATATGGGGAATAGTGAATTTCCGGCTAACTACAGGTTGTTGGATTGTGAATGGGAATTGGAGGGATCGAACATCCTGAATTCTTTTACATCAAAACCCTCAAAAATCGTTTTTGAAGGCGGGAAAAAATACACAAATGTTTATATGGCCACCAAAACCATTGGGGAAAGAGAATACAGGGACTATAAAAGTTTTATTTTATGCGACAAGCCTATTCTGTTGAAAGATAAAAATCAGGCCATTGCTGTCAAAACCAATGCGGGAAAATATTATTGTGAATTTGTTTGATATTGAAAAAAAATATTGGTCCCATCCGAACTATCCTGTTCAAAAACATTTGGACAATATCGCAGCCTCTTTTGTGGAGAATTCCCACAAGGAGGCTGCCTTTTTTCATGATACAGGGAAACTTACAGATGAGTTTCAAAAATATATAAAAAATCCCGACCATGCAAGACGTACAACCCACGCCCTTGAAAGCGCCTTGATCTATTTGATGAATAAAAATTATAAGATTACACCTGAATCATTTGCCATTTTTTATGCTGTTTTGAAACACCATGGAGATCTTGCAGATACGAATAATTTTTTGGATGACAAGCTGTCTTTCATAGATGATTTATTGGAAACATATCCTGATCTTGAAAAAAGATTAGAAAAGATTTGTGACAGAATCGATTTGTCATTAGACTTGGACCTGGAGGAATTTTGTAATTTATTTGATTTGGAGGACTTTGTAGAAGAGTATGATCTTGTAGCATTTGAAAATTATTTTTTAATTAAAGATGTTTTTTCCCGATTGATTTTTTCAGATAAATATGAAGCCATTTTTAAAGAATCTTATTCAGAAAAAAAATCGCATCAATGGAAAACATATATTTCAAATCTTGTTAAATTAATTGAATCAAAAAATAATAAAATGGCTTTTGTGAGAAATCAGGCACGAAAAGAAATCATCACCACCTACAAAAAGAATAAAGCTAAACGTATTTTTATAATTGGAGCACCCACCGGAATCGGGAAAACATTTTCAGCACTACAACTTGCCCTTGAAATTTGTCATGATAAGAATAAAAAAAGAATAATTAATGCCTTGCCCATGACATCCATAATTGATCAAACGCATGAAGAATATAGTTTAATTTTAGGAAATAATGATTTGCTTAAATTCCATCATTTAACCCATTCAAAAAGCTATATATCCCATGATAATGAAGGAAGAAAAGAGAGAGAATCTTTGTCAAAGCAGCAAAATGATTTCACTGCCATGTCATGGTCTTCAGATGCGGTAATCGTGACCACTTTTAATCAGCTTCTAAATATTTTTTATTCAAATAAAAACAGGGATCTTGTCAAGTTTTGGACAATTCGTGACTCTGTTATTATTTTGGATGAAATACAGGCGATACCAAGGGTTTTAATTCAGGATTTGGCAAAGACCATAACCTACCTGTCAAAAAGCTTTAATATTGATTTCATTTTAATGTCAGCTACAATTCCTGGAATCAAACAATTTATCCCGAAAGGCATAATGGCTGAGTTACTTGACAAACGATATTTTTCAATGGATTTCAATAACCGGTACTCGATTCAGATAAATACGCAGATCAACGATATGGAATCCCTTCTTTCGGTGGCAAAAACAAATTATAAAAACAATAATTCTTTATTATGTGTGGTAAATTCAAAAAAATTGTCATTGGATATCTATAGCGAGTTAAAAGACAATTTGAGAAAAAACATTTCCTCTTCTGAGTTATTCTTTCTAAATACAAATATTATTCCAAAATGCAGGGCCAGTATAATCAGCACCATAAAAAAAAGGCTGCAAAAAAAACAAAAAACTCTCCTCGTTTCAACACAGGTTGTTGAAGCAGGCGTCGATCTTGATTTTGATTTTGGCATCAGAGAATTTGCTCCTCTTTACAGCATGATTCAAGCAGCCGGTCGTATAAATAGAGAAAACAGAGAAGGACTAAACAAAAGTGCTAAATTGATAGTAACTGGTAAAATAGGCTATTGCCCATATCACCCTACAGATTTGTTGAAAGAAGAGGTAATAGAATTATTTTCTTCAGAGATAAATGAGAACAGAATACTTCCACTCCTTGAAAAATATTTCCAGATCGTTATGGACAGGGTAGCTCCAGACCCATTATTATACCAGAATATGCAAAAACTAGACTTTGAAACAGTGTATCACATTTATTTAAACAATTTCATGAAAGCGATTCCAAATGTTGAACCTGTTTTTGTTGAAATAGAAAAAGGTCTGCATCAAACATTTTTTTTGAGAATTGATACACTTCACAAAAAAATGAAGCAACCGGGGAAATCCATGGAAGAAAAAATGGAATGCAGGAGCAAATTGAAAAGTATACTCAAAAAAATATCCCAATATGTTATCAACGTTTCTAAAAATGAAACAGACGGATTGCAAGATTTACATGAAATAGTTCAGATCAAAGTCTGCCCATATGAATTTGTTAAAAATGGAACAAAATATTCCTGTGAAAAAGGTTGGTTAGGAGAAAAGACATTAACATTAAATTTTTAACACTGATCGGATAATTATATGATCAACAAGAAGTTATGACTATTTTAAATCACCCGAGAAATGCTATATCAATAACGCCCTCAATGCTCATTGAATATACATTCTGCCCTCGGTTTATCTATTTTATGTTTGCTTTGGATATTCCCCAGCGAGAAGAAAAGCGGTTTAAAGTCATTAAAGGGCGGAGAATTCATGAAGAAAAAGCAAATATCAATAAAGAATATTTGCGTAAGAAACTTGGTGTGGTTGAAAAGCAAAGCAATATTTACCTTTCATCAAGTCAATATCATCTCAGAGGAATAATTGACGAGATACTGACTTTTGCAGACAACACAATGGCGCCCCTTGATTTTAAATATGCAAAATACAAAGAGATAAATTATAAAACACAAAAGATACAGGCATTATGTTATTCTCTCATGATCGAAGATAATTACGGGGAAAAATCAAACAGGGCATACATCGTTTATACACGATCAAAAAATAAATTCGTTGAATTGAAATTTAATGAAAAAGATAAATCGGAATTGAAAAAAAGTATCAAAGAGGTTATTCACATTATTAAGACGGGTTTTTATCCCAAGCGGGCATCATCTATAAAGCGTTGTGCTGACTGCTGTTATAAAAATATTTGTGCAAACTGAAAAAATGATAAAATATGATATAAATACAATCTATTACCATCACTTTAATAACTTACAAATAACTCATAACTCAATAGTATTGGTTGAAATGTTTATAATATGGATCTTTGAAAATTTGTTTAACCCTCTTAAAATCAAAGGGAAATTTTAAGAATAGAGGTCTGAATTCCATATCCAGAAAAACAAGGATTGAAACAAAAAGATTTATGGATGCTGGAAGAACAACACGAAGGTCTGAATTCCATATCCAGAAAAACAAGGATTGAAACTCGAGATATCCATTCAAAAAACGGCTTGCACTATTTGTCTGAATTCCATATCCAGAAAAACAAGGA
>JABGOU010000042.1:0-31838 GCA_018645325.1 Desulfobacula sp.
CGTTACATCCATTGCTCTGACAATGGTAAAACCTGAGAATTCAAATTTACTTAAGTCAATATACCGGCTTAAAATATCAATGTCATGAATATGATTGCTGATCATAGCTCGATCATCTTCTGAAAGCTTTCTTGGCGGTTCAAGCGCCCGGATCCGGACGAATTGAAAATCAGGTGTAAAGCTATAATAACGATCCAGACCGGTTTTTACTTCCGGAATCTTTTTTATATTCATGGTATCGAACTGGTCATAGCTAAAATCATAAATCCGTTCAAGCACTAAGGAATAGATATCCACCATTTTTTTGGTTTTTTCTGTTTCAACGATTTTCTTTAGATCGGCTTTAATACTATTGTTATTGTCAAGAAATAATCTCTGAAATTTTGGAGTCACAAAAAAAGGCTGGAGTGTGCAGGGGGTGAAGGCACCCATGATATCATTGTGAAAAGATGCCGGAGGAAATATGGCACTCATAAGGGGGATCATGATATCTTGATATTTCGTCAGGTCTTCAATATCCTTGACCGAACCTCTTATTTCCGGGACCTGTCTTAATTTATCTTTCAGTTCCAGGAACATTAAATTCATGTGGGGATAATTTGGCACCAGATTTTTTTCCCCAAAGTCCAAAAGCGGGTCAAAACTGACAACAGATGTCAGGGAATCTATCCCGGGAGGTGGTGATACCATATTTTTTTTCATTATAGGGGCTCCTTTAATTACTCTGTCCAGAATAATCATTTGAAAAATAAAGTCAACACAGCCATTTAATAGGGCAGGTACGAGGCATGAAGGAAATATGCAATTTTCAGGTTTTAATTATTTATTTTTCAAGCACTTTTCGAATCGTCTGTGCTGTTTCCAGCATGTCGATTGGTTTCATGACATAGGCTGCCAAACCCAGATCTTTTGCTCTTTCTTCATCAACAAGCGCACTGTGACCGGTGCAGATAATGATGGGGATATCTTCTCGAATGGCCATCAGCTTTTCAGATAATTTAACACCCGTCATCTGGGGCATGGTCATGTCAGTTATGACAAGATCAAAATGATCAGGATTTGAGCTGAATCGTTCCAAAGCATCTTGCGGTGTTGTAGCGGTTTCAACTTTGTATCCCAGGCGCTCAAACATCCTTTTCACCATTTTTACAATGGAGATTTCATCATCCACAAATAATATAGTTTCATTTCCCCTTGGAATATCCTGGGAAATTTTGCTTTCAACCATCGCTTTTTTTGAAGCCAAAGGGAAAAATATGATAAATGTAGTGCCTTTGCCCAGACCGTTTTCAACGACAATTGTTCCACTATGATTTTTAACAATGCCGTGTACTACAGCCAAACCCATGCCGGAACCTTTGCCTACTTCCTTGGTTGTAAAATAAGGGTCAAAAATTTGATCGATGATTTCCGGATCTATGCCCGGGCCTGTATCGCTTATCATTATCTTGACATGAGCCCCGCTTTTCAAACCAGAATTGTTTTTGGCGGAGTTATTGTCCAAAATTACCTTTTTCAAAGTGACACTCAGATCCCCGCCGGTTTGCTCCATGGCGTGGGAGGCATTAATACACAGGTTCATTATGATCTGGTTGATCTGAGTTGGGTCAGCAAGAATCATTTCTTCAGTGGTTTGAATCCTCTGGTGAATATTTATTGTGGTTGGAATCGTTGATCGCAAAAATTTCAATGCATCTTTAATGACTAAAGCAATTTGAATGGGTTGCAGTTTCTGATCGGTTTTCCGGCTGAAACTTAAAAGTTGTTTAACAATATTTTTTGCCCTTAGACTGGCCTTCTTGATCTCTTCAAGGCTATGATAAGCAGAATTCCATTTTGGAACATCATCTAAAGCAAGCTCTGTGTTACCAACAATAATACCCAAAATGTTATTAAAATCATGAGCGATACCGCCGGCTAAAGTGCCTATGGATTCCATTTTTTGGGCTTGTTGGAGCTGAGCTTCTATATCCCTTTTCTCTGCTTGTTCTTTTTTAAGAATAACGATCTGTGAAATTAGGCTTGAAAAAATTTCCAGAGGTCTAACCCTTTCAGGGCTGGGTTTTAATCCCGATTTTGATTCATCAACGGATATAACGCCTATAGAGTTGCCTTTTTGGTCATTCATTCTCACAAAAAGGTTGTCTTCCGGGTGCCATCTGTTTTCAAATTCCGGCACAAATCCGCTACCGTATATGGTTGCCTCTTGGTTCAGTATGTTTTTTTTTGTATGGGGAATATAGTAGCTGAAATGCCCGACAATATTTTCTTCAATAAAAACTTTATCATACCAGGCTTTTGGCATTTCCACTTTCCTCAGCTTATCAATCAAATCCGATTCTACTCCGCCGAAGGCAATAATATCCCTGAAAGGAGATTGGTCTTTAAATAAAGAGATAATCACTCTTTTAAAGTCAGAAAAATCAACAATTGCTTTGCTGATTTTATCAAAAAATTCTTGTTCTTCTTTGATTGAAATCATGGATGCTGTCGCCAGACTTAACTGTTCGGTCTGATTAGACAAATGAGACAGTTTCTCATCACGAATTCTGAGTTCATTCTCAATACGCTTTTGCTCAGTAATATCCGTCACTACTCCAAGAATTGCGCTCTCCCCTTGATAATCTATTAGTTTTGTATTGATTATCGTTTCAATCATGCTGCCGTCTTTTTTAATAACTTTATATTCAAGGGGAGGAACCTCAATGTTTTCCATGTGCTTTTTAAAGAACGATTTCGCCTGTTTTTGGGATTCCGGCTCCATTAAAGAAAGAAAGTTGAAATCGTGTGAATAAAATTCATCTTTGCTATAACCCATCATTTCAAAACATCGATCATTTACATACACAATTTTCCCATTCGCATTTATAAAAACCATGTTGGGAGATTGTTCGGTAAGAATCCGAAATCGTGTTTCGCTATCTCGCAGTTTTTCCTCCGCCTTTTTGCGTTTATTGATGTCACGCGAAACACCATGCATTCCGACAATTTTACCTGCTGGGTCACGTATCGCCTTTATGCTGTTTTCCATCCAGACTATGGAATTGTCTTTTCGGTAGTATTGGACCTCCATAGTTATAAATCTTTCTGGATCAGAGAGATTTTTCTCGTCGTGCTCAAGTTCTTCTAAGAATTTCATCTGGATCTTCTGAAGGGAATCCGGTGTAATCATTTCCTCCAGGCTTTGTTGTTTTCGTTCTTTCGGTGTAAAGCCAAGCATGTTCTCAATGGAAGGGCTAACATATGTGGTTTTAAAATTGCGATCAAGAGTCCAGACGATATCAGCAATATTTTCGGTGAGAAATCTGAACTTTTTTTCGTTTTCCAATAGTGCTTTCTCCGCCTGTCTGAGCTCGTTAGTTATCTTTTGTAATCCTTGGACCCGTTGTTCTAATTCTTCGTAGCTTGGTTTATCGACCATTTAGGGGATCTCCAATTATAAATGGGACTGATTCTAAGTGTCGTACAATAAGGATTCTTGGAATAAGCATAATTGTCCCAATAAAGAAAAATTCAAATTCTATCTATAAAAAATTGTTAAAATTACGCTACCAAAAAACACTGTGCTTTGCAAAAAAAAAAATGGGATTCAGTGATTTATGGTCATTTAGGGAAAATGCCAATATTGGCATTTTCCCTAAACACTGGTTTTATATCAAAAATACTATTTTTAAATTAAGCAGTAAAACTATCAGCAATTTTTTTTCCAAATAACAATTTTTCAAGACCGATTAATGCGAGGGACATTCTGCCAAGTAAGACAAAAAAATAATTTTTTCTTGACTTTCCATATTTTATATTGTCATATAAGACTAATACAATAGTAAACTATAAGAATAAAAATTAAATTTGACCAACTTTTTTTGTATGGCCAAAGAACAGGAGGTGATGGCAATGATCGACTTTATGCTGGACCCGAAAAGCGGTATTCCCTTTTACCGCCAAATTATTGACCAGATTCGATTTGGTGTTGCAACGGGGACGTTGAAAATCGGTGAACAGCTTCCAACGGTCAGGGCACTTGCAGTACTTCTTAAAGTCAACCTGAACACAGTGAGCAAAGCTTACCGGGAACTCGAAATTCAGAATGTTCTTGAAACTCAGCAGGGAACCGGCACATTTATCGGCAATCTGGAAATCCAAATTCCAACAGAGGAGAGAGAAAAAAAACTTGCCAGTATATGTTCTGAATTTTTCAGTATTGCATCCAGCTATGGTTTCTCCACGAACGAGATTGTCAGGCAATTACAGACAAAACAGGGAGGTGAAAAATGAAAAACAACTGGAATGATGACCAGTGGAAGAAATTAAGATGGTTTAACCCGTTTTCAATTGTGATCTTTTTGGTTCTTGGATCACTCTTTCTGATTCTCAGCCTCATGGGCTCCCTTAATATGTTCCTGGCCCTTGCCGGTGGGATCGCCTCTCTTTTTATTGCCTCCTGTTTCCAGATCGCAGATCAGTGGGAAAAGGCAGTTCTTTTGAGGCTGGGAAAGTTTAAAGGCCTGAGGGGCCCGGGTTTGTTCATTATCATTCCCATCATTGACCGGATCGACGTCTTTATTGATCAACGGGTGAGGGTAACCGATTTTTCAGCGGAAAAAACATTGACCCGGGACACTGTTCCAGTCAATGTGGATGCTGTGGTGTACTGGACAGTCTGGGATGCAGAAAAAGCAGCCCTTGAGGTCCGCCAATATATCAAAGCTGTGACCTATGTCGCAATGACCAGTTTGCGGGATATCATTGGCAAACATGAACTTGCAGATATTCTTCAGAACAGGGATAAAATTGCCCGGGCCCTGCAGAAAATAATGGATGAGCATACCAATCCATGGGGAATTTCATGCCAGACGGTGGGCATCAAGGATATAGTTATCCCTGCTGCCCTTTCCGACGCCATGAGCAAGCAGGCCCAGGCAGAAAGAGAACGTCAGGCCAGAATTATCCTGGGAACAGCGGAAACCGAAATCGCTGAAAAATTTGCCCTTGCAGCGGAACAATACCGTGACAACCCCATTGCTCTCCAACTTCGGGGAATGAACATGCTCTTTGAGGGGTTAAAGGAAAAAGGGTCATTGATCGTTGTGCCAAGTTCTGCTCTTGAATCCATGAACCTTGGCACCATTGGAGGATTGGCAGCATTATCTGATCAATATACTAAAACTGACAAGAAAGAAATGGCTTCAAAAAATTGATTAGGAGGGTATCATGGGAGTAGGCATTATAATAATGATTTTATTGATCCCGGCAATAATCGCTTTGCTGGTTACCATTTTAAGGGAGAAAAAAGTATAGAAAACTAAAAGTCACAACCCCTTTGAACAAAAAGGGGTTGTGACTTTTATGGAAAGGTCTGCTATAGCTGGCCCTTTCTTAAGTTTTTATAGCCTTCCAGTTTTATATGCTTAAGATCACATTTTCCCTTGATGATTTTGGCTGCTGCAAGATTCAATTCTTTTTGCTCGTCATTCACTTTTACATTAAACCCGCAATTAAAGGGTCCCAACCGAATGGTATCATCAACACCGTCATAGGTATCATATATTTTTGTGTATGGATGGGCAAAAAGCCATCTAAGCTGCAAGGTGGTGACGGTGTGTCCTGAAAGGCTGTCCATGAATTTTTCCAGATCTTTCAGATCCTGGTCTATAAGATTATT
This sequence comes from Desulfobacula sp., assembly GCA_018645325.1. Lineage (GTDB taxonomy): Bacteria > Desulfobacterota > Desulfobacteria > Desulfobacterales > Desulfobacteraceae > Desulfobacula. The sequence continues at coordinate 5,663 of JABGOU010000042.1, forward strand.
CCACCCAAGAATAACATTGGCATTGACTTTGAAACCGGTTTGCATGCAAAATTCAAGGGTTTCAATAACTTCGCTCATGATAGTACCCTTGTCCAGATATTTCCACATCCGGTCCGAAGGAAATTCAATACCAAAGCCCAATGTGCATTCCGGGATTTTTTTGTCAAAGTTTTTAACCGCCTGTTTTAAGGCATTTGTCTCGGCTTTAGCTGCCCGCATAAAGAACCGGTATTCGATATCATTTCCTATTGGCAGGTTTGGAAGAATGGCTTTGATGTGCTCCGGCGTAATAGAGCCTGTATTGAGACGGACAATTTTGTGGCCCTTAAAGTCCAGGTCTTTGAATTCAAGATCCAGATTTTTGCGTTTTCTGAAATGCTCCTTGCAATGCTGGGCAATGGAACAAAAAGGGCATTTTTTCCAATAGCATTGATTTTCAAGGGTATAGGAAAAATAAATTTTGCTGTCTTTTGGCACGGCATCAGGAATTGTAAGTTTCCACTTCCCTGAAAACTCCGGTACTTTAAAGAGACTTTCAACACTTTGGCCCGTGAGAAAAAGGTTGGGCGGCAGGTCTTTTTCAACTTTGAAATGGACGGAATTCCAATTGCCGCCGCCAAAGCTTCTTTCAGATGCCACTGGTCCGCCAACAATGAAGCGAATGTCGGGATATTGTATTGACCAGGTATAGGCCTGATAAAGATGATTGACGTAACTTGCACTGATATAGACGGTTCCCTTTTGTATGGGAAGGGGAATATCCTGATAGGTTTCTTTAAGATACCACTTGTCATTGTCTTCTTCATGGGCCATCCAGTAAAAGTCCCCTTTATTGCTACAAAGGTCCCATGTGTCTGAAAATCCATTGCAAAGATCAAACCAGCCACTTTTTGTTTTAGCATAAAATTGTATGAATAATGTTTCTTTCATTTTGAGATATCCATATATTTAAAATTGACGATTTATTTTTTCAAGCTTAATCCGGGTTGTGCCAGGATCAGTTTTTTGGTGTAGGCATGTTGAGGGTCTTTAATAATGTTATCTGCGATTCCGGTTTCAACGATCACTCCATTGTGAATTACCGCAATCCGATTGCACAGGTATCTGGCTGCAGCCAGATTGTGTGTGATAAAAAGGAAGGTTATATTAAATTTTTTTCTGATATCCAGCAATAATTGGAAAAGCTGGATGGCAATGGTGGCATCCATCATTGAGGTTGGCTCATCTGCAACAATAAATTCCGGGCCCAGAACAATCGCCCGTGCCACGGCAACCCGCTGTCTTTGTCCGCCGCTTAACTGGTGGGGATACCGGTGGTAAAAGTCTTCTCCGGGAGATAGCCCAACAATTTCTAAAGTCTCAATTACCTTTGTCTGACGGGTGATGGTATTGCCTATTTTATTGACAATCAGGGGTTCTAAAATAGTCTCTGAAATGGAAAGATGTGGATTCAAGGACTGATATGGATCTTGAAAAATCATTTGAACCTTTGACCGATAGTTTCTCAAAGCATTTCCATGAAGATCGTGTATGGGCTTTCCATTCATCTTTATAATCCCTTTGGATGGTTCTTCAAGCTTTACCAAAAGCCTTCCTATGGTTGTTTTACCGCTGCCGCTCTGGCCGACAAGACCAAAAATTTCTCCCTTTTGTATTGTCAAATCTATATTGTTGGTGGCAAGAACACAGGCATCGCCTTTTGAAAAAAAGGTTTGTTTTAAACAGTATTCCTTTGTCACGCCATTTAATTCAATAATAGGGGTTTGTTTATTTTGTTCCTCAGTCATTTTCGTCCTTATTTAGTACGTCTTCGAAACAAAGGGCCTGATGAGTTGAAGAAAGATTCACCCATTCAGGTGTCTTGTTTTTACAGTCTTGAGATTTACAATTACAATTCTCAGCAAACATGCAGACTCCAGTAGTTGTTATCAAATCAGGAGAATCTCTCATTTCAGGAACCTTGATATTTTCTTCTGACTCCAGACTCAGGTATGATCCCAATAGGGTTTTAGTATAAGGGTGCCTTGGAAATTTAAAGACTTCTTCTCTTGTCCCTTTTTCTACTATCTGTCCTGCATACATCACGCAGATATCCTTGCAGACATCTGCTACCACTGCAATATTATGGGAAATAAAAATTACACTGGTATTCAAGGCTTTTTGAATCTGTTTGATTTCTTTAAGAATCTGATCCTGAACAATTACATCCAGAGCCGTTGTAGGCTCATCAGCAATGATTAATTTTGGCTTGCATGCAAGGGCCATTGCTATAATAGCCCTTTGTTTCATGCCACCACTGTATTGATGGGGGTAATCCCTTAAACGATTTTCAGGAATTTCAACAAGGTTGAACATTTTTTTTACCTGGGTGTAAACATCTGTTTTGGGCATTTCAGGATTATGGGTCTCAATAACTTCTGCGATCTGTTCATCAACCCGGATGACAGGATTCAGAGCATTCATAGCAGCCTGGAATATCATTGATATTTCTTTGCCCCTGAAATTCCTCCATTCATCATCATTAAAACGAGCAAGGTTTTTGCCATTAAAAATTATGTTGCCCTGTAAAATGGATGCATTTTCAGGCAAAAGGCCCATAAGCGCCATTCCAATTGTGGTTTTTCCACATCCGGATTCTCCAACAAATCCCAACGACTGGCCCTGCTCTATTGAAAAGGAAATGTTATTGACGGCATTAACAAGGCCTTTTTTACTTTTATATCCGACACTTAAATTTTCAACTTTTAGTACTGCCATTTATTCTCCCTCTTCTTCTTTTCGAAGCCTTGGATCAAGAACTTCATCCATTGCGCGGCCCAACATGTAAAATGAGAGGGTCAACAAAGAGATGCAAATACCGGGAGGTAAAAGCCAGTATGGCGCCTGAAACATATGACCTGAACTCCACACCCATTGAAGCATCATTCCCCAGCTGACCTGGCCGGGATCTCCAAAGCCCAGAAAAGACAGTGCCGCTTCTACCAGAATGGCTGCTGTAACCCTGAATGTCATATATAAGAATGCCAAGGGAAGAACATTGGGCATAATATGTTTAAAGATGATTCTGAAGTTTGATGCCCCTGCCACCCTGGAGGCTTCAATAAACGGCCTTGATTTCAATGACAGGGTCTGGGAACGGATAATCCTTGATACGGATGGCCATCTCATTATCGCAATAATAAAAATAATAACCCAGATACTCAACTCCCACAATGATGCCAGAATCAGAAGAATAACAAGAGAAGGCAGCACCATGAATATATCGGCGATCCTCATGAGGATTGTGTCAACTATTCCGCCTGCATACCCGGATATCATTCCTATTGCAGTGCCGAGAACAACACTGATGAAAGCACAGGAAAGTCCGACAATGAAAGCTACTTTTGCACCTTCCAAAAGCTGTACAAAAAGATCTCTCCCGATAAAATCCGTTCCCAGCCAGTGCTGAAAACTGGGTCCGGTTGAATATGTTATGTTTGGATCCACACCAGTCATAGGATGATAAACAGGACCTAATAGCGGGACGAAAAAACTTGCAACGGCCATGAGCATGAAAACCAATAAAATTATAAGGCCTGTTTTCCCCATGGGGTTTTTTATAAATATGGCCCAGGCCTTTGTAAATCTTTCAATAGAGTGATTTCTATTTTTTGATATATATTTTGAATTTTCCATCAATAGCTGATCCTCGGGTCCAAATATGCATACAAAAGATCCACGATCAGATTAGCAATCAGCACCACGGCAGTGATCAGTAAAAAACATGCCTGGGCCAAAGGATAATCGTTGTTGCTTACAGCAAAAATAAGCTCTCTTCCAATACCTGGCCAGGTGAAAATCTGTTCTGTTAAAGCACCACCATTAATGGAAAAAGCAAGACTGAGTCCCACGCTGGTTATAACGGGCAGGGCAGCATTCTTTGCTGCATGTTTATTTCGTATTATTTTATCAGAAAGCCCCTTTGCCCTTGCAGTAATAATATAATCTTCCCTGAGTACGCTCAACATGCTGGATCTCATGAGTAAAAGATAGCTGCCAAGGTGAATAATAAAAAGGGTGAGTAAAGGTAAAAACATATGGTGTACGACATCCATTACTTTTACGATAATTGATGTGTCCTGTATCCATAATTCCGGGGAAATAATTCCCCCCAGAGGGAACCAGCCAACCTTATAGGCAAGTGCCCATAAAATAAGCAAAGCAAACCAGGGGATAAAAAGTGTATGACAGACAAGAGCACTTATTGATAAAAAATTATCAAGTCCTGTTCCTTGTTTCCAGGCTGATATTTTTCCCAGCAAAACACCTACAAATGCGGCTAAAAGTGTAGATGTGGTAAAAAGCAGAATGGTGCATGGCATCCTTTCCAGTATGATATTGCTGACAGGTTCTCCATAATGAAAGGAGTAACCCATATTACCTGCAAAAAAATTTTTTATATAAATAAAGTACTGCTTCCATGCCGGCTCATCAAGCCCAAGCTGTGCGATCAGGTGCTGGATATCCTCGGGTGTCAGCGTGGGGTCTATCATTCTTGAGACAGGATCACCGGGAGCTGCCCTGAAAAGAAAAAACAAAACCGTAAGAATAATAAAGAAAAGGAGTGTTATTTCTATCAGTTTTTTGAAAATAAATTTCTTTGTTCCCATTTATCTTTATCCTGGTTATTAAACTATCAATTGTTTTGCTTTACCATACATAGAGACCAGATATCGCCGATACCGTCTACTTTTTCCACCCAGCCTTTAAACCTTTTTGTGAAAACAGCTTCTAAAATATGAGGATTGTATAAAGGGATATACGGGATATCCTCCATGAGAATGGCCTGCATTTCAAAAATTATTTTTTTTCGTTTTTCAACATCAATAACGCTTTGTTGCTCTTCAGCAATTTTATCAAAAGCAGGATTATTGTACCCGCTCATGTTCCATCCCCTGGGCTTGTCATATTTTGAATAGAAAAATGCTCTTAGATAATCCGGATCAAGATTGAGACTACCATATCCTAAAATAAAGGAATCAAAATCATGTTTTCCTTTTACCCGGTCGATAAGCGAGTTAAAGGACATGGGTCTTGCAAAAGCAGGTAAACCCATTTTTCTAATCCATTCCTGTATCATCATCCCGGCAAAGGCCCTTTTGGGATCATAATCAGCAGGGGGTGTCAGGATTACAAAATTATCCATTAATTCCCCGCTGGGAAGACGTATCCCTTGTCCCGCAACAACCTCACTATTAGACAACTCAGGTTCTTTATCCCATGTATAACCTGCTTTTTTAAGCATCTCATAGGCTGTTTTGAACCGATCTTCATTTGTTAATCCTTCACCATATTGACGGACATTGGGATTGTGCCAGAAGGTATTACCGGACGGAATAATAGACCGCATGGGCGAACCATAATTTTGAAGAATTCTTGTAAGGATGAATTCTTTGTTAATAAGAGTTGCGATAGCCTGCCGCAAAATTTTATCATTAAATGGTGGTTTTCTTAAGTTAAATCCCATGTAATACAAAGCACTTTTTTTGTTCAGAAATACTTTGATATCGGGGTGTGCTTTCAGTTCCTTTATATATCCAGGCTGGATATCCCACCAGTACATGTCTATATCACCCTTTTTAAGCGCTAAAATTGCAACATCACTGGTACCGTATATTTTAAATAGAATGGAGTCTACATAGGGTCCGAGAATATGATTGGCGATTTTCTTGCCTGTTCCGAAAAAATAAGGATTTTTCTTCATATAAATATAGGCGCCTTTTCTATGTTCAGTCAGAATAAAAGGACCTGTACCCAGAGGTTTTTCAACAATATGATTCTGCAACGCTCTTAAAGGTTTTTTTGTCTTTTTTGCCTTTTCTGCTATTGGTTCCCATTCTTTTCTTGATACCATGGGAGCGGTTAGAACCCGGGAAAGAAAAATTGCTGAAGGTTTTTTTAAATAAAAAATAAGTGTGTGATCGTCAATGACATCGATCTTTTTTATCGACTTCCATTTACTGGCATAACGGGGGATTTTAAAATCAAGGAACAATTTTTTAGTAAAGACAACATCACCAGATGTAAAATCGCTTCCATCAGACCATTTTGCATCTCTTAATTTTACAGTATAAGAAAGGTCTTTTTTATTGAAAACAGGGTCTTCCTTGGCAAGCCAGGGAATTATTTCTAATGTTTTTGGATCTCGCGTATACAAAGACTGGTAGATCTGGGAGAGTATTTTACGTGAGTTGGCATCACTTGCCAGCCAGACATTCAATGACTTGGGTTCTTCCGGCAATCCTATTTTAAGCAGGTTTGTTTTATTACTTTCCTGGCAGGATAAAAAAGTACCAGCAATAAATATTACAAGCCCTGAAAATAAGATGCGCATTAAATAATTATTAAATAAGCTGCTCTGCCTTTTTTGGACGTTCATTTCCAAGGGCCTTTAATCTGCTGCTCAATAAAATCAATGACTCTGGTTTCCAGTTTTACGTTATCCAATTGATTTATTCTGGGTATGCCCCCCGGGCTCACACAATTAATCTCAACAAGTTTGTCTCCGATAATATCAATTCCGACAAAATATAAACCGTCTTTTATTAACTGATCTTTCAGGACTTCGCATATCTCCCGTTCTTTGTGTGTGATTTCATGTTTAAATACTTTTGCACCGGCGTGGACATTTGTTCTGAAGTCACCATGGAGTGATTTTCTGCCCATGGCCCCTAAAATTTCCCCGTTTAAGAGTAAAATCCTGACATCTCCATCATGTTTGACAATATCCAGATATTCCTGAACCAGTGTGGGGCGGCGTTCAGGATAGGGTTTGCTTGAATTAATATAATAATTGATCAATGAATTTAGATTTTCCTGATCCCGGTTACTTACCTTGATTACACCGTGTCCTCCGTGCCCCTGAAGCGGTTTTATCACCATGTCCCCACCAAAATTATCAACGATTTTTTTGATCCTGCTGGGATCCCTGGAGATATGTGTTTCAGGAATAATATCCGGAAAGTTCAGGGCATAAACCTTGCTGTTGCCCTTTATTTGCCCCATTGTATCGTTAACCATGAAAATTTTGTCGCTGACAGGGCCTAAAAATTCCATGAGTTGATAAATTATGGGAGGATCTTTTCGTAAAAACAGGGCATCCAGATCTGTAACTGTTTCAAATATCAGATCATCCTTGTTCAGACATTCGATGAGCAACTGCCAATAATCTTCAATGCGAAGATTTGGTTTTACTGAAATGTTTCTCATCCTTGCAACAACTTGATTTTTACGTATATAGACGTCGTGGGGTTCCAGAAAGAATACAGTATGTTCTCTCTGGTTGCATTCGTACATCAGGTAGCTTGTGGTTTCCAATACTGGATTGATCTGTCTTAGATTATCCATTAAAAATGCAATTTTCATGGTCGTTAACTTAAATTCCTTAAAGTATTGTCCAAAATACTATATTGCAAGCGTCAAGCCGATAAGGTATCATAACAGAACAATGAAAGCTATGAAAATCATGAATAAAAAAAGTATTATGATCGTCACCCCACCGTTGACAAGCCCTGCCATGCCCTCTTTTACGGGAGCCTTTGCAGCGGGATGTTTTTCGCCAGAGGACTTTAATGTCGTAATATACGATGCAAATCTTGATTTTTTTACTAACCATGTTTTTTCAAAAAGAGTGCTTGAAATAGGGTTTAAGGCCTTTGTACAAAACAAGAAAAAAAGCCTGATCTCCAATAAAGACTTCAGGGTGCTGGAAAAAGTATTTCAAAGCCTGTCCTTTCAACCTTTCTCAACAGAGTATTTCAGGTCGGAATCATTTTATGACCCTGAAAAATATTTAGTAGCCCGAAACCGGATAGATGATTTATTATTTTTGTATTCAGCAGGTTTTTATCCATCCAGGATCAGATGGAATTTTCTGTCCGGCAGTATTGTTGATGACAATAATAATCCACTTTTTATTTCTTTTTATTATGAAAAATTTGGTTTGATGCTTAAACAGGCCCTTCCAGAGACAGTTATTATTGCTCTGGATTCTGAAAGTCAAATCTCGCCTTCAAACACTATGATTAAATATATTAAAACCAATTTTCCTGAAATACAGACAATTGTTCTACAGGAGAAATATCATGCAGGAAATAACACACCTGACCCAGGCCAGATTTTTTCCCTGCAAAACCAGTCGCTTTTTTTAAAATGGATAAACACTACCTGGAAATGTGACAATGGATATTCAAATATCGAGCCAGATTTTTCCATGTTCCCCTTAAAAGAATACCTGGCACCGGAACTTATATTACCGATTCAAGCTGATTTTTTTAAGGATTCCTTGTCTTTGGGCGATTTTGTGGCAAAGTTGAATGACAAATTCGGAGCAAAAGGCTTCTTTTTTAATAATCTCCTTTTTTCTTTTGAAATTTTTTTAAAAATAAAGAACCCGGCCGAATTTTTTTTTGGTATTCAGACTGATATGGAAGACTATGAAAAGATGTCTGACAATAATAAAAACCAAAATATTTTTTCCTCTGGAACAACCCTGGTCCAATGGAAAAACCCTGGGAAAAAAGACCCATATAACATAAAAGACTTATGGGATATTTCCAAACAAGGCATCTGGAATCATGTGGAACTGACAGGAACGACCGGCAGCGAGGATAAAAAGGATTGGCTCAGGTTTATATCCTTAAATCCCAATATCGCTCATTCCTATGAAAATTCGGCTGGTCCGGGCCCCTATGGCAAATCAAATCTCAATGGTATGGATCATTCACTTAAGGCATATTCAGGTGTAAAAAAGCTTGTGGGCCAACCCTTTTGGAATTTTTTGTCAGATCCAGTACATCTTTTACTTTATTTAAAACACCACGGAAAAAAAAATCTTTTCTGCCTGAGAGCGGACAAAATTAATGAAACCATTATTTCACTGGGAAGCGATATCAATTTTTATTATAGAAAACCAGATGATCTGCCGCCTGGTTTTCTAGACGAGATCTGTGCAATGGTGGAAGCCGGTGGATCTGTGGATACCAAATATGTCCGGTACAACCTTGAAAGAGCCTATTTAATAGGATATGCCCAGGAAAATGGTATAATTGTAGGCAATTCAAGTCTGAAACATCCAAGAGATGAATTCATTAAAAGACTGGATACCATTACAGGACTTGATTTTAAACACTTTGTTGAAAGGGGCTACACTTCTGTTCGACCTGAATACAGAGCTCTTGGTGTTGGCGCAAGACTGCTGAAAGGACTGACAAAAAGAGCGGGACAATATAAAATTTTTTCCATTATCAGTGAAGACAATACAGCCACTCACAAAATTGCCAAAAAAAATAAAACAAAAAAAATTGCCGTGTATTATAGTAAAAAGGCTGGTAAGGAACTGGGTATATGGATGCCCGGGCATATGATCGAAAAAGACTGGAAACTTAAACTATGAATATCGGTGTTTTAACCATTAATGATTTTTCTTTTCATCCCAATTCTCGCCTTAAACAGGCAGCCCAAGACTCAGGGAATGAAATCATTCTGATCAACCCCTATGATATCTTGTGTTCTCTGAAAGGCAGCCGTTTTGAATTTTTTATTGAAAAGCAATACAAAAAACTTGATGTCATCATGCCCCGGCAGGGATCGCCCATGGGAGATTATGGGCTGGTACTTCTGCGCCAGTTCATGCATTCCAAGATACCCCTTGTGAACAGCCTTAAAGGTGTCACAATTGCAAGGAATCAATTTATCACCCTTCAGACTCTTGTGTCATCAGGCCTTAATGTTCCTTCAACAATTTTTATCACAAAGCCGGAATCTTTTTTGTCTGCAGTAAAACAATTAGGAGGATTTCCCGTTGTAGCAAAACAAGTGGATGGAATGGGTGGGGATGGAGTTATAAAGATAAGCAGCCAGCCTGAAGCCAAAGCTTTTTTAACCCGGTTTCTCAATCCAGGGAAGGGGCTTTTAGTTCAGCAGTTCATTAACCCGCAGGAACGTACCGATATCAGGGTGTTTGTGATAGGAGATAAAATAGCAGGTGCAATGGCACTTGTTCCTGACAGCCGGGATTTTAGAACCAATATACACCAGAAAGGGCATGCCAGGCCTGTTGAATTGACAAAAGCCTGTGCCTCAATAGCTCTTAAGGCTGCAAAAGCATGTCAGCTTCAAATTGCCGGAATTGATCTTATTGTGGAAAAAGGGGGTCCGCCGCTGTTACTTGAGGTCAATTATTCGCCCGGTTTTAAAGGACTTGAGGCTGCAACGGGAAAAGATATTGCAAAGCAGATATTGGCATATGTCACATCAACTTACAACAACTAGCAGGCGAGTATATTAGATTATGAAAATTTCCAACTTTAATTTGATCCAGGATGAAGAAAGCATAACAGCAAAGGCCCTTGTTAGCTTTGAAGATTGCAGTCAGCCTGATAAAGAGGTTTTTATCAAGACTTCCAAAGCCTATGCAAAATATTTTGATATCAATCCTCATTCATTTCTGGTGGGCTGCCTTTTGCCGGCCATACATTTTGGGGAAAAAAGACTTGTGATGGATCAAGAGATCTGTCCATTTTTAAAAGAAGGCCTTGAAACCGCCATGCATATCCTTTCTGACTGGACAAAAGGGAAATATCATCCACTTAAAATAGAGGCGCCTGTCATGTCTGAAATCAGGCAGGTCAAAACACCTGTTGCCGGCATGTTCATGTCCGGCGGCATGGATTCTCTGGCTGCTCTGCGATTAAACCGGCTTCATTATCCCCGCAAACATCCGGGCTATGTCAAAGATGGCTTTTTCCTTCATGGATTTGATATTGGCGGTGTGGTTGAGCGGGGAATGAAATACCATGTTTTTGACAGGGCAATGGAATCTATTTCAAAGATTACCGATGATGCTGAACTTTCACTGATACCGGTTTATACCAATATCAGGCATCTTTGCGATGAACGGGAATTGTGGCTCAACTATTTTTTTGGTTCGGTTCTGGCAGCTATTTCCCATTCCTTTTCCAAGAGAATGAATCTGGTTTTTATCGGATCTTCCTATGACATACCTAACCTGCATCCCTGTGGGTCTCACCCTCTTCTTGATCCTGAATATTCTTCTTTGGATCTCAGGATAAGGCACAGGGATTATCATCTTTCCAGAATCGAAAAAATAAAGATTGTTTCTCAATGGGATATAGCATTTCAGAATTTCAGGGTGTGCCTTGCCAATGTTCCGGATCGTCTAAATTGTGGTAAATGCGAAAAATGTGTCCGAACCATGACGGAATTAACAGCCCTTGGCCTGCTGGCTAAGACCAGGGCCTTTGTTGAAGATGAAATTACCCCGAAACATATCTCCCAGTTTGATATCACTATCAGGGTCAGGCCGCCATTTTACAGGCCTCTTATTCCAATGCTCAAAGAACAGGGAAGAGATGACCTGGCACAGGCAATAGAAAAACAACTTTTAAAGTGATAACAGATTATATCAAATCTGGCTGTGAAGGTTGCGGATGCGTCTGCTTAAAACCTTGCAGATCTTTAAAGCAATCCTGGGGTATTCCATTGCAGTTTCCGTGAATTCCTGTTGGTGGATGATTAAAAACCGGGAAGGTTTTGTTGTCTTAATCGTTGCAGAGCGCACCTCATTTTCCAGCAGCGCCATTTCTCCGAAAGCATCTCCCGCACCGATAGTAGCGATAACCATTTCATCCCCATTCGTTTTTTCTTTGATTACCTCCACCTCGCCATCAATTACCAGAAATACGGTTTCACCCACATCGTTTTGTTTGATAACTGTTCTATTTTCAAGATAATTAAGTTCTTTGGTTACTGTAGCGATGGCTGCCAGTTCAGCAGGACTGAGATCTGAAAAGATTTCAATCTCCTTTAAAAGAAGTATTTTCTCGCCAAGAGGAATTTCGGTTGATTTGATTTTCTGTGGATTTTTTGGCGCTTGGCCATTCTTCATCAAAATCATTTGTACTTCCTTTAAAATATTCTTATTGATTGAAATTTCCAATTCTTTGAATAGCTCATTGCCTTCTACAAGTGAGGGGTTTTCATAGGAAAGGCTGAGCCCCATTATTACATCCACCCAGTCTTCAGATGATAACAGATTTGAAAAAACCTCTTTCCCTTCAGGATCGAATTTGGGGATTACCGCCACCTTTTTGCCTTCTATAAGCGCCATTGCCGGACTCGGGCTTTCCAAAAGCGGAAGAATGGCATTAAAAAGTCGGTGGTCCATTATGTCACTTAAAAGTTCAATGGCGTTTGCTCTCTGCCGTGTATCCGGTGAGAAAAGCCCCCTCCATGCAGTTTTCATCCTTCCGGTCTGATCTCGAATTGCCAGCACACGAAGAATGTTTTCAAGACAGATCTCTTTTTGCTGAAGTATGTGTTCAATGACAAGATTCAGCATTTTTCCCTTGGGCAGTTTTTTAAGGTTCTGGCTCATGGCAAGATATGCATAACATTTGTCCACATTATTTTTGGCAAACATAAACACATCCAGTTCTTTTATATCAAGGGTTTCCAGTAATTCAAAAAGGCCTCTTCTAATGCGGGTGCCTGGAAGACCCAGACATTCAACCAGGATCTTGTTATTATGGTATTCAGCATTTTTAATTTTTTCTTTGGCGAATTCGTGAATGGAATCTGAATAGTCAGCCAGGAGCAATATGGCCTTTTTCAGTGAAAAATCATCATTGATATCAAGAGCGTCAAGTGCTGCCATCCGGACATTTTTGCTGTCATATGAAAAATAAGAATAAATAACAGAGTTCAATTCCTTGGCTTTAAGCCGGGACAGGGCTATGATAATATCCGTTATAATCTTATCAATATCATTCCTGGATAGTATATTAAGAAGGATATCAATGTATTGTTTTTCTCCACTCAACCCTGCACTGACAATTCCGGACTGAATGTCGTTGATATCGTTTGATTCAAGCCATTTGTCAATCATGATGCTATATTTTTCAGGGTTTCCCTGATATAGACATGCTGCTGTAAATCCTTTTACTACCGGATGTGGATTGTTGATGTAAGGGGAGACTGAGACATTAATTTTTTTTATTGATTTTGACCCCTGGAGACAGAAAATTTTTAAAATCGCAATTGTCACCTCAGGTTTTTGGGGGTCAAGAAATTTTATCAGATTCTCCATGTAGGCAGCAATGCCCTGAGGGGTAATCATTTTGATCAGAGCAATCTTGGTTTCATCATCCTGATTTTCTAAAGCTTCAAGAATACTTTGATCCAGATCCTGAGCGGCAAAATTTTTTAATAGATTTCCATACCAGATTGCATCTTTCCCCCTGGCAGACAGGAATGCCTTTTTAAGCTGCGGTAAAATTTTGTCTCCTTTGAAAATCTGTTCCAGTTCCTCTTGTCCCATGCTTTTGATATCCAGAAGATTGTTGGAAATCAAATCCATAAGTATTTTAGGATATTTTGATTTAAGGACGATTGGTGCGGCAATCCAGGCCAGCAAAAAGGGCAAAGCCACCAGGGACAGATATTTAGGGTGGAAAAAATTTCCAGATATCAGAATCAGGCCTGATCCTACAAAAAGTGCTAACCTTACAACAGTGCCCCTGAGAAAAGGCCGTATCATTGCCCTGTAGGATATTGGAAAAAGTCCTATCAATATCGAAGTTGCCGGCATATTTATGGTCGTTCGAATTATATTAGTGGACATCCTGGCATACATGGCTGAAAAGAAGCCAAAATTTAAAAGAAATGCAAAAACAGCAATCATATAATTAAAGGGATGAAACATCAAGGCAACCGGAAGGCCCCATTTCCCATAAATTCTACCTACAAACAAGAGAATGAACAAGCTGACCACGTATAATCCGCCCTTGAAATATCCAAAAAATTCAATCATGCCGGCTTCAGTTGCAAACTGGTCATTTATGGCATAACTGAACTGATAGTTCACTATAGGAATAATCACGTTGGGCATAAACGTCATAACCAATAATATTTTTATGAGAACCGAATCTTTGATCAAAGGCAGGACATTTTTAAATTCCTGGATCATTGAAGCTTTTTTATTTTCTTTATTTTCTTTATTTGCTGAAAAAAACAAGGAGGGGTATAAACGGCCCATGGACTGAACAATGGCAGTTCCTAAAAGAGTTGTGCACAAATACAGATATAATAGATTATCCATCTGGAATAATTTTGCAAAATATGGTGTTCCAAAGCTCCCAAGGATAAGGCCTATCACACCGCCGGCCGTTAGCAGGGGAAATATCCTTTTGGATTGGCGCGTATTGAAAAGATCGTTGCATATATTCCAGAACAGCATTGCCTGCAAAAGTTCAAATTGGCTCTTGAGCATAAAAAGCAGAGGATATAAAAGGTCAAAACCAAATGGAATTAAAATTCGAATCAGGGTAACACTGATTCCACAGAAAATAAAAACATAGGAAAGCAGCTGTGCCCCGGACACTCTTCCCATGAAGGTCGCTAAAAAACCCGTGATAAAAAAAGTGGCAATGGCGTTGACCATATTTACTATGGGAAGATATTCAACACCATAGCGCTTTAGAAAAGCCGTCTCAGCATAATTGGTAAGAATAACCCCAGAACTTCGTATAATAAACAAAAGGGCGGCTGTCCACATGAGCAGACTGATCTCTTCTTCATACAGTTTTAAAAACCTCAGAAGTTTTTCACGCATTAATCAGCCTCAAGGACCAACCTGAAACCGGTTGTTTTAAATTTTGCTCCTGGATGGGCATAGGCACGGTTGGCACTTCGACAATACCATCCATATTTGTACCAGCTTCCCCCCCGTTTGATTCTTGGATCTGTTTTTATGAGGTCAAATCCAGTATTATCCTTATGCTTTGTATATTCATAGTAAGGGTCTGAACACCATTCCCAGACATTCCCGTGCATATCATAGAATCCCCATGGATTAGGGGCAAAACTTTTAACTGGTGCGGCTTGGTTCGACTCGAACCCCATGGATTTGAAGTGCTGTATACACTCGGTTCGTTTTTGCCGGTTATTCCCATACATGGCCTTTGAGCAGTCAATTGAATTCCCCCAGCTATATGCAGTAATTGTTCCCGCCCGGCACGCATATTCCCATTCCGCCTCGGTTGGAAGCCTGTAAACTCCCTTATTCATCTTATTCAGTTTCTTTATAAAGTTCTGACAATCATAAAAAGAGACCTGGACAACGGGCATATTATCCGTTCCTTTTTTACGGCTGAATATTTTTTTTCCAATAACAGCTTTCCATTGTTTAACAGTGACTTCCGTTGATTGAAGATAAAAAGGTTTAACAATTTTCATTTTATGCAGAACTTCGTTTTTATCACGATGCAGCTCATTTTCAGGGCTGCCCATCATAAATGATCCAGGCTTGACAAGGATGAAATCCATTCCCAAATCATTGGTGATTCTTTTTTCCTGCGCTCTGGACAAGCCAGGAAAGGTCCATCCCATAATAATGATCACAAACCAAAAAACAAAAATTTTAACACTTTTATTTGGATCATGAAATTTGAAACTATTTATTCTGATATTAAATCCCCTTTTTAAATAATTATTAGGGTTCAGATCACAGATGAAAATATTCTATCCAAAAACAATTTTCTACAATTGTCAAGTTAAAACAGGGAACAAGGCATGGCTAACGCATATAAACAATATTTTGTTCAGCTATCCGTTACAATGATTATAATTGTCAGCGCAACAATTAGTTCAGGCCAGTTTGCTTTGGATGAGCATCTTGGGACCTGTCAACATGTCCCATCCAGCGAAGGAAAGGTAAACTGACCTGAACGGGTATGGAGTAATCATAAAAAAGTTACATGCGATTACCCTGGGGAACAAGGACTTAGGCTAATATTAATATAAACCCTGTGATATCCACTTTTTTAAGATCGCTCTGTCCTTTGTATCCATTGAGGTAATTTGAAGACGGTTAAAGCTTTTCTCCCCTCCTTTTTCAAAGGGAATACTTTTGGCGTATATATCTTCAAAACAGTGGGCGTCAATACAAAAATCAAATTTTAGTCTGATGTCAGTAAAAATTTTCAGGCCTGAAGGGATGTGGGCATCTATTTTGTTACCATCCATACTTATGGTTTCACCTGTCATGGGAATAAGGTCAATTTTTTTGTCTATAATTTTCCAGCATTGAAAAGGAATTCTTATGGGCAATACCATTTTCCCTTCTACAGGAGAATTAAGCAGAACAATATATTTGGATTCAATGGCAAATACGGAATAGAAAACCAGGGGTTTTTTCATACCTTTCATCATGGCGGTTTGAGCGGGATCTGCCTTGACATATTCTCTGACAAGTTCATAGGTGGATTTCCCGATTAGGACCTGGCCACCAATACTATTGGATTCAATCCGAGCGGCAGTGTTGACGGCAGCACCTACAATCCCATATTTCATTCTCAGCTCTGATCCGATATTTCCCACAATAACGGTTCCTGTGTTGATTCCGATCCCCATTTCAAGGGGAGGGTACCCTGACGTAAGGATCTCGTTATTTAGAGGGGTAAGAGCGTTCTGCATTTCAAGGGCGCATGCTACAGCTCGTTCCGGATCATTTCCATGACTTTCAGGCGCACCAAAAATTGCAAGTATTGAATCGCCAATAATTTCATCTATGATACCGTCATATTTATGGATAATAACAGACATTTTTTCCAGGAACCGGTTCAACAATTGTACCATTTCCTCGGGGTCCCTGGTTTCGGAAAGGCTTGTAAACCCTCTCAGGTCAGCCATCAATACAGTCACAATTTTTCTTGTACCGCCAATTTGTAGGCCTTTTGGGGATTCTAAAATTTCATCCACCACCTTGTTGGAAAGATACCGGCCAAAGGTCTCCCGGATAAAATTCATGAGTCGTAAGCGTTCATCGGAAACACTAAGAATGGTTTCCAGCATTTTCCCCCTGGACGTTACAATACTTTTTATTTCCTGTGGAGCATCATCTGAAAGTTCGATATGACCTGCCCGGGTAATGTCTTTTTGAATTCTTTTGTTGGATCTTGCAATTTTTTCAAGCGGGGTTATGATTCGATGATTTAAAAATTTTTCCAATGTTATCATCATAAATGCGATGATAATTCCCACCATGATAATTATTCTTATACCATACCAGAACAGGTCAATGTGGGATACGTCTTCAGCCGCCCATTTATAGAAAAGGGAAAAAATAAGGAGAGCGGCTTCGATAAATAATATCCTCCAGAAGACACCCATAAGCAGGATTCTTCTTACTCCGCTTTTTTTATTTTTGTTATATTCAGTCATTATGATTTAAAAGACTTATTTAGAGGTAGGCTGAAAAATTAAAAGTTTCCAGCCTGTTTTTTAGATTCGCTATTAGCTTGATGCTTTGTATCCAGCTTCAGTTACCTCTTTAATTGCCTTGTCAATGAGGCCTGAGGTGTCATCTGCATCAAAAAAGGCCTTCTTGGCTTCAAGATCAACTGATACATTAAAAATCCCTTCTATCTCTTCAAGGGTTCTCTGGACCATTCCTGAGCAGTGGCCACAGCTCATTCCATCTACATTCAATGTTATTTTTTGTAATGCCATATTAAACCATCCTTGTTAAAAAGTTAAAATTCATATTCAGTCAAACCATACCATATTCGTATACAATAAGGTTTGAAAAATATTCGTCAACGGGCCTTCACTGCATTAAGAGGAAAATATCTTAAAAAGCATTTTTGGTCAGATCAGGAAATAAATTCTCAAAATTGCTATTTGGGGATTTTGTTAATATTAACATTTTACCCAAATAGCGATATTTTTGTTAATTTAATTTGTTTTATGATATGATAACATCTTTAAAAATTCAATTTTAAAGGATGCATGATTTGAAAGAATTAAAAGGATCACAAAAAAAATATTTAAGAGGGATTGCCCACAATCTTAACCCGGCGGCGTTTATTGGCCAGAAAGGAATTACCCCAACTCTTTTGGAAGAAATTGATACAGCCCTTGAAGCCACTGAACTGATCAAAGTAAAATTTAATGATTATAAAGAAAAGGATCTAAAAAATTCTTTAACAAAAGAAATTGCCAAAGCCACCGGATCTCTTATCGCCGGTATGGTTGGTCATGTGGTTATTTTATATCGCCAGAATATTGATGTGGAAAAACAGAAGATCAAATTGCCTTAAACAAAAAAATCCGAACTTGGCATCGGCACTATATATTTTTATTATAAGAATAAGGAAGAAATTTGCAAAGACGATTCTTGAAAAGGAAAGCCTTGAAAAACTTTTTGATTATCGTGTTTAAAAATTGATTCACAGTATTAAATAAAAATTTTTAAGGGGATAAAATGGACTTGAATTTAAAAGGCAAAGTCGCATTGGTCACAGGCTCCGGCAAAAAGTCCGGAATCGGGTATGCTATATCAAAAAAATTTGCTTCAAAAGGATGTCATGTCATCATCGCAGACTATGGGAGCGAAAAAGGCCTGGGTACAGATGTGAAAACAGGTTCCATGAATGAGATGATGGTGATCGGAGAAGAACTGCAAAGGGAGTATGGGGTAGAGACGCTTGCAGTCAATGTTGATGTAACTCATATGGAAACCATCAGGGATATGGTATCGGTCATCCAGAAGAAATTTGATCGTGTGGATATCTTATGCAATAATGCAGGCGCCTCATTTGGTGTGCCCAATGGTATTCATACCTATGATGAAACCGCTTGGATGAAAACCATTGATGTCAATCTCCATGGGGTTTTCAGGGTATCCAAGGCTATTGTCCCCATGATGCAGGAAAAAGGTGGAAATATTATCAATATTGCATCTCGGGCAGGTAAGGTCCCGGCACTTTTCAATGGTGCCTATTCAGTATCCAAGGCAGGAGTGATAATGCTCACCAAGGTGATGGCCAAAGAACTTGCAGGACTGAATATCAGGGTAAATGCCATATGTCCCGGCCAGGTTATGACAGAACTTAAAAAATGGGGATTTGAGCTGGAAGCGCAGTTTTTCAATACCAGTGTTGAGGAACGCGAACAAAAGATGTGTGAAACTATTCCCATGGGACGGATAGGAACACCCCGGGAAGTTGCTGACATGGCTTTGTTTCTGGCATCAGAGTTATCTTCTTATGTAACAGGTCAGGCACTGAACCTTTGCGGGGGGCAGTTAATGGAACTATGAAAGGGTATAAGGACCGCAAATGAAATATGTTGAGCAGAAATAGCGCAGGATTACAGGCAAACAAGAGAAATTAATTTTTTCACCAATTTTCAGCAAAAAGGAAATTTAATAAATGGCAGAGACAATAACAGGAGGCGAACTTGTAGCCCAGGCATTGATTGAAAGAAAAGTGGACACTATTTTTTCATTGTGCGGAGGGCATATTACACCGATATATCAATATCTTGAAGGATCTGAAGTTAAAATTTTTGATACCCGGCATGAGCAGTCTGCTTTATTTATGGCAGAAGCATGGGGGAAACTGACGCGCAGGGCAGGGGTTGCCATGGTAACGGCGGGCCCGGGCTTTACCAACGCTTTAACTGGTGTTGCCAGCGCCCATTTTTCAAACACCCCCCTTGTATTAATAGCCGGATGTGTGGGACTTGATAACAAGGAAAAACTGGACCTCCAGGATATGCCCCAGGAAGCAGTGATTAAACCCATGGTGAAAAAGACTTTGGTCTGCCAGAAACCCGAACGCATCAATGAATATATTGATCTTGCCTTCAGGACCGCACAAAGCGGAAGACCAGGGCCGGTTTATCTTGAGTTTCCCATTGATGTATTAAACACACCAGTTCAAAAAGATGCGGTAAAATATACGAATACAGAGGTGGTATCAAATCCGGCTGATCCTGCTAAAGCCTCAGAGATGATTAAGATGATGCAAAAGGCTGAAAATCCTGTTGTCATTGCAGGAACAGGAGCCTGGCAGTCCCATGCCGAAAGTGAGTTAAAAGAGTTTATTGAAAAAACAGGTATGCCCTTATTCACTTCCCTGTCAGGCAGAGGAGTGGTCTCTGATGATCACCCTTTGTGTTTTGAAGGGGCAATTGCTATCCGTCCAGGCTGCGGGTTTGCCGCATATATTGAGACGGATCTGATTATTGTTCTTGGGTCCCGCATCTGCCTTTATTATCTTTTCGGAGATATTTTCAACCCTGCTGCCAAACTGATACAGGTGGATATTGAACCCGAAGAGATCGGCCGGAATAGAACGGTTGATCTGCCTGTTGTCAGCGATGTAAAAGGGTTTTTAAATGCATGTAATCAACTTTTAAAGGATGAACTAAGCAGCGAATTAAAATTAAAATTTACCCCTTGGATTGAAAAGCTTTCCCTTGCCCATAAAGAGAGTAAAAAAAACTCTAAAAACGACTGGCAATCTGACAACCTTCCTATTCATCCTTTGCGTCTTGCCGGCGAAATCAATGCATTCATGAACCAAAAGACAGATATTGTTGTGGCAGATGGAGGAGATACCACTACATGGATGGGGATGACCAGAACCATGACCCATGCTGGAAGATATCTTGATTATGGTATTTATGGATCTTTGGCAGTGGGGCTGCCCTATGCAAATGCAGCTAAATTATTGAATCCTGACAGCCGGGTCTGTCTTATCACAGGAGACGGGTCTATTGGATTTAATTTTATGGAATTTGAAACAGCCATACGAAAAAATCTTCCGATTGTGGTGGTTATTTCCAATGACCTTGGCTGGGGGATGATCCGTCACAGCCAGGAGCTTCGCATTGGCCACGCCATTGAAAACGGGACCTTTATCGGGAAAGTTGATTATCATAAAATGGTGGAAGCCATTGGGGGCAGGGGATTTTTTGTTCAAAATCCACAAGATATCAAACCAGCCCTGGAAGAGGCATTTGCCTCAAACAAGGTCTGCTGCATCAATGTGATGACAGATCCCACAACTGTCAGTCCCGGCAGCGCAATGCTGGCAAATGTGGGTGCCTATAAAGCCTAAATTTTTAACTATTGCTTGACCGGAAACCCGTGTTTGGGTGAAGAGTTGCCCATATGCAAGGCGCAAAAAACTCTGAAACCGGAGTGTACTAATGTACATGAGGATTTTAGAGTTTTGCAGCAACGCAGCAGATGGGTGAGTTTTCGCCCAAATACTAAATAAAGGGGACGATGATGGATACTATAATAATAGACCAGGTTCGGCTGAATTTTAATCCCACAGGCATTGCCATTATCAATGCCGCCATCGGATTGATGATGCTGGGGGTTGCTTTGGAACTTAAAATAGACGATTTTAAACGAATTGTCTCAAGCCCGAAAGCACCGGCAATAGGTCTTGCTGCCCAGTTTATCCTGCTGCCGGCCTTTACATTTCTGCTGGTGCTGCTCATCAAACCCCATCCCTCCATTGCCCTTGGAATGATGCTGGTGGCGGCCTGTCCAGGTGGAAATCTATCCAATATTATCACCTACCTATCCAATGGTAATTCTGCAGTATCCATCAGTATGACAGCGATATCAACCGTTGCAGCCATTATCATGACCCCGTTTAATATTTCTTTCTGGGGCAGTTTGAACCCCGAGACTGCCGCTATTTTAAAACAGGTCAGCCTGAACCCTGTAGATGTATTTATAACGGTTTTTTTGATTTTGGGTATCCCCCTTATCGCGGGTATGTCCATTGGTCATTATCTGCCGGATTTTGCCCGGAAGGTGAAAAAACCATTTAAAATATTTTCTCTGATCTTTTTTATTATCATTGTCTGTGGGGCATTGGCTGCTAACTGGCAGTATTTTTTAAAGTATGTAGGGATTGTGATGCTGGCCGTCCTCATTCACAATGCCCTTGCACTCAATATTGGCTATTGGTCCGGCAGGTTGTTTAAACTTGAAGAAAAAGATTGCAGGGCGGTTTGCATTGAAGTGGGGATACAGAATTCAGCTCTGGGACTTGTGCTGGTGTTCAGTTTTTTTGATGGTCTAGGGGGGATGGCAATTCTTGTCGCCTGGTGGGGAATCTGGCATATCATAGCAGGGCTTGTGACGGCCGTGATTTTTAATCTGAAAAAACTGCCGAATAATGAGATAAATCCCGTATCCTGAAAAATGAGTAAGTCTTGTTTGAAAAATAAAGTAGCAATAGTCACAGGCGGTGCCTCAGGTATTGGTCTCGCAACCTGCTGGGAGTTGGCTGGACAGGGAACCTGGATCGTCATGCTTGATATGGACGAGAATGCGCTTGAAGTTCAGCAGAATATTTTTTCAGATAAAGGATATAAGATTCTTGCAATTGCCTGTGATGTTACAAAAGAAAGAGAATGTATCGCTGCCATCAATAAGGTCCTGGACAAATTTGGTAAGGTTGATATATTGTTTAATAATGCCGGCATCACCCAGAGAGGCTTGTTTGAAAATACAGATACAAAAGTTTTTAAAAGGGTGATGGATGTAAATTTTTTTGGATCTTTATATTGTACTAAAGCTGCGCTTCCATATCTTGTTCAGACAAAAGGGATCATCATTGTAAATGAGTCCATTGCAGGAGTGGCTCCATTATTGGGGAGAACCGGGTATAGTGCCAGTAAACACGCACTGCACGGCCTGTTTACATCCCTGAGATGCGAATTACGGCACAAAGGCGTTCATGTGATGATTGTCTGTCCCGGTTTTATCAGGACAAACCTTCAGACAAGGGCCCTTGGTTGCGACGGTAAAATTGCCACCCATAAACAGACCAGGGTAGGTCCAGAAGATACCCCTGAAAATGTTGCAAAACAGATTGTAAACGGTATTTTAAAGAAAAAATCCATTCTCATTCTCACATTCATGGGGAAACTGGGCTATCTTATATCACGATTATTTCCTTTATTGTACGAATACATAATGACCCATAAATTTAAAAAAGAATTATAAAAAATTTATTGCTCTTTTTTCAGACCAGTAAATATGTTGTTTATTAAAACTGACAAAGCCTACATGGCCTCCTGAATCCGGCATACTAAGTGTGATAAATTTGTTGGTCTTAGCCTCTTTGACAGGGTAACACTTTTCAGATAAAAACGGATCATTCATAGCATTGATTATTAGTGTGGGAACTTTGATATCCGGAATAAAAGGCTTGCTGGAACATTTTTCATAATAGTCATATGCATTTTTAAAACCGTGAATAGGAGCTGTATATCGGTCATCAAATGCTTTAAAATTTTTAATTTTTTCATATCCTTTATCATCAATGAGGTCGGGAAAAATTTTCATTTTTTGTTTGATTTTTTGATGGAGCATGACCAGAAACCGTTTCATATACAGTTTATTTGAAGGTTTTGTCAGAACTTTGGCACTTGCCTTTAAATCACATGGAACTGAAAACACGACAGATTTCGTTATAATCGGGTCCGGGTTTTCTCTTCCCAGGTACAAAAGGGTAAGATTTCCGCCAAGGCTGAATCCTATAAGTGCAATTTCCTTATAGGGGTATTTTTGGCTGGCATGTTTGATTACCCATGACAGATCATCGGTCACCCCGTTGTGATAGGATTTGAGTAAGTGATTCGGCTCACCACTGCAGGATCTGTAATTCCATGCCAGAGCATCCCAGTTATTATTGTTGAGTGCTTTTACCATACCTTTGATATAAGCTCTCTGGGTATTACCTTCAAGCCCGTGTGATATGATGGCAAGCCGGTTGTTGTCCTGGGTTGACCAGTCAAGATCTATAAAATCTTTATCAAAAGTTTTAATCCGTTCTCTTTTATAGCTGACAGAATTGATTTTTCTGAAAAGTACGGGAAAAATTGTCTGGATGTGACCATTGCCAAAAAGCAATGGAGGAGAGTATAAATTTTCAGGCATAGATAAGTTTCCTATTAGTACTGTTTAATTGTCCATAAATTTGATATATTATTTTTCCCATGATGTAAAATTTAAAATTTTAACAGGAATAAAATTTAAACTATGAAAGTAGGAATTATAGGCCTGCCACAAACAGGCAAAAAGACATTATTTCAGATTTTATCAGGCAATGAGATCAAAGAGTCATCCAAAGCATTTAAACCTGTGCCCGGCAGCGCAGATATCCTTGATTCAAGATTTAATAAACTGGTTGAAATGTATGAGCCTAAAAAGAATGTCAGGGCAAGAATTGAGCTTGTACTGCTTCCCAAAATGGAGGCTGAAACTATTTCCAGGGGAGAAATTTTCAGGGATATAGCAGATATGGATGCAATCTGTCACGTGGTCCGTTCCTTTGAAGATGATTCAATTTATCATGCTGAAGGATCTGTTGATTCCAGAAGAGATTTTGAAATGGTTAATTCCGAGTTGGTCCTGCACGATCAGATATTTGTGGAAAAAAGAATCGAACGACTTGAGGCCATGGTTAAAAAAATAAAAGATGAAGATCAGCAAAAAGAACTTGTTCTGATGCATAAGCTCAAAGATATCCTTGAAGAGGAAAAACCGTTAAGACTGATTGAATTGACGGATGATGAAGAAAAAATGATCAGGAGCTATCCATTTATTACAAGGAAAAAAATGGTCATTGCCGTTAACGTATCTGAAGAAGACCTTGATAATGAGGCCTTTTTATCACCTTTCAAACAAAGTTGTGAAACCCTGGAGATTGAGGTTATGCTCGTGTCTGCAAAGGTTGAGGCGGAAATTGCCATGCTGGATACCCAGGAAGAAAAAGATGAATTTTTAGAAGGTCTCGGGATAGGGCAGACAGCCCTTGAAAGCCTGACCGGGCTTTGTTTGAAATCTTTGAACCTGATTTCATTTTTTACGGTTGGAAAGGATGAAGTCAGACAATGGCTGGTTGGAAATGGGGCAAAGGCACCCAGAGCAGCAGGTGTGATTCATTCTGATCTTGAACGGGGCTTTATCAGGGCAGAAGTATTTAAATACAATGATCTCATGACGTCCGGCAGTGAAGCCGAACTTAAAAAGGCCGGCAGGATTTATGTAGAAGGCAAGGATTACGTTGTTGAAGACGGTGATATTTTAAATATTCGGTTTTCTGTCTGATGCGCATAGCGAAAGAATTGGGGTCAGGCTTCGCTTATTGTGGTTATTGAACTCAATAACCACAATAAGCGAAGCCTGACCCCACTAGTCTCCACTAGTCTCTTTGTTTTACCAGACGCCATAAGATCTGATTACTGACTTGATTCCCAGTTCCTCCCTGTAAACAAGCCTGGATTCCTGAGCTTCTGTCTTGCTGGAATAATCGCCTAATCTTACCAGATACCAGACCCTTCCTTTTTTGTCCTGGATGACTAGAATCCTTGGATCAAGACCGTATTCGAGCAGCTGGTATTTTGCTTTATTGGCATTTTCCGGATTGAGAAAAGCACCTGTCTGAAGAGAGTACCCTCTATTTGAAGTATTTTTTATTTCAGGTACATTTTCTGCGGCTTTATTGTTTTTAGATTTATCCTTTTTAGACTTGGAATTTTTTATTTCTTGAATCTTTTGCTTGAGCTGGTCTAACTTTTTTGTTGCATAAGTGTGTTTGATAGCAGCTTCATAGGTTTCAAGAGCTTTGGCATTTTCTCCCAGCTTGGCAAGCAGATCTGCCTTATAGCAGATTGCCAGGTAAAAATCTGGTTGTAGTTCAAGTGTTTGTGAAATATCATCAAGTGCTTCACTGTTCCTGCCAAGTTCTGCAAGACACAATGCCCTGTTAAAATATGCCACATGATTTTCCGGAGACGTTGCAATTTCGATGTCATAGTTTTCAATAGCTTTTTTATATTCTTTTTTGTAAAACCAGGCCACTCCTAAATTACTGTGAAGTCCATTAAGACCGGGGAATAATTCTTGAGCTTTTGTAAAATCCTGAATGGCAAGATCAAATTTTTCCTGTTTCATGCGGGATACTCCCCGATTTTTGTATGCATCTGCATTGTCAGGAGCAATTTCAATCAGTTTAGTAAATTCATCCACCGCCTTTTGGTACTGACCTTGTTTGAAGTAGAGAACGCCATTATCAAAGAGTCCTTTTGCAGTTTCTGCATAAATTATTGTAGAAAAAGATAATGACAATAAAATGAATAATAAAGGGTGTTGAAATCGGTAGTCTGAAAAACCGAATAAATATAATAAATTCAATCATTTGTGTTGAAAAAACCTCTGTTTTAGTGTATAGTCTTTTAAGAGACCAATCAAAAAAAACAACACAAAAACAGAGGCATTATGCACAGAAAAAATATC
>JABGOU010000042.1:31848-32489 GCA_018645325.1 Desulfobacula sp.
TTATGGATGAGGCCGTTAATAATTATGATTACTCTCAGACTCTGGACATCCCCATTGAGGAGCTCACTGGAGTTGAAGATCAAATGCCGTCTGAAGGAATCCGCAGTATCCCAGAGATGGCCGACTATATTAAAAATTTTCATAGCGATAATCTTTTTGATTTTGATAAGCGAAGAAAACCATATAACGAAATCGTTGATCAGGAGTTGCAATTCATTGACCAGCTTTTAGATGACCAGATTATCAATAGCTTCATTGCACCGGATGGCTATTCAGCGGCACATAGAGAGATTCAGCCTTACCAATTGTTTCGAATGGAACTTTTGAAAATCATCAAATACCCTGAAATCAGTTACAGGAAATTTTGCAGTGATGAGTATTTTGGCAGAGAAAGAAAACAAAATAGACGATTTGTAAGGTTGCCTTTAAATACAAAAGATCAAGTCCACCATACAGAGTTGTGTCATTTTCGGACGGACTTACTTTTCAGACAGCTGATGAATGTCTTTGTGTACTTCCTTCATCATTTTTATCAATCCGGTTGCCTTGAAAATACGGTCATTCATGGCGTTGATTCGAGCGAACTTCCTTCAGAAATCAATTATCCCATTTGTACAGTCGAGGTTAAAGGCAAAAAAATA
>JABGOU010000043.1 GCA_018645325.1 Desulfobacula sp.
TTTTTGATGAATGACTTGAATTTATTAACCGACATTCCCTTAACAGTCCAGAAAGAATCTGAAAAACACGATCTGAACAAGGCTCAGATAAAAGCGCTGGCAAGGCTTGAAAAGGTATCTGACAAGGCATTTCAAGATGTCACCCGGAAAGGTTCCATCCCGTTTAAAGACCAAAACAATTCCATTTTGCCAACGCTTAAGCTCAATGAATGCAGTGCAAGAGAAATTCAGAATTTTGCAAAAGAGATAGAAAAAACAAATGTAAAGCATCAACAGAAAACAGATCCGGATCAATGCGAATTTTCCACACAGATAAAGATCGCAGTGATGACACGCCTGGGCATCCCTCTGGTTCGTATTGCCCAGAGGTTAAATATCCACAGAGAAACCATTTCAAATCATGCCGGGGAAAACCAGGCCCTGTTTAATAAAATTTATCAGGAATTTAAAGCCGGGGCCGCTGTACCTGATATGGCTCAAGAATATGGTGCGCCCCAGTCCCTGGTATGGTCCGTGGTGCTGCAGGATAAAACGGACCAGGAACGGTTCAAGGCATTAAACTGGGGATTGCGGGCCTGGGATAACTGGTATTTCAATGATGTGGATCACAGGTTTGGCGATCCCTGGCCCGGGCGAATCCCTGCACAATTAGTTGCCCACACCCTGTTTTACTTTACACGAGAAAACGATCTTGTTCTGGATCCCATGGCAGGAGGCGGCGTGGTTGCAGACACCTGTCTTGCCTTTAACCGAAGATGCTGGTCTTTTGACCTTTTGGACCGGATGAAAACAAGACCTGAGATAGAACCGTTTTTGTGGGATCCTGAAAAAATGGCCTGGCCCGTTTCTTCAAATAAAAAACCAGACCTGATATTTTTTGATCCTCCCTATTTTAAAAAAATGGCCGCCCATTACAGGGAAGGCAGTATTTCAGATTTTCCCCGGTTCAAATATTTACACTTCTTCAAAACCCTGTTCAGCCTCTTGAGAGAGCATTCAAAACCCCTCACCCGTATGGCATTTCTAAATTCAGACTTCAGGGATTTCCAGGGCATCCCGGCCATTGATGAAGACCCGGATAATGCCATCCTGGTATTGGCCTATGCAAAACTGCTTGAAACCTGCGGATGGAAGATCACGCATTTACTGGACTGTCCCCTTTCAACTGAAAGGTTTACCGGCCATATGGTCAACAAAATGCATGAGAACAGAACACTGGGTGTTGTCAGAAGAACCTTGATTGTTGGAAAAGCAAACAGCGTTTATAAGGATAACCCTTAATTTTACCAGTATCCTTTTTTAATATTGTTCCTCAAGGTTCAATCGCTTTGTCAAAAGCAATGGTTTTTTCTTTTGTAAGCAGCACGTCTTTCATGCTGAAAATGAGCATTCTGCATGCCTGGGTAAAGAGGCGATTAACAAGGAACAACGTGGATAGGTCAAGGTTTTCCTCTTTATTTTTTGATGAGGTCTTAACAATTTGCTGAATAAAAATTTTGTCTGCCTGCTCCACATGGGCAAATGCTTTAATAATCGTGGAGAACTGTAGTTCCTCCTTGTTTAATGAAAGCACCTCATTGATCTCATGGTATAAGGTAATCAATCGTTTTCTGAACCGATCATACTGGCGGTTTAAAAATGCAGAATCAGATGATTCAAATTCATCCAAATCCGGTCGGATACCCTTAAAATTTTTTGCCGCGTTCATGATATTCCTGGATGCGAGAATCGCTCTTTCAAGTTCCTGGGCAACCGTTTCATCCAGTTTCTGGGTCTGGATAAGTGAATAATAGGCAATAATAGATGAATGCAGTTCTTTTATGTCATTGTAAAAAACATCAATTGGCAATTGTTTTTTTTTGCCTTTTTCAAAAGGTAAAGGCTCCTCAAAGACGAGCGTCTTGTCAATATGAAGTGATCTTAAAGTATATAGCTGGCATTCCTGCAGCAGGTGAATAATTTCATTTTTTAGCGCGATAACAGCTGCTTCAACCTCTTCAGCCGGGGTATTGGCGATATAAACAGACAACTGGGTCTTGTGTTCAGGAAACAGTTTGACAAGAAAGGTAGTCATCACTTTGACAAGCGGCAAAAATATAATCACTCCCGTGATGTTGAAAATAGTATGAAACAATGCCAACCCAACAGGGCCATTGACGGTAACATCAATAAATATTTTTACGATCATAACCATTACCGGCAATGCAGCAAAAGCAACGATACCCGTCACAAGGTTGAAAGCCAGGTGGCTGCCGGCCACCCGCTTTTTGGGCGGAGATCCTCCAATGGCACCCAGAAGAACGGTCGCTGTTGTGCCAATATTTGCACCGATAACCATAGCTGCCGCCATTTCAAATGTCATCAACTGACTGTTTAAAGCAGCAAGTGTTATGGCTATGGTTGCAGCACTTGCCTGCATAAGTGCTGTGATCACGGTTCCGATAATCAGGCACATCCATAGGGCCAGGTCCTGGAATTGTCCTGGATTAAAATTTTGAGAAAAGTTCTCCACACTGGTTTTCATATAATCCAGACCAAGGAACAAAAATCCAAAACCAATCAGCAATCGGTTGATATGATATAACCGGGTTCCGGGTCTAAACAAAATCAATCCGACTGCACCCACACCGATGAACGGAAGGGCAAATGTTTCTATCTTGATTTTAAATCCCAGGGTGGCCACAATCCATGCGGTAAGTGTTGTACCAATATTGGAACCGAGAATCACACCGATGGCATTTTCCATGCTCATTATACCTGCACCCACAAAGGCAAGAACCATTAGTGATACAGCCGAACTGCTCTGCAATAGAGCTGTGACCAGTGTTCCGTTTGCGATGGCTTTCAACCTGGTGTTGGTATAATCACGAATGATACGTCGAAAGGATTTCCCAGACAGGTCTTTGACTGAATTTTCAAGTAATTGCATACCAAATAGGAAAATTCCCAATCCTGCCAGCAGTTTCCAATAATCAAATTCAAACATGATCTCTCTCAAAAATAATTGTTGTTGGATTATTCATCCTGAATATCATATCCTTTATCCAAATCAAATAGAAATATAGCAAAAGCCTTATAGGCTATTTCATTGCGCTGCGGACAGTGAACCTGCATTTCCAGAGGCTAATCTATAAGGTTATCATTGAAATCATCAATGACAGGTTCAATGCTCTTTAACCGATCAATATGAGCGATATGAATTACGGCATCTCCCTGGTGTACCAATGGTAAATTTAGACGGCCAATTACCATGCCTGAAACTGGAGAGCGAATTTCAATTTCCTCACCTCCAAAAGGGTCTGCAATCAAACCAATTCTGCTGTTTTTAGTTACCCTGCTACCCAGAGGTTTTTCCATATGCAATATCCCGCTGGCGGGTGCTCTAACCCATGATGTTGAGTCTGACAATAAGGTTTCTAAACGTTTTTTTCTTACATTGGCAGTTTTGATCATTCCTATAGATGACATAACCGAAAGAATACCCCGCACACCTGCCCGGATACCCACCTCATCAAATCTTAATGCTTCTCCAGATTCATATAAAATAGTAGGAACCCCTTCATCGGCTGCTGCTTGCCGCAGAGATCCTTGTCTAACAGCAGCATTTATGACCACGGGAACATTAAAAGCATTCGCCATTTCTAATGAAATCTGATTATCAAAGTCCACACGAATCTGAGGTAAGTTTGATCGATGGTTAGATCCTGCATGAAGATCTATCCCGTAATCACTTCCTTTAACAACCTCTTCCATAAATGAATTGGCCAACTGGGAAGTTAACGAACCGTTCTGTGATCCTGGGAAAAAACGGTTAAGATCTCTTCGGTCGGGAGAGTAGCGTGAATTGTGGACAAAGGCATACACATTGACGACAGGGACCGCAATTAATGTACCTTTCAAATCTTTGACTTTTTTTAATTTGATCAGGCGCCGGATAATTTCTAACCCATTGATTTCATCACCATGAATGGTGCCGCATATAAATAATCTGGGGCCTTTTTTTCTACCGTGGAGGACCTTTATAGGAATCGTCATCTTGGTATGCGTGTAAAGATTTGCAATCGGTATATTGATAGTCGTCCGGCTTCCCGGATCAATCATTGTGCCGGCAATAGATATTGGAGCTTGCATTTTATCCTTTGCTAATGAAATGGTTAACCAAATTAAATTGTTATTCTTATTTTTTCTTGATAACATAAAAAAATAGTTAATCAAATATAAATAATGGAATTAAATGTATCATCGAATTTTAATACCGGAGCAAGACGATGGCCTCTATTAAACCAGTTTTACCCGTTATTGGATGGCGTGAATGGATTTCTCTTCCAGATCTGGGGGTTAAAACAATCAAAGTAAAAGTGGATACAGGAGCCCGGTCATCATCACTGCACGCTGTCAAACAGCGGATATTTGAACGAGACGGTGAAAAATGGGTGAGGTTTCATGTAAATCCGGTTCAGAACAAATCGAAAAATAAAATACAAGCTGAGGCAAAGGTTCTGGAATTCAGGTCTGTTAGAAGTTCAAGTGGCATAGCAGATATGAGGCCGGTCATTATTACTCATATTAAATTATTAGATCTTGTCTGGCCAATTGAAATAACCCTGTCCAATCGGGATGAAATGGGGTTTCGAATGCTTTTGGGACGGCAGGCATTTCGGCATAAATTCTACGTTGATGCCGGGCGGTCTTTTTACGGCGGCAAACCAAAAAAGAAAAAACTGAAGAAAAAACGTCCTGTTGTGATTTAAATCGATAACACTAAGGAGCAAAAATGAAACTTGCCATTCTCTCACGCAATTCTAAATGTTACAGTTCCCGCCGTTTAAGGGAAGCTGCTGAACAACGGGGGCATACTGTTAAAGTCCTCAATACACTTAAATTTGCCATTGATCTTGAACAGGGTAGTCCTGATTTATATTTCCGACAAAAACAACTTTCAAGTTATGATGCGGTTCTTCCACGCATAGGCGCATCAATTACCTATTTTGGGACAGCTGTTGTCAGGCAGTTTGAGCAGATGGATGTATATTGCGCCAACACATCAGCAAGTATTTCAAACTCACGTGACAAGCTTCGGAGCCTCCAGATTCTCAGCCGGCATTATATCGGTATTCCAAAAACAACCTTTGTTCGGGATAAAAAAGATGTCCTTCCGGCAATTGAAAGAGTCGGAGGTGCACCTGTTGTCATCAAATTACTGGAAGGGACTCAGGGAATCGGTGTGCTTTTGGCAGAATCCGTCAGCTCTGCCGAGGCAATTATTGAATTGCTGCAAAGTCAAAAACAAAATGTATTGATTCAGAAGTTTGTGGCTGAAAGTAAAGGCCGTGATATTCGTGCTTTTGTGGTGGGTGATCAGGTGGTCGGTGCCATGCGTCGCGTAGCCCAGGGACAGGAATTTCGGAGTAATATCCACAGAGGAGGTTATGCAGAACCGGTTGAACTGGATGAATCCTACCAGGAGACAGCCGTTCGTGCTGCCCAGATTATGGGGCTTCGTGTGGCGGGTGTTGATTTGCTTGAAAGTAAAAAGGGTCCCAAAATTATGGAAGTGAATTCCTCCCCGGGCCTGGAGGGTATTGAAGGATGCACACAATTAGATATCGCAGGGGCCATTATTGATTATATCAGTGCCCAGGTGAATTTTCCTGAGATCGATCTGCGACAACGCCTGACTGTCAGCCGGGGGTATGGTGTTGCAGAAATATATATACCGGAAGGATCTGATTATATTGGAAAAACAATTCAAGACTCCAGACTCAGGGAGAAGGATATTTCTATATTGACACTGCACCGTGATACCAAAGTTATTCCAAACCCAAAATCTCAAAGAGTACTTGAAGCTGAGGACAGGCTTCTGTGCTTTGGAAAATTAGAATTTATGCGGGAACTTATTCCAGTTAAAACTCGCAAGGAAAGAAAGGCAAAGGTAAAGGTTCTACCGGATTTACCAGTTGCAGAAGAAGTCCTTCGAGACCCGGATGATGATGCTTTCATATCAACACCAAATGGGTAACAATTTAAAGGTTAAGAAAAATATTTATAAGGGAAACAATACATGGGCCAATTCAATCTAAATCGCATTTTTAATCCTCGTTATATTGCAGTTGTAGGTGCCAGTGAAAAGAAGGGAACCATTGGGCATGCATTAATGAAAAATTTGATTGATGGAAAATTTTCAGGGCAGCTTGTACCGGTTAATCCCAAATATCAAAAACTTCACGGATATGGATGCATTAAATCGGTTTCCCGGATTGACAGTCAAATAGACCTTGTTGTTATAGCGACTCCCATTGATACCGTTCCTGATATTGTCCGGCAGTGTGTAGAAAAAAAAGCAGGAGGAGCGATTGTCATATCCGCAGGTGGCAAAGAAATAGGTGCAAAAGGTCAAAAAATTGAAGAAAAAATCCGCAAAATTTCTTATGAAGGCGGGCTTCGTGTCCTTGGTCCAAACTGTATGGGACTAATTCGACCCGGGGGTGGGCTTAACGCCAGCTTTGCATCTGAAATGCCAAATACAGGAAATATGGCTTTTGTATCCCAGAGTGGTGCAATCTGTTCTTCAATTCTTGATCTGGCTTTTAATGAGAATATTGGGTTCAGCCATTTTGTCAGCATCGGCTCCATGCTGGATATCGATTTTGGTGATATGATTGATTACCTTGGAAATGACCCTAAAGTAAAAAGTATTTTGCTGTACATTGAAAGCTTGACCAATTTCCGCAAATTCATGAGTGCGGCTCGATCGGTTTCCCGTATAAAACCCATTATTGTTCTAAAATCGGGTACAAGTGCTGCCGGCGCAAAAGCTGCCGCTTCCCATACCGGAGCCATGGCAGGTGAGGATGCAGTATACGATACAGCATTCAAACGTGCGGGAATTGTCCGCGTAAACACGATTGAAGAATTATTTGACTGTGCAGAACTCATGGCAAAACAAGCCCATCCCAGTGGTTCCAGACTGGCGATCATTACCAATGGTGGAGGCCCAGGTGTAATGGCGACGGACGCTCTTGCAAAACACGGACATGAGCCTGCTGTTCTTGATGTTGACACGATGGACGAATTAAATGCCATTCTGCCGCCATTCTGGAGCCATGGCAACCCCATTGATATCCTTGGAGATGCCTCTCCCGATGTCTTCTCTAATACACTTAAAGCCTGCTTAAAATCAAAATCCATGGATGGTGTACTTGTTATTCTTGCACCCCAGGCCCTTACTGAACCATTGAGTGTGGCACAAGGCCTGGTTGATACGCTGAAAAGCCGAAAATATCCGGTCATTGCCTGCTGGATGGGAGGTAAAACTATTCAGAAAGCAGTGGACCATTTAAACCAGGCTGGTATTCCAACCTATGACACACCGGAAAGGGCTGTAAGAGCCTTTCTTTACATGGTAGAATACAAAAAAAATCTTGAAATGCTCTTAGAGATACCTCCAAAAATGATCAGACATATTAAGGTGGATAAAAAAAAGGTTGAGACATTGTTTTCAAAAGTACAGGTAAATGATTTCATGCCGGAAGCGGATGCCAAGCAGGTGCTGTCAGCTTATGGCCTTCCTGTGCTTGAATCAAAGACTGCAGCCACACTGTCAGAAGCTTCTCGGATAGGAAAAACAATGGGTTATCCATTGGTTATGAAGCTGCTCTCTCCTGATATCTCCCACAAAACTGATGCTGGAGGCGTCCTGCTTGATTTGCGCAATGACACTGATGTCTGTAATGCATTTGACCGGATTATGAGTTCCGCTCATCAGTACAAGCCGGATGCAAGGCTGGAAGGAGTATCGATTCAATCCTATTGTCTGAATCCTGATTTTGAAATTTTAATGGGTGCCAAACGCGATCCTAATTTTGGGCCCGTGATCCTGTTCGGCATGGGGGGAATCTATACAGAAATATTAAAAGACAGGGCATTGGGGCTCCCACCCATGAACCGTCTCCTTGCTCGAAGGCTCATGCAGGAAACCAAGGTATATCAATTGCTGAAAGGGTATCGAAATCGACTGCCTGCCGATATGGAGTTACTAGAGGAAATGATCGTCAGGTTGTCACAACTGCTGATTGATTTTCCCCAAATCGGGGAACTGGATATGAACCCGATATTGATTAAAAACAGTAAAAATATGGCTGTTGATGCCCGGATTTTGATTTCGAAAACAGATATCCCAACTCCCATGCATCTGGTAATCAGTCCATATCCTGAAGAATATGAATCACACCTGATTACAGTTGAAGGACAACCCATTTTTATTCGACCGGTCAAGCCTGAAGATGCACCTCTTTTCACTGCTTTGTTTAAAACACTTTCGCCAACAACTATATACTACCGGTTTTTCAGCGTATTAAAAGAGTTGAGTTCTGCAATGCTGGCCCGGTTTACCCAGATCGATTATGACCGGGAAATCGCACTTGTTGCAATAGATGAAAATCAAGAGACCAGTCAATTACTCGGTGTTGCCAGGATTATCGGAGATCCGGATGGAAAAACAGGTGAATTTGCCGTAATCGTTGGTGACACCTGGCAAGGTAAAGGTATTGGGGTAAGGTTATTGGAGAAATGCCTGTCGATTGCCCAAAACCGTGGCTATATTGAAATCCATGGTTCTGTATTAAGAGAAAACAGAAATATGCTTGCACTTGGGAAAAAACTGGGGTTTGATATATCAAGAGATCCAGATACAGGTGAGAACAGGTTGGTCATCCGTTTAGAAGGGAAAAATTGATGAGCAGAGAAATTAATAAAATTTTAGCCTGTGTCGATTTTTCTGATTATTCTTTGATGGTATTAGAATATTCTATCGCTTTGGCAAGACAATCAAATAATCAAATCATTGTTTTGAATGTTATTAACCAAAGAGAAATTAGTGACAGCGAAACTCCTTTTGGAATTTTTCCAAATTATGTATCAAAAGGAACTTCTCTGGAAAACTATGTGGGCAAATTGAAAAAAGAAAGGACCGAAAGGCTAAAGCACTTAATAAAGGAAAACTTTTTTAATGATAAATCATTGATGAGCATAATAATCGATTCAGGTTCACCTTTTGAGTGTATTTTAAAAACGATTGAGGCCGAAAATATAGATGTGGTTGTAATTGCTGACAGAGGCAGGGGAAATCTCTCAAAAGTTTTATTTGGAAGTACAGCTGAAAAGATATTTCGACATTCTCCAGTCCCGGTTTTCAGTGTTAGGGAACGAAAAATGCCTAACCTGGATGTTGCATGAAAGATCTTGATATAAAAAAGAATAGCTGGATTTTGATAGTATCATTTCTCTCGATGAACGTTATGAAACCCTATTTAGTAAAGGAAAAACCATGTTTGAATCGACGGTCCTCCTTACCGGTGTCCTTGTCTTTTTTGCTAGAATTTGTGACGTAGCTATTGGAACTGTCCGTACCATTGTTACTGTCCAAGGCAGAACTTTTATTGCATTTGGCCTGGCTGTCTTTGAAATTGTTATCTGGCTCCTGGTAGCCAGCACGGTAATCAGTCAGGTAAAAGACCAACCTATTTTAGTAATATTTTACGCATTAGGTTATGCTACTGGAAATGTTGTTGGTATTAAAGTTGAATCAAAATTAGCTTTTGGATCGATCGTTTTGAAAGTTATCTGTAGAGAATCCGGAGACATGATTACAAAAACGATAAGAGATCTTGGACAGGCGGTTACCAAATTCGTTGGTGAGGGTATGAACGGGCCTGTCAATGAACTGTATATTGCCTGCCGACGGAAGGATCTGAGGCGGATTCTTGCTGAAATCCAAAAGATCGACCCTCAGGTTTTTTATGTGGTGGAACAGGCAAGTTCAATGAGTAAAATTTTAAGGCCGGTGAACACTCCGCTAGGTGGGTGGCGTTCCAGGAGTAATAGAAAGTAAAAATATACTATTGACGTTGACCTGATAAAATTTCAGGAGCACTTAAGGAATATTCGATCGATATCAACAAGGGTTAAATTCCGCCAATATATCCTGTCCAGTCTATGGCCAAACCATTTTTTAATATGTTCTGAAAATCGAGGTCTACAATAGGGGTGCAAAAACACTCATTAGGTTTTCGCCAATCTTCCGCCATTTGTTAGCAGGTTTCATTTTGTGATCACATTTTGTGATAAGTTTTTTCATCCATTCTTCACTATTTAATATACTTTCTTTTGAGTAAATAAAGCTGACCACTTCATAATTTAGAAAAAGACTTCTTTGATCGATATTGGCCGACCCCATCATTACGGCTTTATCATCAAACAGAATTGCCTTGGCATGGATCATGCCCGTTGGTAAAAGACACAGTTCAATACCGTAACTGTCAAGATCTCTCATGTAGCTTGACCGCGCCAGATCGGCAATCATGTGGTTTGATTTTGCCGGTGTGATAAGTTTGATATCTACACCCCGATGGAAAGCAATAATCAACGCTTGCATTAAGCCTTTATCCGGTACAAAATAGGGTGTGACGATCCAGATCCGTTTTTTTGCTGAAAAGGACGCAGATAAAAGTGCTTCATACAATGCATCCGTTTCAATATCCGGACCTGATGGAACGACCTGAATACGTGTGTCTCCTTTGGGTAGAGAAATCAATTGATACGGTTCGAGTTGGTGTTGGGAAGTAAAATTCCAATCTTCTGTGAAAATTTCTCTATAGTGGAAAACAGCCGGTCCATCTATGGAAAAAAGGATATCCTGCCACCGATCATCGCAGGGAACAGGGCCCATATATTCATGTGAAAGGTTCATGCCGCCGGCAATAACTTTCGTATCATCGAATAAGAAAATTTTTCGATGATTTCTTAAATTAATATAATTCTGGAAAGGTCTTTTTAGCAAAGGCATATAAAACGCAACCTTTCCCCCGGATTTTTTAAATTGTCTTAAAGAACCCTGAAAAATATAGAGTGGCATGGAACCGACACTATCTACTAATAAACGGACATCCACTCCCTGCAAAGCCTTCTTTGTCAGCTCTGCCAGAATGGATTTCCCAACTTCATCTGATTTAAATACATAAGTTGAGATTAAAATTCTTTTTTCAGCTCGATGGATTTCCGCGATGAGTGAATGATAAGCATCAACACCATCCGTGTATAGCTTAAATTTGTTACCGCGGGTGGCTCCAGCAATCCCGTTACTCCTCAGAATCATGTCTACATGGGTCGTATTTGTAATGTCGACTTCGTCTGTACATTTAAGCTTAATAGGGGTTTTTCGATTTCTTTTGAGCTTTCGGCTCCTCAATATAAAATAAAATGGTACAGCAATATATGGAAGAAGTATGATGGCCAGAAGCCAGGCAACAATGCTTGGAGTATCCCTTCGTTGATGAGCCATGTGACCCAGGGTTGACAGTATAAGGACATATGCAAAAATTGTACTGAAATAAATTGTCCACAAATATGTCATCTCTGCAATCATTTGTTAATCCGGGTTCTATTTTAAATATGTTTAAAACAATTATATTTGCCTGTCTTTTTAAAAGCCCGCTCCGCCCTATTTCATTCAGGGAGCTTAAGGGCTCAGTGCTTTGTCTATGACTTGTCTGCTCTTTATGTGATCTGGACCAATTATTCCGGCTGAAATAACGGTCCGTATCCCCTCATCAATTGTCCAGCCCGGATCAATGACCTGATCTTCAGGTACCAGGACCACGGTTCCACTCATAGGGTTAGGTGGTGTGGGAATAAATACCTTGACCAATTTTTTCCCGGAATCCAATTCAGTCAGAGAACCGGTAATAAAACCGATGGTATAAATATCAGTTGTCAGATAATTGACCAATACCACCTTTTTAAACACCTGCTTACCCGGTAGGGACAGGCTGTTTGAAATCTGTTTGCCAACCTGGTACGTGGTCTTGACCAGAGGAATTTTCTGGGTGAACCACTCTACTTTGGCAAAAAACCATCGACCAACCAAATTGCTTGCAAACAGTCCCAGCAGATAAAGAATGATTAAAACAAGAAGAATACCTGTTCCCGGAATCCTGAACCCCAGAAAATTATCTGCTATGTTCAGGATGGTTTTGTCCACCGAAAGATAAAGAAATCGGAGAATAAAATAGACCAGTACAATAGGAACAACCGCCAGTGATCCACTAAGGATGTATTTTTTCAAATGGACAAGATATTTCATAGCGGATTAAAAATTATCATTTTTGAATGAATAAAGAAATAGTTATTTAAATGCCTAAAGGGCTTCCTTGCTGTTGACTGCAGAAAAGAAAACGGACAATTAATTTGTTTCATACTCTATCGTAATTGTGACTGTCCGGTTAAACGACCGTCCTTCTGTCGT
The DNA here is from genome assembly GCA_018645325.1 of Desulfobacula sp. Classification (GTDB taxonomy): domain Bacteria; phylum Desulfobacterota; class Desulfobacteria; order Desulfobacterales; family Desulfobacteraceae; genus Desulfobacula. The sequence continues at coordinate 12,302 of JABGOU010000043.1, forward strand.
AGCATTATCATATGGAGGATTGTAAGGCCCGGCCCCTCTGAAAACTATCCTTTCCGGCGAAGAGATAACACTGTCAATCACATTCTGATAAACTGCTTTTGCCCTGCGCTCAGAAAGCAAAACATTGTAATCTTCCTTGCCAATGATATCCGTATGTCCCACAATAGTTACTTTAGCTTTCGGCAGTTCTTTAATCCTTTTTACAACTCGGTCAATCACTATTGTATTTTGCGCCTTTATTGTTGAACTGTCATAATCGAATAGGATTAAAGCGTACTTTTCTATTACTTTATATTCAAGTTTTTCAGCCTTGAGTTCCTCTCTTTTTATATATTTGATGGAAGTCTGGGCACTATTTGTTGTAAAGCTCTCACCCGTAATATCGGTCATGGTTGCACTTATTGAAATATTATCAATGGTGCCTATTTTGCTAAGTCCATATTGGAAAAGAATAAAAGAATAATCAGGGATATCATTACCCTGGCCTTTTATGGACTTTAAAAGTTTTCCATCGCCCTTGATTTCAATATTCCAATCCTTTAAATCATATCCCAGCTGGATATCAGGGTGAATATTAATTTCATTAAAATCAGCTACTTCAAAACTATATGTGGTTTTTATGGAATCAAAAATTTGGGAAGAATCAGAATGAATTTCTACGCGTTGATTTTCAAGTCTTCCTTCTTCAACGCTGCTGGTACTTGGTAATTCAGGTAATTTACGGGCACTGATTTTTATCCTGTCAGGGTCAATATTCCATATATACCGAAAATATGCCCGTACTTCTTCAGCACGTGTCCGGGAAAGAGCAAGGTTATTCTTTTCCTCGCCCCTGTCACTGATACACCCGACAAGCTCAATGCTTGCTTCAGTATTTTCAGAAAACCGTTTACCAATTATATTCAGCACATTATGATACTTTGCAATGGTATCTCGTAAAATCTTTTCATCAAAAGTATCTGCTTCAGCCTGATTTTTTAACAATTTGTAACGCTCTGGAATTCTGCTTTGGCCTGTGTCAAAAAAAACATAGCTGAGCAAAGGAGAGCTATCAATTATTGTGAGTTCCTCAATGGTTATAGTTGATGGATTAGCAGTTATTGAACCTTGGGTCGGCTTTATAAAGTTATATTCAACTACATACTGATGGAGAAGAGTAGTAGAAAATTTTTTAAAGATGGGCAGCAAATTTGTCGCTGAAGTTGCTTTCCAGGTTTTCCCACCATTTGCTTCAGAAAAAGTATTTAAAAATTCATCTTTTGCTTCAGACTGCATAAAATCAATAGTATAGGCACTGAAATTTTTTAATCCTTGAGCTTTAGGACCTATTATTTCTTTTTTTATCTCACTGTTTAAGTCTTCACCATCTGTAAAAACAACTAGGAACTTATTACTTTTTTCAGGCATTTTTGAAATCAAATGTAAACTGCCAAGAATACCCTCATATAAAAAAGTCTTCTTGCTCATTTCTTTTGTAAAGCTGTCTTGAAAAAAGTTTTTTAATTCTACAATGTTGTTTGATTCAAAGGTGTTTAACCGTAAATTGTGACCATCGACCAAAAACTTCTTTTTATCATCAAAAACCACAGCCTTTACATTATCAATAGGCCTGACAATTTCTAAAAACTCATCCAGTGCAGATAAAAGAGGCTGCACGGCTTTACGTTCCTTCATTGAAAGAGAGTTGTCCAGCATCAGAACATAATTTATGGCAATATCTTTTCTGGTTTTCAGGACTTCAACTGCAGTTACGTTTGCCATTATACCAGCCCTTTGCAGTTTAAAATCATCGGGTATCAAGCCTTTAACAGGATTATTTTCAGCATCCAGGGCAGAAACTAAGATTTTATTTTCATCAATCTCCTGAAAAGTAATTTTGGCATCATGGTCTGGAAGACGAACCTGTAATTCTCCTTTTGGAGTATATGCAAAGCACACACTAGAAAATAAAAAAACCATCGTCAACTTCATAAACAAAATAACTATTTTCGATTTCACTCTATTTCTCCTATAAAAAAATATTTATTTAAAATTTAATATCAAATACTTACATGATATTTTTTTTTGCTTTCATAATTCTTCCTTTACATTCCCTGAAAAGTTTCCCGCCCCATGTAGACGCTATCAATCAAGCTGCCTGCCTAAACTCCCTTGTATAATCAGCTCTTTTTTTGTCTGACCGCATGAATGGTTTCCATCCCCTGGGTTTGTGAAACTGTATGGATTTGAATCTGGGGCGGTTCACATGAAAGTATTTTTGTTCCCAGTAGGACCCCAAATAGATCGGTTTGTATGTGGCGATCCAGGTCTTTCTGGGTCTCCCATTCTTCAAGCAGTGTGAACTGGTTTTTATCGTTGATGTCACAAAAGGCACAATAGCTTTTGCAGCCGGGTTCCTCTCTCACCGGTTTAATCAGCGAAAGAAGGGTTTGCAGTACTTCCAGCTGTTTTTCCGGATATACTTTAAGGGTTGTTCTGACAAAGATCATTCGGATCACCTCTTTAAATCATGTTGGCCTATTGAAATTAAACAAGAATGTTAACCTTTTTTGAATCACAATTTAGATTCGCTGTGAGAAAGCGGCTTTGACTGTTTTTGTCTGCGTTTCTCTTTTGGTGTCTGCTTGGCTTTTTTTTGTTTCTCATGCTTGCCCTTGTTATCCATAATTGTTGTTTCTTAAAACCATATAGAGCAATCATTGTGCCAGGAGTGTGATATGGGGGAAATTATCCCTATGACAATGAATTATCAAGATAAATTCTGTAAAGGCTGGGGTTTGTTAAAAGGATTTGAGGATCTGAAAAAGGTCTTATTTGTTCAATAGGTCATATAACACCTTTTAACGTGGTTGGTACTGAAATGGGTAATGAGCGGAAAAAATTACTTCGGATCAAGAGGCATACGCTCAGGAACGATGATGTCAAGTTTACGCATGCGGGCGCGCAATGTGCTGCGATTGAGGCCAAGAATCTGGGCAGCACTGTTTTTCCCGCTGACTTTCCAGCGGGTCTGTTCAAGCACACGCATTATATGATCGCGTTCAACCGCCTCCAGAGTTTTTAAGTCTTTGCTCAGATGCCGGTAATATTTTTCGAGATCATCAGCCAGATGGAGTTTACGGCTTGATGAATTGATCACTGCCCGTTCAAGAACATTTTCAAACTCCCGAATATTTCCCGGCCAGTGATAATTCAAAATAGCATTCATAACATTTTTGGGAATTATCTCGATTCGCTTGCCCAATCGCCGAGAAATTTTTTCAATATAAAAATCAAGAAGAAGCGGTATGTCCTCTTTTCTTTCACGTAACGGCGGCATGGTAATAGGGAAGATATTGAGTCTGTACCACAGGTCGCTTCGAAAACGTCCTTTTTCAACTTCTTCTTCAAGATTCCGGTTTGTAGCGGCAATAATCCGGACATCCACTTTAATCGTGCGTGGATTTCCCAGTCTCTCGAATTCACCGTCTTGCAAGACCCGGAGCAGCTTTGACTGTAATTCCAGAGGTAATTCTCCGATTTCATCCAGAAACAGGGTTGCTTTGTCAGCGATCTCAAATCGTCCCATGTGTTTGCGGTCGGCACTGGTAAACGCCCCTTTTTCATGACCGAACAGCTCACTTTCTATAAGGTTTGAGGGCAATGCCGCACAATTGACTTTAATCAGTGCCCGAGTTTTCCGGCTGCTGAAACCGTGAATCGCACGAGCCACAAGTTCCTTTCCAGTTCCTGTCTCCCCGAGAACCAGCACCGTAGTGTTACTGTCTGCAATCTGTTCAACCTTGTAAAGCACATATTTAAGCCCGTCACTTTGACCGATAATGTTCTCATGATTATGTTCCAGCTTTATTTCAGCTTTAATGTATGCCCGCTCATTTTCAAGCTGTTTTTTGAGTGATTCTATCTCCTGCAAGTATTTTTCAGCAAGCAGCTTTTTTTGTTCTGCCTTTTGTTTTTCCAGGACAAGCTGGGCTGTTCGTTCTTCGACCATCTTCTCAAGATCCCGCTTGTGATGTTCTTTTTCGGTCACGTCTTCAATAGCCAGCAGAATCAGCTCGGTTTTTTCAGAATCCATAAAAATTCTTCTGGCATTCAGATTCATGATTTTAGTTCCAATGACATCAAAGGAATGTTCCACTTCAAAATCATTAAACACTGTATTTCCCGGGAGGATCTTTTCAAATAATTTTTTGAGTTTGGGGATATTCCACTGTCCGTTGCCAAGGTCATATATCAGAATTCCCTCCGTCTCTTTGGGTTTTACACAAAACGTCATATAAAAAGATTGATTGGCTTTGACCACTTTCAGGTCTGAATCAAGAACCACGAGAGGTTCTCGGACAGAGTTGAGAATATTAGTGAAAATGTCCAAAAAAACTTTTTGCATTCAGATACCCTAACCCATCTTTTTAGATTACTATTTTATTAATAGATAATTATCTATATTTTGTCAAAGTATAAACTCCCAAACAATTTCATGGATGTCTTATCTACGAGATACTTTGGATTGTCTGTGTATTATAGAGAAGTTGTTTAAAATATCCAGGTTACCAGCGGGATTTATACCCTCTGGCATCAATATGTATAAATGAGGGGTGGGCTTGAGTTCTTTTATAGATACCTAGACCTCCGAGATATTCTTTGTATTCTTCGTGCCGGTGCTGTTTGTCGATAAGACTGTAAAGGTGATCAGCATCCTTTTGATCAAATTTATTATCCCCGTTTATGTCGTCCATTCTCCCATCATTATCTTCATCTATAAAAATGTCTGCTGCTCCTCCGTAAATGTGTCTGCTGTAGGGTACATTCCCGATTAGTTTATTGTAGTAGGGTGTCCTGTATCCACTGATGAACTTGAATTTTGAAATTTTAATATTTTTATTCAAAAGCATATCAAGAATATATTCCAGCTTGAGCAGGAGCCTTTCGTTGACCAGTATATATTTTGGGAAACCACCTTCCTGTTTGCAGACAAAGTCTGAAACCACTAAATTCGGACTCAGCTTCAGGTTGAGGTTTTCTTGGGTTACCTCAAGTAACCCTTTTGGTTTTGCGTAAACAGGATTATTGTTCAACGGTTTTTTAGGATAATTTCCAATCCTGTATCTGTTCAGATATCCTTTTTTCATATGCGACAAAGAAACTTTAACAAATATGTTTACAAGCATAGAGCAGGATTCGTCACTACGGATAAGCAGTTCGTAATTTCCTTTTTTTCTTGGAGCAGTAAATGAGTAAGATCCTTTTTGGGGTGATTGAACCTTGTTTTCGAACCGCACCATTATTTTTTTTTTGCTCAACACCTTAAGATTGATATTACTGCCGGGCATAACAAAAACGCTGAAGATTTTCAGATCATTTTTTTCTTTATTAATAAGAATTTTAAAATCACACAAATTATTTGCCGGGAAAGCAGATGGTGCAATCAAAAGCAGCAGTATTACCCTTAATATAAGCATATCAATATAATCTTTTCTTTAACCCTTCAAGAACAGCCACGTCCCTGCTGTAAATATCTTTTCTGAATTGAATCACACCATTATCATCCACCCACGAAGTCCAATACAGGATGTGAACAGCTATCGGTTTTGGAAGGCGGATGGTTGTCTCTTTGTTTGTTGCGATGATGCTGTCTATCTTTTCTCTGTTCCACTCTGGAAGATCCTTTAGAATTATTTCAGCCAGTTTGACAGGGCCTTCTACTCTTATGCATCCTGAACTGAAATTTTTTTCTTCTTTTTGAAAAAGCTGTTTGTCGGGAGTGTCATGGATATAAATATTGTATTTATTCGGAAACATGAATTTAATCTGGCCCAGGGAATTACTGGGTCCTGGAATCTGGACAAGGGTATATGGGAAATTTTTCCCGCTGAGATTTTCCCAATCCAAATCCTCAGATGCAACTTCTCCGGCATTTAAGGTATTTACTTTAAATATCCTGATATTTTTCTTTTTTAGATAATCTTTATCTTTTCTTACCGCAGGAATAATATCATTTTTTAAAATGGTCGGCGGTACGGTCCATGTGGGATTAAAAACCAGGTAGGTCATCTTATCGCTGAAAATCGGGGTTTTCCGGTATGATTTTCCAATTATGACCTTGTGCTGAGCTGCCAAACGATTCCCTTTATACAGTGAAAGCATGTAATCTGAAAGGTTTACAAGGATATACGTTTCTCCATAGTCATCCGGCATCCATTTTAGTCTTTCGAGATTTACTTTAATAACATTTATCCTGTCACTTATGGACATATTGAGCATTTTTATGGTGTTATCACCGATCCAGCCATCTGAGTTCAAACCGTGACGACCCTGGAACTGCTTTATCAATACAAACAAATCATCATCGTAAAGGGTTTTGTCTTCAGGTACTGTCAGTCTTGTCATTTCGATTATTTCAAGATTATTCCTTATTTCAGGTATTCTTTTGTCTGTGGTTTTAGGCTTAAGGATAGATCCCTTTGAAACAATGTATTTTATCTCCTCTGTCAGGTCATAATAGTATTTCAGCTTTTTTTTCAGTTCTATATAACCCGGTTGTTTGGGTTTGATCTTTTCCAGGTTTGAAAATAAATTTTCTGAATTCACAGATCTTTTAAATAATGCAATGATATCTTCTTTTCTTCTTTGAAGGTTCCATTCGGGATGAAGGTCTTCAGGCTTTAATTTGCCGGATAAAAGATGGTTTGAATAGAGCAAGAATGCATCGGTGAGAAGAACGTCTCTCAATGATTTTGATTCAGCAGAGCTGTTCGGTATTTTTTTAACTAAAAAATCATAATGATAGTCATTAGGTTCAAGGCCTTCATATTTTGCGGCCCTGAGAGTATCAATAAAGGTTGCAGCGATTGAAGTATCGGTCCAGAAAGGTTGAAAAGAGTTCTCTTCGTAGATTGAAGTCAAGGTTTCGACGCAGAATATATTTTCTATACCATTGTAAAGAGAAGGGTTCTCTATTATCTTTCGGATGTCCTCATTTTCTGCGAACAATGGCAGTGTTAGTCCGAATACAATCGAAAACAAAATGACAAATATTTTCATAACGTCTACCTCCTATTTTTTTTATGCTTCAATCAATTATAGAGGTTATCACCATGCGTTTTTATTCTTTCGTCAATATGCCTTCAGACTTTGCTTCATTTTCAACTTTTTTCAATTTTTCTTTTTCTCTGAAGACTCTCTTTTTCGCATGGATTGCTTTTTCTCTTATCTCGAGTACTTCTGATATTTCCTGTTGCATATTAAAGAGGTTATTATCTTTTGAAGATTCAAGGACTTTCTGCTTTTCCTTAGCTTCTTCAGCGATCCTTACAGCATATTTTTCTGCAAGCTCAGCCTTTTTTTCGGCCAGTTGAAATTGGTCGTAAAGATGTGCCATTTCCTTGACCTTTCCTTCTTCCGGCTCAGCATCCAGCTCCATTTTTTGTGCTGAGATAGACAGGGCACACGTTTTTAGCTCAGTTAGAACAGATTCAACCGGTTCGCCTGATATAAGCATGGGTATATTGTTCTTAAGTTTAACTGACAGAAAAACCAGATCTGTCTTTTTTGAATATTCAATTATTTTTTTAGAATCGGGTTTTGGAATAATAACCGGGGCGGCTTCAATTCGAATGTCTTCAAGCATTTCTTTAATCTGAGTCTCATTTTGATGATTATCTTGATCATAGTGGGTTGCCAATAGTCTTATTTGCGCTGAATTCCACCCTTTACTCCGTGTAATCAGATAGGATAACAACAGCATGAATCGGCTGGTATCATCATTTTGCCACCAGACATCTATATTCTTGGGTTCTTCTTCCAATGATGCATCAGGTATTGTAATTAAACCACCTGATTTCAGCAAGATGATATTACATCCCGACTGAACCGCAACCTGTATATATTTTTGATATGATGGGCAATACTTAGATTTGTTTGTATCAATATTTTTTTCTTCCCAGTTTAATAACACAGTATTCGCCCTTACCGGGCCAATCCCAAAGGATTGAAAGAGCGCGGACAGACCTGCTTCAGTATTAATTGTCGAGAGTACCAGGGGAAAGGCATGATGTGCACTTTCAAGAATTTCTTTTTTAAGTTCTCTGAGCGCCTCTTCTTTTTGTCGGCCATCGTTCAGCCCGCTGCTTCGCAAAACTTTAACTGCACAAGTTATTCCACTGCCTCCTTCGATTAATCCTGCAAAATCCAACAGCAGATTCCGATAGTTTTGGTCGTTTGATAAAACAAGAATATAAGGGCGCCATTCTCTGGGATGACCAATGTCCTGATCCGCTTCTATCAGACTGGTCCTTACCTTTTGTAAATGGTATGACCGCTGACTGTCAGCCCAGCGATTCGGTCCGGAAGTTCGTTTCAGATAATGATAGATGGCAAAAATAATGGCTATTGCTGCAATTCCGATTTTCAAATCAATTGCCAGCATGACACCTAAACATGCAAGGAATCCAACAAGACTCAGTTTTTTATTGTACCACTTGAATCGAGGCCTGAAAGATGGACTTAAGGTTGCCGCCTCAAAATATGTTGCATAATTAAGCAATCCGTATGAAATCAAAAAAAACATTGAAACAACCCTTGCTACAAGGTCAAGTTGGCCCAAGCCTATGGTTAAAACGGCAATCACCAGGGAACAAAGGACACCCCGCCTGGGATTCGCAAGTGGTCCTTCGACCTTTGCAAACGGTTTTAACACAGGAAAAATTTTGTCACTGGCAAGGGATTGCAAAATCCTTGGCGCACCTAAAAAAGAAGCCATTGCAGAGGAAAGTGTTGCAGCTATGACCCCGGCATCAATGAGGAATCCAAAAAGAGCTGTTCGGTTCATCGCGCCATAATCTCGTGATAGAATATCAATGGGGTTGGATGCTGCAAATAAAATTGAAACGGAAAAATAGACAAGGATTGACACACCAACTGCCAGAAAAGTTCCTAAAGGAAGGCTTTTGCCTGGATCCTTGAGATCTCCGGACATACTGACCCCTTGAGTAAATCCCGTTACCGCAGGGAAAAAAATGGCAAACAGGATCCAGAAATTAACAGGATCTGATCCAGTGCTCCAATTTTCAATTAAAAGCTGTGTGTCCCACTTTTGTAATCCACCGACATAAAAAGAAACCAGTGCAAGGATCAGGAATACCATTACCAGATATTGAAATTTTGTGGCCAGATCAGCCCCTACCCAGGATAGCGCAAATAAAAAAACTACGGCTGTCAGAGCGATAAGTTGTGGGTAAAAAACAAGACCATGAGCCGCTAAAATACTGGACACAGCTTCGCCAAAACCAATACAATAAAAGGCGATAGAAACAGATTGAGCCAGAAAAAGGACAATACCAATGGCACCACCGAATTCAAAGCCCAGGGTCCGCGATATCAGATAATAATCCCCACCGCCTTTTACCTTCATATTTGTAGCGATCGCAGCAAGTGAAAAACTGGTCAACACAGAAATCAGATTTGCAATACCAATGATGATAAATGTTTTTCCAAGCCCGGCATTCCCGACCACATACCCCATGCGAAGAAATAGTATAATTCCGAGAATTGTCAGAACACTGGGTGTAAATACACCTGCAAATGTACCCAGGTTACCCGTGCTTTTTTTTGTTTGAGCTACCATTAAGCATGCCTGTTGAGTATTAAGTTATGGACTATATATACATCAATAGGATAATAGTATAAAAAAAGCAAAATAGGCAGTCATATTATCTTTTTTTTCTTTTAAAAGACACACCAACAGTTACATGGATCAACATCAATGGTCTTCACGATATTGATGTGATTCAGGAAATTGGACAGGTATTCGGTTTACATCCCCTCGTGATGGAGGATATCCTAAACACAGGACAACGGCCCAAGTTAGAAGAATTTAACAAACTTTGAATATCTGCCAGAGCTTAAATATAACTAGTTATTTCATTTTCTGGGCGGTCATGATCGCTGTGGCAGGTGCGCTTATGGTTTATTTTAAACGAAAGAACTGGTTTTAAAAATTTAAGCTGATATTATTTATTATCTGAAGAATCAGAAGAGGCAGATTTTGATAACACTCGAATCCCTTTTGTATCTTCCACAAACAATTGTAGATGCGGATATGGTATTTCTATGCCGGCCTTATCCAACGCAATCTTGCATTTCTCTGTATATTTAAAAATAAAAGTATACTGGTCATCTGAGTTTTCGATCCAAAACCGCAGTTGAAGGTTAACACCACTGCCCCCCAAGTCCGTTACGATTACTCTTGGTAAGGGATCCTGTAGTATTTGGGTATCCCCTTTTGTTGTTTCTAAAAGAACCGTTCTGGCGGCACTGATACTTTCCTTATATGCAATACTAATGGGGATTTTAACACGAATTTTTGGTGTTATGGTATAATTAATGATGCGTTCCTGGGATATCTGTTGATTTGGAACAACCACTGTTTCATTATTAAATGTTGTGAGAACCGTTGTTCGTAATCGTATTTGCGTAACTGTTGCATCCAGGGACCCCAGCGACACCCAATCCCCTTCTTTGAAAGGCTTGTCAATGATAATCACAATACCGGAAATAATGTTGCCAACCGTGTCTTTGGCAGCAAAAGAAAGGGCAAGCCCTATCACCCCAACCCCTGCTAACAGAGACTTGATATTGATCTGCAATTGATCGGCAATGGTAAGAAATGCAAAAATATAAAGGCCAACTCTCGCGCCCTTAAGTAGAAGGTTTGTGGGTTCTTTCTCTACTTTCATTTTTTTCAGGAACGAACCGAACAACTGCTGGATCAGTTTGTTTGCAAACCAAAAAAGAAAAAATAGAATTATTGCCATAAATACATTTGGTAGATAACCAATCACAAGGTTTGACAAGATTTTGACATCAAGAATATTTGATAATTTGGATAACATGATTTTCATCCTTTCCAGATTTGATTGAAGGTTATACTATATCTGAGAGAAATTTAAAGATCAAGCCAATGTCTTAAGCCCTGATCCATCATCAAGGTACCACCTGCTACGTTGACTTTGGTCGTTCCTCCCTGCGGAGTATGACTTAGGCCTCAGTCGTCACTCCTTGTCGCCTTGCATCTGGCACCTTGCTGATGGCTATGGATGGTGCACAACCCTTGGTCATAAGAAATAGCCTTCCTGACTTTTTAAAACATTTTCATTACTATTTATGTTTATTTATTAAAAATAATGACATTTTATTTGACATTAAATTTTTCGATGCTTATCTTCCCCACATGAGAAAAGTAACCTCATATATTTCAATTAGAAAAATTAGAAATCAAATGGTAAATGTATAAATCAGGAGAGTTAAAAAAATGGGAAAAATTATTGGAATAGACCTTGGTACCACCAATTCATGTGTCTCTGTAATGGAAGGAAGCGAGGCCAAAGTTATTATGAACCGGGAAGGAGCACGCACCACGCCATCTGTAATGGCAGTGTCTGAAAATGGTGAGCGGCTAATGGGTCAGATCGCAAGAAGGCAGGCCATAACCAATCCTGCAAATACTGTCTTTGGAGTTAAAAGACTGATTGGAAGAAAGTTTGATTCATCTGAAGTTCAAAAGGATATGAAAAATCTTCCTTTTACTATTGAAAAAGCCGTGAATGGAGATGTTTGTATCAATCTTCGCGGGAAACAATATAGCCCTGCGGAGGTTTCATCTTATATCCTTTCAGATATCCGTAAATTTGTAGAAGAATTTATAGGTGAAAAAGTCACAGATGCTGTTATCACAGTGCCTGCATACTTTGATGACAACCAAAGACAAGCGACCAAAGATGCTGGAAAAATTGCAGGGCTTAATGTGCTTCGAATTATTAATGAACCTACAGCAGCCTCATTGGCCTATGGACTGGATAAAAAGAAGGAAGAGAAAATTGCAGTGTTTGATCTAGGGGGAGGAACTTTTGATGTCTCTATACTGGAAATTGGTGATGGTGTTTTTGAAGTTAAGTCTACCAATGGAGATACCCATTTAGGAGGAGAAGATTTCGATTTTGTTCTGATTGATTATCTTTCCGACGAGTTTCGCAAAGCCCAGGGAATTGATTTAAGAAAAGATAAAATGGCTTTACAGCGATTAAAAGAAGCTGCTGAAAAAGCCAAGATGGAATTGTCTACATCTATGGAAACTGAGGTGAATCTGCCTTTTATTACTGCAGATGGCTCTGGCCCTAAGCATTTGAATATAAAAATTACCCGGGCAAAACTGGAATCTTTAGTATCTAAACTGTTAGACAGACTTGCTTCACCCTGTCAAACAGCATTGAAAGATGCAGGACTTTCTTCTAAGGATATCAATCAGGTTATTCTGGTTGGTGGAATGACCCGAATGCCTGCTGTTCAGGATCGTGTAAAAATAATTTTCGGTAAAGAACCCAACAAGGGGGTCAATCCGGATGAAGTTGTGGCCATTGGTGCTGCAATTCAAGGTGCAGTTCTTAAGGGAGATCTAAAGGATATTTTGTTGCTTGATGTCACCCCACTTTCCTTAGGAATTGAAACCTTAGGTGGTGTCATGACGAAACTGATTGAAAAAAATTCAACCCTTCCTATAACCAAAACTGAAGTCTTTTCCACAGCAGAAGACAACCAGCCTGCAGTCTCTATACAGGTTCTTCAGGGTGAACGGGAGATGGCATCTGACAACAAACCTCTCGGTAAATTTGAACTGGTTGGCATCCAGCCGGCACCCCGAGGCCTTCCTCAAATCGAAGTTACCTTTGATATAGATGCCAACGGAATTGTTAATGTGTCAGCAAAGGATAAAGCTACCGGGAAGGAGCAGTCTATTCAGATTACTTCATCAACCGGCCTTTCCAAGGAAGATGTTGATAGATTGATAAAGGATGCAGAGCTGCATGCAGAAGAAGATCGAAAGTTAAAAGAGCAAGTTGATGCACGAAACAAAGCAGACGCATTAATTCACACAACAGAAAAAACCATGGCGGAAATGGGAGATAAGATTGATGGTAATATTAGAATGGAGGTTGAAGAAGCCCTCGGGAATTTAAAACAAGTTGTGAAAAATGAAGATACCCAAAACATTTTACAAAGAACCGAAACATTGAATCAAGTGGCACACAAATTGGCACAAAGTGTTTATCAGCAACCTGGTGATCAAGGAAACCATAGTACCTCCGGATCGTCTGTAAACGCTGATGATGAGATTGTGGATGCGGAATTCGAAGAAGTGGCATAAATTCGAGTGGGGTCAGGCTTGCATATTACTCAATCATCCCATTTAAAAATACTTTTTAAATTCTCGAAATATTTACCTTTAAAATTGGTCCTTTTATTTAAAAATTGGTCCTTTATGGAAATCCCGCGCAGTTTTATGATGTATTGATCAATTAATTTTTTTTGTACCCGGGTGGCAGGCCAGGATGGTGTTGGTTTCAACATTTTTCGAGCTTTATCGAAATCATTGCCGGCGCTAATCAAAAAGGCTAAAACAACAGTTCCAGTTCTTCCTATTCCATATCTGCAATGCACTAACACTGGGTTGCCTGAATTGATTTGATGAGTTATCCAATCGATCACGTTTTCCAGTTCTTCCATTTCGGGAGCACCTTCATCTGCAACAGGCAAATAGTATACTTCGAATTTTGAGTCTCGTTCTATCTCATGCAAATCGTAACACTCAGCACAAAGATTAACAATGGCCCGAATCCCTGCAGCACGTGCCGAAATAAGATTATCTTCGGAACGAGGAGCATACCCCACTGCCAATGATTTTGTTATCCATTTTAAGGGATATTCGTCCATTTTTACCTCACTTATTCGTTCAAAATCTGAATAGCATAAAGAAGATGGTAGATCTCAATTTGAACTGCATATTCTAAGATTTTTTTGTTACAAATTCAATTGTTCTTTTTTTTATAAAAGGATATCTTTACATTTTATCCCAAAGTCGACAAACTTTTTACCACCCTCGAAAGGATTGTAATATCTCCTATATTTATCATTTTTTTGAATCTCAAGAAAAAAATTATCCTGCTCAAAAAGGAGGTTGCCTTGCAAGAAATTTCCAGACCATACTGAATCTATGCTTTTCTGATAATGGAATTGATTCGGTCCAGTATTTTTTCTTTCCTTTGTTTGATACTTTCCCTGCGTAAATTTTCCGGGTTCTCCAAGGCCAGATCAATAAGGCTGTAACTCAATTCCACAAGATAATTATTGGCTGTCTGACTGATACCATTGTCTTTGTTTTTCCAGAAGATGGGTGATCGGCTGTTGGACATGGTTTTTAAAATAGTGTGACAGGCAAAAGTAAGAAGGGTAGCCACCCATTTGACAGCAGGGTCTAAAAAATGAACATCTGCCTCAAACTCGAAGATACCGCTTTTATTCAGTCTTTTCATTTTTTCAAACCGGTTATAGCCTGATGTGCCGGCAAGGACGATCTGGGTATGGCTCAAAAGATTTGCAGTCCGGGCCAGGCGGTCCAGAAGTTTATTTTCCATTAAAAATGACATATTTTCTTTAAGATCATTAAGGCTGCTGTCCGGCACAAACATGAGAAAGCCTATTTCAGGTTCAATTCCGTATTTTCTGCACAATTCAATGGCGTCAGATGATTGAGCCGGACCACTGCTTTTGTCGATTTGGTTCAAAACATTAGAAGAACCGCTCTCAACACCCATGAGAAGGCTTTCACATCCGGCATTCACTATCTTTCTAAGTACTTCGTCATCAAGATCCTGGGGCCTTGTCTCCATGCCGAATTTAATGTTCAAGGGTTTCAGGAGATCCATCAGACCCATTATTCGCTTTTTTCCCTTTGTCCCGGGGCCGATAAAATTGGGGTCACAAAAATAAAATTCTTTTCCCCCCTTTGCCACAAGCCCTTTTATCTCATCTGCAATGTTTTCTGGGGATCTGCCCCGCCAGAGGCTTCCCTGGTTATAAAAAGAAGGGACAGGGCAGAAACTGCAATGGTTATAGCATCCCCGGCTGGCAAGGATCGTTATAGTTCCTTTAAGACTGCTTCTTTCAGGGAATGCAAACACATCCGGATTTTTTGCAGGTGTTCTCATCCGGCCTTTATTATCAAGAAGGCAGGATTTTAAAGCCAGGCCTTCAATGGTTTCCAGTGATTTTTCTTTTTCCAGGGACCTGGCAAGTTCTACAATAGTATGCTCAAATTCCCCGACGGCAATAGAATCCACTTGATCACACATTTTTAAAATTTTCCGGTATACCAGAGATGGGAAAAAACCGAACAGATTAATATGACCTGAAAATCCAAAGATTTTCAATTCAGAGAAAAAATCAAACAGCGCAGAGGTGTTTTCCCAGAAATAGACAGTATTCACACATAAAAGGTCAGGGCTTAAAGCCAGAATTCTTTTTATTGTCTGATCAAAAGAAACGTCTGGTAAAGCTTCATCCAGAAAACTTGTATCAAATTTTTCTCGTTTTAAAGCTGCGGCTGCATATCCTCCCATCAGGCATGACCACAAAGGAGTATTGGCAATATCGTTAAATCGTTTTTCAGAGGCAATCCTTGGATGTTCCAGAACCAGTATTTTCATGATGCAAGCTCTTGAAAAAAAGGGGGTAATTCAAGCCTTGAAAAAACACTGGCACTATGGCATCGAGCCTCAAACTCATGGAGAACATAACTGAATTTGTCAGGGTTGTGATAAATGGGGTACAAAAAATCAGTATCCGGATCAAGGTCACTAGATCTGATGAGTCTCTGGGTCATGGGGGCCCTGGGGTAAAGTCTTACATGGTTGAAAATCACGGCACCAAGGTTTCCGGCAGGTCCATGAATTTCCAGGAGCCGATCCAGCATCTCACTGGATTCCATTATGCTCTGCCGGCTTTCTCCCGGAAGGTTGATCAGGAAATGGCACATGGTGAGGATTCCCATTTGAGCCGTTAACTTTGCCGCATCAAGGATATCTTCACAGCTTAGTTTTTTGTTGAGCAAAGTTAATCCCTGGTTGGTTAATGCATCACCGGAAAAGTAAATTGCTGTGAGCCCGGCTTTCATGGCAAGTGCAAGGTTTTGGGGAGTTAGACTGTCTTCCCTGAAAAAACCGGTCCAGGCTACATTAAGTTTTCGGTTTATAAGCTCCCTGCAAAGCGCTTCAAAATGCTCAACGGGGCGGTTGACAACAGAATCCGTAAAATGAAACAATTGAATCCCGAATTCAGTTTTGAGCATCTGCATTTCATCTACTATTTTTTCAGGGCTGCGAAGGCGCATACAGGTTCCCCCTAAAAAAGGGTACAGGCAATAGCCGCACCAGAGATCGCAACCTCTTTTGCCTTCAATTCCCATGGCGGCCACATAGGTATTGGCTTTGGCATAGTCATTGGGATAAAATGAGTCCAGATCCAGGCCTGGAATATCATCCATTGATATTTTAGGACCCAGGGGGTTGGAAATAATCCTGCCATTATTCCGCCATATAATACCGGGTATTTTATCGGGTTGAATGACAGGGGATAAAAGTTTTTTAAACACCAGTTCGCCTTCTCCCAAGAGGCCGATATCAATTTGTGGTATTTCTTCCATCAGTCGTTTGGCAAAAAGAGAAAAGGCAGGTCCGCCTGCCATTATCCTGGCTTTCGGGATCAGGGTTCTTACCAGGAGGGCTGCGGTTTTAAGGGATGCAAGATAAGAGGCCTGGTGACCGGCAAGGGGATCAAGGTTCCTAAAGGATAAGCATACCTGATCCGGTCCATGCTCCTCAAGAACCTGTTTTAACAGGGCCCATGGATCAGGACATATATTCATGTCCAGGGCCAGTTTCTCAACACGGGATGGAACCAGGGAGGAAAGCCTTGATAAACCTAAGGGATATACTTTTTCTCCTGCTCCCAGATGAGAGGTGGGAACCTGCACCAATAAAAGTTTCATTTTCATTACTCCACAAGAAGCAGGCCGATATAGGTGACATACTGCCCTTTTTCTTTCGCCGGCTTTAAGGGCACCCCTGCATTGGATGCAGTGGCATAAACATCAATTCCGGAACCTTCCATGGATGGCCGGGCAAGATGGGGGAATTTGCATTTATCGTCTTCAGGGCATTGAGGGCAGATAAGGCAGGGGCCTGCACCAAATACAAAGGCCTTGTGAAAACCGTCAAGGAATGCTTTTTTCTCAAGGGAAAGTAGGGCCTTGTGAAAATTCTTTCCTGGTGGTGCCCCCTTGACCAAAAATGCTTTTGAATAAGAATCCAGCAATTGACGAGTCTTTTCATGATTCATGCCCCAGGGAGGGCATTGCAGACCTTTTCCAAACCGTTGACATCCGAAACGACATTTTTCCCTGGCCCAGACAGCTGTAACCACATCCTTTGGCAAGACGGGGATTATATCATCAAAACCCAGTTCAATTCCAAAATCCTGCAATGGGTTTTGGGGCAGGGCAATGGCGCCTTTTTGCCGGGCAATGATCACGGCCGTATCAGTTGCAAGATCCTTGATGGCAAAAGTATTCAGACCGGATTCCCTGCACCATTGAATAATTGTTTTTGAATCATGGCAGGCCCCATTAAAGGTGTTGACCATCATGTTCAGATCATAAAGCGTTCCTTTCTGAGGAGCTGATCCTTTGCGGTCTGGAAAATAATCATGAATTAAAACAAGACCGTCTGTGTCCAGAAGAGAAATCGATTTTAAAAATAGTTCTTTTGCTTCATCAGGTCCATAGGCGTGGAGAAAATTACTCAGGCAGATCAAACCGAATTTATCTTTAAAATCATGAATTCGAAAATCTCCTTCAATAAGCGTAATCCCTTCCCAGTCATTTTCATCAGGATATATCTTTCGGGCGGCTTCAATAACTTCCGGGATATCAAATAAAAATGCATGAGATTGCTCTGTTGATTCTTGTATGGCCCTAATCATGCTGCCTGCCCCCCCTCCGATATCCAGGATAGGGCCGGTGATATTTTCGGATTTTAAAAGCCCTGCAATTTCTCTGGCCTTTTGCTTGACCAGGGTATCCGTGGATGCCAGATAACGAAACGTTCTGTCCTCATAGGAAAGCTTGTGTCCCTGCTTTTTTTCTTTGCCGGATATCTTCTGGGTCAGCTTTCCCCACTGGGGACTCATGTATTGCCGATAAAGGAAAAAATTTCCCATATAATCCTTTTTTCCAGGTACCAGGAAAAGAGAGGATACCTGGGTATTATAAAAATTTTCTTTCCGGCTTGTAACAAGTCCCATTCCTTCCATTGCCTTTAGAAGTCGGACCAGTTCCCCACCAGCGCATGTTAAAGCCTCTGCAAGGTCATCAGCAGAACATAAGCCCTTTTCCATGAATTTGAACAATTCAAGCTCAAGGGCCGTGAACAGCACCTGGGAATACCAATAGGCCGTGGACAGGTCTTCAAGGAATTGAAAACCTGTGTGAGCCGGATCATTATCTTTAAAGGCAAACGACATTGATTAGTTCGTCCTGTATTAATTATAGTTTAATTAACTTTCGGTGAAAGCACTCCTATAATGCCTGAATCATCTGTTTTGTCAAAGATAAAATCATCTGTTTCATCTTTAAAAAAAGGTGATAATTGTTCTTTTCTGCAAGGTTTCGTTGACAGTGAAACAACTGCAAACACTGTTCCTGAGATCAGCATGGCAATGATGACCCCGTGTCCCATGAATATAGGATGAATGCTTTCCAGGAAAGGAGGCGCCATGGGGGGCGTTTTGACAAGGTCAAATACAACAAAACCCACCTGGATAATAAATCCGGCCCAAAGTGAAGCAACAGCTCCGGTACCTGTGGCGCGTCTCCAGTAAAGACCGCCCATGAGCACAAAAAAGTAAGATGCAGAGGCAATAAAGGTGGCAATATGGATGGCGTCAATAATGCTGTGGATAAAAAATGATCCAAGGGTTGCTAAAAAAACAATTAAAAGAACGCTGATACGGTTCACCCGCTTTATCTGGTCCATGGTGGCACCTTTAACCAGATATCGCTGGAAAATATCCCGGGAAATACAGGATGCACCGGAAGCAGCAAACGTATCAGTACAGGACATTGCAGCAGTGGCAAGGGCAACTGCGCACAATGCCAGGGCAAAATTTGAAAAATTGCTGTCCATTATAAAGGTTAACAGTGCGGGCTCAGCTTTTGCCATTCCCATGGGAAAACCAGCCTTTGCAATCTCAGGATAAATGAGGTTCAATCCCAGGGCAATGAGGGCACATCCGCCAAATACAAGTGCCACTAGCAAAGAACCCAAAAGCATTCCATTCCGGGCGGATTTTTCATCTTTGGCAGCCCAGACTCTTTGCCAGGGATCCTGTTCAGTGATCCAGCCGGGAACAATGGCCAGAACAAAGATCAGAATCATGGGAAGCCCTATTGACGAAGGATTCCACCATCCCTCAGGAACAGAGACAAGAAGCTGTTTGAATGAATAAGTTGGATGACATTATGATGCCTTTGATCGCTAAAAAATTAAAGGAAGTTTGCCCGATT
>JABGOU010000044.1 GCA_018645325.1 Desulfobacula sp.
AAGCCGTAATCCAGAGCGTTGGACAGGAAATATCAGGAATTGGGATTTGATTGAAAAGGTTGATTTAAATCCCGATAAAGAAAAGATGATCAAAGAAAAAAAGGCAGCCTAACCTGAAGGTCACACGTAAATTAATAGTTAGAGGGCTTGGATTTTGAGCGATAGAAGTGTACATTATCAATGTCTGGAGAAACGGAGTCAGGATATCCTGAGGAGGAAACCTGACAAGGGATATTCAGATGCAGGTAGTATAGCAAAATGCTACATGGGGAGCTGCCTCACAGGTGGCTTCCCAACTCAAATCTTGCTAACGATCCTGCCCTGCCTTAAAAAACCTAAAAAGAATGAGCGAAGCGAATTAAATGCGTATTTTAAAGAAAATTACTACAAAAAAATAAATTTAATTTAGGCGACAACTTGCTTGACAAACACCGGGACACCCTACTTAATTCTAACAACGCACATTCTGACGTTGCGACAAGTAAAGTCGCTTTTAATATTGTTGGGCATTGACCCAACCTGCTGTATTACCGGCAGTTTTCTATTTCGGCGTGCATTATCAGTAATGATTTTGTGCGGAGCCCGAATGACAATGAAACCCTTGGCTTTTGCCTGGAGAGGGATTCGTGAGAGGAACTCAACTCTGGAAGCATTAATCCGGATGGGAGCTAGGAATGGTGGTATGCGTAACATATGTGAACTGTTATTAAACGTCGTTATGTTGAACAGGCCAAAGATGCTGATAGGCCTGGGCCAAAAAGGCAAGAGGTATGGATAGAGTGTTCGTCAGTCGCTCTACGTATTCTATGATTCCTCCGGCGGACAAACAGGCGCTAACCCATCGTGTATTAAAAGTGGAACTTGGTAATCCCGTATTTCTCCTTCCTTGGAAGGACAGCAAACCGCAAGGTTGGCCTATGGGGATGCGGGTAAAGGAAGTCAGAGAAAGCGAATGCTGCCCTGTAATGGGGCAGATACGGGTTCAAAATTTGCCCGGCCACGAAAGTGTGCAGACTTCTGACACGGCGTTGAATCACGTGAAACGATTTGAACGGAATTACCGTACTGGTGTGGATGATAGTAACAGCGATGTTACTGACGGCCGTACGGGCTTGAGAAAGCACCCCGTATACAACCGCGTATTGTGAAGGCAGTTTTTGACTGCCGGGTGTCGCAAGATGCCTTACCAATGTTTGAGCCGGATGAGGTGAAAGTCTCACGTCCGGTTCTGAGGGGGCTTGGGGCTGGCAACAGCCCCCGGCTACCCGGCGACAAGCCGCAGATGTTTAAAGTTCAACTTTTTTATCTTGATTTAAACCTTAATATGGACTAAATTTAGGTCAATTTAATTATGGAGGACAAGATGAAACTAAGCGAATCTGTAAAACCCATAAGCTATTTTAAAGCACACGCTTCAGAAATTATTCGACAAATCGCTAACCGTCAACAACCCATGGTTATCACTCAAAATGGGGAAGCCAAAGCGATTCTCCAGGATATTGTTCAATATGAGCAGACCCAGGAAAGCCTTGCCATGCTAAAAATGCTGGCCCAAAGCAGAAATAGCCTCAGAAATGGGGATCACAAACCTGTTGCCGAAGTTTTCAGTAATTTGAAAAAAAAAATCAGGGAAGACCAATCTGAATGAAATACAATGTTCATATTATCTCTGATGCGGAAAAAGACCTTTTTGAAATTTATGACTATATAAAAAAAGCCGGATACCAGCAAACCGCGGAAACAATTTTTTCAAAAATGGAAACAGCCTGCCGCAACCTGTCATTCAATCCGGAAAAAGGTCATTATCCCCCAGAACTTCAACGAATTGATGTGTATGAATATAGCGAAATCCATGTAAAAGTTTACCGCATTATTTACCAGATCATCGAGTTAGATGTTTTTATCCATTGCATTCTCGACGGCAGACGGAATATCCCGGAAATACTTCAACGACGTAATTTGAGATAGGACATTTTACCACACCCTTTTTTTACTGAATATAAAACAGGGAAATGCGGACTGGAAAAGTTATGGGAAGGGGTCTATGCTTGATCCTTGCTTGAAAATTCAACATGCAACATGCACCGGATTTCACCGGTGATTTTCCAGTTAGAGCGCCAAGCGAAGCTTGGTACGTCTTACAGGGTGCAAGTCCCTGTCGGGAAAACCGAACGTCCGGGGCTGTGTAGGGGTGTCGGGTAACCGGCATTCCTGCCACAACGCGAGAAAAACGAATACGTGATATGAAAACTCAAATTATAAGATTATTGATACTTCATTTCTGTTTATTTGCTTTTTGCACAGTACTGAGTGCTGATGAAATTTGCAGGACTTTCCACCTGTCAAAAGAGCTTCAAGTCAATCAAATATCTGAAGACACTTTTTTAGTCACACACCGTTTCCCTTGGCCCGCAAACTCATTACTCGTTAGATATCCAAATAAGTTCATTGTCTGGGTTGATACCCCATATACTGATAGCGCTACAGAATTAGTGTGGAATTGGATAAGATCTCGAGATTGGAAAGAAAAGTTGATTGAGGTTAATACTGGCTTCCATAATGATAATCTCGGTGGCAATGGATTCTTACTCAATAAATCAGTTGATATCTACGGCACGGATCTCATTGTAAAAATGTTGAATGATCAATCTGAAAATACGAGATTCCAAATTCTAAAGTGGCTTAAAAAACCAAAGTTCAAAAAATATCATGATATACATTCCACAGCGAAGTATTATCCACCAGATAAAGTAATCACGATTAAACCAAACGAAGGCGTTTATTTGCTAAACGGGTTATTTGAAGTGTATTATCCAGGTCCCAGTCATACCAAAGACAATTTGATTGTTTACTTTCCAGATAAGAAGCTATTGTTTGGTGGTTGCGCTGTGAAATCTATCAAATCCAATAATATAGGTTTTACAGGTGACGCTGTGATATCCGAATGGCCAAAATCTTTAAATAAAGTCTTAAACAGGTACAATGATGCCTTGCTTGTAGTCCCAGGTCACGGAGAGGTTGGTGGGCTTGAGCTAATAAAACACACTTTAGAGCTGTTCTGAATCAAACAGATATTTCGCTAAAAAATTACTTAATGCTAAGTAAGCGGCGTTTGTTTTGTGCTTTGATAAAACAAACACAAACAATGATAAAAAAAATCATGTACATCTCGCATTATGCATATTTGCAGTTTATGGCTGCAATTATACAAAAGCGTCAGAAAATGCATCTGAGCTGGATGTTAGTTTCGAATGGACTAAAAAGTCGGATTGTTCGAACATATCACCGGCAATCATTGTTGATAAAATCCCTAACGAAACAAAAGGTAACACCATGAAACTCTTTCAGATATGGCTTAATCTGCCGGCTGAAAAATAAAATGGTGGATCCACACTACAAGATGCTCTGGCGTGAAGATATTCCCGTTTTTGTATCGGAGGACCAAAAAACAGAAATACTTACCGTAGCCGGGAGGTTAGAAGACATAGAGGCACCTTCGCCACCGCCTAAATCATGGGCTGCTGGTATCTTAAGTAATCTTGAGGGATTTGCTGACACTTATCGTCATGGTGTTCTGTTTTATACCATGGTTTTGTTGCTGACTGTTTCAGGTATGACCATAGGTGGAATAGTACCTGCATTATTTAAGGTTACCAATTCTCAGATAAGGGCTGTCTCCCTTGAAACCGGATTGAGAAATGCATCTCTTGCCATGACAATTGCTCTGTTAATACAGGATTCCATGGGAGATTTTCACTCCTCAATGTTCTGGGTATCAGGAATGTTTGGATTATCAATGTATTTACCCGGTCTTATCGCTATTAAGATTTATCTAAAAATTTTTTGCCTTACTTGGCTCATAATTTGATACAAATTATACCGATAACTTCTTCAAGTAATATTAAAAGGTTGCACGGTCTTGATCATTTGCGGGCAGCAGCTATCGTGCTTGTGTTATTGTTCCATTACGAATTTTATTACGGTGTACCTGAATGGTTAGAGACGTTCAGTCGTTTTGGGTGGTCGGGTGTCGACCTGTTTTTTGTACTGAGTGGATATCTGATTGCCGATAAATTATTTCGTGAATTGAATGCACGAGGGAGGATTAACTTTAAAGGATTTTATTTGAATCGATTTCTGCGCATTATTCCCGCCTACGTAGCCGTTGTTGCATTATATTTTTATTTTCCTAATCTACAGGAAGGTCGTGGATTGCAGCCATTATGGAAATTTTTGACTTTTACACAAAACATCTCCATCGATATTTTTAAGAATACTTTTTCACATGCATGGTCATTGTGTGTGGAGGAGCATTTCTACTTGCTGCTCCCGATTCTGCTTTACTTTATATTTTCAAAAAAAATGACACACCGGGCAATTTATTTCTTTATCGCTTTTGCTGTATTGGGAGTATTGATTCGATATTCTATCTGGGAAGCATTTGTTGCGCCCGCCTACGGAAGAACAGGAATAGGGATTGCGATTAAGAATATTTATTACCCAACATACGCTCGTTTAGACGGATTATTGGTTGGGGTGGCGATTGCCTCTATTTTTAGGTACAGCCTTTCGCTTAAAGAAAAAATTGTGAAACATGGAAATATGTTACTTGCTTTATCTTTAATACTACTGCTTGCTGCTTATTTTTTGTTTGACGGTTCAATTGTCTCAATAGAGTTTACTTCATGGCCAGTCGCCCTTTTTGGCTTTCCTTTAGTGTCGGTTGCATACGGATTTATGGTGATCGCGGCAATTAGCCCAAATTGCATATTGTCTAAATATAAATTTAGACCAACGGCAATACTCGCAACCTTGGCCTACTCCATTTACTTAAGCCATAAAATCACCAATCACCTGATCAACACACAATTGAAGTATGTTCTTGAACTGGAAAGTTATCAAGTATTTCCCGTTTGCTTGTTTGCCGCAATTCTTGGTGCATTGATATTACACCTATTTGTTGAAAAACCATTTCTAATACTACGCAATAACTTTAATAGGAATATTTGGATACAAAAATATTAAGAAAGCAGGATTCCCTAGCTTCAAGTTGAACCTTCTCCAAAAAAGTGATTTCGAAGTTACGCTTCTGCCTAAAATTTATCCAAATAATAATACCCGTTTGTAGTAAATCTAAAATTTTAACAAAAAAATGCTATGGCCAAGCCGTAGATTTTGGGGGTTCGATCTTAAAAAATCTCTCTCCGACTTGTACAAAATAATGGACAAGTATAAATATATCTATTATATTTGTATAATAAATTTGACAAATCAGGAGGATATTATGAGAATTATAAATTTCAGCGAAGCAAGAAATAATCTAAAGTCAGTATTGGATCAAGTTATTGATGATGCTGATTACACAGTAATTACCCGTCGTGACTCTGAAAATGCTGTTGTTATGTCATTAGAAACCTTTAACAGTTTTATGGAAACATTTTATCTTCTCAGGTCACCTGCCAATGCTGCCCATTTAACAAAATCAATTGAACAATTTAAAAATGGAAAAGTCCAAGAAAGGGATCTAATAGATGATTAGGAAATTAGCTTGGACTGATGAAGCGTGGAAGGATTACATCTATTGGCAGACACAAGACAAGAAGGCAGTCAAAAGGATCAACAAGCTCATTAATAATACAATGAGGCAACCATTTGAGGGTATAGGAAAGCCTGAACCTTTGAGAGAAAATTTATCTGGTTTTTGGTCACGAAGAATTGATGACACTAATCGATTAGTTTATGCTGTTGATGATGATTTTATTACAATCATTTCATGTAGATATCACTACTGAACTATAATAAAATCGGAGGGTATTTAATACTGCGATCCAAAATCGACAAAATTAAGCATTCGAAAGATACAACAAGGCATCAATAATATTTTCAACAAAATATCGGCGAAAAAGCAGGACATTATTTAAAATGATACAATTGAGATCATATTCTAACCATGATATGGTTAGGTTATAAAATGCATTAAGAGATTTTACAGGTTGGAGTCTGCAAGAAGAAATTATGGGCAAAAAAGATATCATAGAAATTTTACGTAACTATAAAAATCAAGTTGCTAATCAATATAATATCCTGGCGAACTGTAATTATCTAACCTAACACTACAAATAGAATTAAAGGGATGGAATATCATGGATTTAGAAAAATATAAGAAAGTCATAGAGAATGCAATTCAAGCAGAAATAGAGGCAAAGGAATTTTATGAAAAAATATCCAAGGGTGTAAAGAATGAATACCTTAAAGAGCTTTTTGAGAAATTTGCCAAAGAAGAAAAAAAACATGAAGTGATCTTGTCCAATGTGTTAAGCAAAGAGCAAATAAAATCCTCTTATTTTGATTTTGAAAAAGACTTCCATGTATCAGAGACTGTTGAAATGCCGGAAGTGAATGCTGATATGGACCTTAAAGATGCCATTGGAATTGCCATGAAAAATGAAGAACTTGCCATGAAAAATTACCAGGCATTGGCCGATAATTGTGAAGATGTATCACTAAAGAATGTGTTTATAGACCTGTCTGCCATGGAGCGAAGACATAAATTTAAAATGGAAGAGAGCTTTGTAAATATAGCTTATCCAGAAGTCTGGTAACTCTCGGCTTTTCAACAGACTTATCAGGAGCAGGAAATGAAAAAATGGAATCTGAAAGGATTAAACATTGCCATCATAGGGGGCAGCTATCCCTGCAAGGATATTTTAAAACATCTTCTTAATGACAATTTGAAAGATCTTGATTGCAATGTCCTGGGTGTTGCCGATACGTTTGCCAAAGCAGAAGAAATTGAGTATGCAAGAAATAGAAACCTGTTTACTACCAGTGATTACAATGAAATTTTCAAATTGGAAAACCTTATCTATGATTCCATGGAAATTATTAAGCCGTTCCAGAACACCTGATAACAAAAATGAGCTATTACTCTATCAGCGGGATACAGAATATTCTATCCGTGTAAACGGGCAGGAGCTTATGAACAGCAGAATGTTCGGTTCAGAAATTATGCTTGCCGAGTTGTCCTGCCATGAGATTGCCGATCGGAAAAATGCTAATGTACTGATTGGTGGACTTGGAATGGGATACACACTATCAGCAGCACTTCGATTGCTTGATTCCGATGCTGATGTTTTTCTTGCTGAACTTGTTCCATCAGTGGTCGAATGGAATAAGGACGTATTGGGGCAGTTAGCAGACCATCCCCTTAAGGATTCTCGTGTTACGGTGTTTATTGAAGATGTGGTAAACATAATCAACAACAATACATCAGCCTTTGATGCCATTCTTCTGGATGTGGACAATGGCCCGGACTGTTTGACTCAAAAAGAGAATGACAATTTGTACAGCATGTCAGGCCTCTCCATGATACACCGTGCGTTACGACCAGGTGGTGTGGTTGCAGTTTGGTCATCGTCATCAGACACAGGTTTTACACAGAGGCTGAAAGGGTCTTCTTTTAATGTCATTGAAAAAAAAATCAGGGGCCGAACACACACAAAAGGTCCAGTTCATACCATTTGGATAGCCACTAAATCATATCAATGAAAACTTGTGACATAAACAGCGCTAACTTACACAAAACCGCAAACTATTTCAGAGACTTAAAAATATTTTTTTTAAATAGTTGGCAAATGATTAACAAGTCGCTAAACTCGACCGAAAGAACGGGGGCGTTTTCCCCGAAGGCGTTTGGCGCAGCCGGTTAGCTCATCAAAGAAAGGAGAGTCCATCATGGGTTTTGCACCGACAAGAATGGAGTTAAAAAGTGATGCATTTGATCAAGATACTTTGATACCGTCCAAGTTTACTGGGGAGGGAGAAGATGTTTCACCGGGGTTGTCATGGGAAAACCCGCCTGAGGGAACAAAGGCCTTTGCCGTTATCTGTCACGACCCGGATGCCCCCCTCGTAACCAGAAGAGGCACCTATGGTTTTGTTCACTGGGTGTTGTATAATATTCCTGGAGATGTGACGTATCTGAATGAAGGCACTCATTTATATACTAACGGCATTACTGATTTCGGAAAAACAGGCTACAACGGTCCCATGCCGCCCAACGGGCACGGCTTGCACAATTATTATTTCTGGGTACTGGCACTGGATAAGGAAGTGGCACTGGAACCGGGACTGAACCTTTGGGATCTTCTGAAAAAGGCAGAGCCACACCTTATCGGAATGAATCGTCTTATGGGACGTTATAAAAGGGACTAAAGTGATTCAAAAATTCGATGGGAATGGTTTGATTCACGTGACGCGTGTAGGAGATTTCAACAATCCAAATGAACCGGGCGACTCGGTTATTTGGAAACGTTAGGAGATTTAGATTCTCTTCATTTCATATTGTAATTGTGGTAGAATCACAAATAAATAAATTTAAATTATTTGAATTCATCATTCAGCCATTTTGAGGGAGTATCATTACAAAATGTCACATCCAGATCCTAATGTTAATAATTTTAAAATTACACTTTCCTATGACGGGCAAAACTACTTTGGCTGGCAGCGTCATGGTGACAAACCGACTCTTCAATATGCCATAGAAAATGCCATAGAAAAGGGATTAGGTACTCGCGTAGCTGTGAGAGGTTCTGGTCGGACAGATCGGGGTGCACATGCAAACGGTCAAGTGGTGAGTGTTAACTTGCCTTCTGCCATTCAGGTTGGTGATATTCAGAAAAGTTGTAATGATTTTCTTAGTGAAGATATTCGAATAGTAGATGTTGAGTCTGTGCCGCTTGATTTCCATGCCTGTGACAGTGCGATAGCTAAACATTACCGATATGTTATCTGGAATGAGAGGAAACTTCCAGATAACCGCACAGGAAGGGTTTGGCATGTTAAAGAGCCACTAGATGTCCAGGCTATGATTGATGCATGTTCTGTTTTTGAAGGAGAAAATGATTTCTCTTCGTTTGCTACCCGTCCAAATTTTAAGCAAAAATCTACCACTCGCACTGTAAGTAAGGCAGTAATGTTTGAGGAACTGCCATTAATAACTTTTGATATTTATGCTAATGGGTTTCTGTATAAAATGGTGAGAAATATCGTTCGAGCCATCGTCAAAGTAGGAGAGGGCCGTTATAATCGTAATGATCTATACCACATTATGAAAGCCAAAGACAGGAAAGCATCACCAGGAACAGCTCCAGCATCTGGTCTTTATCTAGAACAAGTGTTTTACTCTCAAGATGACTTAACCGAAAAACTTGGAGAGGGAGCTTTGTTATGAGTCAATTTGAACATCAGCGCCATAAGAATTGCGCTAACCTGACTCGTGATCGTGAAATTATTGTTGCCTGTGCGCCAATGCGTAGCAACGTGAATATTTCAACGATTGCTCGAACGGCAAGCGCCTGTGCCATAGAGAAACTTGTATTGACTGGTAATGCTAGCCTTATTTCAAAAATCGCAAGAGATGGCGCTGAAAAGTTAGAGGTGTCTGTTCATAGGACTCTAAAACCCGTTCTTCTGAAGCTACGAAAAGAAGGCTACAGATTAGTGGGGCTAGAACAAGCTACAAATTCTGTAAGTATGCATGACTATGCATTTCTACGAAGAACCGCCCTTGTAATAGGTAACGAGCGAACAGGTTTGACACCCGATGTCCTTGAAGTGCTAGATGATGTAGTAGAAATCCCGGTTTATGGTCTTCCCCACAGTTTCAACGCAGCGACAGCCACAAGTATGACTCTCTACGAATATTGTAAACAATACCCTCAAGGATAGTAATAGATCTATCATCATGAGAGCGGCTAATGGACAACTATCCTGACACATATGGTTTAGTATTAAATTCGGTAATTTTTCATATAGTACGTTCCCTTGAAGTCTTAATCCATTGATTATAGATTAATAGTAATGATATATACGGATCCAGCATTTTGAAATCGGGTGTGTTGGTTATTTTAATTTAGAAAGGATTATTTGGATTATGAAAATACAGCAAATACGTAATGCCACACTTAAACTTACCTATGCCGGGAAAATTTTGCTAACCGATCCTTATTTAGCGGAACAACACTCCATGGTGTCATACAGAGGGGATCAATGGAGTCCTCTTGTGGAATTGCCCTTTTCTATCATTGATGTACTTGATGGAGTGGAGATGATACTTGTTTCACATATTCATTCAGATCACTTTGATAAGACAGCTCAAAAGAATCTATCCAAAAGTCTGCCTCTTTATTGCCAGCCAGTTGATGCATCTGAAATTGAAAAAATTGGATTTTATCACGTTGTTCCTGTTCATGATTCAGTGTGTTGGGAGGGTATTACCATTACCCGAACAGAAGGACGGCATGGGTCAGGTGATGTATTAAAGGCAATGGGTGAGGTGTCCGGATATGTGTTGCAGGCAGAAAATGAGCCCACTGTTTATTGGGCAGGAGATACTGTTTTATATGATGCTGTTTATAATGTGATTTCTGAATTTAAACCTGATATAATCCTAACCCATTCCTGTGGAGCCATTTGGGGTGATAATGTTCCAATAATAATGAATGCAAAACAGACCGTATCTTTGTGTAAAACTGCGCCCAAAGCAATTGTTATAGCAACACATATGGGTACAGTTGATCATGGAACGGTTACCCGGGAGGACCTCAGAGCATTTGCAGAAAAAGAAGGAATCCCACTACGTCAGTTACAAATTCCTGAAGACGGGGAAATACTGAACTTGTAAAATAATGTGGATACAAAAATATTAAGAAAACAGGATTCGCTGAAAAGGTATCTTAAGCTCTCCTGAAGGTTATCAGACAATATGAAAGGAAGACTAATCATCTCAAAATCAGAGTTTAAAGTCATGGCGGCGATTCTCTTTGAAAAAAAAAAGGATATATGCAATAGTTCATCCAACATAAACAAAACGATTGGATGTCACATTGATAGCATTTCTAAAAGATCTTATTTTAGAGGCTGGCAAAATCTGTAAAAAAGATCAGGCCCTGTTAAAGCCTTTGGATATTGAATATAAAAACACAAAAGACATAGTCACCACAACTGATAAAAAAGTTGAAAACTTTATTATTGAAAACATCCAAAAAAAATATCCTTCCCATGATATTTTTGGTGAAGAGACTGGTAAAACGCATTATAATTCAGACTATACATGGATCATTGACCCCATAGACGGCACCACCTCTTTTTTGCATCAACAACCCTTTTATTCCATCAGTATTGCCTTACAACACAAGGATCAAATCATTCTTGCCGCTGTTTATGCACCTGCATTTAATGAACTGTTTTATGCCCAGACAGAGTCAGGTGCTTTTTTAAACACCATGCCAATAAATGTGTCCTGCACAGACGAATTGATCCATTCGGTCATGGCAACCGGGTTTGCCTGCCTAAGGGCAGATTTAGACCAGAACAATCTACCCATGTTTTGTAAAATCGTTCCCAAATTAAGAGATATCCGAAGATATGGATCAGCCGCCCTTGACCTGTGCTATGTGGCTTGTGGCAGACTGGACGGATTCTGGGAATATAACTTAAACCTGTATGATATTGCAGCCGGCGCTTTTATTGTAAAACAGGCCAAGGGCTCAGTAACTGATTTTACAGGAGCATCCGATTTTCCACACCAGGGCATTGTGGCAACCAACACTCACCTGCACACTCAATTACTTGATAACTTCAAAACAGCAAAAAAACATGTTGGAGCAAAGCTATTCAACAGAGATTCTGATCTCAGCAAAACCTGAATCAATTTACAAAGCGATTACAAAGGGCATTGATAAATGGTGGACAAGCCAAATCTAATTATGGTGATATATACTGTTTAAAAGAGTAACCATTCCGATATTTTCCCCTGGTGGATGATAAGCTAATGGGACGGGACCCGACCAGTGAATTAAAGAGAAATAGCTCCTGAGAATACTCTGATTTCTGAGTCCTATTGACCTTTTTAGAGTTAAAATGATTAATACCGAAATTTTGCATAAAAAACAGAATTAAACAATTAAAGTGCTGCGGTCGCGATTTTAAAACGTTCATGCTGTCGCGGTGCTCCAGCATGAATAGTTTAACCTAAACTCTATGGATAAAAAAATGAAATCCAAAGTACCAGAAAAAATCGAGCTGTCGCGAAGAACATTTTTGAAATGCTCTGGCACCATTGTTTTTGCCATGGGAGGCAGCGGCTATCTGCTGAGTGGATGCAAGGTAAAAGATGATGAGACAGGAATGGTGGTCTCAGATGGATATCTTGTAGTTGATGTTCAAAAATGCCAGGGATGTATCAGCTGCATGCTGGCCTGTTCCCTTGTTCACGAAGGGGCAGAAAGCCTTTCTTATTCCAGGATACAGATTTTACAGGATTCGTTTGGAAAATTCCCTGATGATTTGACCATTGAGCAGTGCAGGCAATGTGAAGCACCTGCTTGTGTTGAGTCCTGTCCAGAAGGTGCCCTTACAGCTAATGGCGAATTCGGGCATGTGCGCATGGTGGATAAAGAAAAATGTACTGGCTGCGGTATTTGTTTTGAGGCCTGTCCCTATACTCCGGCCCGGCTTTTGCTTATAGAAGATGGTGCCTTTAACAATGAGTTGAAGAGCCTGAAATGTGATCTTTGCGCCAATGCCCACTATCACTGGGATGAAAAAGGCGGCGGGCCGGATGGCAAGCAGGCCTGCGTAGAAGTCTGCCCTGTAGGTGCCATTGCCTTTACCAGAAAGCTCCCGGCCCAGGAAGGAACTTCCGGGTATAAAGTCAATCTCAGGGACAAAAACTGGGTAAAATTAGGCTATAGAAAGTCTTGAGGCAAATAATGGATACAACTAACTCAGCCAGATACAAGAGGTATTATATATGAACGGATATGCAGGCAGTATTTTAAGCATTAATCTGAGTACCCGAAGCATTACCACCATTCCCACTAAAAAATATGAGCAATGGGTGGGTGGACACGGAATGGGATCTGCACTGTTTTTTGATATGGTACAAGATAAAACCATTGACGGGTTTAACCCTGAAAATGTCATTACCCTGATGAGTTCTCCTTTATGCGGCACGCTGGTGCCTTCTGGCGCGGCCAGAACTGAAATCCAGGGCATTGGTGTCCAGTCTATTCCAATTGGCTGGTTTACCCGGAGTAATTTTGGCGGGCGGTTTTCAGCTATGCTCAAGTATGCTGGCTGGGATGGTATTGCGATCCAGGGCCAGGCAAACAGTCGGGTATGGATTGATATTAGAAATCAAGATGTCAAGATAAGGGAATGCGAAGACTTGCTCCTGTGGGGGACCGATACATGGGAATGTCAAAAGACTATCTGGAAAGATGTGGCAGGAGATGGGGTTTACGGAGACTGGATTAAAATCAATGAAAAAGGTGATATGACAACGCAGCGCCCTGCGGTCTTGGCCATTGGCCCTGCGGGTGAGAACTTGAGCCGCATGGCCTGCCTGATCCATGATGCTGGCAATAGCGCAGGACAGGGCGGTTTTGGTGCGGTATTCGGGAAAAAAGGCCTTAAAGCCATCAGCGTCATCGGCACTGGCAGCATCAAGGTAAATGATCCAAAAGCCTTGATGAAATCCAGGTTGTGGTTGAAAAAAGAGTATTCATTTGACTTAAAAAATCTGAAATTTGAAAACTTTACATTCGGGTTCCATAGCCCGCCGGTTCCAATGGCTTTGTACAGGTCTGGAAAACCTAAAATAGGGCAAAGGCCCCAGGCATGTGTAGGATGTTCCTCCGGGTGCCGGGGTCGCTATGAGGATGGCATTGGAAATGAGGCCATATGTTATGCCTCTTTGTTTTATTACCTGGGCAAAACCCTTTTAATCCAGCGCCAGGCTGCTGATCTGATTAACCGGTCTGGTTTAAACGCGGCCGAGATGTTTGTGGGTGAGCTTTATTTGAAAAAATTATGGGATCTTGGAGTCCTTGGGAAAGGAAAGGAGATTGACTGCCCCCTTGATTTTAAACAATATGGTGAGTTAGCATATGCAAAGCAGCTGGTCAAAGCCATTTCCTATCGCAATGATGGCAATGGGAATCCCCATCCTTTTGGCGATATCCTGGCAGAAGGGTTTGTCAGGGCTGCAAAAAAATGGGGTCGCCTGGAAGGAGAACAATCTGATCTCAAGACTGGCCTGCTAAAGTTTCCCCATTGGGGACTGCCTAAGCATAAGCTTGAGAGGTCCCAACTTGACTGGGGCTATGGTACCATTTTAGGGGATAGAGATATCAATGAGCACTGCTTTGACATGCTAAGGGCATTCCCAACTTATCTTAAACGGGCGTGGAAAAAATTACCTCCTTCAGAAAACGTTGTAAAAATCATAACAGACAAGATGGAACCTTTTCAGGGAGATATGAAAATGCTCGATTTCAGTACAGAGAACATGTACTCTGAGCATATTATAAAGTTAGTGACATGGCACCGTTACTATACCCGGTTCTGGAAGCAATCTGTACAATTGTGTGATTTCCGCTGGCCAGATTTCCTTAATCTTTATGGACCCAACAACGTTGGCGCCACAGGAATTGCCGAACCCAGATTTTTCAACAATGTAACTGGTAAAGACTTTACTTTTCAGGACGGTATTGACCTTGGCAAAAAGATCTGGAATCTGGACAATGCCATCTGGACCCTTCAGGGAAGGCATCGGGACATGGTCAAGTTTGCAGATTATATTTATACCAATCCCGGCACAACCCCCAGCGGATACCCTGAATACATGCCGGGGATAAAAAATGGAAAATGGGATTATGTTATTACTTCTGGAAGGCATTTTGATCCGGATCAATTTGAAGACTTCAAAACCCGCTTCTACCGGTTCCAGGGATGGGATGAAAAAAAGGGTTATCCCACAAGGAAAACTCTTGAATCCATTGGTCTTGATAATGTAGCAGAAGAGCTTGAAAAGAATGGAAAATTTGAATGATCAAACGCATTAAAACGGACCTCTATCTCGGCTACTTATAAACAATATTCTGTCTCAAAATATTAAAATCAACAATTATGAGGTTAACTGTGAAAAAACCAATACCAGCATTGATGTTTAAGGGTATGTCTAATATCCTTAAAATTAGGGCAAAAACGCTTTTAGATAAACAGCGGCTGGTCATTCCCACAGGGGACAAACTCCTGGCCACTTTTGGATCTGATAACCTGATATATTCATAAACCATCCGTGGGTTTGGTGATCGCATCAGAATCTGTTGTTGCAAAAAAAATATTATCAAAAACAGACTGCAGAACGAAATTTAGCCCGGTCGTATTCCAGCACAATTAGTCGCACACATCCTGTGTTTTTTTCAAAGCAGGATGATTTAATTTTTGATCCAATGGCAGGAGGCGAAGTGTGTGCTGACACTCGCCTTGCATGGGCAGATCCCCCTCGATATTGTAAACACTATTTAGAATATTCAGTTTGGGTAGATTTAGTATCGTGGTTGCTTGTGAGCTCCGAGTTCGCCCTGGGGCTTAAAATAATTTTTAAAAAATTCGGGTATTTTAGTTTCAAATTCCATTTTTTCATTATTAAAGGGGTGCTTAAACTTGATCGAAAATGCATGCAGCGCCAAACGCCCCCTCTCGTTCTCACTATATTTCAAATCACCGACAATGGGATGACCATGCTCGGAAAAGTGAACACGAATTTGATTTTTTTTGCCTGTTAAAAGACCGATCTCCAATAAACTATAGTTCTTAGACTCATTTTTTACCGTATATTCTGTCTTGGCGTACTTACCTTCTTTTGGATTATCAACAGAGTGCATTGTGTAATCTTCTCCTTCAGCAAGATAAGACTCAATGATACCACTTTTTTTTGTTAAGTTGCCATGGACGATAGCCAGATATTTTTTTTCTACGTCGTCCCACTGACTTGCAAATTTTTCACGAATCTTGAAACTTTTGGCAAAGACCAATACTCCGGAAGTCTCACGATCCAAGCGATGTATGACAAATAGAGTGGTCTTTGCTCTTGGATTGCCTTTTTTAACGTAATTTGAAAGCAACTGATGAGCCGTTTTTTGTTTTTCGTACTTCGCTTTAACACTCAAAAGACCCGAACTCTTATCAATGACAATGATGTCTCTATCTTCATACAGAATACTGATGCCATCAGGTACATATTTAGATCTTATTTTTATTTTTGATTTAATCACAATTGTTTCCAAATAAATGTTACATAGCAGGATCTCCAACACGAGGAGAATGTTCGATAAAGAGTATCTCTTTTGATCGCTAATAGCAAATGACATAAATATTTTCCTTTAAAACAAGATGCTGAATTGGAAAATTATTTTGGTAATTACTATAAAACACTTAAAGGAGCAGGAATTTTGAAGGGCTGGGGTTAAATATTCAGTCGACTCTTTATGAAAAAAAATCACAAGCCAAATGAAGCTGATGATACCGCTTATTTGGGGTGTTACATTTCAGGACTACTTACAAAATTTGAACAGCAAGCTCAATTTGAAAAAAATTGATCCACTATAGTATGAAATAATTTAAATCTGACTATCTGCATTTATTCAAAAATCAAATTGCTTTTGTGTCATTTACCGATTATGATTTAGTCACGAGAACTCGTAAAGTTGTTAAACTTTCTATTTATTCTATAGGTTATAAACCATGAGGAGGATATCATGCAAATCGGAATGGTAATTATAATTGTATTAGTTCCTGCGATAATAGCTGTATTGGTTACTATTTTAAGAGAAGGTAGAAACCACGAAGCATAGTCGCAAAAAAAACATAAAAAATACTGTTTGTGATAAGAAAAACTATTCTGTCATTATTATGAAAAATATTTCCAACGGTGAATGGATTACTGTAGAATTAAAAAAAAGTTGTAATTGTTCAGCCCGTTAAAAGAGGTTATCTAAAAAGCCCTGTCTGATGGATATTTGCAGGAGGTTAAGCGTTTAGCATCGAAAAAAAATATCCATCAGACAGGGCGACGTCAAGCATAAGAACTGAATAGTTACAAAAAGTTTAAAAAATGGAGTTTAAAAAATGCCTGTAATTGATGCTACCTTAAAGCGTACATTCGGATTTGATGAATTTAAACTCGGCCAACGGCAAGTTATAGAAACTATCTTAGCCGGTAAGTCTGCTGCTTCAATTTTCCCCACAGGTGCAGGAAAATCTCTTTGTTATCAATTGCCTGCGGTCCTTGAGCAAGGGATGACCCTGGTCATTTCTCCGCTTTTATCCTTGATGAAAAATCAGATTGATTTTTTAAAATCGAAAA
The DNA here is from genome assembly GCA_018645325.1 of Desulfobacula sp. Classification (GTDB taxonomy): domain Bacteria; phylum Desulfobacterota; class Desulfobacteria; order Desulfobacterales; family Desulfobacteraceae; genus Desulfobacula. The sequence goes on from JABGOU010000044.1 coordinate 17,216, forward strand.
ACATCCTTGCCGCAAAACTTGACTCCGGGATGAGCGCCGAAGATTACCGAAGTACACTTGAATTAGCTCGGTTGGGACAATTAAAGATACTGATGATTGCTGTGGAGCGATTTAAAAACGAAAGGTTCAGAACCCAGCTCAGGCAGATGAATGTATCCTTACTTGTCGTTGACGAAGCCCATTGTATATCTGAATGGGGCCATAATTTCAGACCGGATTATCTGAAGATTCCTTTGTATCAAAAAGAATTCAGGATTAAAAAGGTTTTATTGCTTACAGCCACAGCAACGCCAAAGGTTATTGGTGACATGTGTAAAAAGTTTATCGTTAGCCGGGAAAATGTAGTTCAAACAGGGTTTTACAGAAAAAATTTATTCTTGCGCATACGCCCTGTGGCTGAAGAAAAAAAAGATGCACTGCTGCGGAAGGTATTGGTAGAAAAGCCGGACGGCCCGACAATTGTGTATGTTACACTGCAAAAGACAGCTAATCGGATCTCTCAGATGTTGAAGGAAAATGGGCTGGATGCAGAGGCCTATCATGCGGGAATGAAAAATGAGCATCGGGAAGCTGTTCAGAATCGCTTTATGGCCGGAAAGGTAGCCACCGTAGTTGCCACCATCGCCTTTGGAATGGGGATTGATAAAGAAAACATTCGAAAAGTGATCCATTATGACCTGCCAAAGTCGATAGAGAGCTATAGTCAGGAAATCGGTCGATCCGGCAGGGATGGAAATCCCTCTCTCTGCTGCCTGTTTGGAAATAAAAATGGCATACCAGTACTGGAAAATTTTGCTTATGGTGATACGCCTGCTATAGAAAACATCCGCCATGTGTTGGAGAATATCGGTCAATCTAAAGAAAACTTATTTGAGGTTCGTGCATACACCTTGAGCAGGAAAGCAGACATCAGGCTGCTTCCCTTAAAAACCCTGCTGGTTTACCTGGAGATGGCAAATATCATTTCCCCAAAATATACTTATTTTGAAAATTATGCTTTCAAGTATTTGCTCCCTGCCGAAAACATCATTGAGAAATTCAAAGGTGAAAGGGCCCAGTTTGTCAAAATCATCTTGGTCAATTCCAAAACTGCAAAGGCATGGACCAAAGTGGATATAGATAATATTGTTGCCGAGTCAGGCTATGACCGTCAGCGGGTGTTGACGGCCCTGGAATATTTCCACGGAAAAGAGTGGATTGACCTTCAACCAAAATCCGCGGTTGAAGTTTTTAAGATACTCAATTCTAAATTTGATATCGATTCAACTGCCAAAGATCTTGCCAACCTCTTTCTTGAAAAAGAAAAAAAAGATGTGGCACGCCTCCATGCCATGATTGAGCTTTTTGAAACAGATCTGTGCCTGGCAAAAAGTTTGTCAGCATATTTTGGGGAAGAATTAGATTATAACTGCCAAAGGTGTTCGGTTTGCATTGAGAAAGAACCCGTTAAACTATTATCATCAGATCTACCTTCATTGGATATGCTGGATTTTCATGATCTTGTACAGCAGTTGACAGACATTGCGGAGTCACCGCTGCCTGTTGCTTTGGTGACGCGTTTTTTATGCGGCATTCCTTCTCCCCGGTTGTTTGAGTATAAAGCCAGACAAATGGCCAGTTTTAGCCGGCTTGAAGCATACCCGTACAAAACTGTTGAAAAATGGGTCCAATTGCATAACAAATAGGATGCGATGAATATTTTCAGGTGATATTAAATTGACGATCCCCCACTAAAATTTTCTTGACAATTTCGAACCAGTAAATTGTAAATTGACCAGTAAGTCCAATTAATTAGACATAGTGGTTTAAATATTATAAAAAGTTTGATTCAAATTTAAAGACCCATTAAAACCATGAGCTTGCCCAGTTTGTTTGCTGGCAAAATGCATGCGTTGTTATGCCGAACCACAAAAACAAACATTAAAGGCCGGGACTGGTATTATTTAATGCTGTCCAGCAATAGATTCTGGTGTTCAATTTGGAATTTAGGAAAATATACTTTTGACTGATTTGAATATGAGGAGATAAAATAATGGCAAATATAGTTATCTGTGCTGATGGCACATGGAACCGCCCGGAAGAAGATATTGAAAAGGATTTTCCGACCAATGTACTCAAACTTGCCCGCGCAGTCAAACCATCTGCCGACGATGTCAAACAGCATGTCTTTTATGACTGGGGATTGGGTTCATATCATAACAGTGTAAATGCTGGCGCAACCGGTCGCGGCATCCATAAAAATATCCTGGACGGATACCGCTATATTGTTCAGAACTATGACCAGGATGATCATATTTACTTGTTTGGTTTCAGTAGAGGGGCTTACACTGTAAGGGCTTTGAGTGGCTTGATAAACAACTGCGGTATATTGAAGAGAACTGATGCCAACCTTATTTCCCAAGCCTGGAAAATATACAAAAATCCTTCTGCGAAAAACCAACCAAATGCAGAAGCCGCAACACTTTTTCGGGAGAACCACTGCCACACTTCCAGAAAGGTTGACTTTTTAGGTGTTTGGGACACAGTCGGGGCTCTGGGAATCCCATTCAGCCTGATGGGGCTATTTGATCGCCATGATGAATTTTATGACACCAAAATGGGTTCAAATGTATCTATTGCTCGTCATGCACTGGCAATTGATGAGGAACGAGAGGATTTCGAACCAACGGTTTGGACTGCCAGGCAGGGCATGGATCTGAAACAAGTTTGGTTTGCAGGAGTTCATTCTGATGTAGGAGGTTCGTATCCTCCTGACAAGCAAACCGGGATCAGGTCATCAGATGCCCCGCTGGCATGGATGCTGGACGAAGCGATCCGTGCAGGATTGGAGATCGAGCCTCATATAAGAAACTCCTTAACAGACGGGGCAAAAGGCAATCTTCACAAATCACGTAATCATGTGTACCGTTTGAAATCTCCATTAAGAAGGCCGCTGATAATTGATGACAAGCCCACCAGGATTCATCCCAGTGTCAAAACCCGCTATCTGGCCGACAGCAGCTACCGCCCGCCAAGGCTAAAAAAACTCGTTGATCAATTAGGCTGGGACAACATAGATGTGGGGCAATGATGAAACCTATGCCATTTGAAAATCCGACATTCCAACCAGAAAAAGGCACCGAATGAAACGGTGGATGTGCATGAGCCGGCCCAAATCCACCATCAAATTTTCATTTGCCGGCTGGGCCATGGGGTTGTGCACTATCCCTGGCCATCAGCAAGGTACCAGATGCAAGGCAACAAGGAGTTACGAGTGAGGCGTATAAGTCATACTCCGCAGGGAGGAACGACCGAACTCAACGCAGCAGGTGGTACCTTGATGGTGGATCAGGGCCGGTGATTTAGGTTGTTAAATATCACGCAATCTATTAGGATCTTTCACCTAATACATCACTTAGATTAAGGGTTCATTATGAATACTGTTAATAACTGGAAGATTGTTAAAAAAAAATACAGGGTTTCAACAAAATATCGAATGCAACTGGAATTGAATTTCTCAGAGTACTTACTAGGCAAATGCAGGTTCACTGCCAAGAATACCTATGAAATAAAAACACAAAAAGTATCCCTTTCCAACGATGGTGTAGTTTTTTCAGATACAATACCACTGAGCTGGTTTACTTCATCAATATTAATCCCCTGGGCAAAGGTGATAAAGATTACTATCTCAGATAAAATACCTTCAATTAATGGTGTTTTGAGCACGCCGTGGTCATCCAATTTAAATAAACAAACCGTTGATTTTGAATACTGCTCACTAGAACTCAATGATCCGCTGGAAATAACAATCGATTTGCCGTGGTCAAAGGAGTTTACAAATTATGTTCAGACGAAAAAATTATTTGATATTTAATCAATCATGCAGAAGATCAATAGAGGTTTGCCACCTCTTGTTCCCTTCCTGCCGGTTGGGGCCAGGCGTTAAGTGCGCTTGGATCACTATACCTGGACCAAGATCGGCCGGATAAGGCCAAACCAATATTTGACTCTTAATAGATAAAACATTAACAAAGAAAATGCTAGGCTCGACCAGTAGATTTTCAAAGTTTGCCCCCAACGCTGCATTCAATTAACTGGGTTTGGTAAATTTGAACTTGACATTGATATCAATAGTAATATCATTAATTCATGAAAAACATAGCTGAACCTCTCGCCAGCAAAAACTATAGTGGAAAATTTATGGTTCGCGTTCCCCCTGATGTCCATCGGGCGCTTGCTATCAAAGCAGCAGAAGCTGGTGTAAGTTTGAATCGTCTTGCAAGTTCCAAATTAAGCTACTAACTCTAAAACATGACAAATCGCTGGAGAAGGATACACCATAACTGGTGAGGCTCTCAGCTCAATAGTTCATGGCGGCTCCGCGGCCATGAATGCTGTGCTGACCGGACATCGCATTAAACGGTATTCACCTGAGGTTTTTTGTTCAAGGAAAAAGGTATCGTTTTTGATAACACAAAACAGGTATTAAATTCTGGTGGTATTGTGTTTGGATGCACTATATTAAATAAGGATATAAAAAAGGGGTTTTATGAGTGCTTTTACCGCGCTACCATTAACCAAACCAATGATTAAAAATCTTAAGACCCTGGGATACCGGGAGATGACTCCGGTCCAGGCGGAAAGTTTGCCCCATGTGCTTAAAGGTGAAGACCTGCTGGCCCAGGCCAAGACAGGGAGCGGGAAGACCGCAGCCTTTGGCATTGGCTTGATGCACAACCTGAATGTGAAGCGCTTCAGGGTGCAAGCCCTAGTGATGTGTCCCACCCGCGAACTGGCAGAGCAGGTGGCCGGCGAGCTGCGGCAAATAGCCCGGTTCAAACATAATATCAAGATTGTAACCATCTGCGGTGGGGTGCCCTTCCTGCCCCAGCAGATCTCTCTGGAGCATCAGGGACATATTGTGGTGGGAACTCCCGGGCGCATTGAACAGCATTTAAAGCGCGGAACAATGAACCTTGATCATGTCTCCATCCTTGTTCTGGATGAAGCGGACCGCATGCTGGATATTGGCTTTGCCGACAGCATTGAAGTGATCATGGGTTATGTTCCTGAAGCTCGCCAGACCCTTCTTTTTTCCGCCACATTTCCAAAGCCGATCCTTGACTTAAGCACGCGGTTTCAGAAAAATGCGCAACGGGTGGTGGTGGATGTTGAGCACGAAGAAAACGTTATTCGCCAATATTTTTACGAGTCCGGATGGGACTGGAAGCCCGTTGTTGCGGCTCAGATTTTAGATGCATATAAGCCTGCATCGGCACTGATTTTCTGTAACAGCAAACTGCAGTGCAAGTCTCTTTCAAAGTTCCTTGAGGCAAAAGGGTTTTCATCTCTGGCCATTCACGGTGACCTTGAGCAGAAGGATCGAACTGAAGTATTGGTGCGCTTTTCCAACGGCAGCACTCCCATTCTGGTGGCCACTGACGTGGCAGCCAGGGGTCTTGATATCTCAGGCTTAAGTGCGGTAATCAACTTTGACCTCCCTTTTGAACCGGAGGTGTATATTCACCGCATAGGCCGGACAGGCCGGGCCGGGAAAAAGGGTATGGCTTTTTCTCTTATGACGTCCAAAGAACGCTTCAGACTAGAAGAGATAAACACCATGATGGGAACCGCTTTTGAGGTTTCTGATATCGAAGCGCTTGAGCCCTCAACCGAAAAAAATGCCACACCTTCCATGGTGACCTTCTCCATCAATGGGGGGCGAAAGGCCAAGCTTCGGCCTGGAGATATTCTGGGTGCTCTGACCAAGGATGCGGGAATCGACGGAGGCTGCGTGGGCAAGATTAACTGCTTTGAGTTTTATTCCTACATTGCCATTGAGCGCACCATGGCCGATAAAGCCGAAAAAGCGCTCTCCAAAAACAAGATCAAAGGGCGGCACTTTATTGCCCACAGACATGAGTAATGGAGCTTAACGTTTGAAAATCAAGAAAAACAACCCTTCCTGAATTAGGATTAACAGGAACAACAGAACCGCTTGCCACGGGTCTCACACGAAATCCATGGAACCTTGACCACTTAACATGAGGTTCATCAGGAGGCTCGCCCGAAGGTTCTGTTTACGCGGCACGAATGAGTCTATAAGGAAAATTTGAGGTCTGAGATGAAAGTATGGGTAGATGCAGATGCATGCCCTGCAGTGATTAAAAAAATTTTATTTAGAGCTGCAGAGCGAACCGGTATCCAATTGACGCTTGTTGCCAATCAAACAATGGCTGTACCACGGTTGCATTGTATTAAAATGCTTCAAGTTTCATCCGGTTTTGATGTGGCTGACAAAGAGATTCTTAAGAGAATTGACATGGGAGATCTTGTCATTACAAGTGATATTCCATTGGCAGCTCAAGTGTTAGAAAAGGGTGGTGATGCACTCAATCCTCGTGGAGAACTGTATTCCCCGGATAATATTAGGGAACGCCTGAACATGAGAAATTTCAAGGATACTTTGCGAGCGAGCGGAATCGATACAGGTGGCCCGCCAGCATTAAATCAAAAAAATCGGAATGCATTTGCCAGTCATCTGGATAGACTGTTATCCAAGCATAAAAGAACTTAACCGTTATGGCGATTTGAAAACTGATCCTATACCAATAAATTGGAATCGCAGTTAAGCTACTTTTAAGTTAAGATTAAACCAGCAAAATACACCGGGCTAGCCAGTGAGTTAAACATTGCCAAGGACCCCTGGTATTCCAATTGCTTTAATAATTTAACCGTTCGGTGAAGAAGTTTGACAGCCAACAAATTTAACTGTACGGTGAAATTCAACAGATAAATATTGTTTTTAACCGTACTGTTAATTCGAGGCTTGTATGAAAGAAAAAATAGGATATCCATATCGTGTCCGCCAGGTTAAATACCTTGGAAGAGCCATTCAATATACCCGGAAAAGCAAAAAGATAAGGCAATCAGACTTAGCTGATATTACGGGCACAAGCGTGAAGTTCATTAGTGATGTAGAAAGAGGGAAAGAGACGATACAAATGGACAAGGTTTTTGTATTGCTTCGTGCTTTAGGTCTGAAACTATATGTAACCCCAGATTCGATTGAGACTGAAAAATGACAGATCCATTATTTTGAAACCTGACCAGTTGAAACCTCGGCACCAGACCACACATCGTAAGTTCATTACTCATTTGACAACTATAGGCGTTTCAACAGCTGTAATACCATCCTTCTTAACGCAGGAATTATTTGCATCACAGGGAACACGGAGGGACCAGCAGGTTTAAAAAATTTGAGTGGTTTTACCGTGAGCTTGTTAAAGCCCCTTTATCTGATGAAATGATGGATACGCTGTGTGACCGTTTTACACAGCTTTGTATTGATGCTGTCCTGGGTACCTTGGATTCAAATTGAGAAGGATGATTCTGCAAATGAAGAGGTAAAAAAATTATATAAGAAAACTCGTAATCCTGTTACAGGTAAAATCTCCGATCTCACTCGACTAACAAGCTTAACCCCTGAGATTTCAAGCCATATTGATAGTTTATGTTCAGCTGTCTATCAAAATGCGACTGGCTTGTCGGCAAAGGAAAAAGAAATTGCAGCATTGGTCACTTCTTCTTTTATTGGATGTGTTCATTGAACCTCTATCCACCTTGAAACACTCGGTCGAGTGACAAGAAACAAGGAATTTGCGACACAAATTTCTGAAGATTACACAAAAGCAGATTTAAATTCTCGCGAAAGACTCATTGCAGATTTACCAGTTAAAATTACCCGTTCACCAGATGCGTGCAGCTCTGCAGATATTGAAAAACTTAGAAATGAAGACTTTTCGGATAAAGATATATTGAGTTTATTTGAAATAATTGCTTATCAAAACATGAGCACAGGAGACGTTTTCCACAAAGGTTGTTTTGCCTGTCTTCACCTGATCTATGGTGAAGTGCGGGACATTTTTTCATAAGCATGGTATAAGTGCCCTGGTATTGATTCAATAAATTAAAAGAAAATTCAGGATATTATATGTCATTTGATGATCTCGGCCTCAGGGCTGATCTGCTGAAAGCGGTTAAATCCAAGGGGTATACAGAACCAACCCCCATCCAGACACGGGTGATTCCCGTGATACTAAAGGGTCGGGATGTCCTTGCCCGTGCCCAGACAGGAACGGGAAAAACAGATGCCTTTGCCCTGCCCCTGGTTGATATGCTCAGTCAAAAGCTGGTGAATAAAAGACACCCCAGGGCCCTTGTTCTGGCCCCCACCCGGGAACTTGCCCTCCAGGTGGGAGAGAGTTTCAAAGCCTATGGCAGACGGGTGTCCATCCGGTGCACAGTGGTCTACGGCGGGGTGAACATTGCCCCCCAGATAGATCGGCTCAAGCGGGGGATTGATATTCTTGTGGCCACACCGGGACGGCTGCTGGATCTTGCCAGGCACAGGTCCTTGAACCTGTCCCGCATCGAGTTTCTGGTTTTTGACGAGGCAGACAGAATGCTGGACCTGGGGTTTAAGGAAGAGATTTCCCAGGTTCTTGATCTGGTGCCTGAAGACCGCAGAACCATGCTTTTTTCCGCTACCTATACCCAGGAGATCCGGGATCTGGCAAAGGTCATGCTGGAAAACCCAAAATATATTGAGGTTGCCCCGGGCAGAAAGGCGGCAGAAGCCATTGAACAGAAGGTGCATCTGGTGGAGCAGACAGATAAACGGGCCCTGCTCATTCATCTGATTATTCAGCAGGGGTGGACCCAGGCCCTGATTTTTGTCCGTACAAAACACGGTGCAAACAAGCTCACTGAAAAATTGGCAGACAAAAAGATTTCAGCGGCCGCTCTCCACGGGAACAAGAGCCAGTCCTTCAGGACACGGACTCTGAAGGAATTTAAGAACGGGAAGATTCGTATCCTTGTGGCCACAGATGTCGCAGCCAGGGGCCTGGATATCACCAATTTGCCTCATGTGGTCAACTATGACATGCCCGGGGCTGCTGAAGAATATATTCACCGTATCGGACGTACCGGTCGGGCCGGGGTTCGCGGGATTGCCATCTCCCTGGTCAGCAACAATGAAAAACCCCAGCTTAAAGCCATTGAAAAACTGCTGGATCAGAAAATTCTCAGACAGGAGATCAGCGGGTTTACCCATGGCGGTGCGGTGCCTGATTTTGTTCTGCTGCGGCCCAGTGATGAAGCCAGTGAAAGAAAGGCTGACAAGAAGACAAAAGAGATTGTCAATGGCCGCAAGTCCCAGAAGAAATCGTCAAAATCAAGACCAGAAAAATCAAGATCAGGAAAATCAGGTGCAAAAAAATCCCGGGCTGAGTCTGAGCTCAAAACCAATACCCGAAAGAAAAAAGTAAAAAACGGGGGCTACGGGTCCCGGCGGTCAGGACCGCCTTTGGGCCGTTCCTCCAAAAAAGGCGGTTCCAGGGGCAAGCGGAGATAGGGAACAGCCCATGATTTCAAAATTGGGGATGAGCCAGCATTATGATATCCATAATCTGACTGGCTGGAAGCAGCCCTGAAAAATTAAAAAAGATTCTGGATGTACAGGGTCTTAGGAAAGGATTTATATGACAAACAATGATATTTTGCGGCGAATCCGCTATACTTTTGATTTCGAGGATTCTAAAATGATGGCGATTTTCAGTCTGGCAGAGCTAACTGTCACCCGGGCCCAGGTAAGTGACTGGCTGAAAAAAGAGGATGACCCCGCATATGTGGAATGCCCTGATAAGACCCTGGCAATCTTCCTCAACGGTTTGATCATTGACAAGCGGGGCAAAAAAGAGGGGCCCCAGCCTGAACCGGAAACCAAGTTAAACAACAATATTATATTCAGGAAATTGAGAATTGCCCTGGATTTCAAGGCTGATGATATTATAGAAATTCTTGTCCGGAAAGGAGCAGGGATCAGCAAACATGAACTGAGTGCCTTTTTCAGGAAGCCCAACAACAGACATTTTAGGATGTGCAAAGACCAGGTGCTTCGTAAGTTTTTAAAGGGTGTCCAGGATACCTATCGTTAGGATGTCTGGTCATCAGCCATTAATTGGCCACAAGAATAGAAAGTATAGTGGACCCCGATGTCACAAGAGTGGATAATCGAAGGCTTAGTTGCTTGACTGGTGGTTATAAATTGTTATTATCCGCCTACCATTAAAATAAATATAATAACAAAGGAAACACCACATGGGTCTGCTCAGTCTGCTGATTAACAACCCGATTGCATTTCTCCTCATCTCCATACCGTTGATGTATGCCATTATTTTTCATGAGCTGGCCCATGGATATGTGGCCTATCGATTGGGCGATCCCACAGCCAAGCACCTTGGGCGACTGAGCCTTAATCCGCTTAAACACCTCGATCCCTTGGGTACCCTAATGCTGTTTCTTGTAGGGTTTGGCTGGGCAAAACCCGTGCCTGTGAATTTCAGCTATATCCGGGATTACCGCAAGGGAATGATCCTTGTGTCTTCTGCCGGAATCATCACAAACATGATTTTGGCGTTTCTGGCCCTTTTTCTTTACAGACTGCTTAATCTGCCGCAATCGAGTATGCTTGCGTTAATGCTCTATTTTTTTGCAAAAATCAACATTATCCTGGCCGCGTTTAACCTGATTCCGATTCCGCCGCTGGATGGTTCGAAAATCCTTTTAGGTTTTTCTCCTGCAAGTGTTCAGGCAATTTTGCTGCGTCTGGAACGGTTTGGATTTCTTATTGTGATAGCACTGCTTTATTTTGGTGTTTTGGATCCGGTGATTGATTTTTTACAGAGGGTGATACTCTCACTGATCAATATTTTGCTTCCTTGATAAAATCCTTTTGTCATATAAGGTCGAACCGATATATTACGCTGAAAATATAAGAAGCAGCTTTGAACAACCCCGGATACGTCCTTTAAATCAGAAAAAGTTGCCTCACTTATCCCGAAAATGGCGGATTTACTATTGAAAAAACTAAGTTAATTGGAAATCGAACAAAAGCTTTATACGTAAGTGGGGAAGAAAAGATGACAGAGATGACAGAAAAAAAATTAACCACGTACGGTCCTCTCTATGTTAGAGAAAAGATGTTACTAATGACAGGTGTGGTAGAATAAATCATCCGCCATAAAATGATTCTGCTTGTATTCTGACTATGATGGAAATACAATCAAAAGCAATATTTCACAAACTATAGCAAAGGGGGAAATCATGGCAAAAGGAAGAGATTCGCAAAAAGCAGTTAAGAAAAAGTCAGAAAAATCATTGAAAGAAAAACGTAAAGAAAAAAAAGCTAAAAAAAATAAGAAATAGCACCTTATTCAAATAGGATTTAAGGCTGCCGCGCCCCTTAACAAAATGAATTAAAAAAAATTTTCCCCTCAATTGAGAGGTTTCAATAAAAAATGAATGAATTAAAACAGAAAATCGCATTATTTATAGATGCGGACAATGCTCCTGCGAATAAATTTGAAGACGTTTTAAGCGAAGTGGCAAAGTATGGTGTAGTAACAATAAGAAAAGCTTATGGGAATTGGAAAAATCCTTCTCTAAAGCCATGGGAAGATCTTCTACACGAATATGCGATTCAGCCGGTACAACAATATGACCTCACAAAGGGGAAAAATGCCTCAGATATTGCACTCGTTATTGATGCAATGGATGTGATGTATACAAAAGACATAGATGTCATGTGCTTTGTGTCATCCGACTGTGATTTTACTCCAATGGTTACACGAGCCCTCGCTGAAGGGAAGGTTGTTTTGGGATTTGGTGAACGTAAGGCGCCGTCTCCATTTGTGAATGCATGTTCCAAATTTTTATTTTTAGATCAGGAACCTAAACAGAATGAAACTGTACAAACAAAATCAAAAAAAATGAAATCTGATACCAAACTGATAAATTTGCTCCGCACAGCGATTGAATCAACAGAAGAAGATAATGGCTGGGCAGCACTCGGTCCGGTAGGAGCACATATATCGAATAAGACCTCTTTTGACAGCAGGAATTATGGCTATAAAAATTTAAGCAGCCTTTTTAAAGCGATAGACCTATTTGAACTAAAACGCGGTACAGGGAACTCTTATCTTGTCAGAGATACTAGAAAGAAAAGGTCTACTTAGGGCCCACTCAAAAATAACTGATACTCTTTACATTTTGCAAGTCGATTCATCCTGTCCGGCTGTGTTGTGAAAACACGGCATATACCTGGTATGACTTAGTTTTCACGCCTTGCCGGACAGGCGACTCAACTCCCAAAATTGGTAACTTATTTTTGAGTGAGCCCGTAGCAATAAGCATGTTTAACAAACTCTAAAGCCGGCCATAATAAAACTGTCAATTATGCTAATTTACAAATTATTTATGAATGTATTGGTGCGCCTTGATCCAAGTGAACAATAATTATAAAGGTAATAGAAAAAATGGACACAGCATCAGAATTAACGACCAGTGGCGCATTTGTTTATTATCGAAAGAAGAAAACGCCCATGATATAAAAATTGATAATTATCACAAGTGGTAAAATTAATAAAAAAAAATCGAGAAAAAGATGACAGAAAAATTTAGTATCCTGATTTTTTGCATTTTGTTTTTATTTATGAAAAATATATCTTTTGCAGAGCCTGTGCAAGTATCAGACTTCTCAGGATCTGGTCTTGAAGGATGGGAAGAAAAGGAATTTAAAAATTCAACTTTCTACCAAGTGTTTCAAATTGGAAACAAGCGGGTTCTATTGGCCAAAAGCCGAAACACTGCATCTGCTCTCATCAAGAAAGTCCATATTAATTAATATTGAACAATTCCCTTTTTTAAACTGGATTTGGAGAATTGAAAACCGATTGGACACAGAAAATGAAAAAAATAAATCAGGCGATGATTATGCTGCAAGAATCTATGTGATTATTGACGGCGGTATTTTCAAATGGCGAACCAAAGCAGTTAACTATGTGTGGGCAAATCAGGCATCCAAAGGCGAAATATGGGAGAATGCTTTTGCCGGTAAAAATGCACAAATGATGGCCTTAAGGAACAGGCAAGATAAATTGTCAACCTGGTACTCTGAAAAAAGAAATGTATATAAGGACCTAAAGAGGCTGTTTGGAACACAGTTTCATTCCATTGATGCAATTGCTATCATGACAGACACAGATAATAGTCATGGGCATGGATATTCGTGCCATGATGTCACAGAAAAATGCCATGGAAGAAGAGGAGGAGGAAACACAGAGCAAACCGAATCCTGCAGCGGCATGGAAAAAGAAAAAGCCCACTGAAAAACAGCAGAATCTCGAAAATATGGATGTCAATAAAATGATGGAACAAATGAGCCAGGCCATGGGCGGCAACATGAGCCCTGAAAAAAAAGAGCAGGTCCTGCAGGCCATGAGCCAGGCCATGAATCTGGTAAAAGGTACCAAAGAAGGCCCGGGAGCCGCAAACAGAATTTGGCAGATCATCCCCAGACGACCTGGTGACAAGGTCGGTGCAGAACTTAAAACCATGAATGTACTCAATGTCACCATGGGAACCAAGGCTCCGCTGCAATCCGTATTCAGATTTTACCTCCCCATTTTAATCGCAACAAAACTTTCCCTTGGGTGGTTTATCCTGTTTTGGGCATGGTTTTAAGCCGTTTTTTGCTGAACCCCAAAGACATTTTTATTTTTAAGAAATTGCTTATTGTCGGGTTTTCATTAATTTTTATTGGTGCAGTCTTATGGACACAAGTCTCTAATGCCATCATTGTTCAAGGGGATTATCACAGGAGCGGTTTAGCTGTCCATTTTGTCATTACCGGATTTGTCTTGATTTGGTTGCCCCTTTGTAAAGCCGTTTTCAATCAGACCCAAAATTTTTCTTTTATTCATAATATTCTTCTTTTTTGGAGCAAAAACACCACTGTTATTTATTTTATCCAGTGGGTGTTATATGGTTGGGGTATTCTGATTTTTGGTTGTGAATTATTAACAGCTCCCGTATCGTTATTCATCGGACTGGGCATGTGTCTTTTAAGCCATGCTTTAACTATGATTTTTGTCAAATTAAAGGAAAAATACCAATGAAATGGGGTGTGGGCACCAGAGGATTATTATTGTTTTGTGAATACATTTAAATACGAGAAAGAGAAAGTAATACTTGATAAATACACGATAATCGAAGAGCCCCGAAAACGTGTAGTATACAACTGGCTACAGTATTTTAGCAAAGATTTACTTATACAAGAATTTGAAGAAAATGGTTTTACGATTGAGAGAATATCCTCAGATGTTGCAGGTAAAGCCTTCATAACTGAATCCAGCCTTGACGCACGTTTTTTTTAAGTCAATGATAGTAAGGGTTTCTTTAAAGCCATAATTTTTTTTGTCGCAAAAA
>JABGOU010000045.1 GCA_018645325.1 Desulfobacula sp.
CGGCGCCGTCTCGCTTACAACACTTTTTGTGGCTTTTTATAACTTCATGAGACCTCACAGCACCTTGAAAAATGCCACACCAGTATCGCTTGATGCCCTTAGAGAACACTCTCTAATGCCCGACAAGTGGGTTGCTCTGATTGAACAAGTAGCAGCCTAACTCTCAAAAACAGATTGTCAAAGAACAAATAATACGAACAAAAAAATCAGGAATTATTACGCCTGTCCGCTATGGTGATAAGCAGAAAAAGTGTCCTGTGCTACTATGGACCCATAAAAAATCCATCGTAGCGCAGGACGCTTTTCTGCGTTTTTCAATTACTGCATTCCCTTTCATTAAAATTCCTCTTTTTCATAAAATTTTTGACACTACCTTAAATGGGGTGCCCCCTCCCTTAAATCAACCGGGGATTTATTTTTATTGGACATGTCATATTAATCATATTACTTACATGATTTCAAGGGGGTATGCTGTCAAGTCTTTTTGAAAAGTTAATATTTGAAGACTCATAAATTCAATGTGGGAGATGTCCATGTCCTTCAGTTTTTTCTTGCACATCCAGAAGACAGGCGATATAAAACCCATAGTCAAGATAGGCGTTTCCGGAATATACCCGCGGCACTGTTCAACAACGTTTTATCAATAACTCCGCTCGCCGGAACACCGGTTCAACATCACAGAAAAACTGCATCAGATCTTAATGTTAAGGTCTTTTATGGGCGGGACTATGTGATAAAATGCTTTAACTCGATGATTAGCTCCCTGATCTGACTTTGTATCTCTGTCAATAACAGGTTACTTTAAGGATCGGGGTATTTTATCCAAATTTTATTATCAATCCATACAATGGGAGGTAGTACGATGTTTGCAAAAAAAGAAGGCGTAATTATTGCGGTGTTGATGGTTGTATCGTTTCTATTTGCCGGACAGGTTTTTGCGACAGTAGATGATTTGGCCAAGCAGGCAAACAAACTGGTTCGCGATGCAGAGCGGAAGATGCACAGCGGTAAAAACACAGACGCGGATCTTCTCTTACAAAAAGCTGTGGCTTTAATTGAACAGGGCAAAGCCCAAGATCCAAATAACAACAAGATCCTTCAGATTGAAAAAAAATATACACGAATCAAGAAAAATGTGGATAAAAAACTGAGGGAAAACCAGCCGACTGAATCCGCATCAACCGCTCCGGCCATTACGACTTCTTCAGATGACAACAAACTACCCAGTGGTGTAACCAAACGCCTGCGGGATATAAAGCGGCATTTGGACAGAGCGGAACGCTATATTGAAAAAGACGCTGAACAGACCCAATATTTGCTTGGTCAGGCAAACAGCCTGTTCGAAGAAATCGAAAAAAATTATGGTGGTCAGTTTGACCCCAATCATACTGATTTTGCAACCATGATGACCCGGTATAACGATCTTACTCAAAAAAATGCCGGACAATTTGAAGCGGAAAAAAAAGTAAAAGCCGATGCTGAAGGTACAAAAGCCGCCATGGAAAAGCAATCGGCGGAATGGGTGGCCCAATTTAACGAGTATCTATCCTACCCGGGTCAAGAAGAGCATAATCCAGACAAGCTGGTTTTTGTGCCCGGCACTTCAGAACCTGAAAAATTTAATAAAGCTCAGAAAAATTTTGATGCCTTTGTGGCGTTTTACGAAACGTACAAACAGACTGAATTTACTCATGGCAAGACCTGGAAACTGGCAGGAACAAACAGTTGAAGAGTGGACCGATACGAGCAAAACCAAATGGCGTATCCGGACGACAAGAAGTCTTACCGCCCAAGTGGCAGCAAAGACACAGGACGGATTCAAGCTGATCACTGTAGCCCTGGCAAAAGATCGGCGGAGTGATGGATCATGGGGACCGCTTTATGGTAATCTGCACCAATATTCCCAACCCATGCTGGAATCAAACATCAATAAATAAAAATCAGCACCCCAATGTTACCGCATTGGGGTGCTGCCTGCATCACAGTTATTCCAGATAATTTTTTAGACTGTGACCCCTTTATTGTAATGGCAGACAAAGCCTTCTGACAAAACAAAGAAAACGGTCGAAATAAATTCAAGATTAGAAGGAAGATTAAAAAATATATTTTTAAGTTGATAAATTTCTATAAGGAGAAACAAATGGAATTTATTGTCAAAAATAACATTCAATGGGTAGGGAAAATTGATTGGGAATTACGAAAATTTCATGGGGATGAATACTCTACCCATAGAGGGTCATCCTATAATTCGTATCTCATTCAGGAAGAAAAAACAGCCTTGATTGATACTGTCTGGGGACCATTTGCAAAAGAATATGTAGTGAATTTGCAAAAAGTAATTGATCTTAAAAAAATCGATTGGGCTCCCGATGATGAAAGCAAGCTTGCATGCAGGGCTTATGGGAAAACCTTTGATAAAGGTTTGTAATTGGGATATAGGGCCAAAGCAAAACCATCTACCGCATGAATTTTTAAACTTATTGAAAAAGAGAGAAATATTATGAAAGTCATGAAACTTAGTGAAGCAAATGAATAAAAAAGAACTGAAACAAAAATCATCGTCTGTCAATATTCATGATGCGCTTTTTAATCCCGGAAGCATCGTTGTAATCGGCGCCAGCAACAACGATCTGAAACCCGGTGGCCGGGTGATAAAAAATATAAAATCCCATGGCTTTGAAGGCAAGCTGTGGGCTGTAAATCCAAAAACACGGAACATCCTTGATCTCCCCACATTTTCTTCCATTGAGGACCTGCCTGGGGCACCGGATCTTGCCATTATTGCTATTCCCGCAAAATTTGTACTACAATGCTTAAAGGATCTTGCACGAAAAAAAGTACGGGTCGTCATTATCCTGACGTCTGGATTCGGTGAAAAGGATGATCAGGGTAAGATACTGGAACGGGAAATGCTGGCAATCGCAGAAGCAGCGGATATAACCCTTATCGGTCCGAACTGCTCCGGATTTATGACACCGGCCTACAAAGGCAAATTTGCCGGAATTATACCGGAACTGCCCGGAAATACAGTTGATTTTATCAGTGGGTCCGGCGCAACGGTGGACTATGTCATGGAGCAGGCTTCATACCGCGGCTTGTCATTCGGCACCGTGGTCAACCTGGGGAACTCCATCCAGATGGGTGTTGAAGATATCCTGGGGCTTTATGATGAACAATACAACAGGTCTGGAGTGCCGGTTCTCATGTTGTATATGGAAATAGTGAAAAAGCCACTGAAATTGATGCTGCATGCCCGCAGCCTGTCCCGCAAGGGCTGTTTCATCGTGGGGATCAAATCTGGAACAACGGCTGCCGGAAAACGTGCAGCAGCAAGCCATACCGGCGCCATGGCTACCAATGACACTGCAGTGGACGCTCTGTTTGCCAAATCAGGCATCATTCGCGTCCGAAGTAAAAGTGATATGATCGATGTTGCCTGCGTATTATCTGCTGCAAAGGGGCCGCTTAACGGTAAAAGGATCTGCGTGGTAACGGATGCCGGGGGTCCCGGTGTAATGATGTCTGATGAGCTGAACCGGCAGGGAATGGAACTGCCTGTCTTAAAAGACAAAACTCAGGTATGCCTTCGTGAAATCCTACCACCTGAAAGCGCCACTGCCAATCCCGTCGACTGCCTGCCCAGCCGGACGGCGGATCAGATCAGGTCCATTGTGGATCTTCTGGCTGAAGAAGAAAAAGAAAACGTCGATGCTATAGCGGTTGTTACCGGCAATTCTCTGTTATCGGATAATTGGATGATTTATAAAGAAATCCGAGAAGCCATGGACAAAAGTCTCTTGCCAGTCATCCCGGTGTTATCTTCAGCTGTGACGGCCCAGAACTTGATTGCCCGGTATTGCAGCAAAGGACATATTTATTTTACCGATGAAGTCCATCTAGCTAAAGCACTGCGGATGGTTGCCGGTCACTATCTGCCGGACGATATAGCACCGCGTCCGGACGGATACGATAAAAGAACCATTGCAGACACACTGTCAAAAGAGCCTTCCATCATGTCTCCCCGAGGTGTCGAACAGGTGCTGCGTGGTGCGGGTTTCAGGCTTCCAGATCAAATTTCAGTACTTGAAAGAAAAGAACTGACAGATGCCTGCAATCAGATTGGTTTCCCTATGGTCATGAAAGTCATCGGGCCATTGCACAAAAGTGATGTTGGCGGTGTTACAGTGGGACTTGAAGACCTTGCAGCCGTAAATGTCTGCTGGGACCGGATGATGACCATCAAAGGATCAAAAGGCGTACTGCTGCAATCCATGGTATCGGGTACTGAATTGATTCTGGGTACGAGCCGGGAGGAAGGGTTCGGCCACCTGGTCATGTTCGGTATTGGTGGGATTTATACCGAAGTCCTCAAGGATGTTCAGTTTGCCCTGGCACCTTTAAGTCTTGACGAGGGATTAAAAATGATTCGCAATATTCATGCGTCTCCCATACTCGAAGGGGCCAGGGGAAATGAGGGTGTTGACATCCATGTCCTTGGTGATTACCTGGTTCGCCTGGGCTGTCTGGTAACAGACTTTCCAGAAATAGACGAGATCGACCTGAATCCGGTTAAAGGTTTTGGGAGCGATTTGTTTGTCGTGGATGCAAGAATAATAAAAAATTCATGAATAATTTTAAAAATTTCAGGCTGTTCTTCTATTTCAAAGAATGGCAGATCAGATCCAAACAATAAAGCCATTGGCTTGTTTCGATTCCACTTTTATTCCGGAACAATACTTGGCTGCGTCCCCTAAGATTAGAAAGGATCTGTTAACTATTGTTAAGAGCACTCACGTAAAGTCAGATTCCGTTTCTTAAAAGCTGCTTAACTTGTATAAATAAAGCAAAAGATCATATGGAATATTTCCCATCTATGGAATATTTCCATACTATTCAGTTTGATTCTGATTACGTCTATATTGTTTAACTCACTGTAATAATAATGTATTTAATAAAATTATAAGTCTGGCATCCTAATTGCTATTTATAGTCTCCAATATGGTCAATAAATAATAAAAAGGAGATACCATGACCGAAAAAATACAACCATCAGGCCTTTGTATAAATTGTATAAATGCAGACGAATGTAGCTATCGTATGAATCACACCAAACCTGTTATATTTTGTGAAGAATTTTCATGTACTGATTTATCTAAATCAAAGACTATCACTAATAAACCCATAGACCTTGTTGACTCTCCAATTATTTCATTTCCAAAAGAAATTTGCAGTAATTGTGAAGATCTTGAAATATGTTGCCTGCAAAAAAAAGATAGCAATGTAATTCGCTGTGAACAATACAAATAACTTAATCAGGAAAAAGCCATGAGTGCATATACAAACAATGTTTTAGACATGCTTAGGGAAAAATATCCCTGGGAAAAAGAATATATTCAATCCGTATCAGAAGTTTTTAAATCCATTTCTCCGGTCCTGGATTCCAATTTGGAGTACCAAAATAATCGGATACTTGAACAAATGGTTGAACCGGATAGATCCATCAGCTTCAGGGTCCCGTGGAAAGATGATCAGGGTCGGGTGCAAGTCAATACAGGGCATCGCGTTGAGTTTAATAATGTACTGGGGCCCTATAAAGGCGGTCTTCGGTTTCATGCTTCAGTTACTTTGAGCATTATTAAGTGTCTTGGGTTTGAACAAATTTTTAAAAATGCATTGACGGGTTTGCTCTTAGGTGGTGGAAAAGGAGGATCAGATTTCAACCCACGGGGGAAGTCTGATAATGAAATAATGAATTTTTGTCAAAGTTTCATGTTGGAACTGTCAAGGCACATCGGTGCATCCAGCGATGTCCCCGCAGGTGATATCGGTGTTGGGGCACGGGAAATCGGCTATCTTTTCGGCATGTACCGCAGGATGACAAAATCTTTTGAAGGCGTCTTAACTGGAAAAGGTATTTCATGGGGCGGAAGCTATTTAAGACCTGAGGCCACAGGGTATGGTGTGGTTTATTTTGCCGAAGAAATGTTGAAAAACGTGAATGATAATATTGAAGGTAAAACCATTGCTGTCTCAGGCTTTGGAAATGTTGCCTGGGGGGTTGTAAAAAAGGTAAATGAACTTGGCGGTAAGGTTATTACCCTTTCAGGACCGGACGGATTTATCCATGACCCAGATGGTGTTAGCGGTGAAAAAGTAGATTATATGCTGAAACTGAGGATAAGCGGAAACGATAGAGTGAAAGATTATGCGGATAAGTTCAAAGTAAAATTTCATCCTGAGAAAAAGCCTTGGACAACCCCATGTGATATTGCATTTCCTTGCGCAACACAGAATGAGCTTGATCTTGATGATGCAAAATTATTGGTAAAAAATAATGTCAAATGTCTTGTGGAGGCAGCAAATCTGCCTGTGACACTTGAGGGAATGGAGTTTTTGGAAAATGCAGATATTTTTTACGCCCCGGCAAAAGCATGCAATGCCGGAGGTGTGGCCTGTTCCTGCTTTGAAATGGCACAGAATGCCAGTTTTATGAACTGGACAGAACAAGAGGTTGATATGAAACTTCATCAGGTTATGAAGCATATCCATGATCAGTGTTATAATACATCTTGCGAGTTTAGTAAAAAAGGCAATTATGTATTTGGAGCAAACGTTGCAGGATTCAGGCGTGTGGCAGATGCGATGCTGGATCAGGGACTATCTTGATCTGCATTGACTTTGAATGAATAAAGGTTATTTTTGCAACTATTCCATATCAAGATTTTTTGGTATGGAATAGTTAAGTATTAACACAACAGGCAGGCATAACATAAATGAACACTTTTCATATCCAAGCTGAAAAACAAACGCAAGTGATTAAAAAACTGCAAAAACGAAATGATGAATTGCAAAGGTTTTATGATGAATACAAAAGGGTCTGCCGAAATGAAGAAGAAAGAATAAAAGAACTCAATTGCCTGTATCAGGTTGCACAGTGTGTGATGGTTGAAAATGACATGGACATCGCATTAAAAAAAATAGCTTGTATTGTCCCCAATGGATGGCAGTTCTCAGAACAAGCTTGCACCAGAATCACCTTTAAAAATAATGTTTACCAGTCGCCTGATTTTTCTGAATCCAGAGTGTATCAAAATGAAAATATTCTAATTGAATCGCAAATTGTAGGAGCAATAACTGTTTTTTACAAACTCCAATCGAGTTCAGAATCAAATAACCCATTCTTAATCGAAGAAAAAAACCTGCTTAAAGGTATCGCTAATATCATCAGTTTTTATCTCGAAAAGCAAAAGGATAATGAAAACAGGAAAATTATCCAACAACAGCTTTTACATTCGGATCGGTTGGCAACCATTGGTCAGCTTGCTGCCGGAGTCGCCCATGAGCTGAATGAACCGTTGGGAAATATTCTGGGATTGGCCCAATTGTCATTAAAATTGCCGGACCTGCCAACCCAGGCTGAAAAGGATCTGGGGAAAATTGAAACCTGTGTCATATATTCCAGAGAAATTATAAAAAAACTTATGGAATTTTCTCGTCAATCACAATTATGCAAAGAAAAAAATGATCTTAACGAACTGGTTGAAAACAGTATTACGTTTTTAGAAGCAAGATGCATCAAAGAGGGGATCACAATTGTAAAAAAATATGGAGATAATATTTCGGTTACCGTTGACCCCCATCAAATTAAACAAGTCATAACAAATTTGACGATCAATGCAATACAAGCGATGAAAAATGGTGGAGAGCTAATATTCACCACAAGAAAGGATCACAATAATGCAATTCTTTGTGTTGAAGACACCGGAATTGGAATCTCAAGTGAAAATATCAGCAAAACATTTCTCCCTTTTTTCACAACAAAAGACGTCGGGGAAGGGACAGGATTGGGTCTTTCTGTTGTTTATGGTATTATCAAAAACCATAATGGAGACATTAAAATCAGCAGTGAACTCGGCAAAGGAACTGTTTTTGAGGTTTGTTTACCTTTGGAGGAAAACTAATGGCCGGCCAATCTTGCAAAGAATCAATTCTAATTGTTGATGACAACGCAATTACTTGCGAAGTGGTACAAAGAAACCTTGAATTAGAAGGGTATCATATTTTTACAGCACTTAGTGTGGAGGATGCCACTAAGACTCGTTCAAAACAGCGAATTGACCTCTTGATAACTGATTATAAAATGCCCAGGCTCACAGGTCTGGATTTAATAAGATATGTTCGGGACCATTTCCAGGACATCGGAATTATCATGCTGACAGGATATGGTTCAATTAACAGTGCGGTTTCAGCTATGAAGGAAGGGGCTGATGAGTACATTACCAAACCGTTCACAGACAAAGAACTTCTTAGTGCAGTAAAAAAAAATATCCTGCAACAAAAAGAAAAAAAAATCGATCTTGACAAATTCTATAATGATTCATGGAACCAGTTTGGTATTATAGGCCAGTCCCAAAATATGCTTGCCACATATTCAAAGATTGAAAAAGCCAGCAAAAATGATGCAATCGTTTTAATATCCGGGGAAAATGGTACAGGAAAGGAACTTGTCGCCCGTGCAATTCATTATAATCACAAGGTGAGGTCCATCTATCCTTTTATTCCCGTCAATTGTCCCGGCATCCCTGCTAGTCTTTTTGAAAGTGAATTGTTCGGTCATGTAAAAGGGGCATTTACAGGTGCAGTTCAACATAGAACAGGTTTTTTTCAAGCTGCACAAAAAGGGTGTCTTTTTTTAGATGAGATCAGTGAACTGCCGTTTGAACTCCAGGCAAAGCTCCTCAGGGTTCTACAGGAAAAAGAAATTTGTCGGGTCGGGGAAACCCAAGCGAAAAAAATCGATGCCAGAATTATTGCAGCAACCAATAAAAACTTGGCAGAACTAGTTGAAAAGGGCTTGTTCCGTCAAGATTTATTTTTCCGTTTAAATGTAATTACCATTGAGATCCCGCCACTCCGGGACCGTGAAGATGATATAATTCTTCTTGCCAAACATTTCGTTTTAAAATACGCCGAAGAGCTTGAAAAAACACCACCGGTATTTACTGATAAAGCAATTGCAGCCCTAAAGAAATATTACTGGCCTGGGAATGTTCGGGAGCTTGAAAACTTGATCCACCGAAATCTCATCATGAATGATAAGAATAAAATTGACAGCCTGAATTTTCCGGACATGATGAAATTTAATATTGAATATGACCAAGATCTCAACCTTAGCCTGGAAGAGATGTCAAAAAAATATGTCAAAGATGTTGTGGAACAGACTAAAGGGAATAAGGCAAAAGCGATTGAAATTTTAAAAATCGATAGAAAAACTTTGCTGAAAAAATTAAAATAAACATTATACATGGCATGAGAATATTGCCTTTGACATTTATCTATCATGGAGACCGCGAGAGATCATTCAATCTGACTACAACACTCAGCATTCGCAATATTGATCCTTCTTTAAAAGCTCTGGCAATACCGAAAATCTGTGCAACCCACAATTGCACAAATTCCATGGTGCAGTAATATTGTTATAAGGGAATATTATGAGATAAAATTATTATTATAGATTCTTGACAAAAAGCCTTATCTTAACTTAATTTGTAGAAACAATAGCTAAAAGGTTCCATTAAATGATTTTTAACTCGTCAGGATATTCATATGCTTTTGTCACTGCAATCGTTTTCCAAAGTTCTTTCCCTGTGGGTTTATTTGTTCCTTTTTATCAGTTTTTTCCCTTCATTGATTCTTGCACAGCAATTATCCACCAGTCAATTGGGACTGGACCAGCCTAAAACAAGAAAAGAATTGCCCGAACACAATGGGCCTTCGATGGATTTAGAGATTTTGCTTCCAAAATTACCCCCCAAAGTTGACAAGGATCAGTTATCACAAACTCCTTTTGTGTTTATAAAACAATTTGAGTTTATCGGGAACAAAGTGGTTTCCAGTGAAACACTTCTTGAAATTGCTGCCCCTTATATCAATAGAAAAATCAGCACAATGGAACTCCATGAACTTCGTTACAAAATCAATGAATACTATGCCGGCAAAGGGTATATTAATTCAGGATCCATTTTGCCTGACCAGAAAGTATCAGAAGGTATAATTTACTTTCGTATTATTGAAGGTAAATTGACAAATATTGATATTACGGGGAACAAAAGAATCCCGAGTTCTCTTCTCAGAACACATCTTAGTTCAGATAAGGAGTTGCCTTTCAATATTTTTGATCTTCAGGAAAAACTTCAAATGCTCCAGAAAAATCCATTGGTAGAAAGAGTTAACGGAGAACTGATTCCGGGCATGGAGCTTGGAGAAGCTTCATTAAAGACCAGGATTGTTGAATCAAATCCTTTAAAGACCATTATTAAATTTGCAAATGACAGTCCACCAAGTTCCGGCAGTACTGGATCTGAAGTCCTGGTTCAATATCTTAACCTGTCAGGCTGGGGGGATAAGTTTTCCGCGCGCTGGAAAAAAACCCGGGGAGCAGATGACTATGCATTAAGTTATGATTTTTCTTCCCGCCTTATTGGATACAGACTCTCTGCATTTTATGAATATACTGATTCCCGGATTATTGAGGAACCATTTGATCTTATTGACATCACAAGCGAATCTGCAAGTTTTGGACTCAACTTTATGTATCCTTTGATACAAAACCTTAATCAGGATCTGTTCTTTACATTCACAGCCGAGAAAAGAAGCAGTAAAACATTTCTTTTCAATAAACCCTTTTCTTTTGTGGCGAATTCCGACGATGGTAAAACAGATCTCAGTATCGGAAGGTTAGCTATAGATCTGAATATTTACAGACCTTCCTATGTATTTGCCTTTCGATCTGTTATCTCAAAAGGGATTGATGCGTTTCATGCAACAAATTTTAAAAGCGAACCAGATTCTGATTTTATCAATTTAATGGGCCAGCTGCAGTGGTCAAAACGATTTGATTTTATCCCAGGAGATCAATTTATAATTAAAGCTTCTTTTCAGATCAGCAAGGATCCTTTGCCCTCATTAGAAAAATTTGCAATAGGTGGCCATGCAACAGTTCGTGGATACAGGGAAAATCATCTTGTCCGGGATAATGGTCTCATAGCATCAATTGAATACCGGATGCCAGTGGCAAGGCTTCCTCTGAAAGGTTTTAGCACTGGTCCGCAAGATGGAATCATTCAGTTATCCCCGTTTTTTGACTGGGGAAGATCCTGGAACAGGCATGGCAGTGCAGACATCATTTCAAGTATTGGAGTGGGTATCAGGTGGGATCCTTGCAAAAAATTTCACGGCCGGATATATTATGGTTACGGACTGCAGAATACAAGTCATGGCGATTATGATTTACAGGATTCAGGGGTCCATTTTCTTTTTCAATGGAATCTTTTTTAAATCAGGAGGTAGTATTTTTTATGAAATGTTTAAAGAAGATATTCCTTTGGGGGTGTGCCTTTTGTTTTTTACGTATTTTGGACCCAATGTCATGCCCGGCCGAAGTTGTTCTTGACGGGACACTGGGTGCATCAGGAGCTCTTAACGGGCCGGATTATTCCATAACCTCTGATCTTGGAACCCAGGTGGGTCAGAATTTGTTTCACAGCTTTTCATTGTTCAACCTTGATTCAAGTGAGTCTGCAGTTTTTAAAGGACCGAACACTGTTTCAAATATTATCAGCAGAATAACGGGTGATCAGTCATCTTATATTGATGGCAGTTTAAAATCTGAAATTATCAATGCAAACCTTTATCTTCTGAATCCATCCGGAATTGTATTCGGACCTAATGCCCAATTGGATATTACCGGGTCCTTTTATGTCAGCACTGCAGATTATCTTAATCTTGGTAAAGATGGGGTATTTTACTCCAATTCAACAGACAATAGCATTTTAACATCTTCACCCGTTGAAGCCTTTGGGTTTTTAACACCCCTGCCTTCTGCCGTTAATATTGACGGCAGCCTGCTTTCTGTACTTCCAGGGAAAAATATCTCAGTCATCACTGGCGCAATTAAGATGGAAAACAAAGCTACCTTATATGCAAAAGGCGGTCGGATTGATGCTGTCTCTGTCTCCTCAAAGGGCGAAGTGTTACCTGAAACAAATGGTGTTGATACCAATAGTTTTAAACAAATGGGAAATGTGGACATCTTAAGCGACTCCTATCTATATACCAGCGATGATAACGGTGGACAGATCTATATTCGCGCAGGCAACCTCATGGTTCAAAATTCGAATATCCTGGCGGAAACCAAAGGCAGCGGCCTAGGGGGGAGCATTGACATCATTGTGGACGATTCCATTGTTCTTGATTCAGACAGTGCTATATCAACCAGTACTGTGGCAGACGGGGAGGCCGGAGATGTCTCCATCATAACGGGCAGCCTGGATTTAAAAAATTTATCCAGTATCCTGGCAATCAGTCTGGATCAAGGAACGGCCGGAAACATTTCAGTTGATGCAGATAATTACATTTTGATTAATGGCCCTGGAGATGGATCTTTTTCAGGTATGTTCAGCTATAGTTTATCAGGAAATGGTCCTGCAGGGGATATCACCATTAAAACCTCTGAATTGACCTTGAAAGAAAATGCTCTGATCAGCGCCAGCTCAAGTGACAGCGGTGATTCAGGCACCATAATTGTGGATGCAAAAAATCTGGATATCTCAAGCGGGTCCCAGATATTGACCAATACAAAGGAAGGCATAGGTGGGAATATCGAGTTTTCCCTGGCAGATTCCTTAAAGATTTCCGGGGATAGTAATGGATTCACCAGTGGTTTGTTCACCACTTCAAAGGGTGGTGGAGACGGTGGTGACATTATTATTTCCACCTCCCAATTCCTTTTGGATGCTGGAAGAATAGGAGTGCTGGCCCTGGCATCCGGTAATGCCGGATCTGCATTTATTGATACTGATACCCTGTCTGTCCTGAATGCAGGTGCCATAGATGTGTATACGGAAAGCAGCGGTAATGCCGGAAGTATTGATATCCATGCCAATGATTCGATCTGGATTGATGGCAATGATGGTTCCGGCTATTACAGCCGTCTGGCCGCCTATACCAATGGCAGTGGTAAGGGTGGATATTTGACCCTTGATTCTCCCAATATTCTTGTGAGCGATGGCGCCACAATCTATAATCGGACATTTGATACAGGTGCTGGAGGAGATATTTTAATCAATGGAGCCTTTTTGGATGTAACAGGTACGGGCCAGATTTCCTGCAGTACATTTGGCAGTGCACCGGCCGGAGATATCGTTATTAATACCCAAAATTTGGTGAACATATCCGGTAGTGTCGGCACTGATACCAGCGGTATTTTTGCCGCAAGTTATGGCAGTGGCGCCGGCGGACAAATCCTTGTAAACACAAAAGATATTCAAATATCAGATGGTGGTAATTTTCAGGTGACCAGCACGGATACAGGCAAAGGCGGGGCTATAATCCTTAAAGCTGACACCGTTAAAATTGAAAGTGGCGGGATAGTATCAAGTGGTGCGGAAGGCTCCGGCAATGGCGGCAATATCGTTATCACGGCAGACAATTCATTGGCCATTTCAGGTCAGAATCCATATTTTTATTCCGGGTTATTTGCCAATACCAATGCTGCCGGGCAATCAGGCAATGTAACAATATCCACAGGCCAGCTTTCGATTTCGGAAAATGGTGCAATCGAAGCCGGAAATATCGCCGGAACAGGAAATGGAGGAGACATATCCATAAATGCCGATAACATGACATTGTCCAGCCAGGGATTTATATCAACAGCCTCGGCAGATAAGGGGAAAGCCGGGAACATCAAGATTGATGGTAGTAAAATCTCACTATTTGATGAGGCCTCTATATCCAGTAGTTCCTCAGGAACGGGCGATGCCGGTACCATCAGCATTAACGCATTGGATCAACTCTTTTTAGAGGATAGCAAAATAACAACGGAGGCAAATTTTGCAGATGGTGGCAACATCTTTGTCAAGATAAATAATACTCTCAGGATGGTGGATAGTGATATCACCGCCACTGTGGGAGGCGGTCTGGGAAATGGCGGGAATATTTCCATCGACCCTGTATTTGTTATTCTTGACAATAGCCTTGTGATTGCCAATGCTTACCAGGGCAATGGCGGCAACATTCATATTGTTGCAGATTATTTTTTTTCAGATACCAATAGTATCGTTAATGCGTCATCCCAACTCGGCGTTGACGGGACCATTAATATTGAGACTCCAAATATTGATTTGAATTCCAGTTTTGCCTTCTTGCCTGAATATAACAAGATTCCGGTCCTTAAGAGTGATCAATGTCAATTTAGAACCAATGAGACGGCCTCAAGCCTGATAAAGAGCGGCAGGGGGGGGCTTGTGCCAAGCTTATTTGTTCCTTTATCTACTCCGATTACAGGTCTGGAAGGTTATTAAATATTTTTATAGCCAGTTCCCTATCAATAAAAAAGGTGCCCAGTATGTGGGATGCTGATAGGCATCTTGTTCCAAAAGGTTTATCTGGGCTTTCTGAAGAGCCTGGGCTTTGGTTATGGTATCAGAATCCAAAAGCCGTTTGTAAAAATCAACCAGCAGCATTGAGGCTGCTTTGTCATTGATAAACCACAGGCTGGCCAGAGCACTGCGTGCACCGGATTTCACTGCTATTCCAGCAAGCCCCAGGGCAGCCCGGTCGTCTCCAACAGCTGTCTGGCAGGCACTTAAGCTTAATAATTCCACAGGTTCCTGACGAAAATTGCTTAATGCCATTAATTCTTCCAGGCTGTCCAGAGTCAGTTTACCATTATGGGTTAACACAAAGGTTTTTTCAGGATCTTTGTCAAACTGGCCATGGGATGCTATATGAATAATGGAATAGGATGTATTTTCAAGTTCCTGTTTCACAGATGGATATACAAATGCCTCGTTCATCAGCAACCGGCCCATATACATCTTGTTTATCTCACTTAATTCCATATCCACATATGGTAATGGAGAAAAGTTCTGCACGGATTCAGTCAGCCCGTTCAGCAGCAGTTTAATGCCCTGACGGCGCAGGGGAACCAAGTCTGTAAGGGTCAGGCTTGGGGTCGTTGCAATGGCAAATTTTTTGATGAGAAATACATCACCATCATGGAGGCATGACATGGGTATTGTTCGAAGCGGGCCGTCCGGAACAAATATCAGGGTATGTATGTCGTGTTTTTCCAGTTCTTTTTCAATAGGCTGTATGATCCATTTATACAGTTTCCTGGAATGTCTGATGAACCGGCTTCCCGGTTGCTCAAGTTTTTTTCTCAGCCATCTGACTTCTTTAGTCAGTATTGTTTTTGGTACGTCAACATTGAAGCTTTTCTTAACACCGCCTATAGTAACTATTATTTCCATCCTTTCAGGCAGCAGTACAGGATAGATTACAGCAGTCCCCGGAAGTTCCTTGTCAAGGCTTGATTGTCTTGCCTTGAGTGCAATCAAACAATCATCCTGGAAATAGTCCTGCAGTTCCAATTGTTTTAGCTGTTCAACCGTATTTTGAGCGGTTGTCAGGTCAATTTGCAATCTTTCCGGATCATTTTTTTGAGCACTTCGCTGTAAAAGAAGATCTGCCAATTCAAAATACACGGGGCCGATAGCCTCCCTGAAGGATACTTTGGACTTACCCTTGCAATCATTTTTTAGATCTTCCCGGATTTCTGAAATACTTTTCAAGGCATGTCCATAGGCCTCAATGGCATTGTCAATCTTCCCCTGTAATTTGAATTGCCTGCCCATATCCCATTGCCACTGGTATAAAATATCAAACGCACCAATTTGCTGAGCCTTAAATATGGCCTGTCGTGTATAGTAAACTGCTTCTTCAAGCTGGCCATTTTTTTGATACAATTGTCCCAAAGAACCAAGTCCATAAGAATAAGACCAGTTGTTATTGATCCTTTGGGCGACCTGGCAGCCGGCTTCAAATGTATCATAGGCCAGGAAAAGAAGTTCCCCAGCTAAAGGTGATAATTTATGGTCAGCCCATTGTTGACTTACAATTCGGCCAATACTTATCAGAGAAATGGCTTTATCAAAACTGTCTGTCAGGTTAGCTGCCTGTGAGAATGTCTGTTTGAGCAATGGGTATAATATGGTGTAATTTTTTAGAACAACCTGGGTTTTTGCCAGATTCACAGCAGCTTTGACTGCCAGGGAAAATTGATTTTGCTCCTGGGCTTTTTCCATGCTCTGACGATAGTATCCAGCTGCTTGTCTGAATTTTTTTTTGGCAAACAATATGTTTGAATAGTTCAGAAAAACAGTGGCTTCCAATTCTTTTTTATTAAGATCTTTCAATTGATCCAGACATTTTTTAAGGATGATTTCTGCCTGATCCAGATCTCCTGTTTGATATAGAAGTTTGCCAAGAGTTGCCCTGGCCTTAAATAATAGTTCCAGATCATTGATACTGCCGGCAATGTCCACTGCCGTATCAAGATGGTTTTTAGCCATGTTAACGTTACCCGTTTCCAGGAGAGCTTCTGAGAGATGAATCAATGCCTTTATGTGCCCAGGCCTTTGCATTGTTTTTTTATACAGCAGGGCTGCCTGTTCCCACAATTTGGCAGCATTGGCAAATTTGCCATATGCGTAGTCATCCATGGCATTTTTTTCAATGGATAAAATCTGAGTGGATATAGTGCTCCTGTTTTGACCGGGTTCCGTGTTTGAAGTCATCCCAGCCAAAGCCGGAGATTCCGTCATAATAAGGATCGCCATTATGATTAGAAATATTCGGTCTTTCACATTTGTTTCTCCAGCCACAGGGTTAATTCCCGGGTAGTGGAATTGTCAGGCTGCTTTTTATTCATGGTTTCAATCAACTTGGACATTTCCAAAAACTGGTCATAGTCTGCAAGAACACTGAAGAGAAACAATTCCGGTGTGATATCATTTTTTGAAGAATTGTCCAAAAGCATTTTGTAAGTATTTTTAGCCGAATCGATTTCCTTTTCTTCACTGGGGTCAAGCTGAACTGTTGGAATGGATTGAGCTGGTTCATTTTTATTTTCCTGGCCTCTGACAATGACAGCGCCTGATGTCTGCAGTCGGGAGGTATTAATAATTTTGGAAACCCGTCTGATTTCACTGGTAACGATGGCTGGTAATGAAGTAATTTTGGGCTCAGCACCCTTACTATCAATGGCAACCCCATTTAAATGATCCAGGTAAAAGCTTGCCGGTCCTTCCCATGTCTCTTTCCTTCCACTTTTAAAAAAGACCAGCAGCAGGAGTGAGTCCGGTTCAAGAATTATTTTATCTCCTTTGTAAAATTTCATAAAAGATTCAGGCGGTTTATCCTGTTTTGTTCCGTTATGAATATAGGAAACCCTGCCTGAGACCTGGGTAATCATTCCCAGGGCAGTTTCAGAAGAAAATGCCCATGTTGCCATGACCAGGTTCAGTGTAAGACCTATTAAAATTATCATGCCGGATGAATAATAATTCTTATATTTTTTCATTCGTACCTCCCTTATTCCTGGCATCGGGTTTCATTCCAAGCACTTCAACGATTTCAATTGAACCAGATCTTCCTCTTGGCTGGATTTTTTCTTTACGGCCAAAAACCACTTCGTGTTCAGTCGCTTTTATTGTAGTTTGACTGGCAACAATTGTCCACCCCAATTTTTTGCAAAGTCCTTCAAGTCGTGAAGCAATATTAATGGTATCTCCTATAGCAGTATACTCCATTCGCTGTCTGGAGCCGATATTTCCCACCAAAGCTTTGCCAGTGTGAATACCGATGCCAATCTGAAACTCAGGGATGTCTCGATCCGGAAATCGTTTATTTAACCATACCTTAAATTCGATGGCGGTTTCAAGCATGGCCAATGCCGTTTTCAAACATCGCTTCCCGTGATCTGGTGTAGGCAGGGGTGCTCCAAAAATTACCATTACCGCATCTCCAATAAACTTGTCAACAATACCCTTGTTGGAGGTTACCAGATCACAGACCTGTGAATAATAGTGGTTAAGAAATTCTACTACCTCTGCAGGAGAAAGCTTTTCAGAAATGGTTGTAAAATTTCGAATGTCTGAGAACATGGCTGTTATCTCAATTTCTTCACCCCCCAGTGTTGGCAATTTGTTTTGTTTGATAATTTCTTCCAATACAGATTCAGACACATATGGCCCAAATTTTTTCTTCATTTGAAGTCGTTCTTTTTCCTCATGGGTCAATTTTGTGCTGAGAATTCCAAGAAATGACAATATCAATGCTAAGGCAAGGTTGATGATCGGAGCCAGTATCCCCGTAAGAAATAGAATATAGGAAAAAACTGCGAAAATTACCAGTATAAGAACATTTACAGCCAATCCTCTCTTCGGACCCAGAGCCTGTGCAAAAAAAACAAATGCAGATACTGCCACAATCAGCCAGGCCACCCTGAAAAGAACTGGCAGATCCTTCAGGGATTTTTCTGAGATAATTGTTTCAATAATGTTCGCATGGATTTCTCCCCCTTTCATAAGGTTGATGTTCCCGGATAAAAGCCCGCCAGAGTAAGGAGTGATGTGAGAGTCATTGAATCCGTCCTGCTCAACGGAAATAATGGCGATTTTATCTTTTAAAAGAAGCGCTAATCTTTTTAAGGCTTTTGCATCTGAAGTGAACAGATCCATGAGTGAAACCCGGGGAATGGTACCGGGTGGCCCGATATAGCCAATACGGTTTATTTTAGATCCTGGGTTGCCATAACCTGCTTTCATTGCCAGGAGCGGTGCAAATGCTGTATCAGGTTTCCTGTTATCATCAAATAGCTTTTCGTAAAATGAACGGACAACACCATCGCTGTCCTGAAACAGATTAACCAGCCCCACGGAAGCAGGTCCATCTGAAAGGGCATACATGTATTCAACAGCAGGGAGGTTAAATAGTTCATGATTTTCTTTAGACCATGTGACCTGTCCTGCCAATACGATTTTTGAAGAATGAATCTGTTTTTGAAACAAAGTATTAATTGATCGGGTGGCAGTGGATATATCGAATTTCATTTTTTGCAGCCAGGACTCAGGGTTGATGGAAAAAATCAGGTCTATTCCTATGGCGGCTGCACCTGCATTGCCTAAGGCGGATATGGCTTGAGCAAAATGAGGTCCCCAGAATACGAGGGGGTCTTCTTTAAAATAATTCAGGGTTTTAGCATCAATGGCAATAATGACAACATGGGGCGTATACCCAGACCGTACTTTGGCCATGCGATGATAGGTGTCATAAATAACCTG
This sequence comes from Desulfobacula sp., assembly GCA_018645325.1. GTDB lineage: Bacteria > Desulfobacterota > Desulfobacteria > Desulfobacterales > Desulfobacteraceae > Desulfobacula. Next base: position 19,185 of record JABGOU010000045.1, read on the forward strand.
CTCCAGAGGAGGAAGCCAGTTATTGTAAGTACAGATTTCAACCAGAATACAGCTGATAAAAATGATTAAAAGGCTTTTTTTAAAAAGCATTTGCTGCCTTTTTATTAAAAAAATTTTTTCCCAGTACTATCAAGGCACAATTCATTTATATCAGCCAGATTCATTTTTTACAACTCAAACCAGATGATATTTCACTAAACAACCAAAGGCTTCAGGCCTCGGGTGTAAATTCGAGAATTTAAATTTAAGGCCAGCCATGTGGGGTATGATCCTGAAACGAACAGGTTCGGAGTTTACCGTCGTGTGCAGGCGGCCCCGCCCACCCACGCGGCCTCGTGCGACAAGATTTGTGCGGTCCTCTGACCAAATTTATCCCCTGGGTCGCCTATATTAAGACTCGGGACGGAGAACAGGTTACGCTGGAGCAAAAAGATATCGAATGTCAGTTTCATTGACCATAGTCAGGCACTTGGGAATTTCTCTGTCAGGGGAAGCAGGCGGCTCCCCGTACCGACTGCGAGAAGCAGGGCAGTTGTGATACGTTGATCTTTTAGAACAAAAAATTATTAAGCCCTTGGGCGGCATGCCGCCCAAGGGCTTAATTTCTAAATCATCTTAGGATGATTTTTTTTCTAACGCAAATAAAACGGTTAACTAAACCACGGTTACATTTGCAGCTGAAGGTCCTTTTTGACCATCTTCAATGTCGAAAGAAACCTGATCTCCTTCATTGAGGGATTTAAAACCAGTTGAATTAATACCCGAATGATGGACGAAAACATCTTTTCCGCCGTCTGCTTGTTCGATAAATCCAAAACCTTTTGAGTCGTTAAACCATTTTACGATACCATTTGCCATGTTGGCACTCTCCTGTAATAAAAATAAAAATAATTGCTTCTAACTTTGGGGACAAACCACTTTTTGATATTGGAATATACACCTTAAGGAGGAAACATTTGCGCTTCACTTATATCTGCGCAACGTGCCTTAACAATAGACTAATAAAAAGGAATGTCAAGCATTAATAAATTTTTTATTTTTTTCGGCATTTTTTTTGCATACAAAACATCTGATAATTATATAGCTTTTTTCACAGTTATGACAAATATAAAAAGATGCTATTATTTAAAGGGTTAACTCGGAAAAATTTAATTTTGTTCCCGATAATTATTATAATTTTATTGTTTATAAATAGTGCTTGATTATTAAATAATTGTAATTTTTTGATAGTATTTTTTTTATTTGATTGCAAATTCTGTTCATTCGTGTATGATGCAGGTCGATATCCAAGTAGGAGCACATCCCCTGTCAGGTTTTTTCTGTCAGTTTATCCTCGCTAACCTCGTTGTTTTCATTGCATCGTACGTTGCCGTTGAAGTTTATGCTGATTACTTACGTGAAAACAGTATAACACTTTTGGCGGACTCATAACCTGTCTTATTCCATAGAATTACCGGTTAACCATCAATCATGACTTGTTGTTCTTCACAGAATAAAAATATATAGCGGATTCAAATGAATCCATGTTTTAAGGTGTCCAAAATTGCGGCAGCTTGAACACAAAGGAATTTATTGAGTTTTAAAGAGTTTAATTTTTACCCCAAAATATCCGCCGGTATTGCCACCTGCGGTTACACCACACCAACCCCAATCCAGAAAGAAGCGATTCCTTCAATTCTTGACGGCAAGGATGTTTTCGGACTGGCTCAGACAGGCACTGGAAAAACTGCAGCATTTGTCCTGCCGCTTTCCCAGCGATTAATGAACGGTTCCAGGAAAAAAGCACGTGCCCTTATAATGGCACTTGCAGACGTCGTTGCCTCTGGTCGGAATCATTAGCCATGGCATAATTATTATTTTGACAATTCAAACAACAAAGAAAAGGAACAGATAATTATGGCGAAAACCAAATATACCTGGGAAAAACGTCAAAAGGAACTGGCAAAGAAAAAAAAGAAAGAAGAAAAACAAAAGCGCAAGCTCGCAAAGAAAAAAGGCCAGCCTGAAACCCTCTTGACAGAGGATATCCCGGGTGACCAACCCATTTGATGCGCAAGTACAAGCCTGTTCCTAATGGACATATTTTTTAATACAGCTTGTTTAAAATCTTCGATCCGCTAAAACGTATAGCCGATTGAAAAATGAAACCGGCCTCTGTCCTCGCCGTCTTCCGGGTTCAATTTATATCCATATAAAAGCCCAACCGGACCAAGGGGGGTCATATAACGGATACCTGTTCCCATAGTGAATTTAAATTTTTCATTGATCCCTGAACTCCTTGTATCCTTCAATGATCCGACATCCAGAAAAATCGGCAGTTCAAAATTTTTGCCCAGATCGATGCGGGCTTCCACTGAGCCGGCAAGCTGTTCCTTGCCACCGGCAGGGTCTCCAAAACTGTCAATGATCAATTCATTTTCCCCAAACCCCCTTAGGTCCTTAATACCGCCAAGAAAAAAAAGTTGATCATCCGGAAGTTTGGAATCGATTCCCATATTCTGAATAAACCCGTACATTCCCTGGAATGCCAGCACAAGCCTTGGGAATGCCTGGTAATAGTATTTGGCTTTGACTCTGTACTTTATAAAATTATCCAGATCTTCCAGAAGATCCTTATTATATTCCACTGATGCGTTAAAATAAAATCCCTTGGTTGGTTTCACAAAGGAATTAACCGTGCTCCACGTTAAAAAAGGGGTTATCTTGGCTATCCCTCTGGTGTCATAAATTTCAGGATCAACTCCCTTTGCAGAATTCACCTGATACTGCTCCCGGGATTCCAGGTTAAAACTTGTACCCAGTTTCAGGTATTGGAAAAAATCTTTTTCAAATGAAAGTTTTGATCCGTATTTGCGGGAACCAAATCCCTGGTTTTTTAATTCTTCCTTTGATGCGTAAACAGAAAACTGAGCTGAGATATAGCGGGACATAAAATCAAAATCCTTTATTCCCAGCTCGGTATCGTACCCCGTTCCTGAAATTTGTGCATCCCAGAAAAGTTCCCTGTTCATTCCCAAAAAATTTCTGTCGCCTATGGATACTGATAAATAGGCATCCCTAGCTGTGTCATACCCCAGGCTTGCTTCAAAAAAATAGGGTTTTCTTTCCTCCACATCTACCAGGAAAAAAAGCTGGTCGTAATTTTCCTGAATTCCCAATGCCTTAAAATTCGCTCTTTCAATAATGTTTATATTTCGAACATTTTTCTGTAATTCAACAAAATCATTCAAGGATACAGGCTCATTTTCTTTGATAGTGTTGTGCCTTTTCAGCACAGAATCTTTTGTGCGAAAATTACCAAATACCCACACGCCTCCAACGGACACTTTAGAATGTTTATCTATGTGAAATTCAATAGAGCAATTTTCTTTTTCTTTTGCCGGGGTTACCTGTGCCTCAACTTTTGCATAGATGTATCCTTTTTCAGCAAGATAAGAAAGAATCGCCATTCTATCTTTTTGAACAAGGCTTTCTACAAAGGGTTCACCCGGTTTTATGCCAATAATTTGTCTGACTTCTTCTTCAAGTGTGTTCGGCAGACCTTGAAATCGAACCTCTTTTATGGTTTTTTGATATCCCTGTTGAACAAAAAATATCACATCACCATAAATAACCCCCTCTTCATTTTTTTTATCCCATGTGATATCCCCTGTAACATTTGTATCGATAAACCCCTGATTGCGATAATAATTTTCAACGCCCTTTATGTCATCCTGAAAGATGGTATCAACAAAAGGGCCATCATAAAGGAAGGCTTTTTCACGTGTAAGGATCTCATTTTTCAGGGCTTGTTCATCCATGGGTTCTGCCCCTTTGACAGAAGAGGATCTTACAAGGTTTCGACCATTTTCTTCAATAAGAATATGTATCTCTCTCACGGGGGTGCCGTTTTCCATCATATTTTTGGCTGTATATTTTATATTGCAGTCCATATATCCAGCCTTGAGATATCTTTTTTTGAGATTCTTCAGGCTTTTTTTTAGTCCAAAATCATTTTTATTCCCTTTGGTAAACACTGTAAGGTCTTTTTTAAGGGTACGGGTCCAGAACTGTTGATTTCCGGAAAAAGAGACCCTGTATCTCGGTCCTTCATCAATGTTGAAAAGGATTTGAATCGTTGATGCCTGCTCATTTTTTTCCAGGTGGTGGGTGATTACAGCTTCGGCAAATCTTTTTTTTCTGTAAAACGACAAAAGTTTTTTTATATCCTTTTCAATCTCACCTTTAATGGATCTTTTCCCTTTGCTCCAGAAAAAGAGCGACGGTTCATAGGAGTTCATTTTCATTTTAAGATTGGTATCGGAAAAACTTTTGTTGCCGTGAAATTCAATCCGGCTTATTTTTAAAAACGCACCTTTTTCAATATCAATCAAAATAGCCACTTCCAGTCCACCAGCTTGTTCAGGCGTTATTTTGACAAGGGGATGGGTATACCCGTTTTTCTTAAGAAGCTCCTTAATGGAGTTGATATTTTTTTCCAGGCTGTTTTCAATAAATGGATCACCCACCCTATAATCGGTGACATCCATTATTTCATTTTTGAAAACAGGAAAGGAGCCCTTTACTCTGATATCCTGAACAAGCTTTGACGGTGTCAACCGGAAGACAATATCTGTAAAAGCAGCATCCCAGTCTTGATCCGGCACTTCAATATGGCTGAACTGCCGGGTCTGTTTAAGCAACTCAATAGAGGCAAAAAGACGTTCATGGGAGAATGGATCCCCTTTTTTGAACCGGATCATATCAGTTGCCATTTTCTGCAGTTTTTCTCTTCTTAAAGGCTTACCGCCCAGAATTTCAATTTTTACACTGTTAACAAAAGGAAGGGTATCCTTGACTGCGTCACCGGCAAAAACAGGACCATAAAAAAACATAAGTAAAATAAGTAAAATAATTTTTTTATTCATCTATTTATCTGAACTCCAACTTATACGTAATCTCTGTGCCAAAGTCTCCTTTTGAATCGTTAAAGGCTTTGAGAATGACATTCTCCAAAATTTTGTATTCAGCCGCATTGGTATGGACGGTCTCTTCATCAAGGGTTTCCATTGAGTATGTTACCTCCATACGTTTTGATAATTTTTTACCCATGGTAACACTTACATTTGAACTTTGGGAACCAGAGTTATCATATCCTATTTTAAAAGAATCCAGAGGGGTTGATTCTTTCACTGTTTTCCCAATAACATTTGCGGCCTTGTCCGTCAGGATATTTGTATAGGAACCGCCGCCTCCCTTGCCCAGCTCTTTTGTGGTTTTACCCGTAATAAGGAGTGACAGAATGTCTTCATGGGTTTGCCGAGGTTCGGAAAAAAGTTGAAATTTCAAATTGTCTTTTTTTCCTGAAACCTTAAGTTTGATGATCCAGTCTCTTATCTCGGTCCTTGCTGCCAGATTTATATCCGGATCAATTTTATAGGGATCCACAAAATCGATAATCCCCTTTTCAATTTGAAACTCTTTTTTCTGATATATGAGGGTTCCTTCTACAATTTTGGCTCTTCCGGTAATAACGGGATTTACAGCCGTTCCCGATATATTTATATTGGGTTCCACAAGGATAAAAACAAGGTTATTATCCACGACAAAGGGATCATTGTAATCCACATCAATGTTCAAAGCCATATTTTCAATCAAGGGAATACCTGTATTATTTTTTGCACCGGATGTTGATGTTCCCCTTTTTTTATGCTCCAGGGCATCTGCAAGATCAAAGGTAAAGTCTTTGTAATACTCTCCCTTAATCATCTGGAAGGTCCCTGAAAGGTTTGATTTTTTCCGGGTCCCTGAAAAGGTAAAATCATGGCTGAACTCAACCTGGGCCATATCAGGCATTTCAAGGGCAATATGATCGCCTTTAAACCGGATGTCTCCTTTAACGGGCATATAATCCTTTAGCCCTATTTTTCCATTTATGCTAACCCGTCCTTTGTCAAGGTCAGCAGCAATATTTTCAATCGCAAGCTCATCTTTTAAAAGTTTAATTTTTCCATTAAGGTTTGAAATGGATACTCCGGCCCGGGGAATGGGATATTTGATTTCAGATAAGGTGACAATAGCATTAACATCAGGCTGTTCAAAACTTCCCGAGATATCCGCACTGCAGCTGACATTTCCCGAGGCCTTTCTCAAAGCGCCCATCACTTCCGGGGGCAGCGCAAGATTCAGCTTTCCCTTTGATACAACATGGCCGTTGATAAGCCCCTTCATTTGATTAAGGTCAGCCAGTTTAAACAGGGGTTCCAGCAGGAGCCGGTCAAATTTCAGGTCCAGATCAAAAAATGCCGTATCAGGGTCAAAAGATGCCCGCAGGTCTGTTGTCTGGTCCAGGAGAACAGCAGCAGACAGTTTTTTCAGGTCAAGATCCGCTTGGATTGTTTTGATGGGGATCTCTTTTTTAAGCTGGTCGGCTGCCCCTTGAGACGTCATGGCATTATATTGGAGATGAATATCAAGGTTTGAATCCAGTTTTTCCATAAAGATACTTTGTTTGGCACCTGTTTTGGACAAGATGGGGATGTCAATACCCACCGCAGAAACAGCCAGTTTGCCATTCTGTATTTTATCGTCTTTTAAATCCAGACGTCCCGTCAGGCTGAACCGGCCGTCATTTATATTTGCCGTCATGGCATTGATCTGAATGGTTTTCCGTGTGGCCACAAGATTGCTGTTCAGGTTAGAGATTGAGATATTCTGCTTGTTTAACCGGTACGCAAGATCGTAAAAATCCGCCTGAACCGTCACATCCGGTTCTTTAAAGCTCCCTTGAGTTTTGGCTTTCAAATGGATGCGGCCATGGGCGGCATCAAGTTCCTTGATGACATCTTTGGGCACTGCATCCGGGATGATTCCCGTTGCACTCATCTGCCCGTCAATACTGGCCTGGATGCCTTTGATGCCTGCAGATTCGAGCAAAGGAACAAGATCGCTGTCACTGAAGTCTATCCGGGCATGATATTGATTTTTTTCCGTATCCAGGGAGGCATTCAGGGTCACAATCTTTTTAAGGGCGATAACAATTTCTTTTTTTTGAAAATCCAGGTCTGCAAGTATATTATTTACGGGTAATTCTTTGTTGGAAAAGTTTATCTTGTTCATGGATGCACCCATGGCATATCCCAGGTCCATGTTCAGATTAAAATTGATCAAAGCATTCAGGATATCCGGATCTATTTTTAACGCATCCGGTTTTATCAATCTGGCCGGTGTAACATTTTGTCCTGAAACTAAAAGACTTGTCTTGACGGTATCCTTCAGCTTAAAGGCCGTTTCAAAAACATCGGCAGTTCCTTTCACATCAATGACCAGATCCTGATCTTTAGCCGTCAACTGCTGGATCGTAACCTGTCCCAGAGGATCCAGGGATCCTGCAAATTGAAAATCCTGAATTGAAACACCCTGTGCCATGAAATTTTTCCCCGTGACAAAGGCTGTAAGTTCAGGATTGAAAATATCTCCAGCAATGGATATTTTGCCGTCCACACTTCCCTTAACTTCAGGCAGGTCCAGGGGAAGCGTTATTAAAGACAGATCAGAAGCCTTGACATCCAGACTTGCACCCAGGCGTTTTTTAACTATATCATACTGCCCTCTCGCGCCAACAAAGGTTCCAGGGGTTTGGGCCTTAAATCCTTTTATTCTGCAGATCCCTTGTTCAATGGTTCCGCTTATGTCTGTTTCAAAATCCAGGAAATCTGTTTCAGGTTTGTCCTGTTTAAACTTTTCAAGAACAAGATTAAAATCATAGTCTGCTGCAAGCGTTTCAAGATGAATGCCTTTGCCCTTAATCCTGCCCGAGGATGAAAACCTTCCTGAAAACCCTTTTACCCATTTTTCAAGATGTTGAAAGTCACCATTTTTCTGGTCAAAGGAAAAATCATATTTAAGGGTATCTGGATTTTGAGGCGGATTTAAAAAACCTTTTGGAAAAAAATCCTTTAGATCGGCCTCACCCTTTAATGAGATATCACTTCCAAGAATATTCAGTCTTCCTTTTTTTATTAAAAGTATCCTGTCAGCAAGTGCAGCAGATAAATTGATGCTGTCTCCTTTCAGGTTTTCATCAATCTTAGGGTTGGCCACATCAAGGTTGAATATGACTTCAGGGTTGTTTAAAGGACCTTTTCCTGCAAGGGTGACTTTGGCCATTCCGCCAAGATCCATTTCATGACCTAAAAACCGGTTTAACGCTTCAAGAGGGGAGCTTGCTGTTAAATTAAAATCGATTCCAGGTGCTGTAATAATATCGTATGCCTTTCCTTTTGCTTTAAACGCACACAGATCAGAGTCCAGTTCAAGATCAAAATCAAGCTTTGATCCCTGCTTAAGTTCAGAAAAAAGACTTAAGTTATTAATCAAGATTTCTTTATCTTTCAATTTTATACGGCTGTCTTTTATCGAGCTGACCAGTGACAGGTGACGCTCAAAAAGATCACCACCTGTGACTTCAACATTGAATGATTTTAGTTTGATCTGCTTTTCTGGATCATTAAAGGTTAATATCCCCTCAATAATCTGTGCTTTTTTGACTATCACATTAAAGGGAATGCCTTTACTTTCTTTTTCTACGATCCCTTTTTCAGACAATTCCTTATTTTTTGGGATAAGGGCGTCTATTAAATTCATACGGCCGTTTATATCCATAACAAGTGATATTTCAGGACGGGTCACCGTTAATGCACTTATTTCCAGAACCTTTTGGAAAAGAGGGCGTATCTTTAAATGAAGCAAAAGGCTTTTGAATCTAAGACAGGATTTATTTTGCCCGTCTTTGAGCTTTATTCCGTCCAGTTTGACAGATGGATTGATGAATGAAACTTCTATGTTTTCCGCTGAAAGCGTACCGGGTATGGCTGTATTAATTTTATCAACAAGCAGGATTTTTGCATGCTCTGTTTTTGAATAAAAATATAAAGATAAAACGATTACAAGAAAAGTACAGGCAAGCCCGAAGACTGCTAAACCAATTTTTTTTTTCATTTCCGCCTATTTTTTATCTATTTCCAATTGATTACACTTTTTACAGAAAATTTATACTGTTTAATAAAAAATTGCAATCCATACCCTATGGTCAAATTCAATCACAAGCACGGCATTGTCAGTGTATATATCAAGCAGACTATTAAAATCTTCCGTTACAATAGCTTTGTCAGCTCGTTCTATCTGTAATTCAATTGGATGCTTTTCTATTTTATTTATTGGGTCCTTTTTTTATTTTGTCAGAAGATAAATATCAATTATATCTTTGAGAATAATGGGGGCGTTATCTGATGAGCCAGGTTGAATTTGATTTAATTTTTCAATGATTAGATTTGAATCACCAGAAGCAATAGTATCACGATCAAACGAATAGCTGCACAAATCAGCTTTATCTTCAAATCTAACAATGGCGTTAAAGGAGTCTTGATTCTCCAAATTAAAATCATAATTTATTAAGCTGTGATAAGCGTTTCCTATTTCTTTGGTTTCATCATTAAACAGGTGAAAAAAAAGTTGGAACTCTCCCTTTATTGATGGTTCAATTATGATGAGTTTCCCTTCATTTTTTAAAACCCTGTATGCTTCTTTGATAGCCAGAGAGCTGTTTTGATGGTGTAGTGAAAGGGTAAAAAGAACTATATCAAACCCAGAATCACTGAATGACAGGGATTCACCATTTCCAATCCTGAAGTCTACATTGTGGTATGCTTGACTGGCATCATTGATAGCACTTATATCCGGATCAATACCAATATATTGTTCAGTATCATTTGCAAGAAGTGAAGATATCTCCCCTCCGCCACAACCGATTTCCAGAACCACCTTGCCATTGAAGTCGGCCTGATTTTTAATCATTTCAACAGTCAATTGTTCAATATCGTATTCCATATCTGCTCCGTAATAATATTAAAGATTGAGATTGTTGTTGCCCTTCCTCGGCGAAGCGGTTTTGTTCGAAATGGAGCGACAGTGAAGTTTCCATCTTTGTGCAAGAGCATTGTTGGATAATATTTCAAAAGAGGTTTAACTCACCCTCCAGTTTTTTAAAGAAACAATTATTGAGTTTACAGGGGCAACTCGTCCGGCCTATTTTATAGGGCGCTAGGCAAAATGAAACACGCCTTTTATAAGTTTAGCGGCATATATGCCCATAACCCGGTGCCCATCTTTTGCTGGATGAAGGCCATCTTTCAAAATCAAGGATTTTTTCCCCTTGCCTTGGTCATTGTTTTGATATCTAAGGTAAATCGATTCATTGGCGGCTTCCAATTTCTTCTTCCCTTAAGACACGACGTAAAACCTTTCCGATATTTGATACAGGGATTTCATCCCTGAATTCAACGGATTTGGGGCGCTTATAGCCGGCCATATTCTCTCTGCAAAAGTCAATGATTTCTTTTGATTCAGCGGTTTTCCCTTGTTTAAGCTTGATGAATGCCTTTACTTTTTCACCGCTTTTTTCATCGGGAATGCCGATTACGGCGCATAGTTCAACCTTTGGATGGGTGTAGAGAATGTCTTCCACATCTCTTGGATAGACATTGAATCCGCCCACAATGATCATGTCTTTTTTCCGGTCTGTGACTAGGATATAGCCCTCATCATCAATGTGGCCGATGTCACCGGTTAGAAAATACCGGTTTCCATCAATGTTGGTAAATACCTCTTCATTGGCGTCAGGTCTTTTCCAATATCCTTTCATGACCTGTGGACCGCAGATGGCAATCTCTCCGTCTTCTCCCTTTTGTAGTTCTTTTGTTGGATCTATTAAATTCAGGATTTTGATATCAGTGCCAGGCAAAGGAAAGCCAATGGACCCTATCTTTCTTGCTTCTCTGTTTGTGGGGTTGACACTGGCCACGGGAGCTGTTTCAGTCAACCCATATCCTTCAAAGATAATAGATCCTGTTTTTTCTTCAA
>JABGOU010000046.1 GCA_018645325.1 Desulfobacula sp.
TGCAAATAAAACTTAATACTTTGGAAAACCGTTTCATTCTCGGTCCAAACAAATCATAAAAAACGGTTACCCGAATATGCCCGCCTCTTGAGGAGATATAAACACCGCCAATCAACAAAAAAATGGCAAACGACTGTTGAATCAGGGGTACAACTTCCTTAATAAAATTATTGAATCCATATCTTGAAACAATCTGAACGGATACAGCCGCCACTATGACTAAAATCAAAAAACTGAAAACTTTTGTAATCTTATCAATAAAGATCTGTGTTCGCTCTAAAAATTTATTTTCTTTTAAATTCATTGCAGTTTCTCAATGTTTATGGTTTTTGTAACCGTTCAGGATACATGTTTCAAAAAAAGCGTACCAGCCTCAATGTTTTATTGAATAAAGGCCAGTCACTACTGCCGAGATCTTATAAGTTCTACTGCTTTCGCGCTGGCAGCATCGGCCTTGGCAGCATCGTCCCAGGTTGTTTTGCCGGCTGCTTTTATAGATTGTCTGCAAGCATCACCCAGCTCAACCTTTTTTAAATGTTTACTTTGTGTCTCGTTCATCATTTTTTCGTATTCAACTACAGTCGCATCCCAATAGTCTTTGGCAGCCGCATTAACGATTTCTTGTATGTCTTTGGGAAGCTTATTCCACTGTTTTTGTCCGATAACAATATGACCGAAAATCATATCACCACCAATGTCTGCCAACCAATACGGCGCTACTTCATCCCAGTGCAAACCGGAAATGGCGCTGACATCATAGAGTGCTGCGTCAATCATACCCAGTTTGAGGGACATATACATTTCTTCCGGAGCTATTTCCACTGCAGTTTGAGCGATTTTTTTATGAAAAACCTGTTGAAGGCCCCAACTGGCAATTTTAAGATTTTTTATCTGTGAACAGTCAGTAATTTCTTTTTTGCTATAGACGTATAAGTATCCGTAGGAATGCATGTCCAACCAGTGAAGGTCATTTTTCGCATACTCTTCTCTAATGAGGTCAACCAATCCAGAATTAAAATAAAAATCTCTGATTTCTGCGGCAGATTCCTGAAAGGTGGTGCCTTTTTTTACTTCAAATGCAAAAGGCAGTCCAAATTCCACATCTCCTATAGGGGCCATCCCTGAGGCAAAAATACCTGCCTGGTGAGCCATATCCAATACACCGCGCTGGACAGCTTCATATACTGCAGGGCTTCCACCCTCAACAATTTCCGGGGCTGCAAAAACCTGGATGATAACTTTACCATCGCTTCTTTTTTTGGCAGAGTCTGAGAACACCTTTAATAATTCCATGGAAAGATCGCCTCGAGGATAACCAGATTGGATTTTTAGACGATAAGTTTTGGCGGCTGCTGTTGTAGCACCGATGCTAATAATAAAGAGAACTGATAGTAAGTAAATGGTGATTGTCTGAAATCTTTTTTTCATCACACTTCCTCCTGTTAATTAAAATTAATGTACTTATCGTAACTCTGAAGCTTAAATATAGATTATTCAGGCTTGCAACAACTTTACTAACAAATGAATAATAAATTTCATCTTACTTTAGAAAATTGAATAATATCATTCACTTAGTTTGTCAAGAAAAAAAATGAAACTGCTGTTAAAAAATGAAAGAAATTCAATCTGAATTTATCGGCAGTACAAAATTCTGGCGGACCTATAAAATTTGATAAAATGAAGATGAAACAGGATACCGCTATATACGTCAATAGTCTTACTGAATGAGCTTTTTTGTGTTCCGGATAAAATGCAAAAAAAATTATGCAAATGGAATAAGAATCAACTCTATAGCAACATTTTTATTTCATAATGTGTTTTTTGGATTTTTTTTCTTGACAAACTAAATGAATGATATTATTCATCCAATAGAACCAAGATGAAATTTATTATTCATTATTTGAATCAGGAGGTAGCAAAAATGGCTGGACAAGCACTGGGTATGGTAGAAACCAGAGGATTGGTAAGTGCGATAGAAGCGGCAGATGCGATGGTCAAGGCAGCTAATGTAAAAATGGTTGGCAAAGAACATGCCGGCGCCGGCTTGGTATCCATTTATGTGCGCGGTGATGTGGGCGCGGTAAAAGCGGCTACCGATGCCGGAGGCGCAGCTGCAGAAAGGGTGGGAGAACTTGTTTCGGTTCATGTCATCCCAAGACCCCATGCTGACATTGAAGGGATTATTCCCCAGGAAGAAACGAAAAAGGGTGTAAAGAAATAAATGGCTTCCAGTATTCAAATAATATCACATCCAGGTCCTGGTGTTTTTGATATTCTGATGAGCCGAATGAGCTCAGGTCCAAAAAAGAAAATGGTAGATGCCAATTTCAGCGCAGTGGGTCTGGTTCAGGGCAAATTGGTGGACATGATGCTGGCAGCCGACATTGCTGAGAAAGCAGCGGATGTCCAGGTGTACGACCTGAAAGGAAGCTGTCCCCAACATTTGACCATGATCGGTATATTTGGGGACATCGCTGCTGTTAAGGCCGGTGTGGACGCGATCCGGCTTCAAGAAAAACAGGCCGGTAAAAAAGGATAAGAACAAAACAGATGAGCGAAGATATTATCAATAAGGTTCGCGATGCAGGTGTAGTGGGTGCCGGCGGGGCGGGTTTTCCCACCCATGTCAAGCTCAATGCAAAGGTGAAAAGAGTTCTGGTCAATGGGGCATCCTGTGAACCGCTTCTCTCAAGCGACCTCTGGCTCATGAAAGAATATCCGGAACTTCTCATGCGCGGACTGAACCTGGTCATTACGTGTACTGAAGCCGAACGCGGGACCATCTGTATTAAAAACAAACACCCTGAAGTGATAAAAATTCTGAAAAAAACTGCAGAAAAGGACCAGTTTAAAAAAATAGATGTTTTTGAACTGGAGGATTTTTATCCGGCAGGCGATGAGCATGTCCTTGTGTATGAGGTTACCGGCAATGTCGTGCCGGAAGGGGGAATTCCGCTTGAAGTTGGTGTTGTGGTCACCAATGTAGAATCCCTTATCAATATTGCGAGAGCAGTTGAAGACGGGCAACCCGTAGTTGAGCGGTATTTAACAGTAACCGGTGAGGTTAAAAATCATTTGATTGTTAAGGTGCCCATTGGTACTGCCATTGGTGAAATCATTGATATGGCCGGTGGTGTAACCATTGACAACTACAAGATTGTAATCGGCGGCCCCATGATGGGAACTGTTACAGATGACCTTTCAACCCCTGTCACCAAAACCACCAGCGGGGTTATTGTGCTGCCTGCCAATCACAATGTTGTTGCCGGTAAAATTACCGATCCGGATCGGATTTTACGTCTGACCCAGATCGCCTGCTGTCAGTGTATGCGGTGCACAGATACCTGTCCCAGAAATCTTCTGGGTCATGCGCTTGTGCCCCATATGATCATGCGCAATCTCAGACTGGGCGTGACACATAAACTCATGGAAGATGCCCTTATCTGTTCTGAATGCGGCATTTGTGAAAAATATGCCTGCCCCATGCTGGTATCGCCCCGTGAGGTCAATAAGCAGATCAAGGCGGCGCTCATGGAAAAAGGGCATAGAAGAGAGCGGAAAAAAGATGAATTTAAGCCCTCTTTTTTCATGAAAGTGCGCAGGATTCCCAGCAAAAGGCTAGTCCAGAAACTTCAATTAGGAGCTTATGATACACACCCTGATTATTCTGCACAAGACTCAAAGGTAAAAAAGGTTGACATACCTTTACAGCAGCATATCGGAGTCCCTGCCCTGCCGGTTGTCAAGCCGGGGGACCGAGTTAAAAAAGGGGATCTCATTGCACAAATTCCTGAAAAAAAATTAGGGGCGCAGGTTCATGCAAGTATTGACGGAATCGTTTCATCCATTGGTGAAACCATAGCAATTAAACAAGAGGGTTAATTATGGAGTATAAAGCCATAGGCCTGGTTGAAACAAATAGTGTCGCAAAAGGGATACAGGCAGCAGATGATATGCTCAAGACTTCTGACGTGGAACTGATTATGGCCCGTCCTGTCTGTCCTGGTAAATATCTTGCCATGATTTCAGGAGATGTCGGCTCTGTTCAGAATTCTGTGGAAGCCGGAGAAAATTGTGCTGGTGAGTTTGTAGCAGATACGTTTATCATCGCAAATGTCCATGAATCGATTTTCCCGGCAATAAATTGTGCTAATCAAATTCTGAATATGCGGGCCCTTGGCATAATCGAAACTTTTTCTGTGGCTTCCTGTATTCTTGCTTCTGATGCAGCAGCAAAATCAGCAGATGTTGATTTGATAGAACTGCGCTGTGCAACCGGCCTGGCTGGCAAATCCTTTATTACCCTCACAGGGGATATCGGTTCGGTTGATGCTGCGGTGAGTGCAGGTATGGATGCCATTGAAAGTAAAGGGCTGATTCACAGTTTTGCGGTAATTCCGGCGCCAAGTTATGAACTGCACCAGTGGCTGGTATGAAAAAGACCGTAGAGAAAATATCAGGGATGATCAATTGTCCTGAAAAATGGGATTTTTCAGGTGCAAAAGAATTGTATGCCGGCATTGATATCGGTACGTTCAAAACTATTGTCATTATTGTGGATGAAAAAGGCGTACCAAGAGCCGCCAATATGAGAAAAGCCCAGGTTGTGCAAAGCGGATTGATTATGGATTATATGGGTGCAGTAAAAATTGTCAAGGAATTGATGGACCAGATAACGGATCTTTGTCCTCACCCCATAACCAAAGGAGCAACTTCCTATCCGCCCCAGACGGAATCCTCCAATATTAGCACGACTCGATATATCCTTGAAGGACTGGGTCTGGAAGTTGTCAATGTGCTGGATGAACCCAGTGCGGCCAATCTGGTTCTCAAATTGCAGGATGGGGCCATTGTTGATGTCGGTGGAGGGACCACGGGCATTGCCGTGATAAAGAATGGAAAAATTGTTTACACCAATGATGAGCCCACCGGTGGAATTCATCTGACGCTGGTCCTGGCAGGCGGATTGAAAGTCAGTTATGAAAAAGCCGAAGGAATGAAGGCCGACAGGAAAATGACCCCTCAAATCATTCAGGTTGTTCGACCGGTTATTGATAAAATATCCAGTATTGCCCTGTCATACCTGAAAGACTTTAAGGATGTGGAAACGGTTTGTCTGGTTGGTGGAACCTGCGAACTGGAAGGGTTAGCAGAAATAGTAAAAAAGAATTTAAACCTGAATATTTTGAAATTAAATGGCGCACAAATGATTACACCTTACGGCATTGCACTGTCATGCCTTTCATAAGTTGAATAAAGTGTTATTTCTTCTTGACAGCGGGTATTGAACAATATTATTCATATTGATGTGTTATATGAAATTTTAATTTCAAAAATGGTGGAAGACAAAAAGGAAGACCATGCGTATAAAAGAGCACCCCATATTAGGAACATTTGAAAAAGGCAGACGAATTCAATTTACCTTTGATGGTAATTCCATGGAAGGTTTTGAGGATGAACCCATAGCCATGGCTCTTCGCAGCAATGGTGTGATGGTACACAGACGCACAACCAAAAAAAACGAGCCCCGGGGAATATTTTGTGCCATCGGGAGGTGTACGGATTGTATCATGATTGTTAATGGGATTCCTAATGTGAGGACATGCGTCGAACAGCTCAAAGAGGGAATGGTGATTCAGACACAAATGGGCGTTGGCCCAAAAGCCTCAATGGAGTAGAACCATGAGAAGATGCGAAATGGTCAGTATTGGTGCAGGTCCAGCAGGACTGGCGGCTGCGATCGAAGCAGCTAAAAACCAGGTGGAGGTTGTTGTCTTTGACGAGAATGACAAACCCGGGGGCCAGCTTTTTAAACAAATACACAAATTTTTTGGCTCAAGGGAGCACCGTGCAAAAGTACGGGGTATCAAGATCGGACAGGAACTCTTGGACGAAGCACGGCAACTGGGTGTTGAAGTGAGCCTGAACAGCGTTGTTCTGGGTATTTATGCAAACGGTATCATGAATGTGATGGTCCAGGACCGCATGGAGCAGGTCAAAGCAGAAAAGACACTTATCGCAACCGGTGCTTCTGAGAATATGATCCCTTTCCCCGGTTGGACCCTGCCGGGTGTTATCGGGGCAGGTGCAGCCCAGACCATGGCAAATATCCATGGCGTCAAACCCGGCAACAAGGTATTGGTTGTGGGGTCCGGGAATGTGGGACTGGTGGTGGGATTTCAGTTGCTCCAGGCCGGCTGCCAGGTGGAAGCGATTATCGATGCAGCGCCGAAAATTGGCGGATACGGTGTCCATGCCGCTAAAATAGCCCGCTTTGGTGTTCCTTTTTTAATGTCCCACACAGTGAAAGAAGCCCATGGCAAAGAAAAGGTTGATGGCGCTACAATCATCCAGGTGGATGGCGCCTGGCAACCTATTTCCGGCACTGAAAAACGCTTTGATGTCGATACCATCTGCATTGCAGTGGGACTCAATCCCATGACGCAGCTTTTGCGGATGTCGGGATGCAGTATGGTCCATGAACCCGGACTTGGAGGGAAAGTGCCTGCACATGATCTCAATCAGGAGACATCAATTCCAAATATTTACGTGGCAGGTGATGCGTCCGGTATTGAAGAAGCAAGTACCGCTATCATTGAAGGTAGAATTGCCGGCCTTGCGATCGCCAACAAACTTGGTTATCTAAAGGATGATGAATTTCATACAAAACGTGAAGAGCAGTTACAGAGTATGAAAGGATTGAGAAGCGGTGCACATGGAGAAATGCGGGGAAAAGCAAAAGAACGATTAAATCTTGCAATAAAAGGATAAGACTTATGCCCAGTGGGTTGTCCAAAATAGGTTATATTTCAGAAGACGGACTCGAGAATCATCCGGGTATCCCTTCTTTAAAGAGAAGAAGCAAAGGTCCGGTGGTCGTGATCGAGTGTATCCAGGATATTCCTTGCAATCCGTGTGAGGCAAGCTGCAAGGTAAACGCCATTACCGTTGGTGAGGATATCACCAATCTCCCAGTAATTGATGAGGAAAAATGTATTGGATGCCTGAGCTGCATTCATATCTGTCCAGGCCAGGCAATTTTTGTAGTGGATGAAAGTTTTGAAGAAAATGCCCGGGTCAGTTTGCCGTATGAATTCCTTCCACTGCCTGAAAAACAAGAAATTGTCATGGCATTGGATCGGTCAGGGACACTATTGGGTGACGCACAAATCGTGTCAGTCAGAAAATCTAAACGAATGGATCAGACAGCTGTCATCACTCTGGAGGTTCCAAAGGAATGGTCCATGAAGACAAGAGCATTTAAATTGAAATAATAAGACTATAGTTATAAATAATAATTTTTAATTGAGGAGGTAAGGTAGAATGGCTGAACAAGCACTCGGCATGGTCGAAACCCGGGGACTGGTAAGTGCGATAGAAGCGGCGGATGCAATGGTCAAAGCGGCCAATGTGAGAATGGTCGGCAAGGAACATGCCGGCGCCGGATTGGTTTCTATTTATGTGCGTGGTGATGTGGGTGCGGTTAAAGCCGCAACTGATGCTGGCGGAGCAGCAGCCCAACGAGTTGGTGAACTTGTGTCGGTCCACGTTATTCCCAGGCCCCACAGTGACATAGAGGATATTATTCCCAAATAGCTAAAAGCCATAGACTTAACAAACAATAACCAAATAAAATATAGAGGTGTAATGTGTGTGGAGTAGCAGGGTTTATTTGCAGGGATCCGTCTATTGATATAGGAAATAAATTTATCGATATGCTAAAGGAGCTGGTTCACCGGGGACAAGATGCCACTGGGATGGCCTTTTACGAGACCAGGGATGATATCCAGGTTCGTGTGGCCATGTCTCAGCTGGAACTTGACAAGGATCTTGAAAAGATTATTGGAAAGTATGGCACAGCTTCAGGTGTCCGAACGTACAGAGGGGTCGGAATATTCAGCTTTTACGAAGCCTCCGTTGACATGAAATCAGACCAGATAGCGGATCTGAACTGGGAGATTGATTCAGATCCTAGATTCTGCACCCACTCCTTGGGACAACAGATCAAGGTATTTAAAGACAAGGGCTCTGCACAGATGCTGGAAGATTGTCACAAAATATCGGCATCAGGTGCAACTCACGGCATCGGACATGTCCGGCTGGCCACAGAAAGTGTAGATAATATTAATTTTGCCCATCCCTTTACCACCTATCTCTATCCTGAACTTTCCATCGTTCACAACGGCCAGTTTACCAATTATTTCAAATTAAGAAGGAAAATGGAACACTGGGGTGTTCGGTTTAAAACCGACAATGATTCAGAGCTTGCTGCTCATCTGGTTGCCTACCTGATGAAAGAGAAAAACATGGATCTGGAGGAAGCCCTCCATGTAGCTCTGGATGAACTGGACGGTCTTTTTACAATTCTGGTAAGTACGCCTGACCAGATCGGTGCCTTCAAAGACCGGCTGGGCATCAAACCCATGCTGTTTCATGAAGATGATAACGGTACTATACTGTTTGGCTCGGAGCAGATTTGTTTAACACCCGTTGTATCAGATGTGTATGCATCGGAAATGGAACCGGGAGAGGTAAAGATATGGTCAGTTTAGATTTAAGTAAAATGAATTCCCGGGAAGTCAATTTAAAGATCCGGGAACTGATTCAGACAGAAGGCGAGATTGAAGTGGTCGGCACGCACTCCATTCATAATTTTGCCACAGGATTGATTGGCAAGGGAAAAATCCTGTTGCACGGCAGTACCGGGTTTTATACCGGTGGGTTTATGGAAGGGCCGACACTGGAGATTGAAGGTAATACCGGCTGGTATACCGGGGACAATATGATGGATGGTGAAATCATTGTCCACAAGAATACCGGATCCAATGCCGCACCCTCCATGGTGGGCGGCAACCTTGTCATTAAAGGGAATTCTGGCAGTCGCTGCGGTTTTGGCATGAAAGGCGGTAACCTGATTGTCTGCGGCAATGTGGGCCGGTGGGCCGGGGGCATGACCCTTGGGGGACGAATTGTGGTGCTGGGAGAAGTGGGAAAAGGCCTGGGTGAATCCATGTATAAGGGTATTATCCACTCATTGGATCCGGATCTAGAAGAGAAAATCGGGGGCAACGTAACCATCGTCCCCATTGAAGATAATGAGAAAAAAAAGCTGGAAAAGCTCTTTAAAAAATACGACATTGAACAGGGAGTGGATGATTTTAGAAGCGTCATTCCCCTAGTTTCAGGGCGGCATGAATATGTTATCTTTAAACCGACCCACAAAAAGGTGGTATGATGTCAAAAGAAGAAAAAATTCCAAAAGTAAAAGATGTACAAAGAGGGATATGGAATGCTGAGACCATCTCTCAAGTCAAATATATGGCAGCAATGGGGAAACACCGGATCAGAGGTTGCGGCACCCCCAGGAAATTCCCAACGTTTGATGATCTCCTGGTGCTGCCGTCTCAGTTGAGCCGTATGTCCATTGATACCTATCGGGAAGACTGTAGCACACAGACTATATTAGGAAGCCGGTATGCCAAAGAACCGCTGGTGATCGAGACCCCCGTCATGATTTCCGGCATGTCCTACGGTGCGTTGAGCAAGGAGTGCAAAACCGCCTTGGCAAAGGCCACTGATATTGTGGGGACCTCCATTTGCAACGGTGAAGGGGGACTGCTTCCCGAAGAGCGGGACAACTCCTACAAACAGGTGGTTCAGATCACCCCCAGCCGTATGGGATTTTCCTTACGGAATATTGAGGCAGCTGATGCCATTGAGATTATCTGCGGTATCGGTGCCAAACCGGGCCTGTCCGGTCACCTGATGGGATGCAAGATAACTGAAGAAATCGCAGAATTCAGACAGCTGCCCCAAGGAATTGACCTGCACAGCCACCCCAGGCACGGCGACATATTCGGTGCTGACGACATGGTTCTGAAGATTAAGCAGTTAAGGGATCTGACAGACTATAAGGTTCCCATCTTTCTTAAATTAGCCGCCGGACGCGTTTGGGAAGATGTCAAAATTGCTGCCAAAACAGGGGTAGACGGCATTGTTATTGACGGCGCCGAAGGGGGGACTGGTGCAGCACCTGCGGTTGCAGCCGATAATTTGGGAATACCGAGTATGCCCGCCTTGGTTCAGGCAGTAAAAAGCCTTGAAGACATGGGCGTTAGAGAAGAGATGAGCGTTATCATTTCCGGTGGTGTGAGAAATGGTGCTGATCTGGCCAAAGCCCTTGCCCTGGGAGCAGATGCCGTGGCCCTAGGTACAGGTGTCATGGTGGCCATGGGGTGTGCTGTCTGCCTGAAATGTCATGAGGGAAAATGTGCCTTTGGTATCGGTACCCAAGATCCTGAAAGGCGAGCACGGCTGGATATTGAGAAAGCTGCCCAGCAGGTAGCCAATTACATCCAGGCCATGACCATTGAAGCGATCATCCTGGCAAAGGCTGCCGGTAAAACCAAACTGAGCAACCTGGAAAGAGAGGACATCCGTTCACTCACCCTGGAAGCATGCGCCATGACAGGTATTCCGCTGGTTGGTTCCAACTATACGTTTACGGATGACAAGTTTGGATTTTTTAACCCGTCGATCTAACACATGGATTAACAGTGCTTTGAAAGTGTGAACAAAGAAGCACATTTTAAAGGAGAACAAGGCTTAGGATAATGAAAATAGCAAGAGTTATTGGGAATATCTGGTCCACCAAAAAAAAAGACAGTATACATGCCTTACGACTTCTTCTTGTCGAACCTTTGAAAAAAGATCTGACGCCTGAAGGAAATACCACCATTGTGGCTGCAGATGATGAAGTCGGTGCAGGAAACGGTGAAATTGTTATTATCACCCAGGGCGCACCAGCCATGCAGGCATTGGACAGAGAAGGAAAAATCCCTGTGGATGCAGTAGTCATGGGTATCGTTGACAGCCTTGATATATCGGAGAAACAGGGCAACTGATGGATATTGCTGTTAAAAACAAGATAAAACGTCTGGTTCAAGAAGTCCTTGCGGATCTGTCTGTCAAAAAGGTATCAACACCCAAACCAAACCGACAGGGACCCAAGGTATTGACGGTTTTCCATGCCGGTGTCTGTCGGCTGGACAAAACCTTTGAACAGATCAAATCCATTGGTGAACTGTCGGATAAACTTGGAATCTACAGGGGAGAATCGGCTCGAAGCCTGGTGAATCTAAATGAGTTGAAAGAAAAATCAAAGGTTCGCTGTATTCTGGATAAAAGCGGACCTGCCGGTCTGGAAAAAGTTCTGGATGTCTGTGAAATTTTAATTTTACCCACATTTGCCTTTCCTGCAGCAGCTAAGGTGGCAAGCCTTCTTGCCGATGATCTTGAGTCCGGGATTGTATTGTCCGCCCTGATGAAAGGTAAAAAAATCCTGGCTGCTGAAGATGGGTTTTCAAGACCAGGCATTGCCGTTAATTCAAATTTAATAAAAGAAATTGATAAAATTTTTAATAAATTAAAGATGTTCGGTATGCAATTTTGTCCAACTGATCAATTGAGTGCGGTTTTTCAAAACCTTGTTTTGCCTGAACAAACCAAGAACGAAAAAATATCTGCAGAAAAAAAGAATCCTGTATTGAAGTTGATCACAGCTAAGAACGTTCACATGGCAGCAGAGAACAAGCAAAAAAAGATCTGGCTTGCGCTGAATGGGAATGTAACTCCCCTGGCAAGAGATCTGGCCAGGGAATATGCCATTGAAATTTATAAATGTAATGAATAAAGAAGGAGATTGATACATGGCCGAATTAAGAGCCTACTGCCATTTGGACCGAATACAACCCCAATTTGCATCCCTGTTTGCATGCAAGTGTCGTGGTTTTTTGCCGGTAGAAGGGATGGCCTCGCTTTTTGTAGAAGTCCTACCCGGGATAGAGATTAACCGCTTGACCGATATTGCTTTAAAAGTTACCAATTGCAAACCCGGCGAGATGATTGTGGAGAGACGAAACGGTATGCTGGAAATTCATTCCTCCGACCGGGAAGAGGTCATGCATGCAGGGCAGATGATTCTGGACGAACTGGGCCTGAAGGAAGAAGATCGGATGGCCCCAAAAATTTTGGCCACCAGCACCATTAATAAGGTGGATCCTTATCAGGCGGTTATTATTAACAGAAACAGCAGGGGGATGCTCGTCCTTGGCAATGACGACGTATATCTGCTGGAAGTCACGCCTGCAGCCTATTCATCAATTGCTGCGAATGAAGCAGAGAAACACTGCAACGTAAGACTGGTGGATATTCGATTCTTTGGTGCGTCCGGAAGAGTTTATCTGGCCGGAACAGAATCCGAGGTTCAGACAGCCGCCAAAGTGGTTGTTGAAACACTGGAAAATCTTATCGGCAGAAAAGAGTAAATTTATGATATTCCATCAAGATATTAAAATCAAAATTTAAATTATACCCCACACGCAATAGGAGGAGGCATCATGGAGCTAAAAGAGATTCAAGAGATTATCAAGGCCCAAAATATCACATCCCTTAGGGTTGAATTCCCAGACCTTTATGGGATTAGTCGAAGCAAAATGATGCCTGCTAAACATGTGGAAAGAGTGGCTGAAGAGGGGCTTTGCTTTGCCCAGGCAATATATGGCATTCACCTTGGCAACGATGTGGCTGAGGGAAGTGGAGTTGGCTATGAAATCGATTGGAAAGACATGTCAGTTATGCCAGATCTGGATACCTTTACAGTCCTGCCCTATCTGGAAGGAACGGCACGTTTGATTGGTAACGGTGTCAGTGGTGGTAATCCTGTACCTGTTGATCCACGCAACTGCCTCCAGCGTATTTTAAAACAATATGATGACATGGGGCTAAAGGCGATTTGTGCCAGTGAACTGGAATTTTTTCTTTTCGAACCAAACGGGGCCGGATCCCCAACGTTATATAACCCTAACCTCTCCACAGTATACCAGATAGGTCCTGGAAGTGACAAAGCAGGTTTCTTACAAAAGTTACAAAATACATTATTGGACGTGGGTATCGACATCCTTTACATGAATCACGAGTTTTTTCCAAGCCAGTATGAAATCAACTGGATGCATGGTGAAGCACTGAAAATGGCCGATGACTCCTTTACGTTTAAAACCGTCTGCAAAGAAATGGCCGCTTTGAACAATTTGCTGTTGACCTTTATGGGTCGTCCTACAACAGATGGGGGCGGAAGCGGCTACCACATACACCTGTCACTGAATGATCACGAAACCGGTAAAAATCTGTTTGATGATCCCAGTGGGGAAAACGGCATTTCTGATCTGGCACGTTATTTTATCGGCGGACAGATGGCCCATGCCAAAGGGATGTCCGCCCTGTTTGCCCCGACAATAAATTCCTATAAACGGTATGTTCCGGATTCTTTTTGTCCCTATTACATGGTTTGGGGACTGGACAACCGATCCGTCTACTGCCGTGTGCCCGATGAAAGGGGAGCGGCAACCCGGGTGGAAAACCGTGCACCTTGTGCATCAGCCAATCCTTATCTTGTGTTTGCTGCTGCGTTTGCTGCAGGACTTGACGGGATAAAAAATAAGATTGAACCAGGAGACCCTTTCATAGGGGATGTTGGATTTGCTGAACCAGGAACCTTGGATACAGTACCCTTTTACCTTAGAGATTCTTTGGCGGAACTCAAGGCCGATAAGGTATTGTGTGACGCGATTGGACCGGAATTGATTCAAGCATTTGTCGCACTCAAAGAAAATGAACTGGATCGTTTTCGAAAACATGTAACAGATTGGGAATTTAATGAATATTCGTCCCTTTTATAATTACAATGATTTTTCAAATTTATTTCAAAATAATGCTGGCTAACTGCCATGGGCAGGCTGGATGTTTACGTCTGGTTTGCCCAAAATGAAAGCATGAACGTCATTGTCTGGATTGATAAAATTTTCAAATATTAGAGGTTGAAAATGGGCTTGGATGAAGGAAAAATTGAACAAATAGTTGAGATAGTGGTCAATCGATTGCAACAGGAAAGTAAAGAAAGTCTGGATTTGCCAAAGATAAATAATATACCTTATACTGCCAGCGCTGTCACAGACGGTGTGTTCCAGGAAATAGAGGAATGTATCCAGGCTGCGACCATTGCACAGAAAAAACTGGTTGCCCTACCGCTGGCCGTCAGAGAAAAAATCATAGAGGCGGTTCGGCAGGTCGGCCTGACCCAGGCAGATGAATACGGCCGAATGGAATTTGAGGAGACCGGCCTGGGCAGATCCACGGACAATGTCAAAAAGAATCTGGCTGCAAGCCAGGTTCTAGGTATGGAAGACCTCGTTCCCGAAGTGTTCAGCGGTGACAAGGGCGTAACCATTATTGAGCGGATACCCGTGGGTGTGATTGCCTCGGTTAACCCTGTAACTAACGGCTCTCCCACTATTCTTTTCAATGCTATCATGATGCTGGCGGGCGGTAATACCGTGATCAACAATCCCCATCCCAAAACGCGGATAATTGCCTGCCGAGTGATTCGGGATATAAACAAAGCCGTCACTGCTGCCGGTGGTCCGCCCAATTGCATCTGCTGTCTTGAAGAACCAACCGTGCCGTCGGCCCAGACTCTAATGACACATCCTAAAGTAAAGTTGATTGCCGTAACCGGCGGGCATGGTGTGGTGGCTTTTGCCACACAGACCGGCAAACGGGTAATTGCCGGCGGGCCTGGCAACCCGCCTGTGGTGGTGGATGAGACCGCTGACCTGGACCGGGCTGCCAAAAGCATTGTTCAAGGAGCTTCATTTTCACACTGTATTGCCTGCGCCAGCGAAAAAGAGATCTTTGTTGTTGAATCCGTTGCAGACCAACTAAAGGAACATCTTAAAAAATACGGCGCTTATGAGATTAATGCCTCCCAGGGGGAAGACCTTTTGAAAAAGATTTTCAATGAAATCAAAGCCCCTGGTGAACCTGGTGTTATAAATATGGATTTCATCGGCAAATCTCCTTCGTTTATCCTTAAGTCCATTGGTCTTGAGGTGGGAGATGACGTTCAGATTGTGATTCTGGAAACAGATAAAAATCATCCCCTGGTCTGGACCGAACAGATCATGCCGGTATTGCCCATTGTACGATGCCTCAATGTAGACGAGGCCATTGATGCAGCCCTGGCCGCTGAACAGAGGAATGGCCACACAATGGCGATTCATTCCAATTGTATTCAGAATATTAAAAAAATGACCAGCCGTGCCAAATGTGCAGCTTTTGTTAAGAACAGTTCCTGCGGGCTGGCAAGTGTAGGTGTTGCCGGTGAAGGCTATACCTCCTTTCACATTGCCACTAACGGCGAGGGCCAGACCCGGCCCCGGATGTTTACTTTGATCCGGCGATGTGTGATGGCCAATGATTTTAGATACCGTTATGGCGCATAGGAAGCGCTGATTGAATATTCAATTGTAAAGGGTGCAATATGACCATCGATAAAAAACAGATAGAACTGATTATAGAACAGGTTATGGAGAAACTTACAGTTTCTGAAACACGAACATCCCAGGATACCCCAGGTGCCAAGGATACCCCCCACAATAAAGGCGAGCACGGTGTATTTCAGGAGATGGAAGATGCCATCCAGGCTGCTGTGGCAGCCCATCAGCAACTGTTACTGCTGCCGTTGGAGACCCGGGAAAAAATAATCCAGGCGATACGGGATGTGGGCTGGGCCAATCGTGAAGAGTACGGACAAATGGAATTGGATGAAACAGATCTTGGATCAGTTTCAGGTTCCATATTGAAAATGGAAACCGCCTGCGGCGTCCCTGGTATAGAAAGTATAACCCCAGAGGTATTTACCGGAGACCTGGGGGTAACCATTAATGAACGAATACCGGTTGGAATGGTTGCTTCGATCAATGCCGTGACCAATGCAGCACCGGGTATTGTTCACAACGCTATTATGATTCTGGCCGGCGGCAATACAACGGTTAACAACCCCCATCCGAAAACCAAAATCGTTTCCGCCAGGGTGGTCAAAGACCTTAATCAGGCTATAGTCGCGGCAGGCGGACCGCCAAATACAGTTACCACGGTCTCAGAGCCGGATATACCCGGGGCACAATCCCTGATGACCCATCCAAACACAGATATGATTACGGTTACCGGCGGGCATAGCGTTGTGGAATTTGCCACTAAAACCGGTAAGCGGTGCCTTTCCGGCGGACCGGGTAATCCACCGGTCGTCGTGGATGAATCCGCAGACCTGGACCATGCAGCACAATGCATCATCCGAAGTTCATCATTAAGTAATTGCACTCCCTGTTCCAGTGAAAAAGAAATTTTTGTTACCCATTCCGTTGCAGACACTTTAAAGGATCTGCTGATCAAGTATGGTGCATATGAACTCACAGTTGACCAGGGTAAAGTCCTGGTCAAGGAAATTTTCAAGGAAATCCGCCCAGGCCGGACCCCCAGCGTCATCAACATGGATTACATCGGCAAACCGCCCAATGTTATCCTGAAACGTGCCATCGGCCTGGATATTCCCCCGGAAACAAAGATTGTCATCTTAGAAACAGATAAAGAGCACCCCCTTATCTGGACTGAGCAGATCATGCCGGTGCTGCCGTTTGTCCGCTGCAAAAACGACAAGGAAGCTATGGATGAAGGGGTGGCTGCTGAACAGGGGTTAAGACATACCATTGTTTTTCACTCCAATAATCTCCAGAATATGGCCTATATGTCCAGTATTGCAGATGCCTCCCAGTTTGTAAAAAATGCCTCCTCCCTCGGTGGGCTCGGCATTGAAGGAGAAGGTTTTAAATCATTGGTCATCTCTACCGGCGGGGAGGGATTGGCACATCCTCGAATGTTCACATCCATCCGGCGCTGTGTGATGAATGACGATTTTCGCTACCGTTTTGGGCAGGAACAAACCGGATGAAGAAGAAATTAAGATTTTAAAAATACAGGATCACAGCGCATGCCCACAAAAAGGTTGAAGTCAGTGCAAATACAGAACCCAGCATAGTTAGTACCTTATATAGTTTTAAGAAGCTTTCCTTTTAGATGAGGCAGCCCTTTTTGGTTATCGCGAAGTTCAAAGTTGACAATTGTGTTCTGGCTTTCCGGATCATTTTGGTATTCATACCCCAGCGACATAGTTGCAGGAGGGAAAACAGGCAGTTTAAAAGAGGCTTCAACAGATGCTGAATCATTAATACCAATTTTTTTATCCAGGCTTGCAATAACTCGTGCAAGGCTCCACATTCCGTGTGCAATTGGCCTTTTAAAACCAAATAATTTTGCGAAAACAGTGTAAAGATGGTGAGGGTTATAATCACCGGAAACTCTTGCATATTTTTTCCCGATACCTGATGGTGCAAGTATGATCTCTTTTTTTTCAAGCAATATATCATTTTTTTTCGCTGCCGTTTTTTTCTTTTTTACCTGACTATGTGTAAAAAATACAGATATCCCCTTCCAGACAAGTTCTCCTTTTGACGAAACTTCCATGCTGAAACCTGTTTCAATTCCTTTCTCGGTTTTTTTTATGCTTTCAAGTGTACAGGCAAGATTAAGAGTTTCATCTGTTGTCATAGATCTTTTCTGCTCAAAAGACTGAAAGATATGGATCAGTCCCAGTGGGTTTATGGGAAAAAAGCTTGATGTAATAAATTTGCCTATAAGGCTTATAAAGATCGTCTGCAAATAGGATATGGGAATTATATCAGGCCTTTCTCTGGAAAATCCACAAACAGCCCTGTAATTTTTTATCAGCTCTTTATCCGGCAGGTAATTTTTTAAAATAATCCAGGTTTTTTTTATAACAAGGTCATCTTTAATTGTTTTGGAGCGAAAAGGGGAAATTAAAAATGCTTTTAAAAAAATATATCCCATGGCAGGTTTTTTTTTAATTTCCATGATTGTTTCCGGAACTGACAATGGTATTTGAAGGGTGAATTGATCGTTTTTCATTATTATCTGCTCAATAAAAATTGCTTATAAAGGAGCATACTTTATCTTTGTTTTAACCTGAAGTCAATAAAGGGTTTTTAAGAAAAAATAATGTATAAATATAGATAGATAACAAACAATTTTTCCAATCAGCTTTTTACATATCGGTTATATAGGGTTTGATCATTGCAAGCTCGTTGGGTCGAATGGATCGCCAGGATATGGTATAAAGTATCTCAGGGGATAATTTTTGTTCCGGGTTCAAGCTGGCTACCCGTATTTTGTCATCCAGTTCAATCCACAGAGTTTTATCAATATTAAGATTATATTCCTTTGATATTATCCGGGCAAAATTATGGATATAGTTTTTTAAGGATGTATTCATAGCAGGGTTGGTCTTGGCATTTTTCAGGATGACAGCGGTGTGAACAAGGTAGCTGATATTATTGCTGTCTGTTGCCAGCCTCACAATTTTCACCCGATATGATCCAGGCCACCATGAAATGGGCTTTTCACCTTTAGAACTTTTGCCATCCCATTCATAAATAAAATCATGCAGCAGCATTTTTTTTCCTTATTTTAAATTATTAATTGCAGCGCGGCAGATATGGGCAAAATCTTCTGGGTAACAGCCGCTGATCCATCGTAATTGTGCTTCGGAAAAAGTAGCCGGTGCATGGGGAAGTATAGGAAGAAATGAATACAGAAGACGCTGGTCGCAATTTTTAGAATCAAATCGTTTTGAAAATTCAATGGTGGTAACCATTTGTACTCCCAAGGATTCAAGGACTTTTACAGCGGTTAAAATGGCTCTGTCCAGTGATTCCCGCATATGTGTGCCTGCTTCAAGGATATTGCCGCAGGCGGTTTTAGGCATAAGCTGCAGTTCCCATTCGGAAACCTGTGCCTTTGGTGCAAACAAGATGGTATGATCATCTTCCATAATGATCAGGGAGGACTCACCAATTGTTTTACCATCTGTTCTGGTATTGTTTTTTATGGCAGTTAAATAGGTTTCAAAAAAGGGCTTACCCGTTGTTCTCTTGTATTGTTCAATAAAATCACGGATCAGATCGCCGCAGGCAAAAGACGATGACATCTTTCCTGAAAAGGTTTGAACGTACTTCGGGACCATGGCGTTCTGCTGGTGGATCATCTGGTGGGAGGCATGGAGCCTGTGTCCAGACTGGGCAAATCCAAATCCAAAGTTCCACCCCCACAGTGTACTGTTAAATTCCAGTGGGGTGCAGGGAGATAGTTCAAGTTTTATCAGTATTTTACTCCGGAGATCTTCAAGCTCTTTTTGGGCCAGACAGCCTCTTTTGCCGGGAATGTTAATTCCAATGCTTTGTGCCAGCCTCACAAATGCACGCTGATAGTATAAATGGCGGATGCCTTTCATATCTTCAAGGCTCAGTTCAAGTGCGCTGTACCGGATTGCATCGTTTGCCATATTGGATGCAAAATGCCCCCAGGGAATATAGGAGTTTCGTCTCAGATATTCAAAAACGTGGGTGTTCCCATTTTGAGATAAATATTCCCCCGTGATTTCGTTTTTACCCTGTACCCCGGGTTTCAACACCAGAGCATTTTTATAGTCATCTGGAAGATACTTGTTGTTCACAAGCACTTCAAAAAGCTCATAATCATAGATATCCGGGATAATTGCCCTTTGTCGGTTTTTTTTAAATCTGATTCCAGAAGGAGTCCTGTCTCTTGGATCAAAAAGAATATTGCATGCTTTTTTAGCCAGAAGTATCAGTTCCTCTGGGTCTGAAGAGGCCTGGGCAAGTGCAATGAGCAATGGGTGCGGAAGTATGTCCAAAAGAGCTTTTTTATCTTCTATACCTGTGCTTTTGTTTCCTTTGAAACGTTCAAAATTTTGAATCAGAGAACAGGGTTCAGGTGCTGAAATTTTTATTGTTTCAGGTTGAGCAGCTTTTGTGTCAGCCCATGCAGAGTTAATATAAGTTGTTCCCCGGAAAGGAAAAGGGTTGGCAATTTCATAGATGATGTCTGCACAAGGTTCATAAAGATCGTCCCCGGGAAAATTGACTGTGTTGTCAACCACAGTGCCGTCTTCAAGCTGACCAAGAGATGCAAAATGGTCATGGTCCCTTAAGTTTTTTATAGTAAACTCAGGTTTGTGTACGCCCACAATAAATTGACCATTTTCCCCTATACAGGATCGCAAGCCCATTATAATTCAGGCACTCCAGAAGGAATAAGACATACAAAAGTAAAGGTTTTGTCAGAAGTGTTCCTGAACTGGTGCTCAATATTAGCCGGAACAAAGATGGCCGAACCTTCTGAAACCTGATGCCATTTGTTCTCAATCAATACTTCCCCATTGCCTGAGTGGACAAAAACCTCATGCTCCCAGTCGTGGGTATGTTTTGGTGTATATCCGTCTTTGCCCATTTCAAACAGTCTCATGCGAAAATTCTCTGCTCCATCTTGTTTTCCGATCATCAACCTGCCAGCAACATTTTTCACCATTTCATTGTCCATGACAATAGGTAATACATCTTTATAATTGACAACTTTCATTTATAGAACTCCTATTTTGTGGCTTTATTTATTTTTAAACAAAAATATATAGTATCAAAAGTATGCTATTCATTATGTAATTGTCAATGGAATTGGACTTTGTTTCAAGAGGGTGACAAAGCAGGTGCCTTTATCAGTTTATTTTGTGGCTATATATTTTTGAAGGGCTATCATCATTCGGATTTCACCATATTTGTAGTCCCCTCCCAGAGTATTTTTTACTTTGTTTAGAGAATAATTTTGATCTTTGACAAGTTCTTTTTTAATAGCTTTTTGTTTTTCAGGAGAAAGCAATTTGTCGATATTTAATTTGCCTTTTTCCACAAAAAAACTCATATGCGTTTCAATAGTCGATTTCACAAGGCCTCTTTCTTCAGCAATTTCTGCAATCGTTAATCCTTTATTGAACATATCAAAACTTGTCTGTTTTGTGTCAAAGGGAGCCTCCTTTTTTTTTATCGGGGGATTTTTTTTTGAAAGTTTTTTAGGTTCCGGCAAAACCAACTTGTTTATCCCATGTTTTTTGCGATAGGCCAAAACCAGTTCCACAAGTTCTTCACCATATTTTTCAATGGTTTTTTTGCCAACGCCACTTATTTTTTTTAAAACAGCCGTATTTTCGGGCAGACAAACCACAATCTGAATCAAGACCCGTTGGTGTAAAACCTGAAAATGGGCAAGACCTTTATCTTTGGCCTTGCTGGATCGCCAGTCCTTTAAAGTCTGGAATAACTCTGGATGCTTAATATCTGATTCACCATAATCCGGGAGCCGGCTCTTTTTTATTTTTTCAGGAATAAAGTCAATCTGTGCATTTGCAACAGCACGCAGATAACCTGAGGGGGAAAATCCATTTTCGCAGCTTTTTACGCCAGCCAATTTTAATGAAATTTCTTTTTTAAGATTATTCAGGGCATTGTTAATCTTTTTACGAAGTTCTTTATTGTCTGTTTCCACGTGAAGGCTTTGAATTGACATTCCAAAAATCATTGCAAATTTTTCTTGAAACCATAACGAGGCTTTGCTGATTCGTTCTAAAATAACGGGATCTGAATCAGGGAGGTGGCCACTGGCAAAAATTGTGTGTAATTGACGCTTAAAATTTTCACTGATAATAAAAATATTTTTTGAGGCAGTTTCTTCCAGGTGATGAATATCTGCAATGCCTGAAACTTGAACAGTTCTGTCATTACCCAGCAAAAGCCGGGTAAGATACCCCAGGCGATTGCCAAGGGTTTGAAAATCAAAACAATCAAGCAACAGTCCCTGTTGATATTTGATTTTATCCGACTGCAGTCGGTCTTCAGATGGTGGGTTTTGGCGGGTAATTTTAGTAAAATTATTTATTGCTTCGTTCGTTTTTATTCCCTTAGATGAGAGGGGGGAACTAAGGATCATACCCTCTAAGGTTTTACAGCGGCTTAGGGCTACGTATACCTGACCATGGGTAAAGGCTGCTTTGGCATCGATAATGGCTTTATCAAAGGTCAGGCCCTGGCTTTTGTGTATGGTGATGGCCCATGCAAGTTTTAGAGGGTATTGTTCAAATTTGCCGATAATATCTTCCTGGATTTCTTTATTTTCATCATTTAACGTATATTTGATATTTTCCCAAAGGACAGGTTCCACAATGATTCTCCCAGGATCTCCGGGGCAGATAACACTGATATGTTTGTCTGAAATCTTTATTACTCTGCCGATTTTACCATTGTAGTATTGTCTTTCAGCAGAAGGGTCATTGCGCAAAAACATTACCTGAGCCCCTTCTTTAAGCCTGAGTATAGCTGGAGTAGGATAGATATGCTCCGGGAAATCTCCGGAAATTTGAGCTTTAAACTGGTGTTCTTTTTTGCTTAAAGCTTCAAGCCTGGACTGATTCATTGAATCTGCATTTCGATTATGGGTGGTCAGGGTAATATAACCCTTGTCTTTGCCAGGTGTAAAATCTGGAATGTGACGCTGGTTAAGAGCATCTATTGTGGGGTCGTTAAGCCGGTTGTCACGCACATGGTTAAGAAGTTTGATAAAATTTACATCTGTTTGACGATAAATATGTTTTAACTCAATGGTAAGCAATTGTGTAAGATCAAGGGCATTACTGCTGAAAAAGTAAACGGATTCATAATATTGCTGAATAAGTTGCCAGTCATCAGGCTTTGCCACGGGAGACAGTTGATGCAAATCCCCTATCATGAGAAGTTGTACGCCGCCAAAGGGCTGATTATTACGGCGATGACGGCGCAGCGCTGCATCCACGGCATCCAGCATATCTGCCCTTACCATACTTATTTCATCAATTACCAGCAAATCAAGACTTTGTATAATCTGTTTTTTTTCATTGCTGAACCTGAACTGACGCTGTTTATTGCGTTCATATCCCTCGCTTCCCGGTACAAATGGCCCAAAGGGCAGCTGAAAGAAAGAGTGAAGGGTGACCCCACCGGCATTGATTGCTGCTACCCCGGTTGGCGCTGTTATAATCATCCTTTTTGCTGTTTTTTTCGGCAAATTATGCAGAAAAGTTGTTTTTCCGGTACCGGCTTTTCCGGTAAGAAAAATATTGCAGCCAGTGGTCTGGACAAAATCGTTGGCAAGTTGCAGTTCATGGTTTGTTAAAGGCATTTTTTTTCCTGGTTTTTGACCCTGTTTTCTCCTTATAAAACTGCATTTCATATCTGAGCTGGTCCTACCCCGGTATTATAGAGGATTAACTGAGTGACTGCAATACCAGGGGGAGAATCAATGGATATTTCATCATCCTTTTTATAATGAAAATCACGATACTGTAATTAGGTATCAAAATCCAAAAAAAATTCAAACAAAAATTTCATTGTATGGGGAAAAATATAATAACTATTATAGTGGCTTATCCTAATTGTGAACAATTTTGAGATAGGATCAGAGTCAGAAAATAAGGTGTCTTGAATAAAACTTTTACATTTGACATGGGCTGTCTATTGGGTTATGCCATTAATCCAAAAATGAAATTATTTTATAATATAAAGTACAAGGGATAAATTAATGTTGAAAGACTGGGATTTTGATGAAATTGTTGATCGAAGCGGCACTGCCTCCATGAAATGGGAACCAAGTGTTTTATCGGCAATATTTGGAAAAGGAAAAGAGAATCTTCTCCCTTTATGGGTGGCGGATATGGATTTTAAATGTCCGACTGTGGTTAGAAAAGCCATGGAAAAGCGCCTGGAGCATCAGATCTATGGATACAGCTTGAGTGACCCGTCATATTTCCCGGCATTGATTTCCTGGTACCAGCGACGTCACCAGTGGGAAATTGATGAAAAATGGGTAATAACAACTCCGGGAGTCGTTCCCGCCATAAATTATATTGTTCAGCGATTTTCCAAATCAGGCGATAAGGTCATCATACAACCCCCTGTCTACTATCCTTTTGCCAGAGCCATTCAGAACAATGGGCGAAGGATTTTAGAAAACCCTTTGCAGATTGTTGGCGATCATTATCAGATGGATTTTGCAGATTTAGAAGAAAAAACCAAGGATCCAAGGGCTAAAATGATAATCCTGTGCAGCCCACATAACCCTGTCGGGAGAGTATGGACCAAAGAAGAGCTTGAGGCTTTCGGAAATATCTGCATCAAAAATGAGGTTCTCGTTATTTCAGATGAAATCCACTGTGATTTAATTATGCCTGGATTCAAACACATCTGTTTCCCGACTATTTCAGAAAGGTTTGCACAGCACTCCATAACAGGGCTTGCAGCAAGTAAGACCTTTAATTTAGCCGGGTTGCATCAGTCAAGCATTATTATACCCAATGCCGGTTTAAGACAGGACCTTTCAAACCAGATTGAAAACCTTGGTTTTACAAATTCAATTGGTGGAACGCTTTTTGGCGCGATTGCGGCGGCAGCGGCCTATAATGAGGCTGAATCCTGGCTGGATGATCTTATTCTTTACCTGAATGATAATTTCATCTATTTAAAAACCTATATTGAAACCCAATTGCCCGGTACAAAGGTTTATGACCTCCAGGGAAGTTATCTGGTCTGGGTTGATTTTAGGAAAACTGGATTGGACTGCAAAAAAATGGTCCAGGTATTGGAAAAGGATGCCAATGTTGCCTTGGATCATGGAATCTGGTTTGGTGACAACGGGGCTGGATTTGAAAGGTTTAACATTGCCTGTCCAAGGTCCATACTTGTCAAAGCAGTTGAAGATATTGTTTTAGCCATCAAAAAGTATATTTGAAGTTTTAATTCAAAGTTGAAGGGATCGCTCATACTCCATATGGGGTAATGAATTTTTAATGGTCTTTATTTGCCCAAATCCCCCATCAAATTTTCATTTACCGGCTGGGCCGTGGGGTTGCGCACTATTCCTATCCATCAGCAAGGTGCCAAATGCAAGGCGACAAGGAGTGACGAGTGAGGCGTATCAAGTCATACTCCGCAGGGAGGAACGACCGCAGTCAACGCAGCAGGTGGTACCTTGATGGTGGATCAGGGTTTGATTTAAATGTTGACATGATAAAATAGAACCCTTATAGTTCATAGTATGAACCATACTGTGACAGAAAATACGAGTGTGACGCAATACCAGATCACTGAATTTCAAAATTTGATCAATACGCTTTTTCAATGCTGCCAGGAAAGACTCCAGTACCAGAGCGGTAAATTTGACCTTCCTGATGCAGAACTTCGCTGCTTGATGTTTTTCAAAGATGAAAAATATCTGACATCAAAAAATATTTCAATAAAAATGAATGTTGGAAAGAGCCGGATGACAAAAATTGTTGCCGGGCTTCTGGGAAAAGATTTGATAATGCGTATCAAGGACCCGGAAGATTCACGGATTTCATTGATCAGCCTGACCCGGAAAGGCAAAGAAAAACTGGTTGAAATAAAAGCGTTTCAAGATGATTTGCATCGCGCGGTATTGTCACAGGTCAGCGATCGGGAAAGAAAAAAACTTTTAACAAACCTTGATCTTTTAAAGGCATGTATGGAATCGGGCAAGGAATTTATGACAAATGTTTAATCGGAAGTATTTTAATAAAAAGATTTAAATATATAGTTCACAGTATGAACTCTTTAATCCTATTTCAGGAGGTATACCATGGAAGAACTGCAAAAACAGATTGATGAACTCAAGGCGCAAATGGCTGGTATGGATGCCAGGATAGCAAGCAATAAACTTTCCATGATCGTATTTAGCGGCGATCTGGACAAGGCGCTTGCAGCATTCATCGTTGGAACGGGCGCAGTGGCCATGGGAATGGAAGTTGTTATGTTTTTTACTTTCTGGGGGACACCTATTCTCAGGGCAAAAGGTAAAAAAGCAAAGGGTAAAGATCCTGTCAGTCAAATGTTCGGCGCCATGCTGCCAACGGGCGCATCAAAGTTGAAACTTTCCAGTATGAACATGGGGGGGGCCGGCACAGCCATGATGAAAAGCCTCATGACAAAGAAAAATGTTGCTTCAGTGGATGAGATGATTGTAATGGCCGGTGAACTTGGGGTTAAAATTTATGTCTGCGAAATGTCCATGGACCTTATGGGTTTTAAACCAGAAGAGATCATCGATTATCCGGGTTTGACATATTGCGGTGTTGCAAAATTTCTTGAAGAGGCAATCAATAGTAAAATTCAATTGTTTATTTAATAAAGTCTATTTAATATTATTTCTTTAATAAGAAAAGTTTAAATTATTATAACCACTGCATGATTTGAATGCAGGATCAAAAAAAAGGATGCAAAAATGAGTAATGAAATCAAAGCAGATAAAACCCTGGATTTAAAAGGACTGGCCTGTCCAATGCCCGTTGTTAAGATAAGTAAAGGGATACAGGAAGTTGAAATAGGGCAGGTGGTTAAAGCCGTGACAACGGATCCCGGTTCATTGACCGATTTTCCGGCATGGGCCAGGACAACTGGACATGAAATTGTCCAGACGGTTCAAGGTGATGATGAAATAAGTTTTTATGTTAAACGGGTCGTATAATATTTAGAGATAAAAACAGTGGATACCCTGAACTATATAATCCTTGTGCCCATGGTATACTTTTCCTTTGCTGTATTTGCGGCAGGACTTGTCTACCAGATAACAATAGTTTTAAGGAAACCCGGTTTAAAGATCCCATTGAATCTATACCCTCAAAAAAAACCGGCATGGTTTCATATCCTGGTCGATACCTTTCTTTTGCCGTCGGTTTTTAAGGCCAGACCGGTTATGTGGTTTTTCCTGATGCTTTTTCATGCCTGCATTTTCCTTCTTATCATCGGGCATATTGAATTGATACATGCCTTCAGTATTTTTCAGATAATAGAACATGAGATATTTTTAGGCCGAGGATTTATCGGGGTAGCCTTGTTTATTTCATTGCTGTATTTTCTTTTCAGACGCTTTTCATCCCATGCAAAAAATTTATCTGTACCGGAAGATTATTTTCTTCTCATCAGCCTTTTGCTCACAGTCATACTGGGAAGTGAACTTGACTGGGCAAGAACCTGGTTTGGTTTTGAAGAGATGACAGTGAGTGATTACCAGAACTATCTGAAAAGCCTTTTGATGTTACAACCGGATATTTCCGAGGTCACCTATTCCGGGCATTCGTTCATGCTGGTTTTCCATGTATTTTTTGCAAATCTGTTTATTATGTTTTTCCCTTTCAGCAAAATGATGCATGCCATATTTGCTATCCCCCTTAACAAAATCAGGAGAGGATAGGATGGAGCAAAGTCTACGTGAAGACCTGTTGAAGGCTTTTGAAGGAAAGCTTACAAAAACAATGAACATGTATCTTGATACCTGTTCCAGATGCGGGATCTGTACAACATCCTGCCATGTTTTTAATTCCATTCCCCGTCCTGAGTACTCTCCTGCGGCAAGGGCGGAAGTTGTTCGCAAACTGTATAAAAAATATTTTAAATTTCAGGGAAAGATCCTGCCTTTTCTGGGTGAGGCAAAACAACTGGATGATTCGGCACTGGATGATTTGAACAGGGCCGCTTATTCCTGCACAGGATGCAGAAGATGCATGACCCGCTGTCCTTTTGGCATCGACACCCAGCAGATTATGTCAATTGCCAAGCTGATCCTTGTTGTGGCACATGCCGAGCCGGAAATCCTTTCAATGCTTGCAGATGTTTCCGTGTCCAAGGGTGAGTCCATTGATTTGATAAAACAGGGATTTATTGAAGGCCTTAAGCGGCTGGAAGATGAGGTGGTTGGAAAATGGAAAATTGAAGCAGGACAAATTCCCATTCCAACAGAAGTCCAGGGAGCGGATATCCTCTATGTTGCCCTGGCCGGTGCCCATTCAATCGTACCTGCTGCAGCCGTTTTCAATGCGGCAAAAGAAAACTGGACATTGAGTTTTTTTGAAGCGGTAAATTTTGGCGCCTTTGTCGGAGATCCTTTAAAAACCAAATTGATCATGGACCGCATCATCAATGAAGCCAACCATCTGAATGTAAAAGAGGTCTGTATCTGCGAATGCGGAACCGCTTTCAGGGTATTAAAACAGATGTCCGGCAAACAGTCTTTCAAGGTTTCATCCATTACACAGGTCCATGCAAGGTATATCCGGGAGAAAAGGATCAAAATTGAAAAAAACAGATTTAAAGGAATCATCACCTATCATGATCCCTGTCAGATTGCCAGAAATGGGGGAATCATGGATGACCCCAGGTATATCTTAAAAAATCTTACAGACTATTTCATTGATATGTCAGAAAAACCTGAAGACAATTGGTGCTGCGGTGGTGGCGGAGGACTTGTTGCCCTGGGTGAAGACACCCATGATTTTCGGATGAAATCGGCAAAGGTAAAAGCCGACCAGGTAAACGCAACAAATGCATCAATGCTCGTAACCGCCTGTGAAAACTGCCATGCCCAACTGAGTGATTTGAACACCTATTACAAGATGGATGTTGAAG
The DNA here is from genome assembly GCA_018645325.1 of Desulfobacula sp. Classification (GTDB taxonomy): domain Bacteria; phylum Desulfobacterota; class Desulfobacteria; order Desulfobacterales; family Desulfobacteraceae; genus Desulfobacula. The sequence goes on from JABGOU010000046.1 coordinate 28,323, forward strand.
TCAAATTTTTAACATCCATGGTCGCCGACGTATTAATAAAAGATCAACCATAAACAAGATTTTTTCAAACAGTCGGGGATACTAAAGCTCAGGGCCTTTTTTTTCTCGGGTACTCAAATCCTGCACTGCGGTCTTTTTGATGCAATTCAGGATATCTGGATCAAGACCCATGTCCAAAATGGATCAGCTGGAAGCGGCACACTCATTTTTACCCACATCCATGATTTCTTGCTCTTCTTCCGGCGGCTCAATAAGCCCGACATTTACTTTTCGGATTTCAGCATACACTTTTGGCTGTTCCCGCATATTCGCCTTTATAAATTCTGTGAAGTCGTCAATATTTTCAAGATCATAGATTTGTCGGTTATTATCAATAATGACATGTAGGGATGCGACAAAGCTTCCCTGTGCTGACATTTCTGTCCAGTCCATGTAGTGTCCCGGCAGTACGTCGATATTTCCATCCAATTTTTTTAATACGGTTTGAATAGTTTTAAAAAGCATGCCGGACCACTCCTCTACTTTGCCTCCTAGATCAGGTCTTCCTATGGATTTAATAAAGACGGCATCCCCTGCAATCAGATATCGGTTGGCAATCAGGTAAGATGTGCTGCCCGGCGTATGCCCTGGGGTATGGATGGCCTGAACAATGGTTTTATTCTCTTTGCATTGAATTTTTTCTCCATCGGCGATTTTATAGTAGTCAAATACAGCCATGGAAAAATCATTTTCATGGGCAAGAATTTGCGCTCCTGAAGATGCACTGATTAACCTGTTTCCAGAGATATAATCAGCCTGCAGGTGAGTTTCAAATACCTTTGTCAGTTGAAGATTTTGCGTTTTGGCAAAATTCAGATAAAACTGGGCCGTCCTTGCCGGATCAAAAATAAATAACTCATTGCCGCAGACCAGACCATAACTCAATGATGCCTTTCCAGGTCTGATAAACTGATAAAGGGTAAAATTGTCATTTTTCTCAATGAGAACCGGTTTGAGCAGGTCGGCCCAGACACCTATGCCCCCTGTTAGATAGCTTACATCATCAAATCCTGCACTATTTAAAATATCAGCAACATATTTTGCCGATCCTTCCTTTGCACAAACAATTCTTATTTTTTTCCCCTGGGGTACTTTTTTTATGCTCTCCTCTTTAAACTCAATAAATTCGAAATAAGGAACATTCAGTGTTTCTTTTAAAAAAGGTCCTTCAACTCTGAATTTTGAAAATTCTTCATTGTTACGAACATCAAGAAGAAGAAAATTATCTCCATCTTTAAACACAGCTTCATATAAATCTTCTACAGGGTAAGCATAAGTTTCCATGGGTTTTTTCCTTATCAAAAGAGTGTTTTTTTAAAACAAATTCAGTAAGTAGTTTTTGGTCAGACACTAAGGGTCCACTCAAAAATTAATTACCAATTTTTTTAAGTTGAGTCGCCTGTCCGGCAAGGCGTGGAAACTAAGACATATCAAGTATATGT
>JABGOU010000047.1 GCA_018645325.1 Desulfobacula sp.
ACGGTTTCAAACTTTCTTGCGCCTTGTATATGGGCAATTTTTCGCCCAAACACGGGTTTCCGGTCAGGCACTATATAACTTTATCGCCAAAATAATCTTCCCCTTCTGCAGGTGTGACCACCCAGTATGCCTGAAATATCTCCTCAGACAAATTTTGAATCACATGGGGAGTTTGTGAAAAAAAGGACACAGAGTCTCCTTTGCAAATTTCGTATAGCTCCTGGCCGTAAATTAATTGTGCAGATCCCTTGACAATGATTCCCAACTCACGTCCGAGGTGCCCGTCAACTGAGTCTCCTCTCTTCTGGCCCGGTGCAAGCTCTAAAAAAAAAGCATTAAAAGAGTGATTGCCTTTAGCCTGGCTTTCACCGCAGAGCATTTCATACTTAAACCCTTTTCGCTGATAAATCTTTCGATCATCCTTTCTGATAATCTCAACCCGGGAGTTGGTCTCATAGTCTTTAAAAAATTTATTTGGTGGAACACCATATACTTCTAAAATATGTAACAAGGTGTCCAGAGAGGGCGATATCCTGTTCCTTTCGATTTGTGACAATAAACTGGAACTGATACCTGCCTTTGCTGCAACTTCTTTAATCGTAAAATGTCTAGAATTCCGAATGGGCCTGAGAAGCGCACCAAGTTTTGTTTTCATGACTCACCATTTTTTAAGTATAATTAATTAAAATTTAATAATACTTAAAAAATTATTATTGTCAATATAATTTTTAAACCCTAACGTTGCAAAAGTCATTAAGGATACATATTCAAGACATACGGTCGCAGCAGTAGTGGTCTAACGGCTCAACCTTGATAACTAAGAGGATGGGATCTTCATGGCTTTCCAGGAAGGGTAAAAATTTTTATGCAATGATAGGGTAAACTTATGGGTGGTTGGCTATTACATTGAATTTTAGCTTTTTCCGGGACTGGTATTCAGAAAGCATATTGAGCAGTTTGGGATAATCTTTGAGTTCAATCTCAATCTTGTGAACAATTTTATCAGTATAGACCGTATTTTTGATCTGGGTTAAATAATTTTTTATTTGAGCCATCAGAATATAGTTAAACTCATAGGAGACCTCAATTTCAATCTCCATTGACTGAATCAGTTTTTTAAGTGGATTTAAGTTTAGAGTATATTTCACAGACTCGCCATAGGCTTCAATCAAACCTCTGACACCCAGTTTAACCCCGCCAAAATGCCGGGTCACAACGGCTGCAATATTGGTCATTCGATGGCTGACCATCGTGTTCAGCATTGGTTTTCCTGCAGTTCCAGAAGGCTCTCCTGCATCAGAACAATGAAATATTTCTCCTTTTTGCCCTAAAATATATGCCCAGCAATTATGGCTGGCTGTTTTATTTTCCTTTGAAATACGGGTAATAAATTTTTTTGCTTCTTCAATAGTGGCAGCATATTCCAGGGTGCAGATAAAAATAGATCGTTTTATTTTTATGCTTGTTGTTCGCTGATGGTCAATTGAATAAAAATAATTTTCATCTCTCATATTTCCATGATTTCCCAAAATGAATAAATTCTCAATACAGGTTATATGATCGCATATAATATAAATCCCCAAAAAAGGAAAGAGGGCGAGATCAGAGCCAACGCATGTAAACAATATTTTGCTCTGCTATCCGCTACATTGATTGTAATTGTCGGCACAGCAACTAGTTCAGGTCAGTTTGCCTTGGATGAGCATTTTGGAACCTGTCAATTATTCCCATCCAGCGAAGGAAAGGTAAGCTGACTTGAACGGGTATGAACGAATCATAAGGAAACTACATGCGATTGCCCTGAACTTAAACATTTCTTTTATTTTTTTTATTATCAAAACCTGATATTTATAATATTATTTTTGCTTGTTCAAGATTAACAATTAAAAGGGATGACACATGAGAATTGTAACACGCCCCGATTTTGACGGAATTGTATGTGCGGTCCTGCTTTACCGGGCCGAAAATATTGACACGGACATAAAATGGGTTGAACCCAATGAGATCCAGTCAGGAAAAACTCAAATTTTAAAGGGTGATATCATGGCAAATATCCCCTATTCTCATAATTGCAGCCTCTGGTTTGACCACCACATCTCCAACAAACCCAAGGGTAATTTTCAAGGAGATTTTGACATAGCCCCGTCAGCTGCCAGGGTTGTTTACGAGTATTATAAAGCAAAAGGTATCCTGGACAACAAATATGAGGAACTTGTTTTTAATACGGATATCATAGATGCAGCCGATTTAACCCGGGACCAGGTACAACGCCCTGAAAACTATCCGTATATTCTTTTATCCATGACCATCAAAAACAAAGATTATAAAGACATTGCCTATTGGAATAAGCTGGTTGATCTCTTAAGGGAGAAGAGCGTTGAGCATATTCTTGAAGATCCTGAAATCAAAGGGCGTTGCAACATGGTTATCCAGGAAAATATTGTCTATAAAAAGGTTTTAATTGAGCACACAAAAATACGTCACAAAATATCAATTACCGATTTCAGAGATCTTGACATTGTACCGGATGGCAACAGATTTTTAACCTATTCACTGTTCCCGGAATGCTATACCAGTATTAAAATCAGATTTAACGACCCAGGTCAAAAACAGGTATTGCTCAGTGTCGGCCACAATATTTTCAACATAAAGGGGCTTGTCAACATCGGCCGTCTTCTGAGCAAATTCGGCGGAGGCGGCCATGCCGGTGCCGGTGGCTGTACCCTGAAAGCCGAGACAGCGGATACGGCCATTGAGCAAATCATAGAAATCCTGTTTCAAAACAAAAAAGAACTTTAAAATGCAATTATTTCTTGCCAAAGCCTTTAAAGAAATATAAAAACTCAAAATTAATCAAACTATACCATTTACCATTGAAAAAGGGTAATCTATGATAGACAATTTCTTCGATATGCTCACAGATGAAAAACTTGGTCAAATCCATGAGGCCTCTCTTATTGTACTTGAAAAAACAGGTTTGCGCATTGACCACCCCTTAGCGCTTGAAAAACTGGCCGCAGCCGGAGCCCGTGTGGACAAGGCCCGACAAAGGGTTTATCTATCTTCCGACCTGGTTGAACAGGCCTTAAAAACAGTTCCTAAAAGCTTTACCTGTGCCGGGCGAACCCCTGAATTCGATTTTCCGGTTGGTAAAACGGGTAAGGATCTTATGCCCTCCTTCCGCACGGTGGGCGGCGCTATCAATCTCTATCACCTGGGTACGGACAGGGTTCACCCCATCGGCATAAAGGACTGCGGTGAGATGGCCCATCTTGTGGATGGATTGGAAAATATCAATATACTCGGTGCTTTGACACCCCAGGATATTCAACTTGAGACCTATGACATTGAAACCCTTAAGGTGATGCTGGAAAACGGCCGCAAACACATATGGGCCCTTACCACGGATTCAAAAAATCTCAGATACCAGCTTGAGATGATGTCGGCTGTTGCCGGCGGCAGTGCGGCATTATGCAAAAGGCCTGTCTGTAGCGGCATCGTCTGCATGATTGCACCGCTCTACTTTCCTTTTGATGAAATCGAAAGACTGCTCCTGTATGGGGAATACAACCTTCCAGTCCGGGTCCCTTTAACTCCCATCATCGGTGCCAACGCACCTTATACCCTGGCCGGCACCTTAACCCAGACCAATGCCGAAGCCCTTGGCAGCCTGGTTGTGCTCCAAACCCTCTGTCCAAAAATCCCCACCTGGTACTATGCGCTTATCCAGTCCATGGATATGGCAAGGGGCCATACCCAGTTTGTAAACCCGGAAGTAATGCTTGTTGAGACGGCGCATCTGCAACTGGCCCGCTATTATGGCCTCCCCGCGGCGACCTCTCCTGTTATGGGCAATACCTGCCAGACCCTTCAGAACATGTTTGAAAAGGGAACCAGCCTGACAATGACGGCCCTTGCCGGCATCAATGAAGTAGGCGGCGTGGGAGGTATGGAAAACGGTCTGATCACAAGCCCTGAATTGGTTGTGATCGAAAATGAGATGATCGACTATGCAAAAAGGTTGCTTAAAGGAATTGACATAAACGCTGAGACACTGGCTGCCGAGGTCATTATTCGAGACGACCATAGGGGCAAATACCTTGAAGACCCTCACACCTTCCAGCACCTGCGCAAAGAGGCCCGTTTCAAGCCATCTCTTTTTGATACACGTCCCCTGCTTGCATGGCAGAAAGATCCAAAAACCATTATCGACCGGGCTGAAGAAAAAATGGCGGCCATCATGAAGGATCACAGCGTGCCCCCACTGGAAGAAAAACTGACATTGGAACTGAATCAAATATTAAAGACAGCTAAAAGAGATCTGGGAGGCAGTGTATAGCCTCTATCGGGAAATAAATAACAGGACAAGTGCATGGGACCACATAAAGTCAGGCAGATGATGAAGTCTGAAAGAGATCTGGCCAGAAGACGATTCAGACGGCAGAGAAATCAAAATTATCTCGCAAAATCCGGACCCCACGAGTGTGTGATTGTGCTGGATCATTTAAAACCAAGCTATAATATCGGGAAAATTTTTCGAAGTGCAGAGGCTTTTGGTGCCCGGCAGATTCATCTGGTGGGCATTGATTTTTTTGATCCTGCACCTGGGATGGGAGCTTTTAAATGGGTGCCTGCTATATTTCATAAAGACTTTTTTTCCTGTTACACGGACCTTGTTAAAAAAGGCTATATTCCCTTTATCCTGGAACCCGGCAAAGGCTTGTCCATCACCCAGACATCACTTCCCCTTAAAAGTGCTTTTATCTTTGGTCATGAAGAGTTTGGTATCAGCTTTGAACCCGACCTGTTCCCCAAAATCAGACGGCTGACCATTCCCCAGTTTGGAAAATCCCAGAGCCTGAATGTGAGTGTGGCCGCTTCAATTATTTTATACGAATATATACGGCAGCATGGAAGGATTGACAAAAAAAGCCTGAGTTCTTAAGATCATCCTAAACATGAAGACGTGCTCCGGACAATAACAAATGATAGGGAATTATATTTATGAAAACAAAAAAAGTAGTTGATCATATTGTCCTATGGCTTTCTGACTATCTTGATAAATCAGGTTTAAAAGGATTTGTCATTGGTGTTTCAGGGGGAATTGATTCTGCTGTTACATCCTGTCTGTGTGCTAAGACGGGCAAGCCCGTCCTTGCGCTTAACATGCCAATTTACCAGGCCAAAGACCAGGTGTCCAGATCCTTTGCCCATAATGCATGGCTCAAAAAAAAATTTGATAACGTCAACACATTTGACATGGAGCTATCACCTGTTTTTGATCAAATTAAAGACAGCTTTCCAGAAAGTATCCAGGACGATATGACCATGGCCAACACGCGTTCCAGGCTTCGTATGCTGACCTTGTATGCCTTTGCTTCCAGCCATAAGATGCTGGTTGCAGGGACGGGCAATAAAATTGAAGACTTTGGGGTTGGTTTTTATACCAAGCATGGGGATGGGGGTGTGGATCTTTCCCCCATTGCCGACCTGACCAAAACACAAGTCTATGACCTGGGAAAAGATCTGGGTATCATGGAAGACATCCTGACAGCGCACCCCACAGACGGCCTGTGGGAGGATAACCGAACCGATGAAAGCCAGATTGGTGCAAGCTATGCAGAACTGGAATGGGCCATGCAGCATCTGGATGCTCCCCAAAAAGGGCCTTTGAACTCTAGACAAAAACAAGTTGTTTCCATCTATAAAAAATTCCATATGGCCAATAAGCACAAAATGGATCCCATACCGATTTGCAGCATTCCTAAAAGTTTAAAAGAATAATCAAAAGATAATTGTAATTGTTCAGCCCGTTATAAAAAAGTTATCCTCAAAACCCTGTCTGATGGATATTTGCAAAAGGTTATATCAATTCTCATAAGCATGTTCCAAAACCTATGCCGCCCAATGGCTTATTGCTGATTCAGACCGTTTTTTTAAAAATTGCTATAAACGTTTAGGGTTTAAGATGTTTTTTCTCCGGTGTTACCCTTCCTGGAAGCAGAATGCAAAATACAAAGCATAGGATGGAAGATATAAAAACAATAAGGAAAATGGAGAAAACGCCTTTTAATACAGCTTCTTGAAGAATTTGTCTTGTACTCTGTGTCAGCATGGCTGAAAATTCTGGTTTAAAAAGATTCTCCATGCTCTCCCGAAGCTGGTTTAAAAGCTGCGGGTTTAATATATGGGAAACATCTTCCAGGCGGTTTAAGAGCCCTGAAGTAGCAAACCCGCCACAAATCCCGACACCGATGGTCCCACCAAATGTCCGCGAAAATTGATGAAATGAGGTAGCCACACCCAGATCTTTTTCCAACTGGCTTTCCTGTGCCAGAATCAGTGTGGAAAGTGTAATAAACCCCATACCAAATCCCATCACCTGAAATACGATGAAACTGTAAACCATTGTTGTTGTTAGGTTAAACCCAAGGGTTAGCATACTTGCAGCCACCATAAACAAACCACCGGCAAGGGCTGCTGTTTTTGCATTGATCCTGCCGATACTTCTGCCAACCAGCAAAGACCCCAATGACCACCCAAGGCTCAATGATAGCATGGCCCAACCCACCTGCATGGGGGTCTGTCCCAAAGCCCCCTGAAGGAACAGAGGTGCATAGGCAAATAAGGCAAAAATAGAAAAACTGCTGAAAAAAGAGGCAAGATTAGCATGTGCAAATTGCTTGTTCTTAAAAAAACGAAGATCAAGAATGGGATCTTTTGCCCGCTTTTCTGCCAGAAAAAACCCTGTTCCAAAAATAAGGGTTGCAAAAGTTAAACTGATAATCTGCCAGGAGTTCCATTCAAATTCCCTGCCGCCTGTAATAAATATGGTCAAAAAAGAAATGATAAATCCAGACAAAAAAGTAACCCCGAAAATATCCAGGTGGACTTCCTTACTTTTTTCCCTGAATTCTTTCAGGTAAAGGCTGATTCCGACAAATGAGAGAATCCCCAGGGGCAAATTGATATAAAAAATCCATCTCCATGAAAAATAGGTAACAATAAACCCGCCCAGGGTCGGTCCGATAACACTTGAAATTCCCCAGATCGAACTTGCCAAGGACAGGGTTTTTGCCCGCTGGCCTGGCAGGGATATATCAGAAAGTATAATATAAACCAGTGCAAATATTCCGCCTGCTCCTATTCCCTGGAATACCCGGGCTGCAATAAGCAGTGCCATGGATGGAGATGCACCTGCTGCCGCGCTGCTAAAGATAAAAAGCCCTATGGAAAATAAAAATAATTTTTTAGTATCAAACAGATCGCACAATTTTCCAAATACGGGCAAGGCCACTGCCCTTGCAAGAAAATAAGCTGAATAAACCCAGGCATAAAGGTGAAGGCCTCCAAGTTCAGTCGTTATAGTAGGCATGGCCGCAGAAATAATAAGGGCATCCATGGCCCCTAAAAAAAGGGCTAAAAGAGCAGCACCAATAATGGGTATTCGCCTGGTTTTCATGGTTTCATTCATCTGGATATTATTCTTCACAAGCCTTGGAAATGATATTTAGGATTTATTTCGTCCTGTCTGGAAATAGATAGGGAATAAGAAAAACAAAACAGGCGACCAGGAAAATCAGACTGCCCAGAATGCTCAGCAGATCACGGGCCCTGATGCCGGCTGCTATGTAAAAAATAGCGCAAGTGATAAAAAGTATCCACCCCAATACCTGGCATCTTTTTTCAAAAATTTTTCTTTGATCTGTCATTGTCCTTCTTTCTTTTTCCCTATAAATAGCAGTGCTTAAAAAGCTTTTTTAAAAAGTCCTTCTATTTGTTCCCGGGTCATGGTTCGCGGGTTTCCGGGGATACTAGTATCTGTCAGCGCCCATTTTGCACAGACCGGTATTAACGCCGGATCTGCCTTGCATTCTGATAAAGTTGTCGGAAGCCCGAGAGATTTCTGTAATTGAAGGACTGCAAAAGCTGCCCTGGCTGCTGCCTCAGCATTACTCAACCCTTCTACTTTCTCTCCCATGGCGTGGGCTATCTCTACCATTTGATCATTACAGGCGATGGTATTGAAACCCATTACAATAGGCATCATAATTCCCATGGCAACTCCATGGGGAATACCATATTGTGAACTGAGCTGGTGACCCAGGGCGTGAACACCCCCGGTATTCGCATTCATGGCAAGACCCGCTTCCAGGGCGGCCATTGCCATTCCCTCTCTGGCAGCCATGTTACTGCCGTCAGCTACGGCAGGGCCCAGATGTTTTACAACCAGTTTTATCGCTGAAAAAGCATAGGCATCGGTTTGAGGCATGGCCCAGGGACTGCAGACCGCCTCAACTGCATGACTTAGAGCATCCATGCCCGTGGCAGCTGTTATCACGGGCGGCATACTGATGGTAAACTTGGGATCCACCAGGGCAATCTTTGGGATTATGCGTACTCCGCCAGGGCAAAATTTATAATTTTCCCTTGTATTGGTTATAACTGCCCAGGCAGAAACCTCGCATCCCGTACCCGCAGTTGTTGGAATTGCTATCAAAGGGGGAATTTTATTTACAACGGAATCATATGCCTCGTAGTCCCGTATTGAACCGCCATTATTGACGACTATTCCAATGGCTTTGGCGCTGTCAATGGAACTTCCACCACCAACGGCCAGTATAATATCTGAATGGGTTTGTTCATATAATTTTGCACCTCTATCTACCTGCAAATCTTTTGGATTTGCTTCAACATCCGTATAAAGGTGATATTCAATATTTTTATCTTTAAGAGACTTTTCTACTCCTTTAAAGGAATCCAGTCCCGCAACAAGTTTGTCAGTTACGATAAAAACCTTTTTCCCTTTTATAGAAGCAACACAATCTCCCAGTTGTTCGACAGCTCCTATCCCGAACAAAATCTGTTCAGGAGATAAAAAAACATGTTTAACAGGCATATTGCGCCCCTTCTAATTTGGATAGTGCTACAAAAAACCAACAATTTTCTCGATTATTGCTTTGGCTCAAGCACTAAATCTTTCAAAAAAAAACTTCGCCTCAATTCATTGATCCGAGGCGAAGTTTCACAATCAAATTATTTTTACTACTTAATCCACCGCGGTTTAATGAACTTATTATCCTTGTATGGTGTTACTGCTGGATCTGTGAAAAGTGTTACCAGTTCACCGTTCTGCACCTGGTAGTGAGTCATGGGAGCACCTGGCTGTGGATGAAGAGTATTGTTTTCACCCCAGCTTATATCTCCCATTAATCCCTTATAAGCCACTGTTTTCAGATGCTTGTTAACTGCTTTAAAATCATAGGCATCACCGGAAGCTTTTGCAGCTTCGGCCCAGGCCATGAAACTCGTATAGGTGACAAAAGAACCCACACCAAGATCATGTTTGTACCGTTTTTTATACTTGTCCAGCCATGCCTGCGCTTCTACCGTGGGTGCTTGAGGTACGGGCATGCCTGCCGGCATATCACCCATGACACCATCAGCTTTCTTGCCCAAAGTTCCGACAACCTCAAGGGGGGTAATACTCCATCCCAGACTGATTATCGTATTGGTCGGTCTTTTAAGGAATTGACGAACAAAGGTGATGGGTTCCTGTGAGGCGGCGATTTCAAAGTGAATTACCGCGGGTTTGATCCGTCTTACTTTGGTTAAAATCGGGCCCCACTCGTTGGTGCCGTAGGGTACAATTTCATGAAGCGCGACTTCCCAGCCGATCTCTTTAAACCGTTTTGCCATAACTGCCCCGATCTCTCCTCCCCAGGCATCATCAGTATTGATGAGAACAACCTTTTTATTGGGATAGTCATAGGGCAATGCCTGCAATACATTAAATACACTGCTGCCCTGAGCTGCTGCAACAGGGGTCATAAAATAGGCATTACGATATTTTTCAGGATCTTCCTTGTACACATCAACGGATGCCTGGGAACCATCGTCAAGGAAAGCCGGGACATCATATTTGCCATACGCTCTGACATCTGCTCCAGCTCCGGCCCAGCCTGCAACCACAACGGCGACTTTCTTTTGGTCCATCAGGTAATCGGCACCCTGCATAACCACTTCCGGTGCAAAATCCTGATTATCAAACATTACAATCTCAAGCTGTTTGCCCAACAGGCCACCAGCAGCATTGAGCTCTTCTACTGCCATCTCAACGCCTTTAAAATAATTATCTCCGGAACCTGCATAATCACCGGTCAGAGAAAATGCACACCCCACCTTAATGGTATCAGCGGCAATTGCCCATGATCCCATTACCATTAAGGTTGCAACAATCAACGACATCAAACCAATTTTTTTCATTTCTAAAATTCCTCCGTTTTATTAAGTTAGAGATGTTATAATAAAAATCCCTTTTCCGCCTATGATATTTCATCTGCAGTCCTCACTGAACCTGCTCCCGTTTTCCGGCTGAACGGAAAAACGAAAGTTTTTTAAACAAACCCGTCACGCCGTCCGGCAGCAGCAAGACAATGATGACCACCATCCCTCCCATGATAAGGAGGCGATAAATACCCATGGGCCTTAAAAGTTCATTCATGGTAACCGTGACCACTGCCCCTAGTACAACACCCGGATATTGGCCGATCCCCCCCACCACAATCATGATCAAAAGAACAGTAAAGACTTCCATACTCAGCATCCTGGTCGACAAGATACCTACATAGTGCACATACAGAGCACCAAACAACCCTGTGATAAATGAGGTAACACCAAACACCAGAAGTTTGTACTTAAATGCACTGACACCCAGGCTTGCGGCAAAATCCTCGGAATCCTTCAACGCCAGAAAAGCCGTACCCCAATGGGATTTTAAGATCACCACTATGATAACACTGCAGACAAGTGTCATTATAAGTGTGAGATAAAAAAACGGTACCAGGTTCGAGGAACTAAAAGATATACCGAAAATCTCAATGGGGGGAACACTGATTATACCCCGTGATCCTCCTGAGCCTATGGCTTTGCCAAGGGGGCCTTTTAAAAAAGGCTCCAAAGCCAGTTGAAAGGCAAAGGTAACAAGAGCAATATAGGGTCCGGCAAGTTTAAGGCAGGGCAGGCCCACCAGCACACCTATTATGGCTGTGATGATGCCGGCCATGAGGACAGCCACCACGGGCGGTACGTTTAATGATACGGAAAGTATGGCCGATGAATAGGCACCGATAACATAGAATGCCACCTGACCAAAAGAAAAAATGCCGGCATACCCCATTATGAGATCCCAGCACGAAGCAACAACGGACCATATCAAAATCATGGTGAGTATCCGCATCATGATGGAGCTGTCACTTACAAAAATAGGTAAAATACCAATGATACCATATATAACCGCAAGAATTTTGATCATGCTTTTAGCCTGCATAATTTATTCCCTTCCCATCAGACCCTGGGGACGAAATGCCAAGGTAATTAAAAGTAATGTTAAAACAGCGATATCGATGTGTATCATTCCCAGATAATATCCGACAAATGCTTCCAGCATTCCAATAATAAGGGCTGCATAAAGACTGCCCTTGATCGATCCCATGCCACCGAAAGCTGTGATAACCCAGGCTTTGATCATGATCCCCGTGCTGGCCTGTGGATTAACAAAGTTTTTCTGGGAAAGTAAAATCCCGCCGATCCCCACCATTATGGTTGAGATGGCAAAGGTGGCGGCAAAAACACGATCCTTGGGAATACCCACAATCTGAGCGCCGATGGGATTTTGGGCGACGGCCTGTACAGCCATGCCCACACGGGTATTATTTAATATCCAGGCAAAACACAATAGGCCTGAAATAGAGAGTATAAAGATAACGAGATCCTGTTTCATAAAAACCAGAGGCCCAATGTCAAGGGTCCCTTCCACGATATCAGGCAGTGATTTAAGCCTGGGACCAAACATTGCAATATATCCGATATCCAGAAACAGGGACAGCCCAAGGGTCAGCATCATGGCTTTCATCTGCCAGTCGGATCGCTTTCTTAAGGGTGCTACCAGGAGTTTTTCTAAAAAGAAGCCCACAACAAAAAGAAAGGGAATGGCTGTAAGGAAAACCGTATAATATCCGCCCGGTAAATTTAAGGGAACCAGAAACACCCAGGCAAAATAGCCGCCCATGGTGTAGAAAGACCCATATGCAAAATTAAAGGCCTTTGTTACCCCGTAGACAAGCGCAAGGCCAATGGCCATAAGAGCATAAACCGACCCGTTCAATAAACCGCTGATAATAACATCAAGAATCTCTATCAACATATAATATTTTCTCCCATGTAAAAGAGCTCAACCCGATATAGGTTCACCCCGATCCTTTTTCTTTAACCTTAGGTTACATTCCCAGAAAAATTTCCTTTAGATGGTCATTGCTTAAGGCATCATCTTTATTCCCCTCAAAGGTTATGTGCCCCTCTTCTAAAACATAGAGCTTGTCAGCCAGATCCGTTATCTGTGGAATATTCTGCTCAACCACCAGAATTGTTTTCCCCTGATTATTAATCTCCTTGATAATCCTGGCCACCTCCAGCCTCAGGTTTGGCTGTAATCCCAGGGCGGGCTCATCAATGGCCAGAAAATCCGCATTTGACATCAATCCTCTGGCAATAGCAAGCATTTTGGCTTCACCCCCGCTCATGGTTGAAGCATATTGTTTCTTTCTCTGGGCCAGCCGGGGAAACAGGGTGAACACCTTTTCCAGGTTTTCCTTTTCATATTTGCGTGCGTTTTTTGAATACGCCCCGAGCTTAAGATTTTCCATGACGGACATATAGGGAAATAATTCTCTGTTTTCAGCAATATAGGTAATTCCCAGGTTAACGATCTTCTCAGATGAGAATTTGATAATATCCTGATCTTTGTAAGATATTTTGCCCTGCTTTTTATCTACCATGCCGCAAAGGCTTTTCAGCAAGGTGCTTTTCCCGTGACCATTAGGCCCCAGCATCACCACAACTTCTCCTTTGTTAACGTTAATGGACACGTCTTTGAGTACATGGGCCTGTCCATAGTACGCATTTAAATTTTCTATACTAAGCATCATGTGTGTCTCCCAGGTAGCATTCAATCACTTCAGGATTGCTGGTTATTTCTTCAGGCGTCCCCGTGCAGATCTCGGTTCCGTTCTGGATAACCAGGATGGGATTGGCAAGCTCTGTTAAAACCTTCATAAAATGCTCGATAATGATAACTGTTGTATTCAGGTCCTGATTGATTTTTTTTATGAGATTTGTCATCTGATTAATCTCTGAAGCGTTAAGCCCGGCCATGGGCTCGTCAACCATGAGGATTTTAGGCTTTGTGGCCAGAGCAGCGGCTATCATCAGTCTTTTTTTACCCAAAAGGTTCAACAGGCTGGTATTATTGCTGCACTCATTTTTTAGACTTGCAAAAGAGATCATCTCCTCTGAATATCCAGGATCGTATTTACCGCTGTTGCCGAAACGACATCCCAGGTTCACACTTTCTTCCACTGTCAGGCTTTCAAAAATCTGAGGGATCTGGAAGGTTCTTGAAATTCCAAGGCGGGCGATTTTATGTGTGGGAAGTCCGGATATATTCTTACCGTCAAACTCTATTTTACCTTCATACTTGTAAAATCCAGTAATGAGGTTGTACAGGGTTGATTTACCCGCACCATTTGGACCGGCTATTCCAAATACCTGGCCTGCTTCCACCTCAAAACTCAGGTCGTTGACAGCTGCCAGCGCTCCAAACCTTTTGGTAATATTGATCGCCTTGAGCATTTTAACTTCCTCCAATTCTCTGAATCCTAAAGTCAGAGTTTATACCACGCATTCACAGCAAAATTATTATATAGAGAAAAACTCAGTTTTTATCAAGAAAAGAAAAAATCGAACCGGCATTTTTTACGAACATTACATATCCAATATCAAAGGAATAAAGACAATGGAAACCATTTTTATACCACACCAGATTTGATATATAATACGCGCTCCAAATTCATTGCCTGTTTTTTTGAAAAGCGATAAAAAAAGAAGTTTTTTACAGTTTACATAATACATAATATGTGATATTTTCTAATCTTAAAATAATCAATTTATTGAGGAGAGAGCCATCAAAGCCTTTATCCACACACACTTTGACAAATGCACAGGCTGCAGTATCTGCCAGCTGGCATGTAGCATGGACCTGATCAAGGGATATAATCCCAGACGTTCCCGCCTTTTGATCCAGCTCAAAAATGAAAACCTTTATCATCTGCCAGTGGTCTGCAATCAATGCGAAAATGCCTATTGCATGAATGCCTGCCCCGTAAAGGCCATCCAGAGAAATGACGATGGTATTGTCTGCATCGACCCAGATGAATGTATCGGCTGCGGCTTATGTGTCCAATACTGCCCCATTGGAATGGCAGCACTGGATCCAGACACCCAAAAAGCGGTTAAATGCGAACTCTGCCAGGGAAACCCTCTCTGTGTTGAGGCATGTCCAGCAGGAGCTCTTGAACTTATTTATAAAGGAGAAATCAATGCCTGACACCTATACTAACAAACTGCTGGTGATTGATTTATCCCGCAAATCCTTTGAAACCATTCCAGTGTCTGATCTTTTTAAAACAGATTTTATCGGTGGCAAGGGATTTGGAGCAAAGCTTCTTTCTGACATGGTTCCTCCGGGTACCGATCCTCTGGGTAAAGACAATCCTCTCATGTTTATGACAGGTCCGTTGACCGGTACCATGGCTCCTGCCATGAGGGGTTGCGTGGTTACAAAATCTCCCTTGACCGGTATTTTTCTGGATTCCTATTTTGGAGGCAGTTTCTCTCCGGAAATTAAGTATGCCGGTTTTGACGGCATCATCATAAAGGGACAGGCCAAAAATCCCGTTTATATATGGATTAATGATGATCATGTGGAAATCCGGGATGCCAGACACCTGTGGGGGACAGATATTCTGGAATCCAACCGGCTGATCAAAAATGAACTAAGGGATGAAACCATCAAAATTGCCGGCATTGGCCAGGCAGGAGAAAACCAGGTTCTTTTTGCCCTCATAGGCTGTGAATACAACCGCCAGGCAGGCCGGGGCGGCGCCGGTGCCGTCATGGGTTCAAAAAATCTCAAGGCCATTGCGATAAAAGGCTCCAAACCTGTTGCAGTACATGATCCCAAACGATTTCAAGCCGCCTGTGCAAAAGCTTTCAAAGAGCTTGAAGAAAGCCCGGATGTGGAGGCTTTCAGAGTGGCCGGAACAGCGGCTTCCGTTGATTATGCAAATGAGACCGGCCTTTTACCCCATAAAAATTATCAAAGTGGAACCTTTTCAAAGGCATCACAACTTTCAGACATAGGACAGTCCAGACACATTTGGCTTGGCAGCTCTGCCTGCATGGGGTGCCCTATTCGGTGCAGCAAAATTGGTGCCGTTAGAACGGGAAAATACAAAGGCATTGTTACGGATATTGTAGAATATGAATCAGCAGCTCTCATGGGCGCCAATCTTGATATTTCAGACATAAGAGCCGTGGCCCACCTGGTAAAACTCTGCGATCTTTACGGAATGGATTCCATGTCCACTGGCAATCTTATCGGCTTTGCCATGGAAGCATGTGAAAAAGGATTGATTAAGGCTCCCAAGGGAATTGAACTGACATTCGGCAATGTGATCGCGGCTGAACATATGATCCATGCCATTGCCGGCCAAAAAGGCAAACTTGGAAAACTTTTGTCCAAAGGTGTGAAGCAGGCTGCCCGGAAAATCGGGGGAACGGCCGTGAAACTGGCCGTGCACACCAAAGGGCTTGAATCCCCTGCGTGGGGTCCCCGAGGAGTCTCTGGCATGGGCCTGGCATATATGACAACGGACCGGGGCGGATGCCACCAGAGAGGATTCCCCGTTTCCTATGAATTGGCAGGAGAATGGGAAGGCAAACCCCTTGATCCCCTTTCTAGCGAGGGCAAGGCGCAAATGGTTATTGCGTTGCAGAATTATTCCGCTGGTCGTGACACCCTGGTCAATTGTGACTTTGGCAGTTATGGCATATCTGCTGAAACTTATGCAGAGCTTCTCAGTGCTGCAACGGGGAAAAAAGCAGATCCTGATCTCATTATTAAGACGGGTGAACGGATCTGGAACCTTGTCAGGTGTTTTAACCTGGCCCAGGGTCTGGATGCAAAAAAGGATATCCTGCCCCACAGATTTGTAAAAGAATGTCTTCCAGACGGTCCTTCCAAAGGCCACAGGATTTCTGAAAAGGACATGGACTATATGAGGCAAGAATATTATCAATCAAGAGGATGGGATAAAAATGGGGTCCCCCTTGATACTACCTTGAACAGGTTAGGGATAGGCTATGCCGGACCTCATCAATAAAAAAGAAGCAAAACGAATCACCACCCGGAAACGAATCCTTGAAGCAGCCACCCATTTATTTGCACGGCTGGGATACCACAAAACAACGATTCAGGACATTGCCAATCACATTGACATGACAACGGGAGCAGTTTTTCACCACTACGATTCAAAGCCGGATATTCTGGAAGAAGTGGTAAAAGAACTTGACCATAGTTTTGACAAGTACATTGAGTATCTGAGTCAAGACCATATTGATTACAAGAAAATGATCACGGGCATGATGATTATTTTCAAGGATCAGTTTAACTATCATCCAGACACCATCATTGCCCTGGCTTCTCTGGCAGCCGAATTCAGCGGTATAAGAGGAGCGGTCATCGTAAAAATCCAGGCAGCCTATGACAAATTTGTGGATGCCTTTGAGGATTCCCTTGACCGGATTTGTCTAAAGAAATCCAACAGGGCTGCTGCAGTCTGTTTTATTTCAGGCCTGCAGGGTGTTGCCCTCCAGGCCCTTGTAAGGAATGACGAAATGGATATTAATGACCTTGTGGATGGATTTATCAGCCTGGTGACCTAAAATTTCAAATATTATAAAGGAGTCAAGAAAATGAAAGAAAATTATGATTATATAATTATCGGCGGTGGTTCTGCCGGATGCGTTCTGGCCAATAGGCTAAGTCAGGACCCTGCAAACAAAGTACTGGTCCTGGAAGCGGGCAGGCCTGATTATATCTGGGATATTTTTATTCACATGCCCGCCGGCCTTACCTATCCATTGGGCAATAAATATTATGACTGGTGTTACGAATCCGAGCCTGAACCCTATATGAACGACCGGAAAGTTTTCCACGGCCGGGGCAAGGTACTTGGCGGTTCCTCCAGTATAAACGGCATGATCTATATCCGGGGCAATGCCATGGACTATGAAAAATGGGCCAAAGACGAGGGTATGAATAACTGGGATTATGCCCATAACCTGCCCTATTTTAAACGGGCTGAAAATCGTCTCAAAGGACCGGATGACTATCACGGAACGGATGGCCCCCTCACACTTGAAACAGGACCCTGTAAAAATCCGCTCTTTGCGGCATTTCTCAACTCCACGGAGCAGGCTGGCTATCCCTTGACCAACGATGTCAACGGATATCAGCAGGAAGGATTTGGAGCCTTTGACCGAAATATCAGCCGGGGCCGCCGTCTAAGTGCAGCCAGGGCCTATCTCCATCCAGTATTGAAGAACCGACCCAATCTGGATGTCATCTGCCGGGCGCTTACCACCCGAATCCTGTTTGACAACAAAAGAGCTATTGGTGTGGAATTTGTCAAAGGTAAAAAAGGCAGTCCAAAAACAGTGAATGCAGGAGAGGTCATTGTCTGCTCCGGTGCGATCAACTCTCCCCAGGTCCTCCAGTTATCAGGTATTGGAAATGCAGAAGAGCTCAAAGCGCTTGGCATCGATGTGGTCCATGATCTGCCTGGGGTGGGAGAAAACATGCAGGATCACCTGGAAGTCTATGTCCAGTACAAAAGCAAAAAACCCGTATCCATGAACCCGGCCCTTAAATGGTGGAAAAAGCCTTTTATCGGCTACCAGTGGCTCTTCCACAGATCCGGTCCTGCTGCCACCAATCATTTTGAGGCAGGCGGATTTATAAGAAGCAACGAAGATGTCAAATATCCCAATATCCAGTTCCATTTTTTACCTTTGGCCATCCGATACGACGGCACCCAGCCCAGCCACGGCCACGGCTATCAGGTCCATGTCGGCCCCATGTATTCCAATTCCAAAGGATCAATTAAAATAAAATCGACTGATCCACGGCAGCACCCGGCTCTTAAGTTCAATTACCTGTCCACGGACCAGGACAAAAAGGAATGGGTGGAAGCTATCAGATGTGCCAGAAAAATAATGAACCAGCCGGCCTTCAGCGAATTCAACGGTGGGGAATCCTCTCCTGGCAATCATATTCAGACAGATGAAGATATTTTAAACTGGGTGGCAAAGGATGCTGAAACAGCATTGCATCCATCGTGTACCTGCAAAATGGGGAAAGATGACATGGCTGTTGTGGATCCGGACACCATGAAGGTCCATGGCGTGGAAAATCTTCGCGTAGTGGATGCATCTGTCATGCCCTATGTGACCAACGGCAATATCTACGCCCCCACAATGATGGTGGCGGAAAAAGCCTGTGACCTCATCCTGGGCAATACCCTGGAGCCACCTTCAAAAGCCTTATTTTACAGACATAAAGCATAGAAAACCTTTACCACCCCAGCCGGTTGATAAGCCCCTGGCTGTTCCCGGCCGGGGTGTGATGATTTATTAAAGCCGAACCCTTGTTTGAAAAAAAATACCGACAACCCGCGCCGGACCCTTTAGGATAAGTCTATGCCTGACGTGTTTTAGAGCAATCGGCGGGATAATAAATTATTCTAAAAATATCCATTTAGGGAATTTGGCAATGTCGCCATTTTCCCTAAATGGTTAAATACTACCCGGTACGTTTGCGGCCTTGTGTCAGACTTTGATTCAAAAAGCCCCGGGACAATTGCCAATAATCCCGGGTCTGGTGATATGAAATAGCGATATAAACAGATACAGATCTCACACCATTATCAAAATGGATGTCGATTAACTTTGTCTCCAATATAGAACATTCTGGCAGATACTTTTTGAATCAATTAGATTTTCACTAAAATTTATTTCTTAAAATGCCTTTACTCATTTTTGAAATATTGTTAAAAAATCTTTAGTCCAGGTTTTAAAACTCATCTGGTAGACATCATTCAAATTTATAAAATGAATCGTTCAATTATTTTTTATTATGAAAAAAAAATAAAAAGCTATTTTTGAAGGGATAGATGAATTATGAAAGTTAATATAGTATTTATTTTTTATATTATGGATTATATTGTTTTCAATTGGTATTTTTATGCCATTTATCCCAAGTAATCATTTAGTGGTATCTTCTTCCATCCTATCAATATTGCTTACTATAATAATTTATAAGAAATATAAAATCATAATTGATTCTATACAAGATTATATTAAAAGAAAATATTTTACAAAATTAATTAAAGTGTTCGTTTTTATTTTTACATTTATGTTTATTTTTGAAACTTTCGCAAAACCAATACCATTTATTATAAATATTTTCATAGGAAAGCCCCACACTATGTCAACAAAGATTGAAGCTAAAGACTATTCAGCAAATAGCACTTCTAAAAGATACTATATTATAACTGAAGAACAGGGTTGGTGGTTTCTTATTGGGCGAGGAATAACTATTTCTGAAAAACAATATAAGAAATTTAAAATAGGTGATCAGGTTTATTTCAAAGGTAACAAGTCATTTTTGGGCATGAATGTTGATCACGTTTTTTCGAAAACAAAATAAGGCAAAAGAACAATTATTATATATACCCCTTATCTTTAAACCAACTTAAAGTACCGACTGAGTATAGTCATTTCCTTGGTTTAAGATGAATCAGAATATCGGGGAGAAGTGTTTGAGACTTCTATTGATTGGTTTGACTGTTTTAACGTTGGAGATTTGACTCCTGAGCGATTATACCATCTATAAACGTTAGTATTTCAATCTAAGCTAAAATTTTTCGATGACTAAATTATCAATAACTTCTGCAACAGTTCTTCCGGGTTCATTATATAATAGAACAGCATTCTTTTTTCATTGCAGCATTATCTTTACATCGGAAGATTCCATCACTTCAAGAATCGTAAAATATTCAGCCTGGACAATATCATCAAAAATCAGATCTGCTTCTTTTACCCCGAAATGATCCATGGAGCCGCCACAGATATAAAAGATGGCACCAAGTTCTTTTAACAGCCGGATTTTTTTTTCTGCCGGTAAATGCCCTGCCTTTTCAAGACCGCTTTTGGCAAACCCGGTAAAGGGTTTGGATATCCCTTCCAGACTGGCAGTATAACCGTTTTTAAGAAGACGGGTTCCCGGCCCCTGGAAATACAGGTGTACCTGTCTGCCACTGATGGCCGCGCTTAGTGCCAGTCCCAGCGGGGACAATAATTCTTCAAGGGAGGTACTGGATATAATCATGGCCAACGATTTTTGATTTAGATCAGGTATACCTTTTCGAATATAGTAGAGTTGAGATTCTTCTTTTATCTCTGTCTTTTCCAATAGATGACCGGTCATTCTGCACCATGCGTTGATATCACTTTCAATAGCTTTGAAAATATCGGTTTCAATCATTAGTACTTCATCCGGTTCAATGGATTGAAGAAGCTTTGCCGCATGAAAAAGAATATAGGGGGTAATGGTTTTACCTGTCATATCCAATGGTGTGCTTGCATCAAATGGTGTCATATTCATCTCCTTTTCCCTGGGATTTGCGCTGGCGCATCCGATGGCTGTCACGAGTAGAAAAATTACAATCAGACTGCGAATCATTTTTTATCTCCTTTTTGTTCGTACTAATTTAATAAGTAAGTCGAACAAGGAGATGGAAAAGATTCAAAAAAACTGATTTCCAGCTCAATTCCTATGGCTGTTTAATAATCCGTGAGTAGTTGTCGGTACAATTGATATCAGATATAGATCCATCCGTGCTGTATTGAACGTCGCAGCAGGCTTTTAGTTTTTCATTCAGCATGGCTTTGCCACGAAGAATCCTTGATTTGACAGCAGAATGGGAAAGCCCGGTTTCTGCAGCGATTTCTCTGGCAGTTAATTTTTTCAGTTTAAATAATTTTAATACCCGGGCATATTTATCCGGCAGGGTATCAATAATGGTTTTGATGGCATCAATCCCCTGGGCCACGGCCACATTTTTTTCTATCTGAACATCGCTTTTAACCACATCTGGCAGGGGTTCAAATCTTTTAGAACGATAGAAATCAATAACAGTGAATTTGGCAATTTTAAAAATCCAGGCTTCCAGTTTTGTTTCATCTTTAAGCTTATCCAAATCACTTTGAATTTTTAAAAATACATCCTGACAGATATCTTCAGTTAGATGCGGATCATTGACCTTGCCACGAATATAGCTGATCATCCGGTCATAATAGGTATCATAGATGGTTTGTAAGTTCATTGATGTCATAATGAATTACTATACATTACAACTGAAGTTCAGAGCAATGGTATTGATAAAAAAGAGTCGTTAGATGTTGTACAACCAAGGACTGGCTTATTCAACTCCAATATAAAAAGTTGATTCGAAACTAACATCTGATACTTTTTCCTTTGTCTTTCTATATGGGGTTTCGCCTGGAAACCTACAACGATAACTGGCATTTTAAAGACTCAGTCAAAACAAGATTCGGGAATCCCTATATGTGGCATATGAATATTTTTCAGTTTTGAAATTTTGATTCCACTATATGAGCCTCAACTGCTGTTAAAAGCCAATCTTGCACTATAATTTTTATAATATATTCATCCCATTCTGAAAATTTTTCCGGGGTACGAACAAAAGGATATAAAAAATTTTAGGGAACCTTGAAACTCAATCTCCAATAAAGAATAATGGGAAATTTGAAAATTTGATTTTGAATTTTCCCGTATAGTGAATTTCAAATTTGATACTGAAAAATCTATCCATACAATATCTTGTACCATGGTAAATTTTTAAAAGCCCGGACTGGTGAAAGAAGCGCTCGGTAAATTATAAAATTTGATTTGATCCTATTGAATTGATTATTCCTGAAGACCTGAAAGAATTGGCTGATAGCATTTTCCATGATATGATATCTGAAAAAGGAGGTGTCCACAGCACAAACGAGAACATAACCAAATACGGCAGACGAATTACATGTGACTGGTACAACACAACCCTGAAAGATGTCGACGGCAAAGGTACTGGGATGGAATTGTCGGTGGAAAAGAGTTTTTCTACAGAACAAATATCCAATTCAAACATAAAAATTCAAACAGGTACTGAACAGATCCTTCTTGTAGACGATGAAGAAGCAATTCTTTCAATGAAAAAACAGATGCTGGAGCGTTTGGGTTATCAAGTGACTTCAAGTATCAGCAGCATTGAAGCCTTCCGTGCAGCTCCTAATAAATTTGATCTGGTCATCACTGATCTGGCCATGCCCAATATGCCTGGGAATAAACTATCGGCTGAGCTTATTAAAATACGTTTTGATATTCCTGTGTTGCTTTGTACCGGATTCAGCGAAACTATGTCTGAAGAAAAGGCGGGAAATTCCCTGTTTCTCCGACCGACCACCCTGCGGCCAGAAGAAAATAATAAAACACCAAAAAGAAAATCCCCAGGCTAAATCCTGACGAGCGTCGAATAGAGGTAGATTGAATACCCAGAGGGAATGCAAGTAGACCGAGAGCCATGCAGGCAAAAGGAATGGAAAACTTCTCATGAAGCTCCATGAGTGCAGCTCTCAAATCCAATTCATTGATTATTCCTGAACGGATGAACCGGATCAAGTCTACAATATCTCGCTCGTCAAGTTCCTTGGCTATCTCAGCGCTGCTTTTGTTCATGACATCCAGGTCGATGTTGATGTCATAACTTTCGAAATGGATGTTATTGACAAATTTATCTTCCAGATCCACCTGGTTGATCATACCATTATACAGCTTGATGGTATAAATCTGGTCAACTTCAGACCGGATAAGTTCACCGTCGGGGGCTGTTGAAATACTGACAATTCCCTTTGTCCTTCGATCCTCAATAAATACATCTTTTAACCTTTTTGTCTTCATGTCTACATGGGAAACATAGATCATGATATCTTCCAGTTCCGAGTTGAATTGTCTTTCTTGTAAAGCTGCATCAATGCTGGATCTTACAATTTCAACACTTTTCTTTTTAATAGACAGTGTTCCCCAGGAAACCCCAAAGACCGAAACACACAGGGTTAACAAAACCCCAATGAAACAAAAAGTCATCACGGGTGGCAAAAGTTTATAGATTGAGACACCGGCACCCTTTAAAGCGACAATCTCGTTTCCCTGGGACATGCGCATAAAGGTTAAAAAAATGGATATCGTCACTGACATGGGAACAGTAAATTCCAAAAACCTTGGAAGCGTATAAACAAGCATAAGAACAACAGATGAGATATCAGCATTATAGTTCACCACCATGTTGGTGATTTGTGTTATCCGTGTCATCAAAAAAATAAATGTCAAGAAAAAAAGGCTGATGGCAAAGGGGGATAAAAGTTCCCTGAAAATATACTTGTTTATGATATTAAAATTATTCATTGCAAGGGAAAATATATAGCATAGGTATTATGAAGAAATCGTGAAGGAGTGCGGTTCACTATCTTGGTCTGCCATGGCAGTTATTAAAACTTTGAAATAAAAGCTCAAAAGCTATCGTTTCATTCATAAATCTCAATAGATTGAATTGAACAATTCTCTATCTTCACTATTCCTTCATAATAGCCATGCTATTTTTCCTGCTAATACGCAACCAAGGTAATGAATTGATGAAGTCATGACTAAAAGCAGCAGAATTTATATAAATAGTAATTTAAATGCAGGGAAAAAGCAGTGGTTACGACTGCGACTGGCAGTGGTTTATAGCAGCATCAAAAAATATACGTCCACTATATGGCAATATACTCAGTCCAGCACCATTTCATTAATGGCCGTTTCCCCGTTACTTCTGATTCTATTTGGAATCGTTTTAGAATACAGTGGGTTTGATATTTGGTGGATCAAACACTTTTATGATGATCAGAGCCGCTCCTGGCCATTTCGGGGCCATTGGTTGTTTGATACGGTCATCCATGACTGGGGAAGATATTTTAATATTTGCATGGCAGCATTGTGGTTGATCTGTTTTGTTTCAACTTTTTTCATTGCAAAGTTTAAAAAACATAAAAAAATCCTGGTCTATTTTTTGACGGCATCTTTAGCCGGTCCATTAATCGTGGGTATCGGGAAGCATAGTACGCATATCTTTACACCGTGGGAGCTGGAAATATTCTCTGGAACGCTTCCGTATATAAGACTATTTGATTCTGTTCCCATTGGTGCTCCTATCGGTGAAGCCTTCCCAGCAGGTCATGCCTCCGGTGGATACGCCTATTTTAGCCTATATTTTTTATTATTGCATATCGGGTCACCTTACAAAAAATATGGGTTCTTTTTCGGGCTGGGTCTTGGCCTCATATTTGGGATAGGCCAACAGGTTCGGGGAGCCCACTTCCCCAGTCATGACCTTTTTTCCATGGTCATCTGCTGGTATGCGACTCTGATATTTTATTATCTTTTTTATCCCAAAAGAGGGGAGGGCATCATTCATGACACATAAACTTTTTATTCTCCCAAAAACGCGTTTTGCTTTAGTGGTTCAGCTTTCATCTATAGCACTTGCAGGCTTTGCTATATTGAGAGCTGAATTCTTTATCAGGGCCTGGGGCCTTATGGATCATACCCTGTTTGAATGGATTTATATTTTTGGTCAGGGGTTTATTTATGACATAGCCTTTATCAGCTATTTTTATATTCCGTTTGTCATCTTGTTGCTATTTTTACCCAATAAATGGCTCCACAATGTCTTTTTTAAAGTTTTAACACAGATTACAACTTCTTTGATATTGTATGGTCTTTGCTTTAATGCGATTGCTGAGTGGTTTTTCTGGGACGAATTTGGTGTTCGGTTTAATTTTATTTCTGTGGATTATCTTATCTACCGCCGTGAAGTTACGGATAATATCATGCAATCTTATCCCGTATTCTGGATATTGCACATCCTGTTCATTTTGACAGCGGTTCTTTTTTATTTTTTACGAGCGCCTTTAATTAAAGCCATATCCGTTAAAGAAAATTTTTCCCAAAGGGCTGTTATTGCCATATGTCTCTTATTGATTCCAGGCATGGCATTTCTTTTTTTAAATCAATCCCAACGCAGTTTCTCTGACAACAATTATGTAAATGAACTGGCATCAAACGGCCCCTATCAATTATTCGCCGCTTTTCGAAACAACACGCTTGATTATCGGCAGTTTTATGAAACCGGTGATGATAGAACACTCTCACACATACTGAAAGAACAGGTCGATAACCAAAATAATCAATACCATAGTGAAGGCTTATATAACATCTACAGACGTATTGAAGAAAAAGAACCTCCTAAAAAGCTTAATGTTATTCTGATCTCTGTCGAAAGTCTGAGCGCAAAGTTTCTTACCCGATTCGGAGAACAAAAAAATATAACCCCCTTTATGGACGACTGGTTTAAAAAAGGAATGTTGTTTACAAACTTTTATGCCACTGGTACACGGACCATAAGGGGGCTTGAGGCCATTACATTATCCATTCCCCCGACACCGGGACGTTCCATTGTCAAACGGCCGGATAATGGCAATATGTACAGCTTGGGCAAAGTATTCAAGGATGAGGGGTATGATACAACTTTTCTTTATGGGGGACGCGGATATTTCGATAATATGAACGCCTTTTTTTCAGGAAACGGCTACCGGATTGTTGATCAGAATGATTTAAGAGATGCAGAGGTCACGTTTAAAAACGCCTGGGGGGTTGCAGATGAAGACCTTTATAATCGCACTATTTATGAAGCCAATCAGGCTCATAATTCAAAACGGCCTTTTTTCTTCCATATTATGACCGT
Source organism: Desulfobacula sp. (assembly GCA_018645325.1). Taxonomy (GTDB): domain Bacteria; phylum Desulfobacterota; class Desulfobacteria; order Desulfobacterales; family Desulfobacteraceae; genus Desulfobacula. Next base: position 25,863 of record JABGOU010000047.1, read on the forward strand.
AAGCAATCACCAACCCTATACTTTTCCTGAAGGGAAAATTGATCTTGTTCCTGGTGAGGGTGGAATCGGCAGCGGCAGAGCCGGTGGGATAAAATATACCGATTATGCGTTGAGCCAATTGATTAAAAAGGCAAAAAAGCAGCCATGGTTTGATGACACTGTCTTTGTGGTCGTGGCGGATCACTGTGCTGCCAGTGCCGGCAAAATAGGACTGCCGGTCAAAAAATATCATATCCCTTTATTTATATATGCACCCAAACATATTGAAGCAGGAGAAATTGATTTGCTGTCAAGCCAGATTGATATAGCCCCAACCCTTCTTTCTTTACTTCATTTTTCATACGACAATTTCTTTTTTGGGAAAAATATCCTGGCCCTCGATTTCAACGAAAGGGCTCTCATTGCAAATTATCAGAAATTAGGAATATTGAAAAACAAAGTACTTTTAATCCTGTCACCGAGAAAAGAGATAGGCCTGATCAATATAGATTCAAAGAAGCCGTCTCTACAAAAAGTCCCCCCTTCCTACCCTTTTGTAAAGGAGCTGATGTCCTATTACCAGGGCGCGGATTATGTTCTTAAAAATCGGTTGAATCGATGGACTGATAGAGAAACTGATCTTGCGGAAAATTAAAATTTATACGAGGAATATGATATGCCCCCCAAAAAACCTACTGGCCTTACCCGTATTATAAATGCCGCCGGATATTCATTCGCCGGGATAAAAACGGCCTGGAAGTATGAAGCGGCTTTCCGGCAAGAAATATTTTTAATGGCAGTCTTGGTGCCAACAGGGCTTTATTTTGGTCAAACCAGAGTTGAAAAAGTCCTGTTGATATCATCACTTATGGTTGTAATTCTCACAGAGTTTTTGAATTCTGCTGTTGAAGCGGTTGTTGATCGTATTGGGCTGGAATATCATCCCATGTCAGAGCGGGCAAAGGATCTCGGCTCTTCCGCCGTCTTTGTGAGCATTGCCTTTGTCATTATCGTTTGGGCTTTGATCCTTATTTAAAATTTGTTATTTAAGAGAAAGCAATATATTCTATAAATCTTGTGGGATTTAATAAATCTGGAAATATGGTATGAATCTTCTAATAGTGGATGACGACATAGAGCTGCTTGAGCAACTTTGTAAATCTCTGGAAAAAAAACGATACCGGGTAGAAACAGCAGTTAATGGTGAACAGGCGCTGGATAAGATTTTTGCGATCACCTATGATCTTGTTTTGCTGGATATCATGTTGCCCCGCCTTGATGGCCTGAGCGTGTTAAAAGAAATACGTCGGGCCGGGATGAACACCCCCGTGCTGATGCTCACCGCACGAAGCGATGTCGAGGACAAGGTTAAAGGGCTTGATTACGGTGCAGATGATTATCTTTCCAAACCCTTTTCCATGGCCGAACTCATGGCAAGAATACGGGCAATGCTGAGAAGAGATGGCAAGAGGGAAGTGGTTCTTACAGCCGGGGACATTAAACTGGATACTGTCAGCCGCACAGTCACCGGGCATGGCAAACCGCTAAGCTTAACCACCAAGGAATTTTCCATCCTTGAATTTTTGCTGCACAATAAGGGAAGTGCTGTTTCAAGATTTAACATGGCCGAGCACGTTTGGGGAGATGACTTTGATCCTTTCTCCATGTCTAATTTTATTGATGTTCACATTAAGAACCTGCGCAAAAAAATAAAAGTCCGTGATAATGTCGACATAATCCGAACAATCCGTGGCATTGGATTTATCATTGATGAGTCTTTATGAAAATACGTAAAAAAATCACCTTATGGATTTCTGGAACAGCTCTTTTGTCAACCATCATATTTTCATCTATTATTTTTTTTGAATTAATGGAGGAACCCTTTAAGTTCATTGATAAAGAGATGCAATATATGACAGAAGCCCTTGCTGAAAAAATGAAGGCCCCAACAATAAACAATGACAGCTACGACTTGTCTGGTATGCCCTATAACCCGGATAAATATTGGATTAAAGTAACAGATAATAGCGAAAAAATATTGTATCAATCAAAAATAACCCACTATACGGATATCCCTCCTTCGGGCAATAAAACCACATATATGGTGGAAAAGGTTATCCCAAGATCCCAAATCTGGCTGGGCCAGGATAAGGAGGATGATGTTCTCTTCAGAGTACTGGTCACCAAGGGACAGCTGAACCAGATTCCGATTGAAATTCGAATTGCCAAGCCCATTGAAGATCTTGAGGAAGAGTTGATTCAACTGGTACGTTATATCTCGATTAGCCTTTTTATATGCACGTTAATCATCATTTTTATAAGTTATAAGCTATCCGGGAAAATTCTGAATCCCATTGTCTCCATCACCCGGATGTCAAAAGAAATCAGCGAAAAATCTTTGCACCAGCGCATCCCTTTGAATCGGAATAAAGATGAGCTATATGATCTCTCCATTTCACTGAACAAAATGTTTGACCGGCTTCAATACTCCTTTCAACGGCAAAAGGAATTTATCGGCAATGCTTCACATGAACTTAAAAGCCCCATAACCCTTCTCATGCTGGCCCAGGAAGAAATGCTCATGAATGAAGATTTGTCATCACCAGCCAGCAAAGGCCTGATGAGGCAGTTGGACACCACACGCCGGATGAGCCACCTGGTCAGGAATCTTTTGGATCTCTCCCGGCTGGAACAGCAGTCATCAAGCAACAGAGAACCAGTGGATATGGCTGCCCTTACGAACAAAGTTTTAAATGATTATACTGATTTATTTGCTGCAAAGAATATCAGTCTTCAGAATAAGATGCCAAAAAAAATAGTTTTTAAAGGCGATCAGGAAAAATTAGTTCGCTTGTTAATCAATCTTATTGACAACAGTATCCGGTATAATTTTGAAAAAAATGGCGTTGTCATTGTAAAGGGTAAAGAAACAGACAGGGGCATAAACTTGGAAATTTCCAATACCGGCCGAATGATTCCCGAAGAGGAACTTGAACTGGTTTTTGAACAATTTTATCGGGTTGAAAAATCTCGTTCAATAAACCATGGCGGTTCAGGCCTTGGATTAGCAATCGCAAAAAAAATAGTTGAACTTCACAGTGGTACAATAGCTATAACCAATGAATCAGATAATTTTATAAAAATTTCTGTTATTTTACCTTTTTGATCCTATCCCCAAAAAATTGGATGTGAAATCAAACCATGTTTTCAGGAAAATATTTGAGCGGAATGGTTGTTCCATGAATAATCAAAGGCGAGCGTTTTGTCTATAACAGCTTAGTATGAGTCACAATTTATAGGCGTTCACTGGTATTTTAAAGACCCAGTCCAGATAAAATTTGGTAACCCCAATATGTGGCATATGGCTGTTTTTCAGTTTTGAGTTTTTGATTCCACTATATGAGCCTAAGCCGTTGTTACAAGCCAATCTTGCACTATAATTTTTATAATATAGCAAGTTGAATGAACACTACTGGCTTTATGTTGCGAGTTACCATAACCTGTTAAAATCAATACAAATTTCAATTTTCTTCTGGTAAATTCATATTA
>JABGOU010000048.1 GCA_018645325.1 Desulfobacula sp.
ATGGATCCTCCCTTATTTTCTTTGAGAAAAGGAACTGCATACTTACATACAAAAAAAGGGCCCTTAAGGTTAGTATTTATCATCCAGTCAAATTCTTTTTCTGTAACGTTTTCTATGGGATTCGCATTGAAGACCCCGGCGTTATTAACGACAATATCAATTTTGCCATATAGTTCAATAGCTGAACTGATAATTTTTTTACATTGGGCTGGTTGTGATACATCTGCCTTAAGAAAATTTAATTTTTGACCTGGTTCCCCCAATTGCCTGACAGCATTTTCCCCTTTGATTTCATCTCGTCCAGTCAGAAGGACTTTGGCGCCACCGGCAAGAAGCATACGTGCCGTTTCATAGCCTATACCGGAACTGCCTCCGGTTACGATAGCCACTTTTTTTGAAAAATCGAACCGACACCCAAGAAGATTTGTATCTGACGTCATTTGTAATAGTTCCTTTCCTATAAGCTGGCTTTCGAAGGCCTTCCATGATCGACAATGTTCTGATTATCCTTTGATGATTGATTGTCTGCCATTTTATTTATATCTGCCGTCGTTTGTGAGAAGGGGACTGTACTGGGAGGGTCGTCTATCCCTGAAAAGGCCCCATGCAGCTCTTTCCAGCCGGTGTTGTTCAAGGTCAAATGATGCTGTGATGACAGATTCATCTGACCGGCTGGCCTGGGAAATGACCTGTCCCTTATTGTCCGTGATAAATGATGAGCCATAAAAATTGATGTGAGAATTGCCAAAAGTTTCGGTTCCAATCCGGTTCGAAGCGATGACCGGAACCATATTGCAGGCAGCGTGGCCCTGCATGCATGTCTGCCAGTGATCTTTTGAATCGTTGGTTTCATCAACAGGCTCTGATCCAATGGCTGTTGAATAAAACACTAGATCCGCTCCTTTGAGTGCCATAATTCTGGCCGCTTCAGGAAACCATTGGTCCCAGCAGATCCCAACGCCAATGTCGGCAAACTTTGTGGGCCAGACTTTAAAGCCTGTATCTCCCGGGTTAAAATAGAATTTTTCCTCATATCCGGGACCATCTGGAATGTGACATTTACGGTAGGTTCCAAGGACACTTCCGTCTGCATCAATCACTGCCACTGTATTATAAAAGGCCTTGTTTTTCCGTTCAAAAAAACTGATGGGCAGTACCACCTTCAGTTTTTCAGCAATATTTGCAAAGTGTTTTACAGCAGGATTATTCTCAAGAGAGGTTGCCAGACTGAAATACTCCTGTTTCTCTTCCTGGCAGAAGTACCGTGTTTCAAAAAGTTCCTGCAGCAGGATGATCTGTGCCCCTTTTTTAGAGGCAGTTACCACCAGATTTTCAGCATTATTGATATTTTGTTTGCGATCATTGCTGCAGGCCATTTGCGTTGCCGCTACTGTCACCTGATTCATTGTTTGTCCTTTTTTATTGTTTAATGCAAAGCTCAGGCAGACAATGGCTGCTGTTGAGTCATACAATGGATATTACCTCCTCCCAGAAGGATCTCCCTTGTATGAACACCGATTATCTTTCGTTCAGGGAAAATTTTCTGTATGGCGTCCATGGCGACCAGGTCTTTTGGATCATCAAACAAAGGCATGACAATCCCGAAGTTGGCCATATAAAAATTGACATATGACCCGGCAAGACGATCCCCTTCTTTTCTCAATTTTGCATCATCCACCTTATCGAAGCCAAAGCTTTCCTCTTTTGAAATAAACAAGGGTCCCGGCTGGTGGATTTTATGAATTTTCAATTTTCTGCCCTGGGCATCAATTGCCCTGGACAAAATTTCATAAGCCTGTGTTGAAATTTCAAACTGGGGATCGGTTTGATCATCTGTCCAGGTGATAACAACCTCTCCCGGACGTGCAAAGGCACACAGATTGTCCACATGCCCTTCTGTTTCATCCATGAAGACCCCTTTTTTAATCCAGATTATTTTTTTCACCCCTAAAAACGCTTTGAGATACGATTCAATGTCTTTCCTGGAAAGATCCGGATTCCGGTTCGGATTTAGCAGGCACTCTTCCGTGGTGATCAGGGTGCCTTGACCATCAACATGTATGGAGCCCCCTTCAAGTATCAAAGGCGCGTTATATTGTAATATTTGTTCATGTGTTAAAATATTTCCGGATAGGGCAGCATCCTTATCAAAGGGGCTGAATATGCCGCCCCAGGCATTAAACTCCCAGTTGACACCCCGGACATCCCCGGTTTTATTAACAATAAAACTGGGCCCCGTATCCCTGACCCATGCATCATCCGATTCCATTTCAACCAGATTAACCTGCCTGGGCAGTTTGCCTTTTGCATATTCAAACTGCTCTTTTGATATGCAGACATTTAACGGCTCAAACTCAAGAATAGCCCTGGTAATCTCAACAAAAGCCTTTTGGGCAGGCCCAGCCTTCAGGCGGTATGTATCTCCCCGCTGTGGCCAGACCATCCAACAGGATTTGTGGGGTTCAAATTCACCCGGCATCCAAAAGCCGTAATGGGTGGGTTGTTTTAAGTTATTCATCATCAGTTTCCAAAATAGAAAAGTTTAAAGGTGACAGGGCTGTTATCATGTCCTGTCACCTTTGCTGACTTATCCTCCACCCAGCATCACTCTTGGCAGCCAGAGTACGAGTTCAGGGAATATCATAATCAGAGCAAGGGCCACACCCTGTATGATTACAAACGGAATGACAGAACGGTAAATATCCCCCATAGATATTTCAGGCGGTACCACTCCCTTTATCAACATCAGACAGTATCCAAAAGGAGGCGTCATGTATGCCATCTGCATATTGATAATGTAAAGAACGCCAAACCATGTTGGGTTGAATCCCAGTTCATTGATAATAGGGATATATATCGGCATGGTAATGAACAAAATTGCTGTATCATCCATAAACATCCCTAAAATAAAGAAGGTCAATTGTATCATAATGAGAACGCCCCACGGTCCAAGTGGGAGAGCATTCGTCACTGTATATATAATCTCCTTGGCTCCCAGCGCATCATAGATTTGACCAAACGTCATCGCTCCCATGAATATCCACATCATAATCGCCGTAAGCTTTGAACTATCCATGAGCGCGTCTTTTATCAACTTCAGGTTCAGCTTCTTTTTAATCGCAACAGCGATCATGGCTCCCAGGGCGCCGATGGCAGCGGACTCCACAGGCGTGGTCAGTCCCATCATAATCGTCCCGATAACCGAAAAGATAATGGCACACGGCATGATAAGGTGCCTGAGGCTTTTTATTTTTTCTTTGCGTGACGGCCTTTCCTCCTTGGGTATGGGGGGGGCTAAATGTGGCTGGAGATAGCATCGTATTGTGATGTAAATGATGTACATGATAGCCAGCATCAATCCGGGTATAGCGCCGCCAAGGAAGAGTCTGCCTATGGACTCCTTTGCGATAACGGCATAAAGGATTGCGATGCAGCTTGGCGGGACTAGAAATCCGAGAGCGGCGCCGGCCTGGATGCATCCGGTCGCGATCTCTTTTTGATACCCCCGCTTGAGCATCAGGGGAAGAGCAATCCGCCCCATGGTGAGCGTGCCGGCGGCTTCAGAGCTCACCAGGGCTGCAATCATGGTGCAGACACCGACTGTAGCCGATGCCAGACCACCCGGTATAGGCGCCAGCCAATATTGAAAGGTCGTATACAGGTCATCGGCTATCCCGGAATAATACAACATCATGCCCATAAACACGAACATGGGAATACAGACCAGAACCGTATAATTCACCGTACTCACTGCCGCTAAATAGCCCATGAAAAGGGATTGCGGCCCCCATAACCACAGAGAAAATACCATGGCTATAGCTCCCAGTCCGTAGCTTATGGGGAAACCGGTCAGCAACAACAGCAGCATACTACCAAACAATAATATGGTTATCCATTCAATTCCCATTCCAATCCCTCCCGGTAATCGCTACATACAGGTCGCGAATATACTTGGCTATCCCTGCAATCAACAGTAAAGAAACACCTACAGGTATGGCAAGTTTGAAAGGCCACAGCACAGGTCTCCAAACTGATCTGGAGTGTTCGCTATGAATGAGGCAGCTCCACCAGTCCTGCCATCCGTAGAAAACTATTGCTCCAAAATAAAAGAAAAAAAGCGTGAATGTGATCAAATCAAAAATAGCCTTTTTCCTGATACTGAAACGGTGGAACACCAGATCCATTCGTACCTGCTCATCTGTTATTAAAAGGTAGGCGCCGGTCAGCATCCACATGGGGCCGAACAGCAGCGCAACCAACTCACGGGCCCACAGGGTCGGAGCATTGAAGAAATATCTTAACCCCACATCAAAAAGGGTAATAAAAACAAAAATTAAAATAAACCACTTGACACATTTTGCTGCTTCACTGCCCAAGCTGTCCATAAACCAGACTGCTTTTCTTAGTTTGTCCATTTCGTTTCTGCCTTAATATCAAAATTATGACACAGCCTCTATCGGATAAAGGTTTGCAGGTGATAGGTATCACCTGCAAACTTTGCCTTGTTTTATTCGATTCGTCCGAAGTCTTTCATAGCTTTCAAAACTGCATCAGCAGCTTTTTTACAAAATGGGCCTCTCTTTGAAAAATCGTTCTTGATCCATTCAACAGACTTATTGGTAATGGCCTTTACATCCTCTTCCGGCAGGTGGGTGACCTTAATGCCATGTTTATCCACCATGGTTTTCAACGCTTCCTGTTCTTTTTCAGCATAAAAAGCCGCCATGTATACAGTATTCGCCTGGACAGCGTTCACAAGAATTGCCTGCTGATCGGCAGGCAGTTTATCCCATGCTCTTTGATTGATAAAATAAAAGGGGAAGTAGGCAATTTGATGTCTTGGAAGCAAAAAACTCTTTGTTACCTCGTGCAGGGACATGTCATACATGGCTTTAGCCCCGCCGTATTCAACCCCTTGAATTACGTTTCGGGAAAGGGATGTATACAATTCCTCAGGTCCCATATAGACTGAGGAAGCGCCTGTCAAATCGTGCAAAAATGTGGCATAGGGATCCAGAATATTTATATTCATCCCTTTCATGTCCTTAAGGCTATTCACCTCTTTTGTAAACATTAAGGCACCACAGTCATCTGCCTGAAATCCAAGAACCTTAATTTTGTATCTTTTTTCAAAAGCCTCCTTGTAGATGTCGCCCAGTCCATACCTGTAAATGGCAGCCATCTCTTCTTTCAGGTTACCAAATAAATAGGGAGCACTTTCCAGCTCACCCACAGGGACTGTGCCCATCTGATAATCAGGATGCGTATGTCCCATCTCAAGCGTACCAGCCGATACTGCGTCGCAAAGCTTTTCCACATTCACCAACTCGCCGTCTGCAAACACAGAGATTTGAATTTTGCCTGCCGACATTTCGTTAACGATTTTGGCATAGTGTTCAAAAAAGTGATTTTCAGCGGCTCCCCATGAATGTTGTAATCTCCACTTCGTTCCAGCAGCACTAGCCTGAAAAGAAAATGCCAATACCATAAAAATTGCAAATGCCACTTTGCCTAACCATTTTTTAGATTTCATTTCTTTTCCTTCCTTTCTTTATTATGTTGTTAAAAACACTTACCCCATATAGTTTGCCGTGCGCGGTACTCTGACAGCTTCCTTGAGAATAACTACAGCAAGTTTGTGCCTTTTTTGATCCGGTCTGCCATCTGTCTGTCTTTGTTTCATCTGCTGGCTTCGAAGTTTCCGGGACACTTTGTCTGCCTCTTTGAAAACAAGGGCACCGAAATTACATTCACCAACACAGGCCGGGCTGCCGCCGCACAAATCACATTTATATGGTACACCGGAATCATATTGTTCCATCATGCCATACTGGCATGCAGATACGCACTCTCCGCACCGGGTACATTTATTGATATTAATGGCAATGACACCCCGCTCATTTTTAATTATGGCATCTTCCGGGCAGGCCTTCATACAATCTGCATTTGGGCACTGAAAACAGACACTTTGTACAGAATATCCTTCGTAGGCAAAGTTGTTGATTTTTATCCTGGCCTTTGATGGAATGAACATCCCTTCCTTCACGGCGGAGCATGCATAGGTGCACCTGTTGCAGCCCGTGCATCGGTTCGGGATAGCCAATAGTAATTTTTCCATTTATATTCTCCTTATCATCATCGATAATATTTGCAATTGAGGCCTTTTTTTAAGCATCCAAAAGATTGAGTTCGGACAGTTTTTCTTTGGTCGGGGTTCCATGTTCATCCCAGCCTCTGAGTTTGTATAAAAGTGTCTTCATCTGTTCGAAAGCCTTAGTATCAAACTTACGGCCTTCGAGGGGACCGTTCTCAAGTGTCTTTTTCAGTAATTTTGGGGAAATCGTATCATCGGAACTGGTAAAACCCGCCTTTAGATTGAACAACTTGTTCAGGTTCCAGATTCTTTCACCCGCCTTGTCCAGATCTTTTGCAGAAATTGTTTTGCCCAGTCCCTTTGTAAGAAAATCCGCCATAATGCCGGTATCAACCGTACCCCAGAAATCGCAAAGCCCCATGGAAAATTTAACAGCATTCAGGTTCTGGTTGTCCATTACCGCACGGCTCATTTCTTTGACTTTAAACGGTTCTTCTTCAAAAAGGGTAAATGACCTTAAATGACAGGCTCCTCTTTCCGAAGTTGCAAATCCAAGGGCCATTCCATAATTTCCACGGGGATCATAGGCAGGCATTTCAAGGTTTTTCGAATGGGCGGCCTTATCTTCGGCATTATGTTTTGCTGCCAGTTTCTGGGCACCCAGTGCCAGATCTTTTCCACGTTCACTGGACTGAGTGGCAATTTCTTCGATCAAGGCAAGGAATTGTTTTGTATCACCAAATTTGATGCCGTAGTCATGAAGTTCGGATTCAGTGATATCCATTGCAAGCCCGATGATATTTCCAGTGGACATGGTATCAAGGCCATAATCATCACAGAGCCGGTTAAATTTCATAATAGTTTCAAGATCATCTATCTCGCAGTTTGATCCGCCAAGGCAGAGCGTTTCATATTCCGGCCCTTCAACCTGGGTCCCATTAACAGAGGTGAACTTGCCGCAGCCCATTGGGCATGAGGCGCAGGAACGGTCACCGATTTTAACATCATCAATGGCATCGGCATTCAAGTTTTGACGGCCTGCGCTGACTCCTTTAGTAAAGTTCTTAGTGGGGTGGATTCCCATTTCATTTGTAACATCCACCAAAAGCGGGGTTCCATGTGTTTTCGCCCACATATTGTCATCGGTTAGAAGATTTCCATAAGTATGTTCGACCACTTTTTCATAAAAAGAACCGATCTCATTGACCTGAACTCCGCCTGTTCCCCTGCAGACAACTGCTTTTAAGTTTTTAGATCCAAATAAGGCACCGGCACCGCCGCGTCCCATCTGGCGGTAGGATTCCGAACCGATACAGGCAAAATCTATCAGGTTTTCACCGGCAGGCCCTATGGCCAGGGTTTTGGCTTCGGCATGGATTTCATTTTTCAGCCATTCCTCAGTTTCAAAAATTCCCTTTCCAACAAGCTTGCCTGCGTCTTCCAAAGTGACGCTGCTGTTCTCTATCCTGAGATAGACCAGATTTTTGGCTTTTCCGGTAATCATGATACCGTCATATCCTGCAAATTTGAGTTCTGGTCCGAAAGATCCACCAATATTGGATTCAAATATGGTATTGGTTTTAGGAGATTTGGATACCAGGCAGGTTCTGGATGATGTGGGCACAAGCGTACCGCAGACAGGACCTGTCATGATAACAACGGCATTCTCTTCGGATAAAGGATCGACCTTCGGGTCCACAGCGTCGTACAGGTATTTGGTAGCAAGGCCCCACCCGCCGATATATTGTTCCCGAAGTTTTTTCGAGATTGTTTTTGACTGGATTTCGTTTTTGCTCAGGTCAACATGGAGCATTTGACCGGTATACAGATATTCATCGGGTTTGCCTTTGGGAAGCTCAATGGATTTAAAAACATCTTCAATCCGGTTTAAGGATTCATCGAGAATCTCCCAGGGTACGGTCAGTGCCGGCTCAAAACGAATATTTTTCGCATTTGTCAGCGTTCCGGCGGTGATTACACCCCTTGAAAAAAGGCCGGATGCAACTTTGTAGCCGATACCGTCCGTATGGAATTCCATACCCAGCAGCAATCCAAGGCCGCGTTTGTTTGCCAGGATGCCGGGATATCGTTCCTGGAGTTCGCCCAGTTTTCCCAGTACATACTCGCCTTTCTTTTTTGCCTGGCCGGCCAGATCTTCTTCTAAAAGAACGGAAATGGCAGCAAGAGCGGATGCGCAGGCCAGCGGGTTACCACCGGTGGTAGTGGTGTGTATGAACGGATTGGGCTCCATACACTTCCAGATTTCAGGAGTGGACATAAAGGCTGACATCGGTACAACACCGCCGCCAAGGGCTTTTCCAAAACACATAATGTCCGGCTTAACATTCCAGTGATCCACACCGAACAGTTCACCGGTCCTGCCGAATCCGGTCTGGACCTCATCTGCAATCATCAGCACACCATAACGATCACATAATTCCCTGACACCGGGTAAATAATCATCCGGCGGAACAATGGCGCCGGCTTCCCCCTGTATGGGTTCAAGAACAACCGCAGCAATGTCATCTCCCACTGCCCGGGCGGATATAAGTTCCTGTTCCATGGCTTTTAAGTCTCCAAAGGGTGCCTGACGGATACCGTCGAGAAGCGGGAGCAATGGTTTTCTGAAAACATGTTTTCCCATCAGGGAAAGGGCCCCAAGGGATTTACCATGGAATGCTTTGAGCGTGGATATAAATCCTTTTTTTCCCGTATAGAGTTTGGCAAGCTTCATGGCCCCGTCCACGGCCTCCGTCCCGGAATTGGCAAAAAATCCGTATTGAATTTTACCCGGTGTCAAAAGGGCCAGAACTTTGGCCAGCTGGGCCCGAAGAGGGTCGAGCATTTCCTGGCTGTACTGTGGTGATCGATCCAGCTGAGATTTCACTGCTGCTATGATTTTGGGATGACGGATACCATATGAATACAGTCCGAATCCACCTAAAAGATCTAAGAATTGCCTGTCCAGGGCATCCACCAGAATAGACCCTTTACCGGTCCATTCTGTTACAGCAAATCCTGTTGCTTCTGTGACTGATTTTCTGTATTCAAGGAAACCTTTATTAATATGGTCACGAAAATTTCGAACTGTTTTTTTAGAAATTTCTTTTCTTGTTTCAAGAGAAATTTTTTCGGTTGGCATCGTGATGATATCCACGATCTCATCCACTTCCTTTTTGGCTGCTTTTATATCTCTTAATTTGTAATCATCCGGATGATATTCTTCCAAGTCTATCATTTTGAGTTCACCCTCCTTTATGGTGTGTTTGGATCATAAGGTTCCCTGCCTGTTTTGTCCGGCAGATCTTGTTTAAAAAAACCGATCCTTTATGACCTCTCCAGTTCATGGAAACTTTCTTCAAGTATTGAAAGCCCTTTTTCCAGTTCTTCATCTGTAATGACAAACGGCATCAGCGTTCGGATGACATTTCCAAAATTACCGCAGGAAAGAATGATCAATCCTTTTTCATAGCAGAGCTGGACCAGTTTTTTTGCTTCTTCTGCAGCAGGTTCTTTGGTTTCCCTGTCTTTTACCAGCTCCATCCCCAGCATGGGACCTTTTCCCCTGACATCACCGATGATTTCAAATTGCCCGGCAAACTTTGTGAATCTGTCTATAAGGATTTTTCCAAGGTTTTTAGCTTTTGACAGAAGATTGTCTTCATACAGGATATCCAGAACAGCCAGGGCAGCTGCACAGGAGACGGGATTACCGCCATAGGTTCCACCTAAGCCCCCGACATGGGGTGCGTTCATGAGATCGATACGCCCGATAACCGCACTTAACGGCATACCGCCGGCAAAACTTTTTGCCAGGGTAATCACATCCGGTTCAATACCCCAGTGTTCTATGGCAAAAAACTTACCAGTTCTACCAGAACCCGCCTGTATTTCGTCAATGATCAGTGGAATATCATATTTTTCACATATTTTTTTCAGCTTTGGAAAATATTCCGCTGGAGGGGTCACAAAACCGCCTTCACCCTGAATGGGTTCTGCAATAACAGCGGCTGTATTTTCAGGTGCAACATTGCCGATGAAAAAATCTTCAAGAAAGTCTGCACAGGCAGTGTCGCAGGAAGGATATTTCAATTTAAACGGACATCGATAGCAATAAGCATAAGGCATTCTGTAAACTTCCGGAACAAACGGTCCAAAATTGAGTTTATAAGGTTTAACCTTGCTGGTAAGGCTCATGGCCATCTGGGTCCGGCCGTGAAATGCATTCTCAAAACAGATAATCCCTGTTCTCTTAGTGGCATATCTGGTGATCTTTACCGCATTTTCAACGGCTTCGGCCCCGGAATTTGCAAACATGGTCATTTTATCAAAATTACCGGGAGCAAGCATATTGAGTTTTTCCGCCAGCTCCACGTACGGTTCATACATGGCCACATGAAAGCAGGTATGGATGTATGAATTTGCCTGATCAGTTATGGCCTTTACCACTTTCGGATGGCTGTGGCCAACGTTGTTGACACCGATGCCGCCTGCAAAATCAATATATTTTTTTCCATCCACATCGGTCATGCACGCCCCTTCAGCCTTTTTAATAAATGCAGTGGTCGTATTAAAAGGACCCTGGGGAATATTTTTTTCTCTTCGTTTAATGAGGTCTTGACTTATCTGCGACATATAAATCTCCCAGTATAATTGAGTTAAGCTGGTAACAGCCTTTTTATTTAACAAGTTTGATTTTTGTTGACCTGATGCTTAAATTGGCGACACCAGATCAACGATGACAACCCTTATCAACCCAAATAATATAGTTTTTATTCGATTGTCAACTATTTTTTTTAATTTTAATACGAATTTCATTTTTTTAGTACCGTATTCGAATGTTCGATATTCGAACTTGTTTTTTGATTCCTGCCATGGTAGGAATCAAACCGAATCGTTAATTTTATATTGCAGGAAAGCTTGAACCTAAAGCTCTGCAAATCACTTTTTGAGGTGCACATTGAATTTACAGGTCGATGATATTGATTCCCAGATTATAAAAATACTTAATTCAAACGGCAGAACACCTAACACGGAAATTGCCAATAAATTAAAATTATCGGAAACAGCTATTCGGAAACGGATCAAAAAACTTCTTGATGATGAAGTGATTCAGATTGTTGCCGTTGTTAACCAGGAAAAAATGGGCTATGTGTTCAGGGGAAACATCTGTATAAAAACTGATATAAAAAAAATAGATGATGTAAAAAATGAACTCAATAAGATTGACCAGATATGGTATATCGCCCTTCTCACCGGTGCATTTGATTTTGATATTGAGTTCAGTGCAAAATCCCAGGAAGAGCTTCGAATGCTGATTGATAGAATAAATAAAATAGAGGGTGTGATTAAAACAGATGTCTCTATCCGACTACAGTTATTGAGAAACCGTAACGATTGGGAAAAGTAATCCCTGGAAAAATCTATTTACCAGGTTTTCAAAATGTGGAACAAAAAATTTAGCTTTTTGAACTTTTAAGGGAATGTCGGTTAATAAAATCAGGCCCTGCATCCCGAAAGACTTACACTTCAAGGATTTTGGAAGATTACTGAAGATGAGCTCTACCTGTCCCATAAATTTATGGAACAGGTCCTTTTCCAGCTCTAAAAAAACAGAGTCTAATGAATACCATCGCAGAATGATCAGTTTTGTACTTCACTCACAACTGGATAAAGTAGTCAACGCCTTTATTAGCAAGGATTACTGCCCAGAATAATAGACTAAAATCGGCTCTTTCATGATTCAGAAAAGATCTCAGACTACCCTTTGTAGTTTTAGCTTTTCAGAATTCAATGATGGAAATACAGATTGATAATAATTTCATTGTCAAAAAAGACCGCCATTACACAAGTTTCAGATGGTTTTTGATTTGTGTTCCCGAAAAACCTTGATCATCAATTCCAAAAAATCAAAGGGGTATTGACTTGATTCCATTTATTCTGTAAATAAGTCTAATAATTTATTGTGGTTACCTAGGCCAACGGAACTCGGTGAAACTCCGGGACGGTCCCGCCGCTGTAACCGGAAATATCTATTTTTTTTAAATTGCCACTGTGAAAACGGGAAGGCCTAAAAAAAAGGATTTAATGCCGGAAGCCAGAAGACGTGCCAGGTAACAATATTTGTAAAACTCGATGGTAAAGGGTTTTGTAAGAATTTATTTCTTGCAAAACCCTTTTTTGGTTCTTGCAGAAAAATCAATACCAAGGAAACGATATCATGTCATTATTAGAACAAACCCTTTCGTCAATTTCAAAAACACTTAACCAGGAAGCACTGGCGGCAGCTCAGGATCGCCTTGCCAACCAGGCCAAACCTGCCGGAAGTCTTGGTGTCATGGAAGAGATATCAGCAAGACTTGCAGCAATAAAAGGCACTATTGATGTTAAACTTACCAACAAACAGATCATCACCTGTGCCGGTGACCACGGCGTTTGCCAGGAAGGGGTTAGCCTTTTCCCTGCAGAAGTCACCCCCCAGATGGTTTATAATTTTGCCAATAATGGGGCATCGGTCAATGTCATTGGAAAACATGCCGGAGCCGTTGTAAAAGCAGCTGACTTAGGAGTGAACCATGATTTTGAACCTGATCTTCCCATCTTTCATAAAAAGATAAGAAAAGGGACTGCCAACTTTACAAAAGAACCTGCTATGACCAGGCAAGAAGCTATTTTATCCATTGAAGCGGGGATCCAGATTGTAAACGAACTTGATGCCCAGGCGCCTGTTGATCTTTTGGGTACCGGTGACATGGGGATCGGTAATACTACACCTTCTTCAGCCATTATTGCCGCCTTTTCCGGCATTGAAGTTGAAAAACTCACAGGTCGCGGCACGGGCATAGATGATCAGGCTTTAAAAAACAAAATTGACGTGATAAAAAAAGGGCTGGCTCTTCATAAACCAGACCCCAATGACCCCATTGATGTCCTGTCAAAAGTCGGCGGCCTTGAAATCGGCGGTATTGCGGGCCTTGTTCTGGGTGCTGCTGCCAAAGGCATTCCTGTTATCTGTGATGGTTTTATCTCCACTGCCGGAGCTTTGATTGCCTGTGAACTTTGCCCTGCTGCAAAAAATTATCTCTTTGCCAGCCACAAATCCGTGGAGATCGGACATCAATATATGCATGAAAGACTTGGGCTTGAACCCTTGATTGATTTGAAATTCAGACTGGGTGAAGGAACGGGTGCTGCTGTGTGCATGGAACTTTTAGATCTTTCCACAAGGATTCTTGCAGACATTAAAACCTTTGAAGAGGTAGGTATTGCGGACGCTCAATAAAATTTGATGTTATTCCCGGGCCTTGGCATTCGTTGTCAAGGCCCGAGACTCTGCTATTCCTGATTTTTTTCAAGCAAAACATTCCCCGTCCTGAACCTTGATACTTCTTGTTGCATAGGCTCCCATATCCGAGTTATGGGTAACCACAATAATGGTATGCCCTTCTTCATTCAAAGATTGCAGCAGCATCATGATTTCGTTTGCTGTTTTTGTATCAAGATTTCCAGTGGGCTCATCAGCCAGTATGATAGGAGGTTTGTTTACAATGGCCCGTGCAATGGCCACCCTTTCCTGTTCTCCGCCTGACAGCTGATCCGGCAGCCGGTATGCTTTTGTCTCAAGTCCCACCCGTTTGATCACCTCCAAAGCCATATCATTTTTAACCTTTTTTTTCTGACCGGTTACAGCCATGGGAAGTTTGACATTTTCCAGAACCGTCAGGTAGGGAATGAGCTGAAAAGACTGAAAAATAAATCCAATATACTCACTCCTGAAATCAGCACGCTGTTCACCCGTTAAAGAATAGAGATCAAGGGAATCCACAAGAACTTTTCCCTGGGTCGGCTGGTTGAGTGCACCCATGATGGATAACAAGGTACTCTTGCCAGAGCCTGACTGTCCCATAATGGCGATAAACTCTTCATCGTCAATAAAAAATTCCATCTGTTTTATGGCAGTAACTTTAGTGTCACCACTTTGATATGTTTTTTTTAATCCTTGAATTTCAATTAAATGATTAACCTGTGTCATTTTATTCTCTTTCGTAATTTAAAGCGCTCTTAATGCTTCGCTGGGGTCCATGTTGCTTGCCTTGAACGCAGGATAAAGACTTGCCAGAAGACTTAGGGCCACTGCCATGAGTATGGAGATGATTCCAAGGTTTGCATTAATTCCGGCAAATACCCCATCTTTCATCACGACAGGGATAATTCCGTAAGCAATCAGGTTTCCAATACCAAATCCCAGAATACCGCCAATGATACCCAGCAGCATGGCCTCCAGAAGAATAATCTGCATGACATGACCTCTTCTGAACCCGATGGCCCTGAAAATTCCGATTTCCCTTGTTCTTTCGTTTACTGATCCCATCATGGTGACCAGAACCAGCAAAGAACCGATAAAAATAACGATAATGGATATACCCAGGCTGAAAGATCTAAACATGTCAATGGACTGCATTTTAGACATGACTGCCTGTTTCATTGCCGTGACTTTTGCATTGGGAAATTTTTCTGCAATCTGCAATGTCAATTCTGTAATGGGACATCCCTGACAAAAGGCCGATATCTCTACCATTGAAAGCTTGCCTTCTTTCCCCAAAAGCGTTTGTACCGGGTTAAGGCTTGCAATAATAGCATCATCCTCTGAAGCGCCCGTGGGTTTTAAAATTGTTGCTACTTTAAAGGATTTACCTGAAAGGTTTATGGTATCGCCAATTTTAAACCCGAATAAAGATGCTACGGCCGAACCCAGGATAACTTCATTTTCTTTTTGGGGAAATGAGCCGCCGGTTTTTTGCCACCATGTTTTCAAGGCAAGTTCTTCTTCAAATATTACTCCCATTAAAAGGACATTTTTATTGTTTACTTTGACAGGTCCCAGGACTTTAGGCGCAATAATAGAAAGGTTTTTATAATTTTTTATGGTTTTTATGTTAG
This sequence comes from Desulfobacula sp., assembly GCA_018645325.1. Lineage (GTDB taxonomy): Bacteria > Desulfobacterota > Desulfobacteria > Desulfobacterales > Desulfobacteraceae > Desulfobacula. The sequence goes on from JABGOU010000048.1 coordinate 15,035, forward strand.
GCAACTTTTTCTGGTCAAATTCTTGAACCTGGTAATTGACACCCCCCACATCAATACCGCCGTAATTTAAGGACAGGTTCTCACTTTTAGGAACCATTACAATATTGGCACCAAACTGGTTGAGCCTTTCTTCAATATTTTTGGTCATGCTTTCCGTGATGGAAAGAAGGGTGACAACAGTTGCAATGCCTATCACAAGGCCTAATACCAGAAAAAGCATTTTACCTTTTCTGCGTTTAATATTTCCAAAAGAGATATTATGGAGTTTCAAGTTCTTCCTCCTCATTCTTCAATGTATTCTGATGCTGACGATGGTTGACCTGATTGAGCAAGGTTACATCCAGATTATGTTGATCAAACAAAGCATTAATATTGGAAATTTTTACCTTGCGACGGTCAAAGGTTACAACAAGGCGTGTTGTATGAGAATCTTTAAGCGTATTTTTCACACCATCAATGGCAGTTATCCCTGTAATGGCCCCCTCTGGCCATTTAGACTCTGATTCCAGCTTAAAAATCGCATCATCCAGATGACGAGTGGCCATATAAGAAATCGCCTGGGGAACCGTTACAAAACTTAAACCCACGATAATTACCAAGGATACGACCATTGCAATAGTGCCAAACCCCATGCCTCTTTTTCTTATCCCAAGAACTTTCTCTCTTTTATCCCGATATTTTTCCGGATCATATGCCATGTGAATACCCTTTATTTAAACTTGCAATACCAGGCGTTGCTATTGATATCTTTCATGGAAATCACAAGATTTTCCCCGTCAACCAACCTTTTTAAAGGTGCCGGGTTGCATCCGCCTTTAATCTCATTGATCCTGTCCGTTGCAAACCGTCTGCCGCAATTGGTGCAGACCATAACATTGCCTTCCTGGACATACCCTTTACCGGAACGGTAACAGACATCACAGGAATCAATAGCGGCACGAATAACACCATCCTCACTTTGAACCAGGAAATAGTCTACAATTGTTCCGTCCTTTGATTTTGTCTTAAAATAATGAGCCTTACCATCATTGACTTTGTTAATGGGAATTATCACATTCCCGTCTTCAGACTTCATGGTTTTAAATTTGCCGCCAAAAAGGGCATTAGCATTTGAACCAACCAGAAATACGATTGAAAGGATGGTAATGCAGGTGAATATTTTCTGAAATAATTTCATTTTTCGCTTCCTTATAAATTAGAAATTTTTTGTTTATTGAGTAACGCCCGGAAGTGTGCAGCATGAACCGCCGGACGGTGATAGTGGGTTGGATGAATCTTGATTTAGATTAGTGTTATCAGGAGGAGGACCACCGCCACAGCAGCCGCCTCCGACAGATGCCAAGCCTGTTCGCCTGGATTCAATGTATGCAAAGGATTCTTTTTCTGAAATGGCATCAACCGCCTCCAATGTTCCCGGATACCCAACTTCAATAAGCTTGCTGGATATTTTTTGGGCCGTCAGCGGTGCCTCAAAATCAATGGCAAGCAATTTTCTAAATAAATTGGCTCCCATGCCTGAATACCCTTCCAGATTTGCAAGCCCTGCATGGATTGTGGGAAAGCATTCCCCATTGGACAGGCCGTTTATTTTCAAAATAGCGCGGCTCAACTCCCGGGTCTGAGGTTTTTGCGCTATAACCAGGTTTGCAGTTAAAACCAGAGCCAATCCGACAAATCCCATTATGAAATAATTTATTTTGTTCACATTATCTCCCCACGATTTTAAATATTTTTATTCTTCTGATTCAAGAATTTATTTCAAATATTTATTTCAAAACCTGTGCCAGGGATTCAATTTAATTGGCTTAAATGCTAACAGTCTGGAAAGATAAGAAAAATATTTGATTGTGGGAAGGAAGGGGTTAACAAAAAAGAAAAAAATTACAGACTATTCCACATACAGGTGTAGAATAGTCTACAATTTTATATTTTATATTTTTCCAGGCGGTATAAAAGAACATGCCTGGGTATTTTTAACAACCTGGCGGCTTTTGAGCGATTTTGCCCGGCCTTTTCCAGGGCCTTAATAATATAACTTTTTTCAATATCCTCCAGAGCAATCCCTTTATCAGGAATAAAAGGCGTAAAAGTTGCAGCCGATGATTCATTAACAATCAGCTGAAGGTCTTCGGGTTCAATTACTGTCTTTTTCCTTAAAATAATACATCGTTCTACAATATTCTGCATTTCCCTGATATTGCCCGGCCATTGATACGCTTTTAACACCTCCTGGGCCTGGTGGGAGAAAATCACATCCTGCGGCGCATCAAATTTCTTTAAAAAGTGAGTTGTCAGGGCAGGGATATCTTCGATCCGATCTCTTAAAGGAGGTATAAACAAAGGGATTACACTCAAGCGATAATATAGATCCTCCCTAAATTTTCCTTGGGCAATTCTTTTTTGGAGATCCAGGTTTGTGGCTGCAACAATCCTGATATCGACACTTTCCAGTCTTTCAGATCCCACGGGCTGGACTTCTCTTTCCTGGATTGCCCGTAATAGTTTTACCTGGGTATCCGTTGCCAGTTCTCCAATCTCATCTAAAAAAAGTGTTCCACTGGATGCGGTTTGGAAATGCCCTTTTCTGTCTTTTATGGCACCGGTAAAAGATCCTTTCATATGACCAAAAAGCTCACTTTCCAGCAATCCCGCTGGAATCGCTGCACAATTGACAGCAACCATGGGACCATTACTTCTGGGACTGTTCTGGTGAATCAATCGTGCCAGAACTTCTTTACCTGTACCGGATTCGCCCGTAATTAAAACAGTTGCCTCACTGTTTGCAGCCCTGGATGCCGTTTCCAGCAGTTCTTTCATGACAGAACTTGCAGATACAATGCCTTTGGTACCCGTAAGACGGTTGATTTCATTTGCCAAAAGCTTTGTTTTAGATCGCAGTCTCCTGAGCTCTAATGCCTTTTTGCATGATAAAATCAGGGTCTCCCGGTCAAAGGGCTTGGTGATAAAATTAAACGCCCCTTTGTTCATTGCCTGGACAGCCATTTCAATGGAGCCGAATGCCGTCATGACAATTACAGGAATATCCGGTGCATCTTTTTTTATCTTTGCCAGGATATCAAGCCCGTTCATATCCCCTAGCTTAACATCTGTTATCACAAGATCCGGAGCACTTGTTTCAAAATATTCAAGGCCTTGTGCACCTGATGCTGCAGTTACAACATTAAATCCTTTTGCCGTCAGGTTGTATTCTGTTACCCGTCTTAAACTTTGATCATCATCAATCAATAATATTATTTCAGACATATTTGATACTCTCATTATTTACTACCAACCCAAAAACCGATAATTTTTCCGATTTTCGGTCAGGCATAGGTTACAAATTTTTATCCGGCAAATAGATTGTAAAAGCTGCACCCCCAAGGGTTGATTCTCCAATAACAATTTTTCCTCCCAAGCTTTCAACTATCCTTTTTGAAATGGAAAGCCCAAGTCCGGTTCCATCTTCCTTGAATGTCACAAATGACTGAAAAACTTCTTTTACCAAATCTTTATCAATACCTGGCCCGTCATCTGAAACACGGATAAAAAAACCTTTTTCATGTTTACCAGATTCAATAATGATCCTGCCGTTTTTTTCAACTGCATCAACCGCATTGATGATAATATTCATCAAGACTTGAATCATTACTGCCTCGTCCGTCAAAAACAGATTTTTGCCAGGTTCCGGCCGGATGGACACCTGGATTAATTTTTCTTTGAGTCCTGCGTCAAGAAGCAGAACCACCCTGTTAATAATTTTTTCAATGGATTCCTGCCGGCCTTTGTCACGATATTGTTGGCCTCTGCAATATTTTAAGACATCTTCAACTGAATGATTCAGCCTTGAAATTTCAGAGCGCATGATTTCTATAAATTCATATTTGGGATGACCAAGGGGTACCTCATCGGCCAGGATTTCAGCTGCGCCTTTTATGGATGCCAAAGGATTTTTGATTTCATGGGCAAGGGAGGCTGACACTTTGCCTAACAGGGAAAGTTTTTGGCTTTGTCCCAGTTGTTTTTCAGCTTCAACAAGCTGGGAAGCATTCTCATGAAGCCTTTTATAGGATCTGCCCAGTTTTTCCGAAAGCGTTTTATATTTTTCCCTTAATTTATTTTCCCTGCTGGAAATAAGCCCGATCACTATTCCTGCAGCAAGATAAAATAATATTTCTGACAATTCGCTGTAGTAGGCTTCAGGCCCACTTGCCCAGAACATAAAAAGATGAGGAACAAATGACAGGCAGGATAAAATAGCAAGACAAACCCCTCCCCATATACCGTATAGGATAGCACCGATGGTAATGGGAAAATAACTAAGCCTCCTATAAGTATCATGGTATAAAATCATGTGCCCGGGAGTAATTGTGTGAAGGATACCAATCACTGCAACACATATGACCAGCAATACAAATAAAAATATTTCCCTGTTTGGTTTCATATCAGTTCCAGAAAACTTAAAGCTGTGATATCTTTTCTCCACGCAGCCATCCCATATCAAACACTCTTTTGAATAAAAAGACAATAGCATTCAAGCAAACACCCCCTAATTTATCTTTTGCCATCAAAATAGCTGGAATTAAAGTCATAAGACTGTTAAAAAGAAGTATATTAAATTAGAATCAATGCACAGGGAGATGAACAATGAAATTAATTCCATTTAAATTAGCTTTGCTCTTTACTATTCTTTTATTATTAATTTCAAGTAATGCAATGGCAGATAAATACTCTGATACCATTGACGTGTTTATAAAATCTGATGCTGTTAAACCCTTTTTTAACGAGGCCTATGGATATGCGGTTTTTCCAAGGGTTGGAAAAGGCGGCATTATTTTAGGCGGTGCCTATGGAGCAGGGCGTGTCTTCAAACAAAGGTCCATTTCCGGAACAGCAGCACTCATGAAAATCAGTGTCGGGTTTCAACTGGGCGGGCAGGCCTTTAGCGAAATTATCTTTTTCGAGGATAAACGAGCCTATAATGAATTTACAAGTGGAACCTTTGAATTTGACGGATCATTATCAGCAGTACTCATCACAACTGCAGCACAGGCACAGGCAGGTACCCAGGGAAGTAGTGCAGGGGTAAGTCTTGGGCCTGCTACAGGTACACAGGCCGAGGCAAATTATACCAAGGGGATGGCAGTATTTATCCATACTCTTGGCGGACTCATGTATGAAATGTCCATTGGTGGACAAAAATTTTCATTTACACCTGCAAAGTAAATGAAAACTTGTTATTGTGCACAACTGAAACAAAATAATATAGCAAAGTGAATTCTATGAAAAAATTACAACAAACAAAACTTTTATGTCTTTTCATTTTTTTTCTATCATTGTTTGTATGCCAGACTGCATATGGAAAGGCTGATTTAACTACGATCAGACAAAAAAACCTTGATGTTCAACCCCTTGATGTTGCCTCATCAGAGGACGGAAGTTTGGTCTTTATTCTTTCTTTGGGAGAGTTGATCATTTACTCATCAAAAAATGATGAGATTATCAACAGATCTGCTATTAATCCTATCTACGATAAAATAGCTTATTCTGGAAAAAATAGAACCCTTATACTGACAAGCAGGTCTTCCAAATCTCTCAAAATCATCCATGTTGAGCAGGTATACGATATATCACTATCTGAACTTCCTTTTAAAGGAGCTTTTGATGCTCCTGTAACCCTTGCAGTCTTTGATGATTACCAGTGACCTTATTGTGCTCGCCTAGAGCCATTTTTCCGGCAGTTGTCGGACAAGTATAAGGACAGCTTAAAAATAGTTGTTAAACATTTTCCCCTTGATAACCATAAATTTGCCCGCATAGCTGCCCAGGCAAGTCTTGCTGCGCATAAGCAGGGAAAGTTCTGGGAATTCCATACCAAATTATTGGAAAATTATGATTCTATTAACGATGGTAAAATCGAAGAAATCGCAATGGAGCTCAAGCTTGATATGGACCAATTCAACATCGATATAATTTCGCCGGATATTCAGCGAATTATCGATAGAGATATCCAAAATGGCAAAGAAATAGGAGTTGGCGGAACTCCGACAATGTTTATAAATGGAAAAAGAATCAATCCCAGAAACTTTGATGACTTTACAAAAAAAATTGAGTTTGAGTTGAAAAAGAACAACCCAGGCCTTTATAACACTAAATAAAAACAACCGATTGAATTGCTCCATAACCTGATTATCTTAAAACAAGAGGATACATGAGGATATGGAGACATGATACTTAAAAAAACAACCTATGAGCAGGCGTTTAAAAAGCTGATCTATCCGCATATGAAGCAGTTATACACTGTGATTCCTGTGTATTGCGGTGCTGGTTTTGATGCCAGAGCTATTTTTCTATATCGATTTATGCCATTGTTTTTCAAATGCTGTACGAATATATTTATATTTCCGCTCTTGTTCTTAAGTTTGTTTTTCACATCTCTTAGCGTTGCCGATAAACTTCCCGGCGCCCTGCCGTATCATAATGACCTGGTGAAAAGGATAAATAAAATGGAACAAACAAATCATAAAAATAAACCGCCAAGAACAAGGCATTTAGATGCCCGTGGAAACCCCAAATTTACCAACCGGCTGGCCTTGGAATCCAGCCCCTACCTGCTTCAACATGCCCACAATCCGGTAAACTGGTATCCATGGAGTGATGAAGCCTTTGAAACAGCTAAACGACTGAATCGGCCCATCCTGCTCAGCATTGGATATTCCACCTGCCACTGGTGCCATGTGATGGAAGAGGAATCTTTTGAAGATATAGAGATCGCAACCTATTTGAATGAGAATTATATTGCTGTAAAGGTAGACAGGGAAGAAAGGCCTGATATTGACGCCATTTATATGAAGGCAGTTATGGCAATCCAGGGAAGCGGGGGATGGCCCATGACTATGTTTTTGACCCCGGATAAAAAGCCCTTCCATGGGGGCACCTATTTCCCTGCAAGAGATGGGGATCGGGGAGTTTCAATGGGATTTTTATCCCTTTTAAAAAGGATTGATGACGTCTATCAAAAAGACAATAAAACCATTAAAAATGTCGGGGAGCAGATCACGAATATTCTTAACAAGACAGCAGGGAAAAATGGGGGCAGCAAACTGCCGACAAAAGAATTGATATCAAAAAGCATGGACACATTCAAAAAGGGATTTGATTGGGAAAACGGTGGACTTATGGGTCAAAACAAGTTTCCATCTTCTCTTCCCTTAGGGCTTTTAATGAGACATTATCAAACTTCCAAGGATGATCAAATTCTTGATATGATCAATCTTACCCTTGGTAAAATGATGACCGGCGGAATCCATGACCATGTGGGCGGAGGTTTTCACCGGTATACCACTGACTCCATCTGGCTTACGCCCCATTATGAAAAAATGCTCTATGATAATGCTCTGCTTTCAATAGCTTACACCGAGGCCTATCAATTAACCGGGAATGAACTTTACAGACAAACTTCACAAAAAACCCTGGATTATCTTTTAAGAGAAATGCAGTCCCCGGGTGGAGGATTTTATTCCGCCACGGATGCGGACAGCCTTACACCTTCCGGTGAACAGGAAGAGGGTTATTTTTTCACCTGGACCATCAATGAAATAGATGCCCTTTTTGATGAAAAAACCTCAACCATTGTCCAATTATATTATGGTCTAAAGGGCAAAAAAAACAACCGCCAAATCCTGTATATTTCAGGGCAGCAGGATTTGATCACACAAAAATTTACCATCACACCCGAAGAGCTTGAAATCATCATCACAAAAGCCAATAAAACGCTTTATGAAAAACGATCAAGCCGAAGCCTTCCAGGACTTGATGACAAGATTCTGCTTTCATGGAACAGCCTTGTTATTTCAGCTCTTGCAAAAGCCGGGTTTGCTTTTAACGAAAAAAAATACATTGATGCTGCCATACAAACCCAATCCTTTATTTTTAAAAATCTTTTGCAGGATAAAAACCTTTTCCATAGTTTTAAAGATGATAAAAAGGGGCATCCTGGGTTTCTTAATGATTATGCCTTCCTGACCGCAGCACTCATTGATCTTTATGAAGCCACCTTTGACTTTAAATGGCTGTTAAAAGCCATAAAGATTGATGTATCAATGGAAAATAAATTTGAAGACAAAACCCAGGGCGGATTTTTCATGACACCTGCAGGCCAGAAAGATTTGATCTCAAGAGAAAAACCAGGGGATGACGGTGCCATCCCTTCAGGCAATGCAATCGCTGCCATAAATCTTTCACGTCTTTATTTGTATACGGATCAAAAAAATTATCGGCTACGAGCTGAAAACACATTAAAATATTTTTCCAGCCCTCTTTTAAAATCCCCTGCATATATGTCCGGTATGCTGCCCGCAACCCAACTTCTGGAAGGGCCTGTTAAAGAAATGGTTATCATTACTCCGGAAGGGAAAAAACATGAGGCCGGGCCTTTTCTGGATATCCTTCGCAAGCGGTTTGCAGCCGGGCAGATCATCATTGTGACCCAGGAAGGAAAAGAGCTTGATGCCGTTTCTAAGGTTCTTCCCCAAGTCAGGGACAGAACGGCTATCAACGGCAAGACTACAGCTTATCCCTGCGAGGGCAAAATCTGCAGGCTCCCCGTGACTGATTCTGATAAACTGATTTTTTAAAATTGAACGACCGAATTTTATTTAAAAAAATCAGTCTAAAATTTTTGGCAGCCGTCCCCTGATGAGGCGTAATCTAAAAATAGAACCCTCTCCTTTTTTTGAGAGTACGCTGATAGTGCCGCCATGTTCCTGGATGATCTTTTTTGTCATTAAAAGGCCAATGCCCGTACCTTCCAATCCTTTAGTGGTGAAAAATTTACTGAACAGCCTTTGCTTGTGATCTTTGTCGATACCACATCCATTGTCCCTGACTTCTATATAAATGCTGCCTTCTTCTTCATATACCTTAACCCATATTTTTTTCTTCCTGTCTTTATCCACATCGACAAAGGCATCAATGGCATTACCGAAAAGATTTGTCACGCATTCATGTATTTTTTCATAATCAATCGGTGCCAACGCCATATGCTCATCAATCTGCACCTTGATTGAAATTTTATTTTCTGAAAATTTAGCGGCAAAAGATTCAACAACTTCCGTTACAATATCCCCGGGTTTACTCAATGCCGGTGTAATGGTTCTGAACCTGGAATAATTTAAAAATGCTTTTGAAAACAGCCGGATTCGATCTATATTTCTGACCAGGGTTTCAATACCCTTATGGATTCTTTTAATATCTCCTTTCCCTATTCCTGATTTAAGAAAATATATTCCCCCGTCCAGGGCATTTATCAAGTTTTTAATACCATGTGCCAGCCCTGCAACTGTTTGCCCTACAATGGCCATCCGCTCAGCTTCAATTTTTTCTTTCTCAAGTTTTTTCATCTGGCCGATGTCATGAACTGAAAATGCCATACCAATTTTTTCACCGTGACCCTGTAGTTTATTCCCGCTTAACCGGCCATAAAATTTTTCTCCATTGCTTTTTTTCAGCTCTGCTTCAGGCAGGTATACATGACCCATGCCCTCAGACACCTGGGCAAGGAATCCTTTGGGAAGCATTGTCGTAATTTCCTCCTGGGAAACAATCTGTCCCTGATCAATATTAAACAGGCTTCTGGCAGCAGAATTAAACACTTCCACCCTGCCCCTTTTGCTGATCCCTACAATACCGTCCATTGATGTATTAATCAATGATTCAAGATAATTATGGGCTGCCGCAAGGCTGTCCTGCAGTTTAATAGTTTTGGAAATATCAACAGCCATCTCCATGACCAGATCATATTGTCCATTCTCATTTTTCAATGGAATGGTAATGACGTGCATATTCAAGGTTCTTCCATCGGCCAGTTTCCAGGCATGATTTCCTGTATGTTGCATCCCGTCTTCAAAAGTCTGTCTTGCTGTACACTCGATGCATTTCTCTTTTCTGTCTTTTAGTGCTGAATAACAATATTCACCTTTAAGGCTTTCAAACATATCCTGGGCCTGCTTATTGGCCCTGACTATTTTAAAATCCCTGTCGATGATCATGACATTGCAGGGTACCTGATCAAATAAAAGTTTATATTCTTCTTCAACTTTTTTAAACCGGGTTGTTTCAGTGCTGATTTCAACCAGATAGTCCACTATATTGTTTTCACCAAAAACAGGAACCGTATATTTAATATAGTGGATGAGTTTTCCGTTTTTATCATAGCCTGTCTGTTCACTTACACTGGTTTTACCTTTTGAAAAGGCAAAACGGCTGGTGCAATCTTCACAAACGGAATCCCGACCTTTATAAACTTTAAAACATTTTTTGTCTTCCCAGTCTCCAAATTTTGCTTTAAACGCATCATTGGCATAAACAATATTCAATTGTTTATCCAGGGCTGCAATGAACACGGGGGCAGCATGAAAAAGTTCTTTTTCAATCCAGTTTTTCAGATCTTTTGGAGGCTCTTTCATTTCGATTTCCTTTTCCAATTCATATTGATTCAGGTAGACCCTAACGTTGCATAAAAATTTTATAAAAAAGATGAAAAAAATTGAATTAAAAAAATGTTGTTATAAAAAAAGTTTGATTTCAGTATGTTATCTATTTTTTTAAAAAAATTGAATGATTTTTTCATTTTCCCTCTTGACAATTTAATATCCATTTCCTAATCTATACTAAATTGATATAGATCATATTGGTAGAGAATACAACCTTAATAAATATTTTTCTTTTTAACATTATGAAACTTGCAACACAAGTCAGATACGGAACAAGAATGTTACTTGACATTGCCATGCACCAGAGCAAAGGGATGGTGCAGATGGGTGACATCGCAACCCGACAGAACATCTCCATTAAATATCTTGAACAGCTTATCATACCCCTTAAAAATGCAGGATTTGTAACCAGTAAGCGGGGACCCAAAGGCGGACATAATCTATCTAAAAGCCCGGAGCAAATTACATTGGCCCAGATTATCCGCGTGTTTGAAAAAGGGTATGCGCCCAAAGAAACCATAGATGATAAATCAAATTATTCAGAGCATCAGGATTTTCTTATACAAGAGGCGTGGGATGAAGCAGTTGAAGCATTTTATTCCCGGTTGGAAAAAGTCAGCCTGGCAGACCTGTCCATTGGAACAACCAAAAAACTTTGGAAAAGTTCGGATTTATTAATTTTTACGTGATGAGATTATAAAGGACAATTATTGTTAAATTTTACAATTTTAATTTTTATTTAAAAAGGAGAACCAAATGAAAAAAATCGTAATACTTGGATCTGGTGCCGGCGGAACCATGTGTGCTGCTAAACTGAGAAGAGAGCTGGGTCGGGACTGGGAAATCACAATTATTGATAATGATGAAATGCACCATTATCAACCAGGATGGCTGTTTATTCCATTTGGAATTTATACTGCCAAAGACTGCCAGAAACCCAAGCGTGATTTTATCCCCCCAGGTGTAAATTTTATACTGGATGAAGTTGTAGGTGTGAATCCTGACAAGAGAGTCGTTGAATGCGAGAAAGGAAAATATGACTATGATTATCTGATTGTTGCAACGGGCTGCCATCCTGTACCAGAGGAAGTTGAAGGACTTGAAAACTGGAAACCCGACTCAAAGTCCAATGAGCATACTTTTTTCACCCTTGAAAGCGCCTGTGCCCTTTACAAAAGAATGAAATACTTTGAAAAAGGCAAGATGATCTTCAATATTGCCGAGATGCCCCATAAATGTCCCGTTGTCCCCATGGAATTCATTTTTATGGCTGACTGGTTTTTTGCTAAAAATGGCTGCAGGGACAATATTGAAATTGAATTTGTTACTCCTAACACGGGTATTTTCACAAAACCCATCGCAACCAAGGTTATGACGGCTACTGCTGAAGAAAAAGAAATTCTCGTGACCCCTAACTTTGACCTTGACACCGTGAATACGGAAGAAAAATATATTGAATCGGCCAGAGGTGACAAGATAAATTATGATCTTTTTATCTCCACAATGCCGAATCTGGGTGCGGATTATATTGAAAACTCAGGTATGGGAGATGGTATGGGCTATGTGCTGACAGACCATCATACTCTGCAAGCGGAAAAATATGAAAATATTTATGTTGTAGGGGATGCAACCAATGTTCCAACTTCAAAGGCAGGCTCTGTTGCACATTATGAAGCAGATATTATTGTTGAAAACCTGCTCCTTGAAATTGATGGTAAAGATCCCAAACCTTCTTTTGACGGTCATTCAACCTGTTTTATCGTCTCAGGTTATGACAAAGCATTCCTCTTTGACTTTAACTACAAAACAGAACCGCTTCCAGGCAAATTTCCATTCCCGGGTATAGGACCCTTTGAACTTGTGGGCGAAAGCAATGCAAACTACTGGGGAAAAATGATGTTTAAGTGGGTATACTGGAACCTTCTATTGTCTGGACAGGAAATGCCGCTTGAGCCTCAGATGGCAATGGCTGGAAAACATTGGCCCAAAGTTGAAACAGAATAGGAGGCTGACATGACAAATGAAGAGTTGATACTCGAAAAGCTTGAACGCCTTGAAACCCAGATACAGCCTTTGATTAAGACCAGTGAAAAATTTGCGGAATTAAAAAACGATCTGATTCCCATAGGAAACCATGCCACAGCTCTCTTAATCAATGAGTTAACTGAGGTTGAAGCCGGTTTCCAGCTTGAAAATTTTATGTCTCTGATCAAAGAGGCCATGAGAAATACTGAAAATTTTACTTTTGCCTTAAAGCAGATGGCCAGTATCATAGAATTCTTAAAAGATCTGGAACCCCTTCTTAAGTCGGCTGTTCCCCAAATGATCAAGTACCTGAATGAACTTGAGCAGAAAGGTGTCTTCAGGATGATACAGGCTACTGTCGATCTGAGGACAAAGGTTGCTGCGGCTTATACGGGTGAAGACATAGATGTAATGGGTGACGGCATTGTTGCACTTCTGGGCCTGGCAAAGAGTCTTTCAGATCCCAAGGCAATTGCCCTCCTGGAAAAACTGTCTCAGATACCATCCAATGTTGAACTTGAAAATGCAAAGAGTATGGGTATTTTTGGACTTGCATCTGCAGGATTTAACCCTGAAATAGGCAAAGGACTTGGAGTTCTCATGGAATTGACCAAAGCCATGGGAAAAATCGGCCCTGATAACGATTAACAGGCAGAGAAATTGAATAACCATTAAATAAAGAGGAAGAATCTATGGGAAAAGCTTCTGAAAAAAAAATACTTGTAGTGGATGATGAGCCCGATATAAGAAATTTTCTGACCACTTGTATTCAGGATGCTGGATTCATGGTAGATTCAGCAGTTGACGGTCAGGATGCGCTTGAAAAGCTTGAAAAGGAAATTCCAGACCTTATGACCCTTGATATGGTCATGCCGAGAAAATCCGGAATTGAATTGATTCGAACATTAAGAAAGAATGAAAAATGGTCAAAACTGCCTGTCATAGTTATTACGGCCCATGCCCGGAATGAATTTGCAAGTGAAGACATAAAAAGCTTCAATGCATTCACATCCGGGCTTAAGCCAAGGCGGACTATAGAAAAACCAGTTACCCCTAAAGTTTTGTTAAATACCATTTGTCAGATCCTGGACGTTGAACCTGAAACCGTTACTGCTGAAGATGAAGAACTTTTATCTGACCAGGAAAACCTTGTCAAAATGATACAGAATAGTGATTCAACTGTACTTAAGCAGATTAAAAGCCTTCTCGGGACTGATTAAATATCCCATCCTACCTTACGCATGCAGCCGACAATGGTTGTCGGTTGCATGCGTTCTTAATATTAGATGTGGTACCTTCAATTTCACTAAAACAACCGATACTTACAAATATTGTGTTCAGACAACAATTGTAAGGGTTTTATAGATCCACAATGACTTTTCCGTTGCCTACAATCCAATCCTATGTATAATCCTTTCTGTTGCATTTTTCAAAGCCGGACCCTTGTTTGAAAAAAATACCGGCAACCCGTGCCGGGCCCTGTAGGATAAGTCTATGCCTGACGTGTTTTTGAGTAACCGACGGGATAATAAATTTTCTAAAAATATCCATTTAGGGAATTTGGCGATGTCGCCATTTTCCCT
>JABGOU010000049.1 GCA_018645325.1 Desulfobacula sp.
CTGATACTGGTTGGGATCATTCTGGTACTGGTTAGGATCATTCTGGTACTGGTTGGGATCATTCTGGTACTGGTTGGGATCATTCTGGTACTGGTTAGGATCGTAAGGTTTATTAGGATCATTATAGGGATCGTTTGGTCCAGGTCCATTTGGTCCAGGTCCGTAAGGTCCAGGTCCATTGGGTCCAGGAGGTTTGGGTTTGTTCACCATCAGGATATCAACTGTACTGCTGAGGACATCATCGGTCTTGGGGTCAACTACTGCTAAATAAATCAGATATTTACCATTATTAATATTAGGTATCATGGATACATCTACTGGAAACATTTCAACTACAAGATCACCATTATCAATATAGCTGTTAAGATCAAACGTATCAATAAATTTTGCTTCATAATCTACGGCAGTAATCGTGTCCATGATATTTTTGCCCATCATCAGAGAAAGAAAATCAATCTTTATAAAATAATTTTCTAAAGTATCAGTAGATTTTAAATACATGTAGATGTCAACAGGATCAGCACCTGGATCGACATTGGCAATTTTCCAGTTAACAAAAATATAGTTGGATTGGTCATCGTACATGGAAGAGACTACGCAAAGCATTTTTGGCGCAGGCTTCGCGATCATTTCAGTAATGGTTTGAGCCTGCCCTGCCATTGGAATAAAAGATACCATGAGAATCATTGCCAGGATTGTTAATGTGATTTTTTTCATTGCGTTCTCCTTTTTAATGGGTAGTTCTGAAAAAATTATTTCAGGAGTTGACAATAGGTTAGAGCAATAGTTGTACCACATTGTACTATAAGAAATAAAAAATGAAATTTCGCCGCCAATAAAGGGGCTTAGAATTTCGAGGAAATATTAGGATTTTTAAAATGGCATAAATTGTCACTTTTTTTATACAATTTTTGTCAAAATAACAATAATAATTTTGTTTTAAAATATTTCATGTATCAGGGATTTAAACTTTGGTATGATTTTGGCGATATTAAAATTTTAGAATTCAAAATTAAGAAAAATCAATCATTAAAAGGTATAGGCTTAATCTTCCAGAGTAAAACGCCATTTGCAGAACATATCCTGGGGATGAGGATCAGGGGGAGCAAAGATGCATTCCACCTTTATCCGCTCATCAATATTTTTTGCAAATCCGGCAAATTCTTTCATGTGCATATGTTTGCAGATATATTCTCCCTGGCCTCGATCCAGCCTTGATTGCTGGGCAGGGCATGAAGGAACTGTTATAATGACCTCATCGTTTTTTTCTTCAAACTCATACCCCACAAGGATACACCAGGGGAATAATTTTAATGCCTTAACAAATCCGGTAAGTCCTTTTTCCCTGATATCAAATTTCTTTATTAGATCCTTTGCTGCATAGCCGGCAACCTTATCCCAAACCTGTTCATTAATTTTTTCAGCAGTGCCCTGATCAAAATTATCTGTAATTTTTATAAACCAGAATGCATCCATGAACCTGTAGTTCCATAAAAGAAATTCGATATAGGTCTTGAGCTCTTCCTTGTTCATCGACTCAAATTGATCTAAATCCATAGGTATCCTTAATGTTCTCAATCTTTAGCTGTTTTTGGCCCTTCACCTGGTTGAAAAAGGGTTCAATATTTTGTTAACAGGATTTCACAAGAACCTGTTAATTTGCTCATTTACTGATTTTAAAATTTTTTGCCCCTGTTTGTGAGCCCAGATCCTGAGGCGAAATAGCTATTTGCAGCCCGCGACGTCCAGCGCTGACATAAACAGTATCAAAATTTAATGCTGAACTATCGATAATTGTTGTCAATTGTTTTTTTTGCCCAATGGGACTTACTCCACCTAAAATATAACCTGTTGTTCGTTCTACATCATTTTTATCAGCCATTTTAGCTTTTTTTGATCCAATAGCTTTTACAAATTTTTTTAAATCTAATTGTTTGGAAACCGGGACAACAGCAATAAATAAATCTTTGTTTTCAACTGAAACGACAAGTGTTTTAAAAATTTGATCAAAGGGAATATTTAATTTTTCAGCAGCTTCTTCACCATAGGCTCTGGAAACAGGATCATGATCGTATCGATGAATCCGATATTTTATTTTGGCTTTTTTTAAGCAGTTTATTGCAGGAGTCATAAAATATTTATTTTAAAAAAATGCTCAGTTTGGAAATGCAAAGCAGAATCGTCTATTTTTATATTGTCAAAAGTTTTTCATCATTTTTTAAAATCTTTGTAAGCGGGTCGCCCCAGTATTTAACTTCAATTCCGAGTTTTTCCAGGTCATTAGATACATCCAATTGATCAGCACAGGCTTTGCAGGCAGTTATATGAACACCTTCTTCCAGGGCTTGTTTAATCTTTTCCTGAATGACGGCATTTTCGCTCACCAGTTTGGCAGTTGCTCCCCAAACAATAAGGGTAACTTTTTCCCACCATCCATTAATAAGAGAATTAATGGTATACATAAAAACCATTTTTTCAGCAGTATCAATATTGTCATTGGTCCATAATACGTAAAGATGTTTGTTATCGCTCATAAGTATGCTCGCTTTTAATTTTGGATAAAAAATTATTTTTTATCTGACTGGTTTTGTTTAATCTAATATAACTTCAACTTATTTACAATCACAGGCTCATGGTTGTCAAGACTCAAGTAATAGTATTCTCTACTTTAAACTAGACCAGACCTGTGATAACCGAAAATATAGAGGCAAAGGGAAAAATCACCCATGGCAGTAATCATAAAAATTGACGTTTTTCAGGGCAACTCCATTAATGTATTTCCTTCTATTGCCTCTGTGATTTGGATATGTTAATTATTGTAAATACTTAAATCGATAATTATGAAATACTCTGAAAAAATAGTCCGGCTATGGTATGATTTAGAAGCTAAATTTATTTCCCAAAAAGCATGGGAAAGTGATATTCTTACGCTATGGCGGGAAAGAATCATTTTTTTTTATGAAAGAAATTATTAACGATTATAAAAATTAAAACAAAGAAGACTTCCCATGCATAAAAAAAAATTGCCTTATTTAATTCTTATACTATCATTTTTTATTTCATCTGTTTCTTTTTGTTATGCTCAGGGTTGGGAATTAATCGGAGAAAAAAAGGCCTCAAGTAAAAAAAGAACTATTGATATAGAAATAAGCGACAAGGGTTCCTATTACCAGAAAATCAGGTTCGGTGTAAAAATTACTTCCATAAGGATTGTAAAAATTATTGCATACGCCGGAGACGGACAAAAGTATGAGATTGATTATCCAATATACATCAAACAAGGTGAATTCACGCCCAAAATTTCAATTTCTGAAAATCCAGTTAATTTAATCAAAGTTAGATTGATCTACAAGGCAAGAAAACGTGTTATAGTAAAGCTATATGGAATAAAAGCCCGAAAGGACGATTAAACATATTTTCACTCTAAACTATAAGTTTAATCATCCAATAAGGGATAGGTTGAAAACTGTCAGTTCTTGTTTGAAATATTATGGATTTAAACCTGATCTAAAACAAAATTAAATAATTAACTTCAACAGGCGTGGGATAGAAATTGAATAGAGACAAAGATTGGCTGGTATACTTATTAAAATGTATTGATAATTCTTTATATTGCGGTGTCACAAAAGATATAGAGTCTCGTCTTTTTAAACACAATAAAGGTTTGGCTTCAAAATATACAAGATCAAGGCTTCCTGTAGAATTATCTGCTGTCCGCAAAGATCTTACAAAAAAGGGAGCTTATAGACTTGAGTACCAGATTAAAAAACTCCCTGCCGATATGAAAATTGAAGCTTTGAAGAATGTAAATTTTAAATAATAATCAATGGAAAAATACAATTTCCTTTTTAAACCTCTTCTTTTTTACAACCGGAAAATATCCCTGGATCATTAAAATATTCAATTGATTTTAACTATTAAAGCTATGCAAAACTGTGTGGTGATGGTATGGAGAGAACATGATCAAGAAGGCTTTGACAGGCATAAATAAGGGAAAACTTTTCTTGAAACAATTCGCCTGAAGAAGGACAGGGACGTCATCCAGACTGAACAGGTGTATTGCGAAGTTGAAACTTTTGTTAATTTAATTTTGAAAATAAGGATATGATCAAACATGGATAAGGAAAAAATGACCGGTGTAATCACACCTATTCTGACACCGTTTAACAACGATCTGAGTTTTGCTCCTGATCTTTATGTCAGCCATGCCACCTGGCTGCTTGACCAGGGAATTCACTATATTTCACCATTTGGAACTACGGGCGAGGCACTCAGCCTTACGGTGAATGAACGGATGGCTGCCTTGGACAGCCTCGTTAAAGGAGGAATAGATCCTGCAGTTCTGATGCCCGGGGCCGGACTTTGTAACCTGGAAGATACGGTGACCCTTTGTCGCCATGCCGTGGATCTTGGATGCGCAGCTGTCCTTACACTGCCGCCTTTTTTTTACAAGAATGCCAGTGACGAGGGCTTGTATGCCTACTTTGTCAGGTTGATAGATTCGATTAATCGTGCTGATTTGAAGATTTGCATGTACCATATCCCCCCCCTGGCAGGCATTGGATTCTCTCCGGCACTGGCCGGTCGCCTGGCCGAAGATTTTCCAGACACTGTGATAGCTTACAAAGATAGTTCAGGGAATTTTGAAAATACAAAGAGCGTGATTGCTGCTGCCCCGGAAATCGCAGTATTCCCAGGGTCGGAAACTTTTTTACGGCAGGGTATGGAAAATGGTGGCGCAGGATGCATTTCTGCGACATGTAATATTAATCCAGCCGGAATCAGACATGTGTTTGACGTGATAACCGGTGCAAAAGATGGTGACCTTGACCAGATCAACAATGAAATGGTGACATTTCGAAAGAATGTGGAGGGATATGCGCCGATTCCAGCTATGAAAGGCATCCTTGCCGATAAACGGGGCGATGCACGGTGGCGTAATGTGCGGCCGCCGCTTCTTTCTACAAGTGAGAAGAATACCGGGAATTTGATAAGGGCTCTTGGAGAAATGCTAAAGCCTTTGTATTAGATCAAGCCTGCCTGGATCAAAGGCTGGAGAAGAAAGGCAACCAAGCATTTCCTCCATCCTTTGATCATGGATTCAGAATGAATTAAAAAGGTTTATTTTATAAATTTTATTGCGGCATCTTTTGGGAGAGCAAGTCCTACACTCACTTCCAATGCCTTTAAAATGCCCGATATCACGGGGCATGATACATGGGGAATCATTTTTAGAGAAACCTCCATTACCTGGGAATTAAGGGCACCTGTTTTTTTGTCTTTAAACAGTTCGGTCATCATGTTCAGTTCTTTTCCTCCCAGGAAGGCATCGACTTTTTTCCAGTTCGGGCACTTACTTTCTAATCTAAAAGAGGCTTTATAACCGGTTTTATCTTCAGCATAAACCTGGGTGGTGAATCCACATATACCACCCTTTATTTCAACGTTGACCATCTTTTTTATTCTCCTGGTTTAAATTATTTCCTTAATTTTTTTAATATATTCCGGTGTTGTACCACAGCAGCCGCCTACAATTTCCACGCCAATTTTTTTGATTGCTTTGATATTGCAGGCAAAAAAGGTTTCATCTTCAGGATAAAAAACGGCATTGTTGTCTGCAACCTTGGGCAGGCCTGCATTGGGCTGAATGATGACAGGCACATCTGTATTCTTTTTAATTTCAAAGGCCAGGTCAATCATTGTATTGCTCCCGATTGTGCAATTGGCACCAACTGCTGAAGCACCTGCATCTCCAAGTAATTTCATACTGTCCCGGGGACTACTCCCAAAAATAGTGAAAAACCCCTTCACCATTTTTTTAAAGGTAAGAGAACAAAAAGCCGGTTTATCAGATACAGACCTGACCGCTTTTATGGCAGCAAGCGCAATGTTTATATCAAAAATAGTTTCAATAAGGAAAACATCCACTCCTTCATCTTCAAGAAAACCTGCCTGCTGGGCAAAACAATCCACTGCTTCATCAAAGGAAACAGGCCCCATGGGCGAGAGCATGTCTCCAAGAGATCCCAGTTCACCTGCTACATACTGCCCCGGGCCACAGACCTGCCTTGCAATCTTGACTCCTGCCCGGTTCAGATCCTCCACACTTTGGGTTACCCCCATTTTTTTCAGTTTTATGGAAGATGCGCCATATGTATTGGCACTTGCCACATCTGATCCTGCGTCATAATAGGACCTGTGTATGTCTCTTATGATGTCAGGGCGGGTTAAGTTCCATAGTTCAGGCGCTTCTGCGCCTTTAATGCCTTTGCTGATCAGTATCGATCCCATGGCCCCGTCGAAAATAAGACCATCTTTTTGAACCTTTTCAAGAATATTCATGGTTGGCGCTCTTGTGTGTTGTCGTTATTTTTCACCCGCGCTATCCTTATTAACATGCAGGGATAAGTCAAATATAATATTGAAATTTTATCTGTTTTGCAATATCAATAATTTCGCGCTAATAGATGAAAAAGAGTCAAGGAGTTGTGTAATGCTAGATTTTAAGTAAATTATTTACGGAATAGTCTTCATAATGTTTAGAAAATAAATCCTTATCATTTACATTGCTTTTCTGGTATGATGGCGGAATTAATAGATTATTTTTTTGGGAGGGATATAATGAAGGTAGCCTTTCCTGTTAAAGGAAACAATGGGTTGGAAAGTATCATGGATGAACATTTTGGTGTTGCTGAAAATTTTTTAATTGTGGACCTGGAAACCCGGAAACTTGAACTTAGGGAAAACCGGAAACTTACAGAGGAAGGATCTAAGTGTAAAGCAGGAATATTTGAAGAAAAGGATCTGGTCAATGCAGTTGTTACAAATTGTATGGGAGACGGGTCCCAAAGAAGTCTAATGGCATCGAATATAAAAGTTTTTCAGGCCAGGGAAAATACAGTTCGAAAGAATCTTGAGCTTTTTGAGAAAGATGAACTCAAATTGTTCCATATATTTGATTTCTGCCAGACAAAAAAGAACAAAAAAGAGGGTGGCTGCGGCCATCACCATTGATAATATTTTTTGAAAAAGTGTTAAAGGTTTTTTTTGTCCATTTTTTATAAACCCGGAGCTTTTTTGCTGTGCCGGTTAAAATAATAGAGAAAACCAGATTAAAGGCATTTGCAGTATAGTTTTTCTTTTTAAATTAAAATTTCTGGAAAGTAAGTCTTAAACACCTTTCCCCAAAAATTGAACAGAATAATGCTATACCTTAAGGACAAGGAGAATATATAATGTGTCGTTTGTTTGCCCTTACCAGCAAGGAACCTGTATCTCCAATGATGGCAATCAAAGCCCTTGACGTGATGAAAGAAGGACATGACGGGTCAGGGATGGGCCTCTTGCTTCAGGGTCTGGGTGGTCCGTTTGAGGAAATGAAAGAGGCACCGATTCTTTCAGGTATATTCAGCGAAGCAGGGATACGTCGTCTGGATCTTTTTATGATGGACCAGGGGTTTCTTACCAAGTACAAAATTTCTTTGAAAATATCTAAAAAACCGGTTGAAGGTATTCCCAGACGGGGTTTGTACCTGATCAGGGCATATGAACTGCCTGAAGGATGGGATACGCTTGAGCAGGAAGAGATTTCCAGAAGGCTGATGATGATCAGGTTGAAAATCCGAGAAATGGGAGAAGAGAAAAAAGATATGATAGTATTCTCTTTCTGGCCGGATACTATTATGATTAAGGAAATCGGCGATCCCATGCAATTGGCAGGCTACCTCGGTTTGGATCGAAAAGAACTGAAAGCCCGTGTGATTATGGCCCAGGGCAGGCAGAACACAAACTATGCAATTAACCTGTATGCCTGCCATCCTTTTTTTATAAAGGGATACTGCACCATGACCAACGGGGAAAATACCGCATTTATACCCATTAAAGATTTTTTGACTTCAAGGGATTTTCCTGGATACAGGGGGTATCAGTCTGATTCTGAAGTATTTGCCCATATCCTCCACTATTCTATGGTAGGACTTGATCTGGGAATTGATGCATATAAACATGTTATTACCCCTTTACAGGAAGATGATCTTCAAAAACATCCGGATGCTGATTTTCTTTCACATTTAAAAAAAACCTGTCGTCCCCTTATTATTGATGGCCCAAACTGTGTCATCGGAACCTTGCCGGACCATTCCATGTTTATGGTTCAGGACAGGAAAAAACTTCGTCCGGGTGTTGTTGGCGGAAAGCCGGGGATGTATGGATTTTCTTCAGAAATATGTGGTCTTGATGCCGTTATTCCTGATCGTGATAAAACAAAAGATATTCAACCCATGAACATTGATACAGCAATTGTCAGCCCTGACCGCCAGGAGGTAAAAATATGTCGTCAAACAGAAGCCTTGAACCTTCCTCTTTAAGCTTGAATGATCTGCCGTGGCAGATTCAGTATAACAATGACAGGTGTACTTTATGCGGCCAGTGTACTGCTGTGTGCCCTGTCAAGGCGATTGAACTGAAAGTATTTCAAAAGAGAATCATTAAAACATCGATTAAAAAAGATGAAAAACATTTTAATGATTACGATATTTTTTATGGTATCCGGCAGAAAACCCGAGTGGAAAACGCATGCATCGGTTGTACCATGTGCACTTTGGTTTGTCCAAATGATGCCATTGCTGTGATAAAAAATTCAGGGTTGGACAGACTCAAGTTTCATGTCAACCAGGATGGTATACCGCGAAGACGAGGTGGCAGAAGGAATTCCTCTCAATCTGTGCTGGACAGGATAAAATTCACCAGGATCTCAATGCTGACAGATCCGGCTCTTGATGCCGGCCGCCATGAATTTGAAATGAGAACTCTTTTAGGCCGGGTCCTTTCTCCCAGGGAAAACATTAAACGATTGAGAGAAAAAGGCTGGATTCCACCGGTGAGGGAAATTTATCCTTTGATCATTGGCGGCATGTCTTTTGGAGCGCTTTCTCCAACCATGTGGGAAGGTCTTCAGATGGGGGTTGCCTATCTTAACGAAGAACTTGGGATGCCGGTCCGAATGTCCACCGGGGAAGGAGGTTGCCCGCCGCGACTTCTCAGATCCAGGTTTTTAAAATATGTGATTCTCCAGATTGCTTCGGGATATTTTGGATGGGATGAAATTATCCATGCCATTCCCCATATGAAAGAAGATCCCTGTGCCATAGAGATTAAATATGGTCAAGGGGCAAAGCCGGGAGATGGGGGACTTTTGATGTGGCATAAAGTGAATAAACTCATTGCAGCAATCAGGGGTGTTCCCCAGGGGATAAGCCTTCCAAGTCCGCCGACTCATCAGACCCAGTATTCAATTGAAGAGTCTGTGGCAAAAATGATTTTGTCCATGTCAATGGCCTGGGGTTTCAGGGTGCCGGTTTATCCTAAAATCTCCGCCTCTTCAACTTCCCTTGCTGTATTGAATAATTTGACCCGCAATGATTTTGCTTCCGGACTTGCCATTGACGGAGAAGATGGAGGAACCGGAGCTGCTTATACAGTTTCCATGGATCACATGGGTCATCCAATTGCATCTTGTATCAGGGATAATTATCTAAATCTTGTTAAAATTGGAAAGCAAAATGAAATTCCCATCTTTGCCGGTGGTGGTATTGGCAAAAACGGAAATCTTGCTGCTAATGCAGCAGCATTGATCATGCTGGGTGCCAGCGGTGTCCAGATCGGAAAATATGTAATGCAGGCTGCTGCCGGTTGTGTCGGTACAGAAGAAGACCGTTGTAATGTCTGTAATGTGGGGATTTGCCCGAAAGGGATCACATCCCAGGACCCAAGGCTTTACAGAAGACTTGATCCTGAAGACGTGGCACAGAGGATAGTTGATCTTTTTGTTTCCTTTGATACGGAGCTTAAAAAAATCGTGGCTCCGCTTGGTCGCTCAACATCACTTCCAATAGGGATGTCAGATGCACTTGGGATTGATGATCATGCTGCAGCAGAACGCCTCAGTATAAAATATGTGATTTAAGGAGGTGTGAATAATGAAAAAAATGAATAAAGATGCATTTATTAAGATATCCGGCAAAAAAGATGATAAGAGAATACCTTCCAGGGTTTTAGAAGAAATCATACATCGCCATATTAAAAACGGCCGTAAAAGTATTGAAATTGAGGGTTATGGGCAGCATGGTATAGGCGGGCGACTCTGGGATGCAGGAAATGATGAGATTCATATTCGGATTACAGGCCAGTCAGGGCAAAGAGCAGGATCTCTTGGCAATGCAAATACTCGTATCGAAGTCATGGGACCTGCTTCTGACGATATTGGCTGGCTCAATGCAGGCAGTGAAATTATTGTCCACGGTAATGCCTCCAATGGTGTAATGAACGGTGCTGCCCAGGGTAAAGTATTTATTGGCGGTTCCATTGGTGCCCGGGGCATGACCATGACTAAAAGAAATCCGAGATTTGAACCGCCGGAACTCTGGGTACTGGGAACAGCCGGGGATTATTTCGGAGAATTCATGGCAGGCGGCATAGCAGTTATATGTGGCCATGATACAGATCTGAAGGATCAAATATTAGGGTATCGGCCCCTTGTTGGAATGGTGGGAGGTAAAGTCTTCACCAGGGGTAATGCGAAAGGATTTTCACAAAAAGATGCCAAGCTGTCTCTCCTGTCTGATGAAGATTGGAACTGGCTTCTTAGCCATCTAAGTATTTTTCTGGAAAATATCAATAAAAAAGAGCTGTTAAAATCATTTTCCAAACGTTCCCAATGGCAGTTGCTTGAAGCAAAATCCCCCCAGGAAAAGGCAAGCGGCCCTGAAAAAC
Organism: Desulfobacula sp.; assembly: GCA_018645325.1. Lineage (GTDB taxonomy): Bacteria > Desulfobacterota > Desulfobacteria > Desulfobacterales > Desulfobacteraceae > Desulfobacula. The sequence goes on from JABGOU010000049.1 coordinate 10,771, forward strand.
ATTCCATGTCATGGTTTAGGGAAAAAGTCTGGGAAAAAGAACTTGGCAAAGGAGGTCTTATCGGGGACCTCCAGGAAATAAAAAAGGATAAAATCCCTTTAATTACCCGGGGTGATCTTAGAAGATACATTCCTGTCTGGGAGCAGGGAAGATATATGGCACCTTGCCAGGCAGCCTGTCCCACGGGTATTCCAGTCCAGAAAAGATGGGATATGGTAAGGCTTGATAATATTGATGAGGCCATAAGCATGGGCCTTGAATATACTCCCTTCCCGTCAATAGTCTGTGGATATCTTTGCCCCAGTCCTTGTATGGCTTCATGCACCAGGAATCAAAACTATATGTCGCCAATTGATGTGAGACTTTTGGGACGAGCTGGGGAAAATGTCAAAATACCTAAACCATCTAAAAAGACTAAAATGAGAATTGCTGTTATAGGTGCCGGGCCCGGAGGAATTTCTGCAGCATGGCATTTAACATTAAAAGGACATACAGCCGTATTGTTTGATACCGGTGACACTCTTGGAGGGAAAATTTCTTCTGTCATTCCAGGCTCAAGAATCCCAAAAAAGACATTAAAAGCAGAGCTTAATCGTGTAAAAAAAGTAATTTCAAATATAAAATTAAATCAGGAAGTTAACAATACGGAATTTTTAAAAATTAAATATGATTATGATTTTACTATTGTTGCCGCCGGATCAAAACGATCAAGGTCCCTGCCTGTTCCCGGTATTGAAAGAGCTGTTTTTGCAAATGATTTTCTTGAAAGTTCCAAAAAGGACCAATCTGTACCTGGGAAAAAAGTAGTCATCATTGGTGCTGGAAATGTTGGATGTGATGTTGCTACAGAGGCCCATCGCCTGGGTGCTGAAGAGGTTACCATGATTGATGTGCAGGAACCTGCGGCTTTTGGCAAAGAAAAAGAAGATGCCCAGAGTATTGGTGCTATTTTCAGATGGCCCTGCTTTACAAAAAAAATTACAAAAAAAGGTGTTGTACTTCAAGATGGTGAATTTTTAAAAGCAGATACTGTAGTTATTTCCATAGGGGATATTCCAGACCTTGATTTTCTCGATGAAACGATTACCCTTGAAAATGGATTTATCACTGTGGATCAATTCAACAGGACCTCGGATCCAAGGGTTTTTGCCATTGGAGATGTTGTAGGTCCAGGGCTTATTACAGATGCCATTGGGGCAGGAAGGAGAGCCGCCTTAAACATTGACAGGATAATTGGAGGCAAAACTCCTGATCTCGGAGAAATTTTACCCCAGGTTGATAAGCAGCGGATCAGCCTTGAATATTATAATCCCAGAAATAATGCAGATAATCTGAGTGATTGTGGAACTGATTGTGCTTCATGCGGCCAATGCAGGGATTGTGGCATTTGCGTGGCTGTCTGCCCTGAAGGTGCCATTGAAAGAGTTGAAATTAATAAACAAGACTTTGAATATAAGGTAGACCAGGATCTTTGTATCGGCTGCGGATTTTGCAAAGGGGCCTGCCCATGCGGAATATGGGATTTGATTCCCAACACAGCCCTGTAGAAAAATTAAATTATTTTGGAAATTGAATGCTTTCCTCTTGACGATGAAGTACAATTTTTGATTAATATAAGGAAATTATGGATAAACAGGATCAGACATATGAAGGCTATATAAAAGCATTGACCGATATCAGCCGGGCAATTACCTCAGATCTTTTCATCGAAGACCTGTTAAAACTGATTGTCATGGTAACCGCAAAGGTTACAGGAGTTGAAATCTGTTCTTTATGGATTGTCAATGAAGAGGAGAAACCCCCGAAAATAAGGCTTAAAGCTACTCAATCCATTTCACCGGATTACATCAAAGACCGGGCGCTTAATCTTGATGAAGGTGTTGTAGGGTTTGTTGTAACCCATAAAAAGCCTTTGGTCTTAAAAGATGTTTTAGAATCAGATCGGTTCAAAGAAAAAGATATGGCCAGAAAACTTGGGCTTGTTTCCATGGTCGGTATTCCTTTAATAACCAAAGAAGAAAAAGTCATCGGTGTGTTAAATTGTTTTACAGCCACACCCCATGACTTTTCCGATACAGAAATTAATCTTTTAAGAGTTGTTGCCAATCAGTCAGCTGTTGCCATCGTCAACACGGAACTTATGGTTAAAACCCGTGTGATTCAGGAAGAATTGGAAGCTCGGAAAAAGATAGAACAAGCCAAGGAGGTTCTTATGAATAACCGTCAAATGACCGGTGATGAAGCCTATGGCTGGATAAGAAAAAGAAGTATGGATTCGAGAAAATCTATTCGTGAAGTAGCAGAAGCTGTGATTTTATCCAATGAGATCTTTAATGATGAATTATCTTAGGGCCCACTCAAAATTCTTATTCCGGATCATAAAGCTCTCAATTATTTTTACCAAAAACCCCAGTGACCGGTAAAATATACATATAAAGCCAGAGTTAAATTGGTTGTCCCATGTGCTACCATGCAGGACAGAAGATCTTTTCTTATAATCCATAATATGGATATCAATATGCTGTAAGCCGCAGCTGCTGCCCACTCAATGGGAAGGTGTCCTGCTGTAAATGCAAGGGTTGAAACAAAAATTGCCATCAGGCTCCATGCTCCCGGCGTTACATCATTGATATGGTTATTGTCCAGGGTTTCATTTAGAGGTGAAACAATATTATCTTTTTTCCTGTTGACATCCCATTGAAACGCCACCCGGAATATATAGCCCCGAATAAAAAATTCTTCAAAAACAGGTACAATCAATGAGGCTGAAAAAACTCTTAAAAAAAAACTTGAATTAGTCCATGGTTTTTCTGTAACCTCTATGAAAGGGATCATCAAAAGACACCAGACTGCAAAACCTGCAATCCCGAAAATAATTCCGTAAAAAATTGAACCTGATATTTTTTTAGGGCCGGTGATGGGAGCATACCATTTCCAGGCCCAGTATAATAGAAAAGGGACAATGATGATTTTTAATATATAATGGATTTCAACTGAAATCCGGTCCTGACTTAATGAAGCAATCGCGACATAGGCAAAATATGGCACGCCGTAGGGAAGAAGTAGATCCCTATTGGCGATTTTCATGCACACTTTGAAATATTCAATTTTTGAGATTTCACCCAGGTATTTTTCAAAAGTGAGAAAATATTCGTTGGCATGCCGTATGGAAGATCCACAAGGGAAAATTCCTGATTTATATTAATATGTCCGATGTGTTTACTGTCAAGGCCGGCCTCATTTGAAATGGCACCCACAATATTCCCGGCCTGGATACCGTGGTTCCTCCCTATCTCAATTCGATAACGCTCCATGCCTGTTTCCAGTGGTATGACAAGCGGGTCTTTTCTTAAAGCTGTCTTTTCTGTCTGTTTGGATTGTTTCTTTTTAACAGACAGATGTTTTTCTTTGGAAAATGCTGTCCTTTCCGGTCGGTCATTCCCGGCTGTTTTGAATTTTGTCTTTTTCTCATTTCTTTGGGCCGGTAATAGAAAAGGTGTGTCCCCATGGGCCAGTTTAGCAAGTGCCGCAGCAACATGTGCTATAGGGATCTCCTGTTCTTTTGCATATTCCTCAATCAATTCCTGGAAAACACTCAAATTTTCCGATGCCAGGGTCTGTGTGATAGACTGTTTAAAATCAGCCATCCTCTTTTTATTGATCACCTTGTTGGATGGCAGACGAATTTCCTTGATACTTTTTTTGGTGGCCCGTTCTATAACCTTGAGCATCCAGCGTTCGTTCCGGTTCACGAACAGAATGGCTTCCCCTGTTCGCCCGGCTCTGCCCGTTCTGCCGATCCTGTGAACATAGGGTTCCACCTTTGGCGGCATATCATAATTGATCACATGGGAGATCCGATCCACATCCAGGCCCCGGGCAGCCACATCCGTAGCCACCAGAATATCGATATAGCCGTTTTTCAACCGGTTAATAGTCCGCTCTCTTGCATTCTGGGCAATATCTCCATTCAGTGCCTCTGCCTTGAATCCCTTGTCTTCAAGGGCTTTTGCTACCTCAAGGGTAGTGGTTTTGGTCTTGGTGAACACGATCACCCCGTCAAAGGAAATACCCTCCAGTATCTGTGTCAGGGCCTGGTTTTTTTTTGTCCCGTTGACCATCCAGTATTGCTGGCGAATAGTGTCAAGCTCTTTGGCATCTGGTTTGATCATGATCTCTTTTGGGGTTGTCAGATATTTCTTGGCGATTTTCCGGATGGGCATGGGCATGGTGGCTGAGAATAAGGCTGTCTGTGAATTATCAGGTGTTCTGTCCAATATCCATTCCACATCGTCGATAAATCCCATGTGAAGCATTTCATCGGCCTCATCCAGAACCACGCAGAAAAGGTCTGCAAAGGAGACGGTTTTTTTCCGCATATGATCCATGAGTCGTCCGGGCGTTCCCACCACCACGTGGACCCCCCTCCTTAGTTGGTTCAACTGTATCCCATAACTCTGTCCACCGTATACAGATAATACGTTCAGCCCTTTCATCTTTGCACCATATGTTTTAAAGGACTCTGCAACCTGTATTGCCAGCTCCCTTGTGGGGGTCAGCACCAATACCTGGGGCCGTTTATTTTCAAGGTCAATTCGAGACAGCAGGGGCATTGCAAAAGCGGCGGTCTTACCAGTACCTGTCCTTGCCTGTCCTATCATATCCTTTCCCTGGATCAGATGTGGAATGGTTAAGGCCTGAATTGGTGTTGGGGTTTTGTAGCCCACATTCTGCAATACTGAAAATACGGCGGGGCTCAGGTTCATTTCGTCAAACCGGGTTAGTGGTAAATTGTTCTGGGGCATAGGGGTTCCTTTAAAAAAAGACCGGGATTGTCGGCCATGAAAATCAAAATTAGTAAGCATACACGAATATAGTTTGTTGCGCAAGGATTTATTTTTTAATAACAGGCAGGCCTATAATATTTTTTGTTCCTGAGCCGGATACCGACTGAACAGAAATATTTCCATTATGCTGCTCAAGATATTTTTTTACGTTGGATACTACATATGGGGTGGTAAGACAAATTATATTTTGGAAATTAAAGTAAATATAGAGTTTTTGTATCACCTGCTGTAATCTTTGTTCAGGGTCAAATAATTTAGTATATGGGATTTTAAGATTTATAGGTGATAATCTATCAAGCAGCTTTTTTTTGTTTGACAATTTAAAACTAACGCTTAAATTTTGAGCATATTTTTTACTAAAAAGGAGAAAAACATGCCTGACTTAACAGCAGTTATTGAAACAAGCAAAGGTATTATCAACATAAAACTATTTGCTGATCAAACCCCGGTTACCTGCGGTAATTTTGCAAATCTTGCAAAAAGGGAATACTATAACGGCCTTAAATTTCATCGTGTCATAGCAGATTTCATGATCCAGGGCGGCTGCCCTTATGGAAATGGAATGGGGGGGCCTGGTTATGAATTTAAGGATGAATGCAATAAAGATCTGAAACATGACAAACCCGGCATCCTTTCAATGGCCAATGCAGGTCCTGGAACAAACGGCAGCCAGTTTTTCATTACTCATGGCCCGACACCACATCTTAACGGTATGCATACTGTTTTTGGCGTTGTTGAAAGTGATGAAGACCAGAAAATTGTGGACAGCATTGCCCAGGGCGATACCCTAGAGAAAATTACCATTAAAGGTAATTCCGGTGCATTGTTTAAAAAGGTCAAATCCAATCTTGATGAGTGGAATAAAATATTGAACAAGCAATTCCCCAAACTTCCAAAAGCATAAAAAAACCTGTTAAATATCAACAGGAATAACGTATAGAAAAGGCAGGAGCTGTTCCACAGTTTCTGCCTTTTCTATATCAAATTATAATTCTTATTCTAAATCCAGAAAAAAAGGAATAACATGGAGTGAGCTGGAATTTTCTTCAGTGTCACCCAACTGCCATTTTTTTATTTTAACACCCTGTTCTTCAATTTTTTTGATCATACCTTTTATATTTATCAACGGATGGCGGAAAAATACATTGGGAAGACCATAAGTCAGGCTGCACACCAGGCATTTACCAGGCCTCTGGGTAAGGTTGAAAGCTAAAACAATTCGTTTGTTGTTTGCAGAAATGAATTCAAGCCTTATATCATATGCCCCGTCTGATGCATCCCCGTAAAGCGCTTCAAAAAATTGATCACTTGTTTTTCTGGGCAAAAGTATGTCAAGATAATCCTGTGAAGATACCTGTTCTAATAAGGCTTGGTCCATGATACTCTTTATCCTTTCTGGCTATGTTTTTTTAAATCACTTGTTATTTTTATGAAATTTTAAAAGGAAAATCAAGATTTATTGAACCTTAAAGCCATTTATGATACCTTGGATCTGATTTTTTCGACTTAGCCAAAGGTTTCATGAGAAGGTGAAGCATTAGACTATAGAATAAATTTTTTATTATTGGATTTTTTTAATTTATGGAAAATATTAAAATTTTAAAAGGGTTTAAAACACCCATTACTGGAATGCCGGATCTGAGTGTTATACAGATGCCTGATCCTGAAACTGTTGCAGTGCCTGCTGTAGATATTCCCTATATCCGTCCCAAACTTCTGGTAAAGAAAGATGAGCCGGTAAAAACAGGTACCCCTTTGTTCTGCGACAAGCGGAACAAATGTATTTCCTATGTGTCGCCCGGCACGGGAATAGTCAAAGAAATCGTATACGGAGAAAAAAGGCGGTTACAGGAAGTTGTGATTACCCTGGATAAAAATCGTGGTAAAGCAGATGATTTTATTCAGTTTGAAACCGTATCACAAAACAATATTGATAAAATTCCCAAATCAAAAATTATACAGCTTCTTCAGCAGGGAGGGCTTTGGCAATGTTTGCGCGAGTTTCCGGCTGGAGATACGGCCGATGAAACCCATGCACCACCCATGATTATTGTCTCTTTAAATGGAAATGATCTGTTTTCTCCACATCCAAAAGTCGTCCTTGAAAATGAGACTTTCTTTTTTGAATTAGGAATAAAAATATTAAAACAATTTTCAAACCGCATCATTGTCACATCCAGGCAGAGCAGCATGGACAGGCTGAACAAAATTAAAGATCATATTACCCATGTTGTTCCTGACTTTTACCCTTCATGGGATCCGTCTATTGTTCTTTATCAATTGAAACAATCCCGGGAAGATAATCGTTCCTGGTGTATCCAGGCAGATCAACTTATACAGGTGGCCCGGTTTCTTTTAACGGGTAGATATCCAGTTAAAAGGGTTGTGACCATTACCAGATCGAATGATAAAAAACCCCACCTTATTGTCCGTCAGGGAATGCCGGTCAAAGATCTTGTAGGAAGCCTTGACAATAATTATACCATCACCACGGGACGGTTTAAAGGCAGATCTGTAGACTTTCGATCCCATATGGGATTTTTTGAAAATACTCTGAATATTATTAATAGTAATCAAGAAGAGGAATTATTTGGTTTTATTAAACCCGGGCTTTCAAAGCCCAGTGTTTCCAGAACATTTTTATCCTGCCTTACCAAGACACCCAAAAATCTTGACGTCAACATGCATGGAGAAGAAAGGGCCTGCATTAATTGCGGGTATTGTACAAATATCTGTCCCAATGATCTTACCCCCAGTTTTATTATGAAGGCGCTGTTAAGCGACGATATAGAGGATGCATTAAGCTATGGCCTGCTGGATTGCGCAAGATGCGGTCTGTGTTCATATGTCTGCCCGTCAAAAATCGAACTGGTCCAAATCCTTTCCTTTGGAATGGACTCTCATTATAAGGATAAAGAATAGGTTATGAATCCTGTAAAAAAATTATTGGACCTGGGTGAAAAGCATTTTACAGGCTCCGGGAAATTCAGCGGACTCGCACCGCTTTTTGATGCCACAAAAACATTTTTCTTTTTCCCCTCACCCAAAACCCGATGTACGCCCTTTGTCCGGGATAATCTTGACCTGAAGAGGTTTATGAGTTTTGTGATCATTTCTCTTATGCCCGTTCTTATTTTTGGTATCTACAATACCGGGTTTCAGGCCGGGCTTGCTCTGGGGGAATCCTATACTTTCTCACAATCTTTCCTTTTAGGATTACGATATGTTTTGCCTATTATTATAGTCACGTATGGAGTAGGATTTTTCTGGGAAATTCTTTTTGCCTCAATCCGGGGACACAAGATCAGCGAAGGTCTTCTTGTCACAGGTCTGTTATTTCCCTTAACCCTTCCGGCAACTATTCCCTTATGGCAGGTGGCCCTGGGGATTTCATTCGGTGTGGTTATAGGCAAAGAAGTGTTTGGAGGAACAGGGCGAAATTTTTTAAATCCGGCCTTGACGGGCAGGGCGTTTTTATTTTTTTCATATCCAGTTTCCATGTCAGGTGAAGTATGGGTGGCAGCAACAAATACAGTGGACGGCTTCAGCGGGGCGACAGCATTGTCAGTCCTTGCACCGGAAGGTGAAAAAATAACAGCCGTACTTTCCAATTCAGGATTTTCCCTGGCAGAGCTTTTTTTTGGACTGGTGCCGGGAAGTATCGGAGAAACCTCGGCCTTTTGCTGTATCCTTGGGGCTTTATTTCTTGTCATTACGAAAATTGCAAATTTCAGGATTATTATAGGCGGAGTTTTGGGTTTAAGTATTACGGCCATTATTTTTTATCTGATTCCAGGTGGAAATGAGTCCTGGATAAGCGCAGGCCCTTTATATCATCTTTGTGCCGGGGGGTTTTTATTCGGTATATCTTTCATGGCCACAGATCCTGTCAGTGCCCCCGGGACTAATATAGGACGGTGGATATTCGGTTTTTTAATCGGCTTTTTAACCATTACCATCAGGGTAGCCAACCCAGCCTTTGTTGAAGGCACCATGCTGGCTATCCTTTTTATGAATGTATTTGCCCCTTTGCTAGATTATATTGTGATGAAATATACAATATCAAAGAGGATACCAAATGTCTGAATCCTTTGATAAAAACAGCAAGAAAAATGTAATTTTGTTTGCCCTGCTACTCTCTGTTATCTGCAGCGTTTTAATTGCGGCGGCTGCAGGAGGTTTAAGGGAACTTCAACAGGCCAATATGGAATTGGATAAAAAAATAAATATTCTAAAGGCTGCTGCCATAATTGAGGATAGAAAACCATCCAAAGAAAAAATAAATAAGCTTTATGATGCACATATCAAAGAAGTTCTGGTGGATGATCAGGGAAAGCTCCTTGAAGCTCGCCTTCCCAATTCACTGACCCTTTATTTTTTTAAGGAAAATGGAAATGTCAAAGGGTATATCCTTCCCATCAATACCAGGGGATTGTGGGGAAAGATACAAGGGTATCTGGCCTTTGAAGCGGATGGACAGACCGTATCGGGTTTTTCAGTTTTCAGCCATGCAGAAACCCCGGGGTTGGGCGGAGAAATAGAAAGCGCATGGTTTCAGAAAAATTTTAAGGGTAAAAAAATATTAAATTCCCAGAATAAATTTGTATCCATTGGTATTGCAAAAGGCAAATCGGTAAATCTTCCCAAAGAAAAACAAGATCATTATGTGGACGGGATTTCCGGAGCTACATTGACGGGCAGATATCTTTCAGAAGGAATAAAAAAGACTCTGATAGCATATGATGCAGTGTCCATTAAGTTCAGGCAAAAACAGCTGAGGGCTCAAAAAGACACACAGGAAAAAGAGATACTCCTTAAAGATAATAAGTAAAATAAAGGATGGGGTTAATGTCAGAAGAAAAAACAAACTATATAGAGATTGTCACCCGGGGCATCTGGAAAGAGAATCCCGTTGCCTACCAGGTACTGGGGATCTGTTCAGCCCTGGCTGTCACGGTCAAGATGTCCACCGCCGTTGTCATGGGCATTGCATTGACAATCGTGACGGCATTCGCAAGTTTGATCATATCTTCTTTGAGAAAAAAAATCCCATCCAATATCAGGATCATTGTTGAGCTTGCCATTATTTCTTCTCTTGTTATTGTCACGGACCAGATATTGAAAGCCTTTTTTTATGATATTTCCAAGCAGTTATCGATTTTTGTCGGCCTGATTATCACCAATTGCATTGTTCTGGGAAGGGCTGAAGCCTTTGCTCTTGCCAATAAGCCCCTGGATTCATTTTTTGATGGTATCGGAAACGGGCTCGGTTACAGTCTGGTACTGGTTTCTGTGGCTTTTTTAAGAGAACTTTTAGGATCAGGCAAATTTTTAGGGTTCAACATTATCCCGCAATTCATCTTTGATGCCGGATACCAGAACATGGGGCTGATGGTGCTGGCACCCGGCGCCTTTTTCATCATAGGACTGCTGGTATGGCTGAAAAACAGCCTGCCCGGAATATCAAAGGAAAAAAGATAAGGAATACCCATGACCGATCTATTAAGTCTGTTTATTAATTCTGTATTTATCGGGAATATTCTTCTGGCCTATTTTCTGGGAATGTGTTCCTTTATTGCTGTTTCAAAGAATGTTGAAACAGCAGTGGGCTTAGGCTTTGCCGTTATATTTGTCCTGACGGTGACAAGTCCCGTCAACTGGATCATTTATCATGTACTCCTGGCTCCCGGTGCGCTTTCCTGGGCCGGGTTTCCCGACCTTGATCTAAGCTTTTTAAAATTCATCACCTTTATTGCAGTTATCGCGGCCATTGTGCAGGCCGTTGAAATGATTATTGATAAGTACTCGCCTCTTTTGTATGCAACCCTGGGCGTTTTTTTGCCGTTGATTGCTGTAAATTGCGCCATCCTTGGAACATCCTTGTTCATGGTGGAAAGGAACTATACCTTTGTGGAGTCTGCCGTGTTTGGAGCAGGTTCCGGAACAGGCTGGATGGTGGCTATTGTTTCCATGGCTACCATAAGGAACAAGGTCAAATATTCGGATGTCCCTAAAGGGCTGCAGGGATTTGGCATCACCATGATTATCGCAGGCCTTATGGCCATGACCTTTATGATGTTTTCCGGGATCACCCTTTAAAAAGGACATACCATAACCATTTAAGGAGAGTAAAAAGTGTTATATCTTCTCAGCATACTGGTTTTTTCAGGGGTGATTTTTATTCTTGTCACAGTGCTCTTGTTTGTTGAATCAAAGGTAACCTATAAGGGTGAATTTAATATCACCATAAATGGTAATAAGGATGAAAAACTGAAAATTTCCGGTAATCCTTCCCTTTTATCAGCGCTTTCACAAAAGGAGATCTTTCTTCCTTCTGCCTGTGGCGGTTCAGGTTCCTGCGGCATGTGCAAGTGTGAGGTCACAGAGGGAGGCGGCAGCATCCTTCCCACGGAACTTGCACATCTGACAAGAAAAGATAAACTTGCCAATAAGCGATTGTCCTGCCAGCTAAAAGTAAAGAATAACCTTGAAATTATAATACCCGAGTCAATTTTCGGCATAAAAAAAGTGCCTGCCACAGTGGTATCAAATCGTAATGTTGCCACATTTATAAAAGAACTGGTGCTCAGGCCTGAAACCCCAATTAATTTTAAGGCCGGTGCCTATATCCAGATTGATGTACCTGAATATGATCTCCTGTTTAAAAATTTTCATATTGAAAGCAAGTATGTGAGTGAATGGAAAAAATATAATTTTTTTGAACTCACATCAAAGGGAATTAAGCAGGGTTTTCGAGCGTACTCGCTTGCCAACCCGCCCCATGACAATGAAATTATGATGATGAATGTAAGGATCGCAACCCCTCCTCCGGGAACAGAAGGCATCCCTCCGGGATTTGGATCATCCTATGTCTTTGGTCTGGAACCCGGTGATAAAGTTACCATCAGCGGCCCTTATGGTGATTTCATGGCAAAAGATACTGAAAATGAAATGTGTTTTATCGGTGGTGGAGCAGGCATGGCACCTTTAAGAAGCCATATTTTAAATCAGCTTGACGGGATACATACCAATAGAAAGGTCTCTTTCTGGTATGGCGCCAGATCCAGAAAAGAGATGTTTTATGACGATGTTTTTAAGGACCTTGAAAAAAGATATAAAAATTTCACCTATCATATCGCCCTGTCAAACCCTGAGGAGGAAGACCAATGGGATGGCCTGACCGGGTTTATCCACACCCATCTGTGCGATACATATCTTTGCAAACATGAAGATCCCACGGAAATAGAATTTTATCTTTGCGGTCCGCCCCCCATGATCGACGCCATTATCAATGCTTTATACGATCTTGGGGTAGAAGATGACATGATCTTTTTTGATAAATTTTAAAATCCTCCCAGGTGCTGGCGAATTATAAATTCAATATGTCTGCTTGTTGGGCTAACAGATGAACCAGATCAAGTTATATCTGAAAATATAAAAGCATCAGAGGGGGGCTTATTTATTCAGGTTTTTATCTATTTTGATATAAGTGTAGGGGAGTTGAATATAATTAAAGGCTTTTGATGTTTTCGGCATTGCAGCCTGTTTAAACAACCTGGAGATATTTATTCCTACCCCTATATAAATATTTCGTTCCCTGTCTTTTTTATCAGGGAATCCCTTTGTATAATATCCAAGATGCAGCTCTAAATATTTGAGATGATTTTTTTGCGCGAATTCAAAACCATCAAATTTTAATGCCAGAAGAAATTTCTGATTTTCATAATCAGTAAAAAAATCTGTCTTGCTAAAGTTGGGGTGATATTCAACTCTGAAGTCAATCTTTTGGGCAATATCAGGATGTGAGTATAAAAAATATCCTGTCACGCTGCCAACTAGATTCATTATAAAATCTTCGTAGGAAAAACCATAACTGCTGAAAGAGTCGCCGACTTCCATGAATGTTGTCATCCCAAAAGATGATAAAGATCCAAGAAACGCCCCTTGTCTGGCGGAATATCCCTTTTTCTCATAGATACCTGCCAGGGCATTGGAAAGGGCATATGAAAAATAAAAGTGCCCAAGCTTGTCATGGCCCCCATCTTTTGTATTTTTTGAAAACCAGCCTTCGTCCTTTTTTTTAGGTTCATTTTTGAAATAATCCCAATTTAAAATTCCCCACGTGGTGATGGCGGTCAATCCAAGAATGTTTGAGATTAAGACGGTTTCTTGTTTTGAAAAATTTGTTTCCATCCCTGACAAGTCGGGAACAAAAATGCAACAGGTCAGAAAAAGGATAAAAAAATATTTCTTCAGGGTATATAATTTAAAATATTGCATTGCACCTCCTAAAGGATGAGCCTGCAATGTTTAACACAAGTTTCGGTAAAATTTCATTTCCCGCACTATCAACTTTGACCTTGGTTCATAGATATTAGGATAAATAATTGTTTTTTGTCAAGAAGCAGGGAAAAATAGGAGTGCGAAGAAAAGTATGGGAAAATTAAAACTGAAATATTTGCCCGGATGGAAAGCATGCTTGGCTATATAGGTTCAAGGCCAGTGTCCTTATAGATGCTGGAGTGTGATTGAGTTAATGCTTTGTTGAAGTTATGAATATACCGGCACTGCCGGTATATTCATAGAGAAGAGTCAAAGAGGTTATTAAGGTCTGCTTACCTTTCCAATGGCAATATCCAGGGCCTCCAGCATAAAGTCCACATCGTCTTTATTGATGCACATGGGGGGTTTTATCCGCAAAGTATTTCCATGATATCCACCTTTGCCCACCAGAAGCCCAAGATCCTTCAATGTTTCAAAAATCTCAACACATTCCTGGGAGGCGGGTTCCTTGGTCTGCCTGTCCGTGACAAATTCAACCCCGGTCATGAGTCCGCTGCCCCTGATATCACCTATGAGCGGGTATTTTTCTTTTAAGCGGTTATATCCATTGAACAGCCTATTCCCCATGTTAAGGCAGTTTTCCTGTAAATGGTCCTCATCAATCAGTTCCAGAACAGCCTTGCCGATGGCGCATGAAACAGGGTTGCCGCCAAAGGTGTTGAAATGAATCCTTTCCGTGAGTTTGGCAGCAATTTCAGGCGTGGTAACCACTGCAGCCAGGGGCGCGCCATTTCCAATACTTTTGGCCATTGTCACGATATCCGGCATAACTTCCTGAAATTCGAATCCCCAGTAATGGGTTCCCAGTCTGCCGAAACCGGTCTGGACTTCATCAGCGATGCAGACCCCGCCGGCATCTCGGGTATACCGGTATGCATTTTCAAGATATCCCTTGGGCAGGACCACACTTCCCCCCACGCCCTGGATGGGTTCAGCAAAAAATCCTGCCACCTGTCCCGGAGTGGTATGATCAATAACACTTTTCACGTCAGCCGCATATTTTATGCCGGCTTCCGGATCATCATAGCGATAGGGACCCCGATAACAATCCGGCATAATGGTATGGCGAACGCCTGAACCCTGATTGATATTGTATTTCCAGGTGGAATGAGCTGTCATTCCCATGGTGCTCTGGCTGCCGCCATGATAGCCGTTTCGCAGGGCAATGATATCATTGTTACCCGTATAGAGCCGCGCCATGAGCATGGCAAGGTCATTGGCCTCGGAGCCGGAGTTTACAAAATAGCAGACCTCAAGGTCGCCGGGTAAACGCTGGGCCAGCATTTTTCCGTATTCTGCAATAACAGGGTTCAGGTATATGGGTGGGTTATGGACCAGGGTATTGTATTGTTCAGCAACAATCCGGGCAATGCGAGGGTGGCTGTGGCCTACACTGACGGTTACTATGCCGCCGATACCGTCCAGGTAGCGTTTACCTTTTTCATCGTACAGGTATTGCATTGAGCCTTCCACAATCATGATTGGTTCTCTGTAAAAGGTCAGTAAGGAAGGGGTTAAATAGCGCTTTCGCATGGCCATTACCTCGTCATAGGAAGGGCCTGTGTAGGGCTTGGGCTGATGGTCGTAGCCTGGCAGTTCCGGGGTTTTGATCTCTTCGTTCATCAGACGTTCTCCTTTTTTCACCAGCTTTTTTATTAAAGGCTGGAAAGTTTTTTAGTATGGGCGATTCTTTTTTTCCCGGCCAGTTTTAGTGCCTGGGAGACTTCCGGAAGGGCCTTGATCTTTATTGCCCCTTCCGTATAATAGGCAATTGCCCGGGCTTCCATTTTTTGAGAATACTCCAGGATCTGTGAACGATCCATTTGTTTGTCATCTCTGGATTCAAGTACAAAGGGTTTCCTGAAAAAATCAATAATTGGTTCAAGGATCATTTCAGTTACATTTTCCCTTCTGGTTCGCAGGATATGTACAATATTTTTTTTGCCGTCTTTTGCAAATCCCTGGAACAGGTCTGAAAGGTCACTCATCTCAGGGTTGGCAGCAACGGAACTATAAAATGCCATGTCCTGTTTTTCTATCTCTTCTGCAAAATTCAATAACCCGCCAAAATTTGTGATGGGCATAAAAGTGTTCCTCCATTTAAATAAATATTTTAAAACCAGCGTTCCATCACCACCTTGGTGTCTGTGAAAAACTGAAATATTTCCTGGCCATGGGCTTTGATATCCCCAAACATGGAGTTGCCTGATCCGCCAAAGGGAAAAAAGCTCATGGGAGCTGCAATACCGATATTGATTCCCACCATGCTGGGCAGTGCCTCATATTTGAACTTTCTGGCGGCAGCACCTGAATCCGTATACAGACATGCGGCATTGGCAAAATTCCGGGTATTGACCAGTTTGATCAGGTCTTCAAAGGTACTGCATCTGACCACACTCACCACTGGGCCAAAGATCTCTTCTCTGGCAATGGTCATATCAGGTGTGACATTATCAAAGACAGTGGGGCCGACAAAAAAACCGTCAGGGCATCCTTCCACCTTGCAGTCCCGACCGTCCAGTACAAGGGTGGCACCTTCTTCAATACCTTTTTCAATATATGCCAACACCCGATCCTGATGGATCTTGCCGGCCATGGGTCCCATACCGGTCTGGTCACTCAGTCCGTCTCCCACTTTTATTTTTTTGGCCTCTGCCAGGAATCTCTCCAACAATTCATCGGCAATATCACCGACAGGGGCCAGGATGGAACCGGCCAGGCATCGTTGTCCCGCAACTCCGTAAAAGGAAGTGACCAAAGAAGGGATACCGGCATCAAGATTGGCATCAGGCATGACGCCGACAATATTTTTTGCACCGCCCAGAGCCTGAACTCTTTTACCTGTTTCTCCACAGCGTTTGTAGATATATTCGGCTGTGGCCGTAGACCCTACAAAGGAGACACCCTGGATATCCTGATGATCCAGTATGGCATTCACCACATCTTTGGACCCATGAACCATATTGACAACCCCCTCGGGAAACCCCACCTCATCAAGACATTCAAAGATCTTTGTCTGGGTCATGGGAACCTGTTCTGAAGGTTTCAAGACATAAGTGTTTCCAGTGACAAGAGCGTAGGGAAGAAACCACCAGGGTACCATGGCAGGGAAATTATAGGGGACAATCCCGGCAAAAACGCCCATGGGCTGGCGGTGGCCATAACTGTCAATGCCTTTGGCAATATCTTCAAGGGTGTATCCGCACATAAGAGTGGTTGCGGCGGTGGCATGCTCCACGTTTTCAATCATCCTTCTTACTTCCGCCCGTGCCTCATCAATTATTTTTCCATTTTCCATTGTCAGGGTCTGGGCAATTTCCTCAAAATTTTCCTCAAAAACATCCTTTATTCTGAATATATAGCGGGCCCGGGTCAAAGGTGGCGTTTCCCTCCATTGAACAAAAGCCTCCTGGGCTGCCTTCACTGCCTGCTCTACATCATCTTTTGTGCCATAAACAACCTGGGCAATCTTTTTTCCCGTGGCAGGATTTGTGACATCTCCCATGGTTGTTCCGTTTGATTCTACCCATTCGCCATTGATATAATTTTTCATGATTGGTAAGGTCATTGTTCTCTTTTCCTTTTTATCATCCAAGTGTACAAAACTGATAATTTAAAATTATCAGACTCAATCTATTTGATCCATCTATCAAATAATCCCAATAATTATTTAAAAATACTGCGAATCAAAATATCCAAAAAATTAGTACCTGTCAATACTATAGAAAAAAATATTCGATATATATATATTTAATAGACAAAATGATCGAATACTGATAAAAAAATAAAATAAATCATTTTGATTCGATTATTATTCCATATTTAAAAGGGGGTATATGTCCAGCCATAAAAATGGAGGAAAAAACCGGGGAATCGATGGGACTGACCAGGAAATCATCAAATTGCTTCAGCTGGACGGACGGATTCCAAACACCCAGATAGCCAAAGATCTCGGTATTTCGGAAGCAACGGTCAGAACCCGGCTTAACAGGCTTATTGTAGAAGAATATATTCAAATTGTTGCTGTGAGTAATCCATTGAAACTTGGATTTGAAACCGTGGGATTTTTAAAAATTGATGTGGATATCAAAAAGATTGATTATGTTACCCAGGAACTCAAGAAGTTAAAACCCATATGGTTTATCGTCCTTGCCACGGGTGAATCAGATATATATACAGAGTTTGTAGTCAAATCCACAGAAGAACTGAATGATCTTATTTTTAACAAAATTTATAAAATTGACGGGGTGATCCGGACCCGGACCTCCATGATCCTAAAATATATCAAACGCCGTTATGATTGTGGAACAGCTTTTGATGAAGACTGATAAAACATCTGAGTTCAGATTTCCTGGTAGACAGGGTCATCACATGAAAAAATATTCTTAAAAACTATAATTTAAATACGCTAATTCTGCCTTAACCCATACCCCGGCCGTTTGCGGCGGGGAGATTCATTGTATTTTGTTTTTACATTGGTTTGCCTTGCTCTGTCGGGCAAAACAAGGGGGTAAAACCACTTGACAAAAATCTGTTTCATGTCTAAGACTTAGCATGATTCTTGACTCATTTTTGATACTTCTTCCTTTGATTTTTCTGGCTTTGGGCGGGTATTTCTTATCTGAATTTTACTCCCTGTCCGAAGATACTCTGATCCGGATTGTTACAGATTTTTTCATGCCTGTTTTAATATTTTATTCTCTTTATACCTCTGATATCAACCTTGCTAAAACCATGAGGCTTTTGGGAGCTGTCAGTATTGTCCTGGCTATTTTGTTTATTGCATCTTTTGTTTATTGCCGTTTGTTTAAATTGGATTTTAAAGCCTTTGCACCGTCGATTCTCTTCATGAATTCAGGTTTTTTAGGGATACCCCTGATGAAGCTGTGGGGGGGATTTGCAGCAATGAATGTTATAGTGATATACGATCAG
>JABGOU010000005.1 GCA_018645325.1 Desulfobacula sp.
GGTGTATAAGTCATACTCCGCAGGGAGGAACGACCGCAGTCAACGCAGCAGGTGGTACCTTGATGGTGGATCAGGGTCCACAGTCCTTATTGACTATCATATAGATCTGAAGTATTAAATTGATATCTTTCATTAAAATAAAGGAGAATCATGTTTCAGACTCAAATTACAAGGATGCTGGGAATAAAGTATCCCATTATCGGCGGTACCATGATGTCGATTTCCAAAGCTGATTTTGTTGCAGGCATATCAAATGCAGGCGGCCTTGGTATTCTTGCTTCGGCCATCTACCAGACAAAAGAAGAGTTTGGGGAAGCAATTGATCGTATAAAGGAACTGACGGATAAACCCTTTGCAGTCAATATCAATCTATTCCCCTCAATGAGACCCATTAACAATGATGACTATGTTGATGTTCTTGTGGAAAAAGGGGTTAAGATTGTCGAAACATCGGGCCACTCCGCCCCAAAAGATTTATGCGCAAGATTTAAAGATGCCGGCATGACCTGGATACATAAATGCGTAGGTATCCGGTATGCAAGAAAAGTTGAAAAAATGGGGGCTGATATTGTCACTGTTGTGGGGTATGAAAATGGAGGCGCTACGGGGAAACTGGATATCGGCACCCTGGTTCTGATTCCTGCAATAAAGGATGCTATTGACCTTCCTGTTATAGGGGGCGGGGGAGTATCTGATGGTAGAGGGGTGGCAGCGGTGATGTCGCTGGGTGCTGAGGCTGTCATAATTGGTACCCGTCTTCTTCTGACAAAGGAATGTCCCATTCATGACAATTTAAAACAGGCGCTTTGCAATGCCAGTGAGCTTGACACTATCCTGATTATGCGATCCATCGGTGCAACACATCGGGTCTGGAATAATGAGGCAGCACAAAAATGCCTGGAGATTGAAAAGGCAAAAGGTGATTTTGAAGAAATCCTTTCTGTTGTAGCAGGAGATAAAGCCAGGTCAATGTATAGTGATGGAGATATCAACCTTGGTGTTATCGCCCTGGGACAGGGGGTTGGACTTATTCATGACATTCCGACAATTAAAGAACTTTTTGACAGAATAATGGGTGAAGCCAGGCAGAGGGTATCCCAGCTGCTTGCATGATAACACTTCAAAAAACACAAAACCAAGGAGAACAAATTGAAATATATCTTAACAACAGAAAAATCAATTGATCTTCAAATCCGATTTAATCGTATCAATCCCTATTCTTTCAACCATTCTGCCCATGCGTTCACGTTTTGAGTTTAGTTTGTAGTAATCAATAACCTTGGCAACCATATTCTTAGCATTTTCAAATGAAAGGTCTTCTACCAGTATGTCAGCCAGCCTTGGTCTTGCCGAACCATTGCCGCCAATCATAAGTGTCCATCCATCTTTAAGTCCATAAAGGGAAATATCCTTGATACAATTTTCAGCACATTGAATTTTGCAGCCGCTGACTCCCATTTTCATCTTACTTGGAAGCACCATCCCATGGTAAACTTTATCTAATTGCATTCCCATTTTAAGGCTGTCTTGTTTGGCAAGACGGCAATACCTTATCCCCGGACAGACCTTAATACTTCTGACACAAAGCCCTGTTGCATGACCGGCATCCATTCCAAGATCATCCCAGATTTCATCAACCTGGTTTTCTTTGATACCTAAAATAGCAATTCTTGCCGCACTTGTAATTTTTAAATCAGACACATTATACTTTTCTGCCACGTCTGCAAGCTTTCTTAGTTGATCAGGGTTTACCATCCCGCAGGGGATATGCGGAGCAATGGCGTAGGTCTGGTTTTCCTTGCCCCTTTGACGAATTACCCCTTTTTCACCATCTTTAAGCATACCTGTCTCCTGTGTTATTTTTCCCCTTTTAAATATTTAAAATTTAACCTTTCCATAATTTATACCATACCATAAAGCCTAAGGACCGCAAAGTTTATAACTTGAACAAAATTGCTTGTCTTTTTGAACCTTAAAGGGAATGTCGGTTAATAAAATCTGGTCATGCATCATGAAAGACTTCCACTTCAAGGGTTTTGGGAGATTTTTGAATATTGACTTTACCTGTTCCACATATTTGTGGAACAGGTCCTTATCCGCCTTGGAAACTATGGACCCCCTTTCCCTGCTTAGCCTTTTAGAATCAAGCTTTGACAACAATTTTTCCACCCTTTCAAGGGGTGTTTTACCCACCGTCAAATACCAGGGGCCTTTTTCCATTTTAACATCAATGATTTCAATGGTTGCTTCAATTGTTTCTATGGCTGATAAATTTTTTCATAAAAGATTTTTTGCAGCGCTTATTCTTAGTTTCATTGTATTTTGAAATGAAAAACAGTAAAATCGATTGACAAATAAGGGTCTTCAGGTGTACTGTTTTTCCTTAATTTGAATGCGGAAGTGCGCGGCTCACTGGTGGGGCCCTCGGACTTCAAATCCGATGTGAGGCGTTAATACCGTCTCGGGTGGGTTCGATTCCCATGCACTTCCGCCATTTTATATACTAAATTCATCTAATTATATCTAAAAATGCAATTTTGGATAAACCAGTCATCTAATTTTTGGGGCCTTGCCCTTTTTTACTTTTTGATAAGAGTATCTTTGCTTTCTTTTTATGCGGGAACCTATTTTCAATGCCTGGTTAAAATGGAAGATACTTTCTAATTTTGTTTGCAAGAGATAGTTTCGTTTCGATTTTCAGATAAAGATCCCCAGATTTCCCCCCACCTTTACCATCTTTACCCATACCCGAAAGGCGAATCTGTTGACCATAGGGTACATTGGGCGGAATTTTCACTACCAGTTTTTTTGATTTCCATCTATGAAAATATGCATATGGGCCGCCCATTTTAGCTATGTCGGGACTAATTTGAATGGTGTCATAAAGATTTTTACCTTTTAGCGAAATCCTTTTACCAGATATATTTTGCAGCAATGCCTGAATGATCCATCCCATTTTGCCCGGGAGGGGAACCTTAAACGAAGATTTCCCAACATCCAGTCTACCAAAGAAAAATCCTTTAAAGGAGAAATCAGAGCCTTTGAATTCAAACACTTTTCCTTTGCTGCCATAAAATTCTTGAGAAATATCATCAAAATTTCTGAATCCAAAAGATTTTGCAAATTCATTAAAAACTGTGTGAATATCTGTTCCGGTAAAAATATCCTGATCTGAATAATTTTTTCGAAAGTGTGTATAAGCGTCGGCAGAATCGTATTGTTGTCTCAGTGAATCGTAATCGCGTCTCTTTTTGGAATCTGACAATACGGCATACGCCTCGTTTATCTGTTTCATTTTGTCAACTGCATCTGGATTATCTTTGTTAGTGTCTGGATGAAATCTAAATGCCAAATCACGATAAGCCACCTTTATCTGTGCCATATCGACATCTTTTGTAACCCCTAATATCTGATAATAATCCTGATTTGCCATATATTTTTACCTTATTCTTTAATTTTTTGTTTTTCCACTTCTTTCTTCAGATGAATTTTCTGCTCTTTATTTCCAATCTTTATTGCAGCGGGATAGACTTTGTTAGAAAAAGATTCCCATCTATCCCTTTGTATCAGCGGAATTGCACCAATAGTATATTCTTCAGGGGTGGATATCTCTGATAAAGATATTAAATATGATTTTACAAACCGTTTTTCATCTCCTGTAATCATCCATGTACCATACTCATCGGCAAAAACGATTTCATCACCAGCTTCCATTGCATCAATGAGCTCATGAAGAATATTAAAACATTTGACTGCTATCTGATGATCGCCCTGGTCGGTTATCCAAGAAGCCCTCTTAAATCTTGAAAAAGACTTCTTATTCCTCCCAAAATCAGCAGGAATCTCACCCCATAAATGGGTATGCCATTTTAAAATCTTATTGGCATATATGTTGGTATTCAGCTCTTGTCATCAGCTCAAACAGTTTTTGATTTGATCATCTTGCTCAATCGTTGTTTTGCACTGCTTCTTCTTTATCCTTCCAATGGCAACAAGTGAATCAGAATATATTGATTGCTGAATATCTTGCTTTTTAAACAACGCCAATGCATGAACAACTGCTAAAAATTCACCAATATTATTAGTTCCATTCTCAAAAGGGCCTTGCTTGAGTATTTCTTTCCCATATTATCCAACCACTGCATCCTTTGAATTTTATAACAGACAATACGAATATCAAAAAATTGAAAGATCTGTAAAGATATATATTCAAACCTGATTAATGAGTCAGGATGGGTAAAATAAGGATTTAAGATTTTTAACCATTACCCCGGACGTATAGATTTAGTCAACACCTCAGTAGAATGCTTGTTTGATCCTTTCTTCAATTATACAATTCTAGCAGAGCATCAATTTCATTCCGTATTTCCATCCTTAAAGGTTCTGGTTCAATAACTTTAGCTTTAGCTCCCCAGCTCATCACCCAGATTTTAATATCATGAATCCCTGCAACTTCAGCTTTAAATATTATTGATCCATCTTCTTGCTTGATGATTTCTTGAGATTCATGCCATTTTTTCTCTTTTATATATTCTGCTGCTTCAGGTGCAAACCAAATTTTTATTTTTGTAGTTTCTCCATGGAACACTCCAAAAC
Organism: Desulfobacula sp.; assembly: GCA_018645325.1. Classification (GTDB taxonomy): domain Bacteria; phylum Desulfobacterota; class Desulfobacteria; order Desulfobacterales; family Desulfobacteraceae; genus Desulfobacula. The sequence goes on from JABGOU010000005.1 coordinate 4,597, forward strand.
TTAATTTTATATAGTCGTCAATATTAAAATTGTCCGGTATCATGAAAGATTTATCGGTAATATCAATACTCTTTATCCGGTCACAGGCAAAAGTCCTCATTTTTTTTCGCATCATGCAGTGACCAATAATATAAAAAGTTCCCTTTGAAAACCAGATATTATATGGTGCCACTCGGCGCTTAGACTTTTTATTTCTACTGATTGCAAAATATGAAATATCAACACATCTGTTTTTTTCTATGGCTTTATTGATTGTATTTAATGTTTTGTTTAATTCCGTATTCCGATGATGTCTATAGGGTTGCTGTCCAATCTTTAAATTTTTTTCAAACTGTTCAAGGAAGGTCATATATCCTTTTGGAAGAGTTGTTTTAATTTTACTGAAAAGAGATTTAAGAGAATCATGAAAAACTGTATTTTTTAAAACATTCAGCAGATCCCTTCCAAAGTAAAGAGCCATAAGTTCAGGCAAGGATAAAGGCATTGATATTTTTTTCCCTGAGTCCAGGATCAACCACACACTTTTCCCGTTTTGTTTTTCATCATAAATCGGAAAACCTGCCAGCTGAAGCGCTTCAAGATCTCGATAAACAGTTCGAGTATGACAACTTATTTTCTCAGCAATGACAGAGACAGATTTGCCTGTTTTTGAAGAAATTAATAGTTGAAGAATTATCCATTGCCGTCCTAATTGCTCACCACGTGCCATATTATGACTCCATATAATGATTATTTAGGGCAATAATTGACAATAAACCATTTTGGACAGAACATTTCAACCTTATTTCAATGCTTTATAAAAATTATTAAAAAAAAGATGGATGCTGTGACCGGATCTGACAAACTATGATGCTATAAAATTTGTAATATCAATCAGAAGGAGGAAAAAAAGTCATGGAAAAAATTATTACAGATTTCTTGGGACAGTTTAAAATAGGCAGAAAACAATCTTTTAAAAATCTTTCAATGTACCCGCTTCTTTCTAATTATCGCATTACATTCAACTACTTCACCTTGGATGAAGCATTGGATAAAAAAACCATTGAGATCCTTGAAGTGGCAAAAGAAGGTTCAGTGCCTGAGCTTAGGGTTGTAAACAAATCATCAAAAATGGTCCTTATTTTAGATGGCGAAGAGCTTGTCGGTGCAAAACAAAACAGGATAGTTAATACAACCATCCTGGTGCCGGCTGATTCCACAATTATTATTCCGGTAAGCTGTGTTGAACAGGGCCGCTGGTCATATAATTCTCCATCTTTTTCAACAGAAGATAGAATGATGTCTTCTAATTTAAGGGCCATGAAATCGCAGCATGTAAATTGTTCAGTACGCGAAGAAGGAAAATTCCAAACTGATCAGGGCGCTCTTTGGAATGAAATTTCAGAAAAAGCGCAGAGGCACGATGCGATTTCACCCAGCATGGCCATGAGCGAAATATACAAAAAGGAAAAATTATTGCTCAAAGAATATATAGATGGTTTCAGAAATTCAGAATCCCAGATTGGAGCCGTATTTATGATTAATGGTAAAGTAACCGGCATGGATTGCTTTGGAAAACCTGGAACTTTCTTATCTGTTTTCAAAAAACTTATTGGCAGCTATGCGCTTGATGCCATTGACTGGTTTAAAGAAGGAAAAGAGTTTAAAGTATTGAAAAGTGAGGTCACAAAGTTTATTAAAGAGGCATCAATAGCCAGTATTGAAACACAGGAATCCGTTGGCGAGGGTATAGACTGCCGCCTTGAGACTAAAAAAATTACTGGGTTCTCTCTGTGTCACGAGGATCAGATTCCCCATATGTCTGTATTTGTTAAAGCTGGAAAAGAAAAATCTAACTCAAGAATGCAGAGATTTTCAAACAGAAGACAATATACGATATGACAAAAATTATAATAACTGGATTCCAGATAATACTGGGCTATTAAAATTTTAGATAAGGAATTCTAAGAGGTGCCCCATGGAAGATAACGATTTTCTTGAAGAAGGTGACAATATATATGGACTCGTTTGTTTTGCTAAAACAAGATGTTGCCAGAGTGCATCTTGTAAAACCTGTATTTGTTTTAACAGACGAACCAGATCTAAAGCGTGATTGATCAAATCAAATTTTGGTAATCATTTTATGTCTTTGCCAATTGAAAATGCATCACCGATCTTATTACCGATACCGTGATAAGTGTTACATGATGGTGCATAAATGATTGGATTAACTTTTTCTATATCCGGCAGTCCATAATCATTCAGCACAGATTCATCTGCCTTAACATCAATAATTTCACCAATAAATTGTGTGTGTAATCCTATCTCAAAAGTGTGAAGAAGTTTGCATTCCAGTATCAAAGGAAATTCTTGAATATAGGGAGCATTAACTAATTCACTTTTAACAGGAGTAAGTCCTGCTTTTTTAAATTTATCCTCGGTTTTACCAGTGGCCATTCCCAAGTAATCAGCCTCTTTAACATATTTTTGAGTTGGAATATTTAAGGTATACGCCTTGCTTTGGATAATACAATGATAACTGTATGTGGCTTTACGCAATGACACAGTTACGCATGGAGGCTTTGAACAGCAGATACCACCCCAGGCAGCTGCCATGGCATTGGCTTTTCCTTCTTCATCATATGTGGCTACTATAAGAACCGGGGCTGGGTAAACTATGGTTTTAGCGCCTATTGATCTTTTCATTATTATATCTCTCCTCTCTCTTTCTGGCTCTCTTCTGAATGTGGCAGGCTTAATGGGATATCAGGGATGCCTGTTTTTAACTATCGAGGTTATAAAACAAATTATAGGATTCAACAAGAAGCTTTTTGCGTGTTTCAAAATCTTTTACAGTTTGAAGTGCACTATAAATTTCAACATACCTTTGCCTTGTTCAGATCGTGTTTTTCAGATTCTTTCTGGACAGTTAAGGGAATGTCGGTTAATAAAAATAGGTCGTGTGTCAAAAAAGACTGCCATTTCAGTGGTTTAGATAAATTTTTAAAGATTGACGTTACCGGTTGTACATATTTGTTCAACAATGCCTCTACGTCCTTGGAAACCTGGGACCCCTTATCCTTGTATACCCTTATAGAGTGCAGCTTTGACAGCAATTTATAGACCCTTTCAAGGGGTGTTTTACCCCCCGTCAACTACCAGGCTCTTTGCCCATTTCCATATCAATGATTTCAAGAAATGGCTTGATAGAAAAAAGATATTAATGTGTCTCAGCTGATAAGCCAACCTATTCCTTGACAACTCACTTTTGCAAAAGTAAATATATCAATAAATTTTACCGGTTTAAAAAAGGAATAGCCCAATTGACTTGCACCAAACAAACAATCACTGAAAAAATCTCAGCTGTTAAAGTCCCATTTGAAAAACTATCTTATGAAGCATTACAAGGTGTTATTGAAGAATTTGTTACCCGGGACGGCACTGACTATGGAGAAATTGAAATCCCGCTGGAAACAAAAATCTCCCAGGTACTTGGGCAGCTTAAATCTGGAAAAGCAGTTATTGTTTTTGACAAGGAATCTGAAACCTGTACTATTTTGAAACATGATAATCCCGGTTTGAAAGGAATTGAAGACTATCCATGAAAATCAAATATAATGCACCTGTCATCCTTACCTATGCTATATTAGCTCTCTGTGTTTTGATATTTTTCAGTAATGGGTTTTTAGCACAGTTTTTTTCTTCTCCGGCTCATATATCATTTTCAAATCCCTATTTTTATCTGAGATTATTTTCTTATATTGCAGGTCATGGCAGTTGGACTCATCTCATTGGAAATTTGATGATAATTCTTCTTGTGGGTCCTTTACTTGAAGAGAAATACGGATCAGGCAAGCTTTTAGAAATGATTTTGATTACAGCAATATCCACAGCACTGCTAAACGCCTTTCTATTCACCAACTCCCTTATAGGAGGAAGTGGAATAGCATTTATGCTGATTTTGCTAAGTTCTTTTTCAAATATTAAATCAAGAGAAATACCTTTGACTTTTATAATTATTGCCTTTCTTTTCATTGGCAGTGAAGTGGTTTCAACTCTTAAAGTCGACAGAATTTCACAATTCAGTCACCTTGCCGGAGGCTTTATTGGGGCGGGTTATGGGTTCTTTAGAAGCGGCGGAAGATAGTGTTTTAAAAACCATATAAAGAAAAGGCTTGCTGTCTTATTCTATCAATAGTTTCAGAATCAGGTTTGAATGGTATCTTTGGAACCTTTGGTAAAGGCAGTCTATGGGTTTTAGCAAAAGGAGTGGCCTTAATCCTCATATTGTAAGCCATGACCATGAGAATCTCCAGATTGACTACATCCTCAATATTGTACGCAAGCAAAGTTTCAAGTGCTTTTTCATTTTGATTCTGCTGGTAATCATGCCAGAGCAGGACTGCAAAATAACCGTCAACCCCATCAAGGTTTCCCCTGTCAATTCCCATGGCTTTTTCACATTTCTTTAGTCCTCCTGAGTACCCTAAGGACTTCAAAACATACCTTAAATCTATGTGGGCATGGTTCAAGCTTGTCCTGAAATGTTTTTCAATAAAAGGGACATCAAAGGTTTTACCATTATAAGTTACGATAACATTGTATTTTTCAATATCTTCAATAAAGTCATCCAGATTATGCCCCTGGACATAATATTTGATAGAACTGCCGTCATAAAGCGCAATGGTTGTAATCTCACAGCCCCACATTTGCAAACCTGTTGTCTCGATATCTATATAAGCAGTTGAGCTTCTGAAATCTGCAAAAATGCGCCATTGCTGAGCTGCCGGCATTAAACCGGAAAAGAATTTTGGGTTATTAGATTGAAGATTTTTTTTAGATCCCTCTATGCAATCTGTCATGGTTTCAATTTTTTTTGGCGACAGGTTAATGTGTGAGGTTTTGAAAAAACTAGTCCAGTCAATTATTCCAGAGTTCCACAATTGTCTCTCTGTTTTTTCTCCAATTCCAGGTATGTGTTGAAAAGAATTTTTTAACATGAACTATTTCCCAAATTTTATGTCCTTACCAATTAAAAACGCATCACCCATGCTTATCACCAATACAGCTCGGGGCAGTTTCGGGATAAGATCTGATTTTTATTTTAGATTGCCTGTATTTTCCTGCTTTTGCAAGAATGAAATTTTTAAATCATTTTTCCTTTTAAATACACCTATCCTGATCATGCCTTAATTAAAAATAAAGAGAACAGATTGCCCGCAGAATTAAAAATGAACTTTGTTATGATGTTGTGTTAATCAGAAGGGTTTAAAATACCACCTGCTGCGCTGACTGCGGTTGTTCCTCCCTGCGGAGTATGACTTAGGCCTCTTTCGTCACTCCTTGTGGTCTTGCATCTGCACCTTGCTGATGGCCAGGGATAGTGCACGACACCATAGCCAGACGGCAAATGAAAATTTGATGGTGGATTTGGGTCATATTTCAATCATTGATAGTGATTTTTGGATATGGTATTGTGTAATAAAGAAATTTACCTTTTTTTGGAGGTCCTATGGAAATATCGATTACATTCAAAAACATAGATTCGTCAGATTCGTTAAAATCCCACATCCATAAAAAATTTGATAGATTGGATAAGATGCTTGATAGCCCTGGTGAAGCACATATTGTTTTATCAGTTGAAAAATTACGTAATATCGTTGATATAAACCTGCACTGTGACAAGATCAAAATCCATGCAAAAGAAGAAATTGAAAACAACATGTATTCAGCCATTGATACACTTTCAGACAATGTTAAACTGCAAATAAGAAAGTATAAAGATAAACAGCGGAGACATCTTGCCGGTGACAAACAGAGTATTAAAATCCATCCAGAAGAATTGGATTTGTCTGACAATTGAAAAATTACTATAAAAGACCAGGTATAAAACAAATGAAGCCCGGGTCAGACAAGTCCTTAAGAAAAATATTTAATAAAATTGGTGTTCCTGAAGAAAGCGCGTTCAATCCTGACCCCTTTCAAATTAAGGCCATAGAAGCGATAATGAAATATGATTGTCTGGTAACAGCGCCCACTGGCTCAGGAAAAACCTGGATCGCAGAACAGGTTGCCCAAAAAACAATCCAAAGGCAAGGAAAAGTATGGTACGCAACCCCTTTAAAGGCTTTGACCAATTCCATCCACACCCAGTTTTCAAAACTTTTCGGTAAAGAAAATGTAGGGATTCTCACAGGGGATATCAAGGAGAATCCAGATGCAGCAATTGTTATCGGTACAACAGAGATTTTGAGGAATCAGCTTTACGATGCCATGTATACAGGAGAAAATTTAACCTGTGACCTTATTATTCTGGATGAAGCCCATTTTCTAGGAGATGAGCAGCGCGGGGTGGTATGGGAAGAAATCATGATTTATCTGCCGGTTCGCATTCCTTTGCTCCTGCTTTCAGCCACCATTGGAAATCCTTTTCAAATTGCAAAATGGCTTGAATCCATCAGGGGTAAAAGATGCCAGGTCATCGAGAATTACCACCGCCCCGTTCCCCTTTTCACTCTTTTTATGCACCCTTCAGGAACCCTTTTCCCGTTGATGGAACATTCTAAATCAGACCAGAAAAAAAGACTGCATAAAAAAGTATTTAAATTTACAAATGCCAAAAACAGGCCCTTAATATCACATTCTGGAAAACTTCCCCCATTTGGAGATATCCTTCAAATTCTGGACAGGTACCATTTGCTGCCGGCCATCTTTTTTTTAAAATCAAGAGCAGACTGTGATCAAGCCATAAAATTGTGTAATTCAAGTTTACTATCCAAAAACCCAAAAAAAAAGGCTGCCCTGTACCAGAAGATCAATGAACTGGTATCGGGCAATCCCCACCTTGCAAAACACAAACAGCGATCCTTTCTTGAACAAACCGCCACAGCTTCCCACCACAGCGGCCATCTCCCTGCATGGAAGGTGGTGGTTGAAACCCTTATGGCAGAGGGGCTTTTGGATGCCATGTTTGCAACATCCACAGTGGCGGCCGGGGTTAATTTTCCTGCACGGTCAGTGGTGGTCCTGAATTCCGACCGCTTCAATGGAGTAGAATTCATGGGATTAACCCCCAGTGAATTTCAACAAATGTCAGGCCGGGCCGGAAGAAGAGGCATGGATAACATTGGATTTGCCATTGTTTTACCAGGTAAATTCATGGACTTAAATTATGTTGCAAAAATAATAAATTCCCCTCCCCTGGATATTGAAAGCCAGATTGCTATCAATTTTTCCATGGTACTCAACCTGTTACTCTCCCATACCCCTGACCAGATAAAACTGCTTCTTGAAAAATCTTTTGCATCAAATTTAATCCTGGCTGGGAAAAAAAAGGGGAGAAAAGCAAGGGAGAAATTCGGAGCTGGCCTTGAATTTCTATGGGCTGATTTTTTAGACCACATGGATTTTCTGATTGATGAAAAATTTGTTACTAAACAAGGGACTCTTACAGATGACGGAATCTGGGCCTCAAAACTGAGAATTGATGCTCCGCTGCTGGTTGCCCAGGGTATTCGGAAAAATCTTTTACCTTTGCAAGATCCCCCATTATTGGCTTGTATTATAGGGGCCTTTGTCAATGAAAAGGAATTTACTGATGATCCTTTATACTCCCAGGCATTGCCCAAACGATTAAAAGAAGCCTTTTTAGAAGCAAGAAAAGAACTAAAACCATTTGCAGTTAAACTGCTGGAAAACGGGTTTGATGCCCCCAATCTGTTTATTCAACCAAGCCTTTTGATATATATGTGGGCACACGATGAACCATGGGAAGATATAGTTTCCAGTTCAGATTTTGCAGAAGGAGATCTTGCACGATTGATTTTAAGAACCGGAGATAATCTAAGGCAGATAGCAAAATTAGAAGAGACCTTTCCTGACATCGCCAAAACTGCTAAAGAGGCCATGGGCCTTATATTAAAGGAACCAATTATAACGTTTTAAAAATAATACAAAACAAAAAAGGAGAATATAATGAAACAGATTTTTTCTAAAAATGCCCCTGCCGCCATTGGCCCATACTGCCATGCAATTGTACATAAAGATATGGTTTTTTGCTCAGGCCAGCTTGCCTTCGATCCTGAAACAATGGAACTTGTGGGAACCAATATTGAAGACCAGACAGCCCAGGTAATGAAAAACATTGAGACTGTCTTATCGGAAATAGGCATAGGCCTGAATAAAATTATTAAGGCCACCATATTTTTAGATAACATTGATGATTTCATGGGAATGAATAAAATATATGAATCAAGCCTTGCCGGCCACAAACCTGCAAGATCTACATTTGAAGTAGGAAGATTGCCAAAAGATGCCCTTGTTGAAATTGAGTGCATTGCGATTATTGAATAAGGAGTTTAAAAAATAATGACCCAGGATACAAAAAAAGTAATCTATACCATGGTCAATGTGAGTAAATTTTATGGCCAAAAACAGGTACTAAAAGATATTTACCTGTCCTATTTTTACGGGGCAAAAATAGGAGTGTTAGGATTAAACGGATCTGGTAAAAGTTCTTTGTTAAAAATATTGGCCGGTCTTGATTCCCAATTTTCCGGTGAGACCATTCTATCCAAAGGATTCAGTGTTGGTTATCTTGAACAAGAACCCCTTGTCGACAGCCACAAGACTGTTCGCCAAGTTGTTGAAGAAGGGGTTAAAGAAACTATTGACCTGTTAAATGAATATGAAAAAATTTCACAGGAATTTGCCAACCCCATGGCTGATGATGAAATGGATAAACTTATTGAAAAACAGGGCAGCATTCAGGAAAAACTGGATCACCTGGATGCCTGGGATCTTGATTCCAAACTGCAAATGGCCATGGATGCTCTGCGGTGTCCTGCCGGGGATACCTTGGTAAATGTTATCTCTGGCGGTGAAAAAAGAAGGACAGCCCTTTGCAGGCTATTACTTCAAAAGCCAGATATCCTTTTGCTGGATGAGCCCACAAACCATCTTGATGCTGAATCTGTAAGCTGGCTTGAAGAACATTTAAACCGGTATGAAGGAACTGTTATTGCAGTTACCCATGACCGGTATTTCTTAGACAATGTCGCCGGATGGATACTGGAACTGGATCGTGGTGAAGGGATACCCTGGAAAGGTAACTATTCTTCATGGCTTGACCAGAAACAGCAGAGGCTTTCAAGCGAACAAAAATCAGAATCAAAACGACAGCTGACTCTTAAAAGAGAGCTTGAGTGGATCAATATGTCCCCCAAAGGCAAGAGGTCCAAGTCAAAGGCAAGGATCAAGTCTTATGAAGATCTTCTAAAAAAAGATATACAACAGCAGGAACAGGATCTGGAAATATTCATTCCAGCCGGACCCAGACTTGGGGACAAAGTCATTGTGGCAAAAGGTGTTACCAAAGCATTTGAAAACAAGCTTCTGGTTGAGGATATGAATTTTATCATTCCCCCTGGGGGCATTATTGGCATTGTCGGGCCCAATGGAGCAGGGAAAACAACTCTTTTCAATATGATAACAGGCAAAGAAAAACCAGATGCAGGAACAATTGACCTTGGACAAAGTGTCAAACTTGCCTATGTGGATCAGGAAAGAGAAACCCTTGATCCTGAACGAACAATTTTTGAACTGCTTTCAGACGGAAATGACAAAATGCTTATTGGTGGAAGGCAAATCAACTCAAGGGCATATGTGGCAAAATTTAATTTTTCAGGATCTGACCAGCAAAAAAAAGTTAAAGATATTTCAGGGGGTGAAAGAAACAGAGTACATCTGGCCACCATGCTTAAACAAGAAGCAAATCTCTTGTTATTAGATGAGCCTACCAATGATCTGGATGTCAATACTTTGAGAGCATTGGAAGAAGCTCTGGAAAATTTTGCAGGATGTGCTGTTATTATCAGCCATGACAGATGGTTTTTGGATAGAATAGCAACCCATATACTGGCATTTGAGGGAGACAGCCAAACCCTGTTTTTTGAAGGATCATATTCTGATTATGAGAAAGACAGAAAAAAAAGGCTGGGGATTAAAGCAGATCAACCAACCCGGATAAAATACAGGCAACTGACCAGATGACCCGAATCACAAGGTTAATTTGAAAGCCTGTCTATTAGATAAAGGGGTTGCACAAATCCATATTGCAGTTTTTCTATTTGGATTTGCAGGACTTTTTGGCAAATTTTTGTCCTGCAGCCCCCTTTATATTGTACTTGGAAGAACCTTTTTTGCATCCATTGCACTTTTTTTCTTTGCACATCTTTTTTCAAAGACCAAATTGTTTGTCTTTGAAAAAAAAGAACTTTTCTTTTTTGGTTTGCAGGGAGTCCTTCTGGCAATTCACTGGTGGAGTTTCTTTCTTTCCATTCAGATTTCAAGTGTGGCGATAGGACTTATCACTTTTTCCACATTTCCTTTATTTGTGACTTTTCTGGAACCCTTATTTTTCAAAGAAAAACTTAAATTAGCCGACATATTTATTGCAGGGGCTGTTTTTCTCGGTATAATTCTTGTTATCCCAAATTTTAATTTTTCAGATAATATCACAAAAGGAGGATTTTTAGGAATTATTTCAGGGTTTACCTTTGCTTTTTTATCCCTTGTAAACAGAAGAAATGCGAGAATCTCCGATGCTATTGCCATTGCATTTTACCAAAACCTTTTTGCAAGTATATTTTTGATTTTGCCGATCCTTAGCATTCAAATTGCCTTCCCTCAATTTTCCGATCTTCCCTTTCTCATCTTTTTAGGGATTTTCTGTACTGCCCTTGCCCATACCCTGTTTATAAAATCTTTAATCCATATAAGAGCACAGACAGCAGCAGTCATTGCAGGTCTTGAACCGGTTTACGGGATTGCCTTAGCTTTTTTACTTCTCAACGAAATCCCACAGATAAGAACCCTTATAGGCGGATTCATCATCATCGGAACAACCCTTTTTGCCGGTCGTCAAAGCAATGTGAAATAAATCCTCAGAACTTTAAAACAGGCTCCTTGCCTGATAATGCCATTACCTTAAGAAAGCCTATTATTAATCACCATAAAGGACATGAACCTAATGAAGTTTTGTTTCGCGTCCTTCATTTTTTTCATGGTAAAAAATAAGGAAACGCCTGATTAAAGAAAATCAGGTTCATAGTCATCAGGGTTATAGGGGGTATAAACATCCACCGTGCCATCTGGGTTTTTTTTGACAATAGTCTGATAATAAGAAGAAAACCAGATTCCCAGTTTCAGGCCATTATTGTCAATGATATCACTTCCATATAAATCAGAATCACCATAGGGCGTATCATTTAAATTATATATTTTATTATAAACTTCCTGATGGCTTTCAATTTTATCCCAAAGTCTATCATTAAATTTGTATTTTTTATCAATTCCAACGACAGCGTCAGGCAGGTTGGACCTTCCAGTATAATAATAATTATAGTCCGGCAGAGCCATACGATTTGTATATAATTTTATAACTTCAGGATTGGGTTTTATCCTGGCATACATGTCCATGCAGCCAATGGTTAAAAAAAACCCAGCCAGTATGATGATACTTAATATGATATATATTTTTTTCATGACTAATCTCCTGGAAATTTTTTTTCTATGAATTTTATTGCTGATTCATGGGGTTCATTTCTTACATCTGCCTTGGCAATGGAAAACGCCAGGGCCTTTTCCTTATTTTTTTCAAAAACATGGCACCACATCATACCGGAAATGGCACCAATCCCTGCTGGATTTTTTTCCAACGCCTTTTTAAAGCATTCTTTGGCTTTTCCATATACTTTGTTTTTATAAAAGGCCCATCCTTTCATATCATGGGTAAGGTAGGACATTGGAGCCTCAATTACAGCTTTTTCAAACCATTCAAGGTCAAAATCCCCGTTTTTAAATAAAGAAGGATCTATATAATTCAGATAAGTTGCCTCAACTGCATAACCAAGATATTCAAGCCCTTTAATACTGATGTTTTCCTTCCACAATGCTTTTGCCATTTGCTTGTGATCAAGTGGCAGGCCGCAAAGAGCCAGCCATTGGAAAAAACTGCGGCCAAAACCTAGAAAAAAATCAGATGGATCCAGGGAAAATTTAATATTATATTTTTTTTCAAGGTCTGAATCATAAAGTTTCAGAGAAACCTGGAATTTATCTTTTTCTTGCCTGTATCGGCCATAAAGCCAGAATCTTATTTTCTGCTCTTTGGCTTCCAGGTGAATATCTAAACCTTTATTGTCCCTGCAAAAAGCCTGAAAATCAGAAACGCTTTTAAAAATTTTACTCACCCTCCACCCAAACCAGAACTCAGAAAGTTGTGGATGTATGGCCACCATATTGCCGAGTAAAAAATGAATTCCTAACCCTATTCCATTGTATTCCTGGGCTGCATCAGGCTGAAGTGGCAGTACAATCAATTTCGGTCTGGTATCCATATATTAGTCCTTAATTTCTCCTTAATTTAAAAGTTTTGAAATCATTCTACCAAAAATTTCATGGTTTTCAAGAATTACCAAAGCTTTTTAAATTAGTGATTGACAGGAAATCTGAAAGTTTTATGATAAATACCTTTTAATACCGTCCCAGAATTCTTAAATTTTCAGCTTTCTTTTGAAGTCTTTCCACAACAGGTGCAAGATCAGGGTGTTCAATATCAGCTTCAAAGTCCAGATAAAACATGTATTCCCATGGTTTTCCAAGCATGGGACGAGATTCTAATTTGACAAGATTGATCTGATATTCCGAAAACACTTTCATGACCTCAAATAAGGCCCCTGGTTTGTTACCTGTGGAAAAAATAATAGACGTTTTGTTTGCTTTTTTGTGACCCTTGATTTCTTTGGCAATAATGGCAAAACGTGTGTAATTTCTCGGGTTATCTTCAATAGATTCTTCAAGGATATTCATATTAAAAATTTTTGCCGCCATGGTTGAACCAATAGCTGCAGAATGCTTGTCGCCTGAATCCTTGACATGCTTTACTGCACTGGATGTGGCCTTTACAGGGATCAGCTCAATACCGGGATATTGATCCAGGTAATTTTTGCATTGGGAAAAAGCCGGTGGCGGTGCAAGGATTTTTTTAATTTCATTTTTTGAAATATTTTCATGGGCGATTAATGCATGTTTAACCCTTATAGTAATCTCTCCGATAATTTTTAGATCATATTCCTGGAGCAGATCATAGTTCTCATGTATGGACCCGGAAAGAGAATTTTCCAAGGGAATAACACCATATTGGCAGGTTCCGGTTTGAACAGCACTAAAAATATCTTTAAATGTTTTCATGGGAACAGGTGTGATCTCTTCTCCGAAATACCCAAGGCTGGCCTTATGGCTGTAAGCACCATATTCACCGATAAAAGCGGCAGTTTTTGAATCTTTGGCTTCCATATTATTGATCATTTCTGATTTTTTCAAATAATCAAAATCAAGGTGTTTTCCAACAACCGGAGCAATCACATAAATATCCCTGGTCAATTGGCCGAATTGTTCCGGGTAAAGGCTCTGGGGTCCGTCTGAAAGTGCCTGCTCCGGATTATTATGGACTTCAATCATGAGGGCATCCGCCCCTGCTGCCACAGCTGCCCTTGCCATGGGACTTACTTTTTCCCTGATGCCGGTTGCATGGCTTGGATCAATCATAATAGGCAGATGGGTTAATTTTTTTAAAACAGGAATTGCCGAAAGATCCAAAGTATTCCTTGTATATGGCTCAAATGTTCTAATGCCTCTTTCGCATAGAATGACATTGTTATTCCCTTCTGCCATAATATATTCCGCAGACATCAGCCACTCTAAAATAGTAGAGGCAAGTCCCCTTTTCAGCACAACGGGTAATCCCATGCGGCCGACACATTTTAAAAGTTCAAAATTCTGCATGTTACGCGCTCCGATCTGAACCACATCAACATACTTTTTCATCAGGTCTGCCTGGGACACAGATGTCATTTCCGTGACCACTTTAAGCCCTGTCTTTTCCCTTACATCAGCAAGAATTTTAAGCCCTTCTTCCTCCAGTCCCTGGAATGAGTATGGCGATGACCTGGGTTTATATGCACCACCACGGAACAGAACTGCACCATATTTTTTTACCTCTTTTGCAATGGTCATGGCCTGATCATGGCTTTCAACAGCACAGGGTCCTGCCACAATAACAATCCTGTCTCCTCCCACCACAACATTACCGATTGTAACCTTGGTATCTTCTGATTTAAACTCCCGGCTGGCAAGTTTATAGGAAGATTTAATTTGTATGGCATCAAAAATCCCATCCATTTGTTTAAACTCATCCAGGCTTATTTTGGTTTTACCGATAGTTCCAATTACATTTCTGCCTGCATCCATGATTTCACGTGTAATACACCCTTCATCGGAAAGTATATTTTTAATTTTGTTTTTCTGTTTAATGGTAATTTTGTTTTCCAGTACAAGAATCATTTGTTTTCTCCATGACAAAAATAATTTAAACTCATTTAAAATAAAAAAAGGCTCTGAAAAAAATTTTCCCAGAGCCTTAAAACCTAAAAACCCCGGGTGGTTTGCATGTCCACCCGGGGTTTTATTTAACTATGAAATAAAACGTCACATCGGATGAACGTTTCTAAAAAAGAAACGTCCAAAATTAAATATGCTTATGTGTTTTGTTTTAATCATTTTTTTTTATCCAAAATATTTAAACACCCTACAGAATCTTTTTTTCCCTGTCAATGAGAAAAATCAACCCTGATCCACCATCAAGGTACCACCTGCTGCGTTGACTGCGGTCGTTCCTCCCTGCGGAGTATGACTTATACGCCTCACTCGTCACTCCTTGTCGTCTTGCATCTGGCACCTTGTTGATGGCCAGGGATAGTGCAAAACCCCATGACCAGCAGGTAAATGAAAATTTGATGGTGGATTTGGGTCAATGCCTTCCTTATTTATTCCATCCGCCGATGAGGTGAAGATGAAGATGAAAAATGACCTGTCCGCCTCCTTTTTCAACATTAAACAAAAGCTTATATCCAGACTCATTAACACCCTGTTTTTTTGCCATGTCTTTGGCAATCATGAAAAGTTCTGAAATAATTAGGGACTCTTCTTTCTGCAAATCATTAATGCTTCTGATATGTTTTTTAGGAACAATTAGCAGATGAACCGGAGCTGCAGGATGGATATCCTTGAAAACAACAACATTTTCATCTTCATATAAAAACTCAGTTGGGATTTTTTTATTAACAATTTGACAAAACAGACAATTACCAGACATTAAAAACTCCTTTAACAATTATATTTTTTCAAGTTCTTCCATCAATTTTTCCATTGCAATAGTTGCCTTGTCTTCAAGAAAAATATCAGTAATAGAACTTGTATATTCAGATACACAAGGATTAATTTCAATAATTTTTGCACCATTTGATTTTGCAGTTGTTGGAATCATATTTGCAGGTGCAACCATTCCTGTTGTACCAATCAGAATAAAGCAGTCTGCTTTTTTTGTTTCATTGAATGAATTTGTCCTGGCAGGTTCAGGGATATCCTCTCCAAAAAAAACCACACCTGGTTTTAAAATACCCCCACATTTTTCACATTTTGGGGGCAAAATATTCAAGTCGATTTCCGATATTTTATACTTAGCCCTGCAACTAAGACAGATAATAGTTTTTAAGGAGCCATGAAATTCATGGACAATAATACTTCCTGCATCATAATGCAGGTTATCCACATTCTGAGTAATGACAGCGCTTAACATATTGTTTGCCTCAAGTTCTGCCATGGCATAATGGGCTGCGTTGGGCCTTACTTTACCAAACAGGTCATAAAAAATTTCCCGGATCACTTCCCAGGAATGCTTTGTATGGGTATTAAAATAATGGATATCAAAAATCTGGGGATCATATTTATTCCACAATCCATTTTTCCCTCTGAACGGCGAGATACCGCTTTCCACGGAAATACCTGCACCTGTAAACGCTACACATCTCCTGGATGATTTAATCCTCTGTGCTGCTTTGGCATACATGAAAGATATCTCTCCTTTCTGCTCAACTTATTTCATTTGCGGTCCTTATTCAAATTGGGATCAGAGTAAATCCACTATATCAAAGGTGTTGGTCCACAATTCTGCAATCAATAGTTTATTACGAAGGATATCTCCTCGATCCAGCAAAACCTTCAGACATTCAGAGGATTGGAGTGCTGCCACTAAAAAAGCACAATAGGCTATATTACCTGTTTTTGTTTCAACACCTTCTGATTGTTTGCCCCCTTTTTTCCCATATATCAATTCATAGCCTTTATCACCGGGGAAAATAACCGTCACCTGCCCTGCAACCCCTGCAATAGCACCTGATACAATGGGAATAGATGCCTTTTTGGCTGCCTTTTGCAATTTAAATCTTGTACTTATGGAGTCCAGACAGTCCATAACCACATCACCGTTTTTTATCCGGTCATACAGATTTGATTCATCCACATATTCAGCCAGATGATTTACGATCACGTCGGAGTTAATTGCATTTACCCTGTCTTTTGCAGCTTGTGCCTTGGAAAACCCTATCAGGCCTTCCTCACTTAAAAGTTGACGGTTTAAATTACTGTGTTCAAATACATCGCCGTCAATAAGTGTTAAATTACCGATCCCGATCCTTGCCAGCATCTCACAGACGCAACCGCCCAAACCTCCTAAACCTATGACTACAACCTTTGAGCCACCAAGCGTCTTTTGTTCCCCATGGGAAATTGTATCAAAATTTCTATCATATCGTTCTTCTATTTTTGAGGTTCCCATGTTTTATCCTCCTCCAACGGGAGGGAAAAGCCCTACCCTGTCATTGTGTTTCAACCTGTATTTGCTCTTTTGCATTTTTCCGTTGATGAAAATCAATTTCACAAGCTCTGAAGGAATACCAAGATCCTTCATAAGTTTCTCAACAGTTGTTTCTTCTGCTATTTCAAGCCCTTTACTGTTTTCCGGTTGATATTTGGATAAAGTTACAAACAGTTTTAGATCTATTTTTATCATTATTTTAAGTTTACACTTTCTAATTCTACTGTTATTAACAAGTTACTTTATATTACATAAGTTGATCATTTTGTACATAAATTTAATAAAACGAAAGAATCATGGAAATAAAGAAAAAAGAACCTCTCAAAGCAGAGCAAATGGCCCAAGACCTGGCAACTTTTGCCTTTGACAGAACAGATACAAAAGAGCTTTTGACAAGTATACCGGAAAACAGCAATTTAAACCTGACCACAATTGAATACGAGCTTCAGATTTTAAAAATCCTGAGTGCGGGCTGGGGCATCTCTTTTTTTATTCCAGAAACGGATAAGAACAAAGAAAAGTTAACCAATGTATTCTGGGAGCATATCAGGGAAATGTCAAATAGCATTTCAAATCTTACTCAGACCACTACAGGTCAAAGTATTGATTATTTTGACATCTTAAAAAAACGTCTGAATACCTACCTTGTCAATATGCAGGAAAACGTAGAAGGAACCCAAAATCCAGCCAGTATAATCGGACCGGCATTTGCCGATGCCTGTATTACGAATAGTGAAAATAATGCCATTGCTATTTTAATTGGCACTAAAATGTTTACCCTGACTTTAGCCGCTGTAAAAGAATATTTAAATTCTGGCAATGATTAATCTTTCCAGAATATTTTTTATGTCAGAATTAAATTTTATTTTTTCAACTTTTTTAAGCCCTGAACTACTGAAACAATACCTGTTATGGACCTGCAAAAGGATTTGAAGTTCATTGTTTAAATTCTCATTGTCAAAGTGATGCATAATCCTTGCAAACCATGAAGAATAGGTCTCATATGAATGCCTTGGAAACCCTTGCTGGACAATCTTTGTTTCTATCAAATAAAAAGGACTGTCATTGGGATTTTGTTTTGTATCATCAATGGATTTGCCGGATAATTTGATCCTCTTGATTCTATTTGACCTTCTCAGCCTTAAAAACAATGTCAGCCCCAATGGAAGTATCAGCCAGAGTCCATATTGATTCATCAGTTTCGCCCCTGTTTCATGACGTAACTGGGACAGCTTAAACCCCAGAAAAGAAAAAAAATCACTTATAATTGATGTTTCTACTTTTTGGTTATCCATCTCCAGAAATTGGGGAGGTGTAGTATCAAAATTGATCCACTGCCCGTTGATAAAGGCTTTTGACCAGGCATGGGCATCACGCTGCCTTACAATAAGGTGATTTCCCAGAAGCGAATACTCATGGGCCATATACCCTGTTGCATATCGAGCCGGTATCTTGGCCTTCCTTAAAAGAAGAGTGGTTGCCGTAGCAAAAAATTCACAATGTCCGGATTTTGTGGAATTTAAAAAATTTTGTAATGGTGTTGCCTGATCTTGTTTGCCTTTTAAATCCAGGGAATAGGTATATTCAGTCAAAAAATAATTTCTGATGGTATTTAAAATCTCCTGATCTGAAATCTTATCAAGCGAAAGCTCTTCAATTATTTTTTCAATCCCTGGCAGTTCATTTCCAGGAACCTGCAAATCCATATCAGAAGGGGGAGCATCATATGATAAATTACCTGTATAGGATACAACATACTTTATAAGAGAGGGAATTTTTTCTACTCTGACAGACTGCATTGCATTTTTCTTTAAAGCCAAGGCTTTTATTTCAGATATGGTGAGGACACCTGAAGGCAGGGTTAAAACTGCATTTTCCCTGGAGGATCTAAAATAGGCTGTCATTTTTTTTCTTGGATTTACAAGAGGATTTATCTGCCAGAAGGTTTTATCATGGCCATTTTCAACGGATTTGAACCCATATCCTGAAAACCAGTTTGACTTTGAAAATCCCGTGTAACTTGAAGTATGAAGACGATAGGTTTTGTCCTCAATATAATCTTGAAACCAGACCCGCAAAATAATTTTATCAGATAATTTAAGCCTTCCTATTTCTCCCAGAGCAGTAAAATTCTTAAAAGGATTATCAGCATAATAACCTGCGTAATATTCCATCATCCACTGGTTGATTTTAATTCTTGTAAGTCGAATAGCATTATGCCCGACATACCCTAATAAAATTGTGATAAAAATACAGAACATCCATAAAAAAAAAGAGACCCGCCTTGACCTTACCTGCCATAACCCCCATACAAAAAACAAAACCACGATCACAAAAAACAAGGGTCCTTTTGAATTTGCAGTGGCAGAGGAAAGGATACAAAAAAGACTGTACAGAAAAGAAATGTCAATTTCTTTAGAATCATAGATATCTGCTTTCAGCCTTTTTCTTTGAACAATAAAAAAAGCTCGACTGTCTATGGTTCCATTTACACTAAATTCCTGGGCTGTAATAAGCGGGAAAAAAACCAAAGGAAGCCATTTTAAAATAATCAAAATTGCTTTTTCCGGTTCAAGGGTTAAAGAAATAACAATAATTCCTGCAAAAAAAACCATGCAGACATCAAAGAATTTATTAAAGTCAGATGGCTTAAATACAAATTTAGATTTAACCATGTGGGAAGATTCAAGGATTAAGGCTAAGGCTATTGCAATCCAGATGGTTTGAACCTGCCATCCCCAGAATAAAACAATTGCTCCCAAAAATAATCGAGGTGCTTTCATCCCTTGCCCAACATTTCTAAAATTTGATCACTTTGCACAACTTTGATATGTGCCATGGCAGCCTTATCCTGGAAAATTTTTTCTTCCATTAATAATTTATTTTCTGCCAGAACAATAATAGATATTGGTACTAAAGCCTTTTTAAATAATTGATAAACTTTTTTATGACCCTCATCCCAGCCTAAAAAAATGCAAATTGCACTGGAAATTTTTTTCA
This sequence comes from Desulfobacula sp., assembly GCA_018645325.1. Taxonomy (GTDB): domain Bacteria; phylum Desulfobacterota; class Desulfobacteria; order Desulfobacterales; family Desulfobacteraceae; genus Desulfobacula. The sequence continues at coordinate 24,350 of JABGOU010000005.1, forward strand.
AGTCAGCCTCCAGGGTTGGACCAAGGTCAAAAACCTTTTTATTTTCACAGGGCTCAACACAAGCAAGAATCTCAAGCATTTTTTTCGAATGGCCAAGCCCCCTGCCCCAGAAAAAAGAATTAACATTATTCCCTGCAAACATTAAATCAAAGATTGCTTCATGGGTCTTAAGGGGTGTGATATAAGATGATGCAATGCTGACAGCCGACTCAAAAAGTTTTTCATTGCCTGAATTTAAAAACGTATCCAGAATAATTATATGCCTTACAAAATATTCATCCTCAAATTCTTTGATAACAAGTTCCTGGGTTTTGGCAAAACTTCTCCAGTGAACATTTCGAAGAGGGTCACCGGGCCTATAGTTGCGCAATGACATAAATTCATCGGAATTTCCAATGGATGAGGCAAGGCAAATCCCGCCCGGATGATATTGCCTTGTAGATACAAGCTGTGGAGTTTTAAGCTTATATTGTTTTGGCAGAAATAGCATTTTTTGTTTTTTTTTAACTTGATGAACCCGATTAAAAATCCCCAGGGCATCGGGCCTTGCAAAGGTGAAGCCTGAAAAATTAATATATCCTCTGAACCGGGGGACAAACTTAGCAGCCACCCTGATAGTTTCCCCGGCAGGCAAAGCCGGCAATTTTATGGGGGAAAACCTGGCTTTCCTGTTCTTCTCTGTCAACCACAGCCACCTGAAATACAGAGTTTTCCTGTCCCAGGCATTTCTTAAGTGTTCAAAGGGTTCTTTTTTTGATAATAAAAATTTAAGAGGGGGTCTTGGGTCTTGAATTTCCTCATAAAGGATAAGCCCCTTTTGAGTATTTGATGATAAATTCTTAATTTCTATTTCATAAACACTTTTATTTCCAACGGTTGCATATTCAGGAAGGATACGATTGATGGTTACTTTGAGCCTGAACCGAAACAGGCTGTATACAAAGGAAACCAGCATGATAGAAAGGCCAAAAGCCAATACCTGGTAAAGATTTGTTTTTAAAATATTAAACCCTAATATTCCCGACAGAATAACAGCCGTAATTATCATCCCGCCGGCAGGCGTAAAATGCCTCTTGCGCCAATGTCTCAATACATAGAACAAACTATAGGATTTATAGAAAAATCTGTATAGCATAAAAACCTTATACTGGAACGGGAATGGATCTTAAAATATCTTCCACAACAGATTTTGGCGTTACACCGGAAAAACTTGACTGGGGATCCAATACCAGTCTATGGGCAATGACACTGACTGCTATCTCTTGTATATGGTCGGAAGTTATAAAAGACTGGTTGTCAAAAACAGCCAGGGCCTGTGCCGTCTTCATTAATGCAATGGTTGCCCGCGGGCTTGCACCAAGGCTAATTCCAATTTGTTCCCGGGTTTTATTTACTATATCAACCATATAGAGTTTAAGTTCTTTTGCAATAAATACCTGGTTGACCATGAAGCGTAAATCTAGAATTTCTTTTAGGGTAACACATGGGCTTAAGGTATGAATCGGATGCTTTTCCTGCTGCTCAGATAATATTGCCACTTCCTGTTCTCTTGCCACATAACCCAATTTAAGCTGCATGGCAAACCTATCCATCTGGGCTTCTGGAAGGGGATAAGTTCCGCTGGATTCAACTGGATTCTGTGTGGCAATGACAAAAAACATCTTTTCCAAATTTAAAATGGTACCGTCAATACTCACCTGGCCTTCAGCCATGGATTCCAGGAGGGCAGACTGAGTTCTTGGAGATGCCCTGTTGATTTCATCAGCCAGAAGAATATTGGTAAACACTGGCCCGTTATGGAATTTAAACAGTTTCTGGGATGGATCAAAAATTGAAACACCCAGAATATCAGAGGGTAAAAGATCCGGTGTAAACTGAATGCGTTTAAAATCCACATCTATACTTTTGGCCAATGCCTTTGCAAGGGTTGTCTTGCCGGTTCCGGGATTATCTTCTAAAAGGATATGACCACTGCTGGCAAGTCCTGCAAGAATATACCGAATACACTCTTTCTGACCTTTAATAACAATTTCCATATTGGCGGCCAGACGCTTGAAGATCCCATGACCCCATTGATAGTTTAACTCGTCCATATGATTCCCTTTAAACAAGAATAAATTTTTGAATCCTGATTAATTACCATGTTTCAAGTATCCTGTCACTTATCTAATTTCTATCTTATGATTAGTCCGATACCCGTTCAGGTCAGTTTGCCTTGGCCTTTAATGCTTGTAAACTAATACAATAGTCTGGTAAAAATACTGATGGACAAAACAATAAGGGATATAAGAAATCAGGCTTATTTGACTGAAAGCGAAGTATTAAAGCTCAATTTTATAAATGATTCAAGTCACTATATATTTCGAAAATATTACCGATCTGGTTTAAGGTCGCATATTTTTGAAATCCTTGCGGTGGAAGATGTTCTCAAAGAGACTAAAGGAGAAATCATAGACGGAATAAGAATGTTTCCCCGGGCTAAACCTAAAAAAATATTCAGGATATTACGAAATCGATTTAAGAACAAAGAAGCCGTCTTTGAAGAAATTAAAAAATATCATCTTCTATTACAGTTTTTGGGGCCGGACTGTATTGCCCAATCTGAAGAGGTTATTGTTGATTATACTGCAGCAGGAAAAAACCACATTGTTCTTTGCGGCCTTCAGGAATATATTGAAGGCGAAATTCTTGATCCCTGGCGGCAGGGATTATCTTGTGACCGTTTTTTATTGGATATGTTTAAATCTACAACCGGCAGTGGTTCCCAGCTGGAAGAAAAGGTAAAAAACGCCCGGATCAATATTGATACCTTTGTTCAAAGAACCCGGCAGATGATTGCCGGCACAGGGTATATTCCTGATCTTGCCGGTTTAGGCAATCTGATATTAAACCATGAGGGGAATTTGAAACTGGTTGATATCAACAATATCGTTAAAATAAAATTTAACGATATTGTTGCCATAGATGATAAGGGCTATCCTTCCTGTGATGTATCGGTTGAAGTTTTGTCTATTCTTGAAAGGGATATTCTTAAAAAACATATCCAAACGGATGACCCGCTTTACCAATTATTTTTATCACCTGAAAGAAAGATAAAAGTAAAAGCACTTGAAAAAAAATTTTACAAAAGCCTTTAAAATAAATAATATCACCCAAAAGAAATAAACCCTTTAATGTACTTTCCTTAGGATACAAATGAACAATATTAATATTTCCTGCATTCTAAACGATATCCAAAAAAACCATGATCCCTCATTATTTGATTTTGCTGATAATAAGATTGCCAAGACTGTTTTTAAATTCCATAAAAGTTTGCCAGGCTACGAGCCGACACCACTGGTAAATTTATCCTCCCTGGCCAAAAAGCTTGCAATTGCCCATTTGTTTATAAAAGATGAAAGCAAACGCTTTGATTTGAATGCTTTTAAGGTTTTAGGTGCAAGCTATGCAATTGCCAGGGTGCTGGCAAATAAATTAAATCTGGACAAAGATGAAATGATTTTCAATAAAATTTTATCCCGGCAGCCTGAGTTTCAAAATACAACATTTGTAACTGCAACAGATGGGAACCATGGCAGGGCAGTTGCCTGGGTGTCAGAAAAACTGTGTTGTAAAGCTGTTGTGTATTTACCTAAAAATTCTTCCCGGGCCCGGTTAAAAGCCATAAAACAATTTGGAGCTAAAGCCTTTATAACTGATTACAACTATGATGATACAGTCATTTATGCCAATAATATGGCCGAACAAAACAATTGGATTTTATTACAGGACACCTCTTGGGAAGGATATGAGGATGTACCTACCCATATTATGCAGGGATATTTCACACTGGTAACTGAATTTCTTTTTCAGAAACCAAAAATATGGCCGACACATATATTTTTACAGGCCGGGGTTGGATCGCTGGCAGCAGGAGTTTTAGCTGGATTTCAAAATATTTCACAAAAAAACAAACCCAAATTTATTGTAGTCGAACCAAGCGGAGCCCCCTGTCTCTATGAATCCATGAAATTACGCCATGGCAAGCCATATAGAGTTAGAGGAGACCTGCCAACTATTATGGCGGGCCTTGCCTGCGGTGAGCCCAGTATCCTGGGACTAAAGATATTAAAATCAGGGGCCCGAGCCTTTATTAAATGTTCTGACCATGTGGCCAGACGCGGAATGAAAATACTCGGCAATGCCCTGCCCGGAGATGAGTCAATTATTTCAGGAGAATCCGGGGCAGTAACCCTGGGACTTGTATACGAACTGCTTTCAAACAAGCGATTTAGACTAATAAAAAATGAACTTGATATAACAAAAGATGCTAAAATATTATTATTCTCCACGGAGGGAGATACGGACCCTGATTCATATAATAAAATTATCCGGTCTTAAGGGCCCACTCAAAATCCGACTGGGTTCTGTTCTATAAGATTATTTAATCGTGTAGTTGTAAAGTTCCCAAAGAAGTTGGCCGTTTTGGTCACTTGAAAATTTAAAGTTTGCCTCTAAATTAATATCGCCCGTTAAAGATTGATATGTTGCATAAGGTATTGTAAAGGAAAGATCTGATGCTATGGATATTGAATTTGCCGCAGGTGTTATTGTTCCATAATCAGAAAGTTCCCACAGGAGTTTGCCATTCTGATCTCCAAAAAATTTAAAATCTACCCATAGGCTGATATCTCCTGAAGGTGACTTATATATTGCACTAGGAAGTTTAAAAGAAAGATCTGATTTAATAATAATTAAATTTACAGATGATGTTGGTAAAATAATTTTTGACGTCACCTTAAACGTGTTGCTTAAAATCAGCCTGTAACCAGAGCCTGCTGAATCATAACCCATTTTTCCAGGCAGATAAAGTTGCGCATCATCCTTAACTTCAACATATATAGTATATTCCCCTGGGTTGGGAAAAGAGAATGTTTCGCTGGTTGAACCATAAATATTGCCTGATCTCTCGGCCTCGCCTGGAATATGCCAGATAACAGATAAATTATCTCCTTCCGGATCTATTGCAGAAAGGTTTGCAGTGACTTTAAAAGGTTCTGTGACAGTAAAAGTCAGGCTTGTGTCCGGGGGTTTGTTCCAGGTTGGAATTGTTTTTACTTCTATTGAAAAATTTAAAACTGTTTTATTGTCGATAATTCCATATAATTTCCAGGTTCCAGGCATTTTTTTCAAGATTTCAATTCTTTCCAGACCAACGCTCCAGCCCCCATTAGCATTGGTATTTTGAATTGTAGTCCCTCCATAATACAATCCAGAAGGATCTATAGTGACTAAATCAAGATCACCTATGGGGAAATTTTTAAATCCAAAACTAACAAATACATACCCATCATTTGTAGATTCTGTGACATCTGTTATTTTAATTCCAGTATCTGTATAATCATTTTCATCAAGTAAATGAAAATAACTTGACGTTATTTGTGCTTTAGGATTTACAGGAGGTATAGTATAGGCAGGGGGAGCCACATAGTTTTTTAAAGGAGGTCCGTATAACGCTTTTACCGCATTTATATCATCATTTCGCGGGTAATATGTACCAGGATATGGGCCGGCAAATAAAAAGGCGTTAGGATCATCTGAATGCCCTAACCCCAAAAGATGGCCCAATTCGTGAGTAACAACTCTAGTAAACTCCATATTATTAAACTTGTCTGAACCAAAGTCGAACCACATATTTGCGTCGCTGTTCAGCTCTAATGTACCATCCCAGTAAGGCCAGTAGCCGGAAGCAATATAATCATTGTATGACTTGCTGTGTACAGGCCCTGCCTGTCCTGCTGATGTAATCTGGGTCCATGCAATGACAACAAGATTGTCATTGGCATCATTTATATCTTTTTGTGTAATTCCCATGAAATTGAATTTAATACCACATACATTCTCCCATTGGTTAATGGCTTTTTGTATCAGGTCGACAGTCTTAGTATCATCTGAGAACATATATGGAGCGTTCTTAGGATTGTATGCTATGGGCACGATGGCATTTGGCCATCTGCCAAAAGAGCCGCCCATTCCTAAATATTTAAATATGAGATCAGATTGTTTTATTCCAGAACCACACTGCCAGGCATGAGGGTTCTTTTTAATTACGGTATACTCTTTTTTCGAGCCGTTTGCACTTGCCGTGGCTGTGAAAACTGATAGACAAATCAAGCAAATTAATAAAAAACAGAATATTTGTTTCACTGAATTTCAAATCCTCTAATAAGTTAATTTCTGATTCACCATAATTTCTGCCCTTTTCTAATTTATTTGTCAATGTTCATATATTCCAGGGTAAACAGGGCAATCGCATGTTAACAATATTTTGCTCTGCTATCCGCTACAATGATTGTAATTGTCGGCACAGCAACTAGTTCGGGTCAGTTTGCCTTGGATGAGCATTTTGGGACCTGTTGTTACAGGCTCTGGCGGGCGTAACGTTAAGTGGCGGGAAGTGTTTGAGAGAAGCGAGTTTTTCCGCCACAAGTGTAGCCCGACATAGAGCCTGTCAACATGTCCCATCCAGCGAAGGAAATGTAAACTGACCTGAACGGGTATGGAGTAATCATAAAAAAGTTACATACGTTAGCCATGTCAGGGTAAACTATGATGCTTGATTAAAAAAGAGGTGTGGCGTATAAAAACTATGATAAATTATAAAAAGGATAAATAATAACGCTGTGACCTTAAAGGCTGACAATGAAAATTCTGCTTACAAATGACGATGGATATAATGCGCCGGGAATTATAGCATTGTACAAAACTCTTCGACCCCATCACGAAGTAACTCTAATTGCACCTGATAGAGAAAAAAGTGCAGTGGGCCACGGCATAACCCTTAATGAACCCATGAGAATTGACCCTATAAATTTAAATGGAGAAAATCGGGTATATGCTGTTTCAGGAACACCGGCAGATTGTATTAAGCTTGGACTATCTGAAATTTTCACCAGTCCACCTGATCTGGTTATTTCCGGGATTAATCCCGGCAGTAATACAGGGGTTAATATTAATTATTCAGGCACGGTGGGTGCAGCCAGGGAAGCCACGCTCAACGGCATATTAAGTATAGCCGTTTCGATATTTAAAAAAGGAGAAAATCTGGATTTCAAGGGAGTATCCCGGTTTGTTGCAAAGATAGTAGACCAAATTCATGATTACGCCCTGCCCTCTCTGACTTTTTTAAATATTAATGTTCCAGCTGTTCCAATTGATGAAGTCCGTGGTATAAAGATAACCCGGCAGGCATCAACCAATGTATCAAAATATTTTACAAAAAGAACAGATCCCAAAAACCGGAACTATTACTGGTATTCTCGAATTGACAACACGAATGATGAACCGGATACAGATGTCAGTACATTATCCCGAAACTATATTTCAATGACTCCGATTCAATGCGATATCACAGATTATAAAACCCTGAGTGAATTGAAGAATTTATACTTTAACAAAAAATGATGCGGCATTAAAATTATTATCTTAGATTTATGGAATCAATTTGACGAAAAAAGTCATGAATACCTTTTAATGACAATTTATCAGTGCCGGACGGCACTGATAAAATATAAAAAATGAAAGAATACTAAGAGCCGGACAAAATAAAAAATTGTTTAAAATTACTCAACAATTTCTAGAATAACCCTTTTTTGTTCCTTTGCCGATGCACAGGATAAAATCGTTCTCATGGCCTGGGCTGTTCTGCCCTTTTTACCAATAACTTTTCCAAGGTCTTCTTTTGCCACCCTCAATTCCAGCACAAGGGTCTGCTGTGCCTTAATTTCCTGGACATCAACCTGATCTGAATTATCAACCAGTGCCTGAGCAATGTACTTAATCAAGTCTTTCATAACATGTTCTCCTTTTAACCTGTCAGATGGTAGAAGAAAATTTAATATGAACCTCTATAAATCAGGATCATAATTAATAGCTCTAAAAGGAATCAGCTTAATAAAATTTAATATTAGAATATCACAGCTTAAAATAAACTCAAGTATTATTTATCATTATAATTTTCAGTCACTTGTAATCATTTGTATTATTATCTTTGATCTTCATCAGTTTCAACCCCTATAATATGAATTTTATTGATATGTTTTATCTATTTTTCTTGACATAAAAAAGAAATCATTTAACTTAGAGCCCAGATTTTGATTTTAATATTGCAAAATATTAAACTATAATGCCTGGCAATTTTTTGTCCGGATTAAATAAAGGAATAAAAAGTGGTTACAGAAATTACAAGATCCCATGCTGAACGAAAAATGCTCTCAGAAGCAGGATATGCTGATCCAGCAATCAATTATTATCTTGAAAAAAAATATATGGGACATATTGAAAATGCAGATATAATTTCACAAAAAGTAGGCTCCTGTGGAGATATTATGAAAATTTACCTTAAAATTGATGATAATCATCTCATCAATGATGTCCGGTATGAAATCACAGGTTGTGCCGGGGCAATCTCAGCTGCAATGGCAGTTGTTGATCTGATAAAGGGTAAAACAATTGAAGAGTCATTAAAACTAAATGACGGAGATATTTTCAAAGTCCTTGAAAATATCCCGGAAAAAAAACATCATTGTATTCAGTTAGCTGTTAAAACAATGCACAAGGGCATAAAAGAATATAAAACAAAAAAAATATTATAGGTTCAACTGGTAGTGAATCCTATTTTTTTTATTTTTGAAAGCTGCATACATAAGGGAATAAACATTCTTAACTCTTTGGTGAAAAAATTTCTTGGTTTTAGTTTTTTTTTAGTTTTTTTATTAACAATATCAGGATGCACTGCATCTTCAAACTTTAATATTAAAAATCTTGCCAAGTCAAATATTGATCTTATCTCTGAACTTCACATGGATCAGGCCATCAGCCTTTTAAAAGCTCTGACCGAAAAATTATATAAAAAAAATCCAGAAGAATTGAAAAAAAATCCTGGTCAAACAATTGAATCCCGCATGGAACAGATATTTATATGTCCCATTGAAAAAAAATATGCAGAACTGGATTTTAAACAGAGTACAGAGGCTATTTTACTGGGATTTGAACCCGAATTTACCGGGGACCGGATCTTTGCCGTCATGGTTGGCTTATACACCATGATTCATAAATCATATAATAGTAAGTGTGAACTTTTCATCCTGGATTATCTTAATGAGCAGAATCTGTACAATAGTGCCCGAAATATTGAAATTTTTGTCTGGCGTCTTTCTATGCGAAAAAAAGATGACGGCCGGTTGATTATTCTGACCAATAGTTTTGAAGGTGAAATAAGGAACTTAAGCTATGAGCGCCTTTTTGGAAAACTCATCTCCCTTCAGGACACTATGGCAAGAATCGTCTCCGGCAGAACGGGCAGAATTATATCCAAAGCTGTAAAAATAGCGGGTATGGCATTTTTACCCATTGGCATTTAGTCTCCGGGCAAAAATTGGTAATTAATTTTTGAGTGGACCCTTATTCCCAGGCAAAATTATAAAATCCGGTCAATCCTCAGGGGTTTAACAATTCCTCAAACCGCAACAACTGAGCTTTATAATATTTTTTTCTGTCTTTTGAAAGGTTAAAGGCTTCTTTTGAGACATTAACAGCAGTATTGATATCATTATTGATAAAAAGTGCTTCTGCATAGGTATCTAAAATAAAGGCTTCTCTTTTTTGCACCAATGCTCTTTGAGCATATTCCAGGGCCTTTTTACCGTTTCTGTATTCTTCTTTGGGGCATGTCGAAAAAAGCCAGGACAAATTATTTAATGCATGCACATTTTCAGGATCAGCCATTAAAACATTCTCATATGAATCTATAGCCTTCCCATAATTTTTTCTATTATAATAATAATCACCCACAAGAGCATAAAGTTCTGAATTTTCAGGGTCTACATCAATTTGCTGAAAAAGAATTTTTTCAGCAACAAAATTGTCGAATGGTTCTTTAGCGATACCGTAATTAATGGAATAACCAATACCAAAGAGCAATACAAGTAAAATAAAATATCCTGCTACCAATTTTCTTACGTGCAAATGGTGGGCCTGTATCAAGGCCGGGGTTGCCTGACATCTTTCCAAAAATCTGACTCTTTGACCTATGCTGTAGTGATGCCAGTTTGGTGTGTCAATGGATTGCCGTGAAAAGGATGCGATCTTGTAGAAGGTTGAAATCAGTGGTGATGCATCTTTTGTGAAATTATAGACATGGAGATCTGCCTGGCGTTCGAAATTTCGCATGAAAAATCCAAACACAAACCTGAAATAAAGGACAAAAATTCCAACAAGGGACAAACTGATTAAAATCGAATGCGCTGTAGTTTTTTCAACGCCGGCTAATCCAAACAACTGATATACGGGTTCAACAATATACAAAAATAACATAAGAGGTTCAAAAAAAATAAAATTACATAAAATAAACCCAGCAAAAAAAAACAGATAAAATAACATATGATGCTTTTTAACATGGCCTATTTCATGCAGTATGACCGAGATCAGTTCATCGTCATTCAATGAATTGATTAAGGCAGGCGTAACAAGAATATATCGAAATCGCCCTACAAGTCCCATCACACCAGCGGTTATCATGGTGCCCCCGAACAATTCCCATTTTAAAATATTCGAATATTTCAGATCGGCTTTTTTACAGGCATTTTCTATCATTGTTCTTGGCAATCCCTGTTCCAGGGGCTTACAATTCCAAATTCTTTTGATTAAAACCGGGCCAAAAACAGTTACAGCGATAAGGAATAATGCAATATATCCTATTTCCCCGGCAGGTGTTTGTAATATTTTTTTTAAAGGTTGCCAGGGTAAAAACCCCAGAGCATCTGCAATAATCGACAAACAAAACCAGGGTAAAAGTGCCGGCAGAGAAAAGGAAGCATTGGATAAAATAAAATTCTTTTTTGATATATCTCCTGAAAAATATCTTTTTTGTACACGGTATGCTTCGTTCCAGATAATGATCAGGTAAAAAAGAAATAATCCCAGAAAAACAATTGCTTCAAGGGTTGGAAAGTGGTCAAAAACGACTATTCCGGTAAACAAAAAACTTAATTTAAATCCGTAAATATTAACGGCAAAAATCATTAATGCAAGTATGGACAGCCTTGAAATATAATTATTTATTAAATGATCAATGTTTTCATAGGGATTTTGAGATGCTTTTTTTTCAAGACGTTTAAACGTAATATTGCAGATAATAAAAAATAAAACACTTATCAGAAGACTATTGAAAATTAGAGTATTATCAAAATTTTCAACGGGTTTGAACAGCTCAGAGGTTGAGTATATGATTAAAGCGATGAGAAAATATAATAAATTTGAAAACATTTAGATGACTCCATGTAAAGCAAAGTTGTTTAAAATGATCCAGGATTTTACATCAAACTTGATCTGGCTGTCCTTTAAAATATTTAATGCCTGTTCCTTTGATATCATTATAATTTCAATATCCTCGGATGCTTCATTAAACCTGTTTGAGGGCTTTCCTTTACACTCAACAAACAAAAGGCATATGGATTCATCAGTCATACCGGAAGATGAAAAAATGGCCGGGCTTTTTTGCAATACCTTTGTAATACTTAACCCGGTTTCTTCAAAAAGTTCTCTTTGCCCAGCCTGCTCAACTGCCTCGCCTTTATCAATAAGGCCTGCTGGAAATCCATATTGATACCCGCCAAGGGCAACCCTGAATTCTTTTATTACTACAAGTTTTTTTTCTTGTGTGTGAAATGGAACAATGACTACTGCGTCTGGTATGGTATAATCTTTTTCAAGGGGATTTAAGCTCTTTGATCTGGATGAAAAAATCCATTCTTTTTCGCAATTTACCCTATCTTTATATTTGACTGAAAAAAGATTTAAATACTGATAGTTTGTTATTTTTTTTACATTATTAATCTTCATATCTATTCCCCGTTAAAAAACACTGATAAAATATAAACATGCAGGGACGGAATACTACCCAATATAATAAATTTTTACAACGACGAAACCTTGCCCTGATCCACCATCAATGTCCCACCTGCTGCGTTGACTGCGGTCGTTCCTCCCTGCGGAGTATAACTTAGGCCTCTTTCGTCACTCCTTGTCGCCTTGCATCTGGCACCTTGCTGATGGCCAGGGATAGTGCACAACCCCATGGCCCAGGCGGTAAAATTTGATGGTGGATTTGGGCTGGATTCAAGCAGGATTTATATACATGATATAGTTGAAAACAAGCCAGAAATGGCAGGCACTTCCCAACAATACAAATAAATGCCATATCTCATGGAATCCAAATATACCGGGAAATGGGTTGGGTTTCTTTTGCACATAAACAATGGCACCTCCACTATAAAACAGCCCACTTAAAGCTAGCCAGAAAAGGCATACCAACGTCAGGGTTTTAACAAGCGGATAAACGGCAACCACACACATCCATCCCATAACAAGATAAATCATTGTGGAAATCCACCTGGGTAGATTCATTGCAAAAATTTTAAATATAATTCCGATAATTGCAATGCCCCAGACCGTACCGAAAATACTCCACCCCCATGGACCGCGTAAAGGTACAAGACAAATAGGAGTGTATGATCCGGCTATTAGCATAAAGATCATGATATGATCAATTTTTCTAAAAACTAATAAGGATTTTTCAGAAATTTTCAGTCCATGATAAAGAAAACTAGCGGTGTACATTAGAACCAATGTTGTGCCGAAAACAGCAAAGGAAACCACATGCCAGGCATCTGTCCTCATGGCTGCAAACACAACCATTAATGTTAAACCGACTATGGAAGCAAGTGCTCCTGCCATATGAGATATGGTATTAACAGGCTCTCTGAAAATTTTCGTACACGACAACATAAAGTTAGTATAAGTTTTATTCCAAGAATGTAACATTGTTTTCTTCAATATTACATTTCTTTTACCCCAGGGCTAACGCATGTAAACAATATTTTGCTCTGCTATCCTTTACTATGATTGTAATCGTCGGCACCGCAACTCGTTCGGGTCAGTTTGCCTTGAATGAGCATTTTGGGACCTGTCAACTACTCCCATCCAGCGAAGGAAAGGTAAACTGACCTGAACGGGAATGGAGTAATTAAAAAAAAAAAATATGCGAGTCAATATAATTCTTGATAAATATTGCCAATATGCTAATAGTTGCTAAAGTTTAAATTCAAAATCCAGGCAATACAAACCTAGGAATAATTTTAATGAATTATTCCGTATCAATTAATCTTAGTATATGGAGGAGAATATCTATGAAATTATTAAAAGTATTAACTGTTTGCATTACCGTTCTTGCTATATCCACATTAGCTATGGCAGGTACACTTGAAGATGTTAAGGCTAAGGGGTTTATCCAGGCTGGAGTTAATGGAAGTCTTTTTGGTTTTGGTAAAGCCGATGATAAAGGCGTCTGGAAAGGCCTTGACGTTGATGCTGCCAGGGCACTTTCTGCAGCAGTTTTCGGCGATCCTGACAAACTCAAATTCACTCCTCTGACAGCCAAAACAAGATTTACAGCCCTGCAATCAGGAGAGATTGATGTTCTTTTTAGAAATTGTACCCAGACCTTAAGCCGTGACTCAGCGCTTGGCCTTGATTTCTGCCAGGTAAATTACTATGACGGCCAGGGATTCCTTATCCCAAAAAAACTGGGTATAAAAAGTGCTAAAGAACTTGATGGTGCAACTGTATGTGTTCTTCCCGGAACAACAACTGAATTAAATGTCGCCGATTATTTCAGAGCAAATGGTATGAAAATGAATCCAGTTGTTATTGAAAACACAGCCGAACTTGCAAAAACCTTTTTTGCTGGCCGTTGCGACGTTTTAACATCAGATGCTTCCCAGCTTGCAGGAACACGCGCAGTAGCTCCAAACCCTGCTGACTACATGATTCTTCCTGACATAATCTCAAAAGAACCATTGGCCCCTGCAGTAAGACATGGCGACAACAAATGGAAAGATATCGTTAATTATTCTGTATTAGCTACAATAAATGCTGAAGAACTTGGCATTACATCTAAAAATGTCGATGCTATGCTGAAAAGCAATGATCCTAAAATCAAAAGATTTTTAGGCGTTACAGCAGGCAACGGCAAAGCACTTGGCCTTGATGAGAATTTTGTTTACAACATAATTAAAATGGTGGGAAATTACGGCGAAATATTTGAAAGAAACGTTGGTGTTAATACCCAGCTTGGTATCGAAAGAGGATTGAATGCTCTTTGGACAGATGGCGGTTTGATGTATTCTCCTCCATTCAAGTAAACCAAAAATTTATACATTGAATATGGTGCAATGAAAATTGCACCATATTTTTCTTAAAAGTATTTAAAACTATAATGAACAAAGCTATTAATAAGAAAAATTCCGAACACATATCCTTCTGGTACGACCCTGATAAACGATCTCTTCTTTATCAGATCGGGGCGGCTTTTTTGTTTGCTTTTGTTGCCTGGTATCTTATTTCCAACACGATGACGAACCTTCAAAGACAATCCATTGCCACAGGATTTGGTTTCCTGAATAATGAGGCTGCATTTGAAATCGGAGAATCCTTAATCGAGTATTCAGCAGCAGACAGGTATATGAAAGCCCTTTATGTGGGTTTTTTAAACACCCTGCTCGTATCCTTTATCGGCGTTATTCTAACGGTTATTCTCGGCACCCTTATCGGGATAGCAAGGTTGTCAAAAAACTGGCTTATAAACAAATGCGCTGCAGGATATATTGAATTGTTCCAGGATATCCCCGTGTTATTGCAACTTTTTTTCTGGTATGCCTTTTTTTATGAAATGCTGCCTTCACCAAGGGAAGCCTTAAGTCCGTTCAATGGCTTATTTTTATGTAACAGAGGATTAATCTTTGGAATCCCGCAAACGCACCCTGCCTATAAATATATGGCAATTGCCATAATCATCGCTATTGTTTTAATTATTATCATAAGGAAATGGGCGAAAAAAAGACAGGATTTAACGGGCAAAACTTTCCCTTTTCTTCTTACTTCAATAAGTCTATTTCTTGGATTTCCTTTTTTATCCTGGATAATCGGCGGAATGCCGACAGATATGGATATACCGGTTTTAAAAGGATTTAACTTTAAGGGTGGACTTTCCATCAGCCCTGAATTTGCAGCCCTTCTTTTAGGACTTGTTTTATATACGGCAGCCTTTGTCGCTGAAGTTGTCCGGGCCGGGATCCAGTCAGTGTATAAAGGCCAGACTGAAGCTGCAATGGCTATAGGTTTAAAACCAGGACAGGTTTTAAACCTCATCATTCTGCCCCAGGCATTAAGGGTTATTATTCCTCCATTAACAAGCCAGATGCTCAATCTGACAAAAAACAGCTCTCTTGCAGTAGCTATTGGATACCCGGATTTTGTTTCCGTTGCCGGAACTGCTATCAATCAGACGGGGCAGGCAATTGAGGGGGTTATGTTAATCATGATAGTCTATCTTATATTCAGCTTATCAACCTCGGCTTTTATGAACTGGTATAATAAAAAAATGGCAATAGTTGAAAGGTGAGGATTTTAAAATAGGTTTATATGGAATTACATTTAGAAAATAAGGTTATGGTCAAACCGCCGATATCAAGTATCGGTGTTCTGGGATGGATGCGGAAAAATTTATTTTCCAGCCCTTTTAACACCTTTTTAACGATTATTATCATCAGTATCCTATGGTTTTCTATTATTCCGTTTTTAAAATGGGCTTTAATAAGCAGTTCCTGGCTTCCGGATGCCAACTGCAAGGAAGCAGGTGGTGCATGCTGGTCAATCATTTCAAGTAATTATAAAATTATTCTCTTTGGATTTTATCCCCAGGATATACTGTGGCGCCCCATAACAGCAATTATTTTACTGGTTTCACTGCTTTTTATCAGCAGAAATAGAAATTATTGGAATGCATTTCTTGGATATTCCTGGCTGATTTCACTGGTTTTGATGGGACTATTATTAAAAGGTGGGGTATTGGGACTCGAACCTGTTGATATTGAAAAATGGGGCGGCATCATCCTTACTTTGCTTTTGTCTGTTTTCGGTTTAACAGCAGCCTATCCCCTGGGTATTATTCTGGCCCTTGGGAGACAGTCAAAAATGCCGGTGATTAAAACATTCTGTATTTTTTATATCGAGCTGATACGCGGTGTTCCGCTGATCAGCCTGTTATTCATGTCTTCCGTTGTTTTTCCATTATTCCTGCCCGAAGGTGTTTCAATAAATGGAATTCTAAGAGCTCAGATTGCAATTATCCTGTTTACTGCGGCCTACATAGCTGAAGTTGTAAGAGGCGGGTTGCAGGGTATGAATCAAGGCCAGTTCGAAGCGGCTGATTCTATTGGATTAAATTATATCCAGACCATGAGACTGATTATTCTGCCCCAGGCATTGAAAATAGTTATTCCTCCCTCTGTCAGTGTTTTAATTTCTGCCTTCAAAGACACATCCCTTGTGGTTATAATCGGGTTATATGATTTATTAAAAACAACCCAGTCAACTTTGTCGGAACCAAGATGGATGGGGTTTTCAGCAGAAGCATATATATTTATAGCACTCATCTATTTTGGTTGCTGCTTTTTTATGTCTACCTATAGCAGAAAGCTGGAAAAAGAACTGAATACGGATTTAGAATAATTATTAATAACTTTATTTATAAAGCGATTATTTATGGACAAAGAAACGAGTGAAAAAGTTGACATATCAAGTGAAGAAACAGTTATAGAAATTGTCAATATGAACAAATGGTACGGTGATTTCCATGTTTTAAAAAATATTAATCTCAATGTTAAAAAGCGTGAGCGTATTGTTGTCTGCGGCCCATCCGGATCTGGCAAATCAACACTTATAAGATGTATAAACAGGCTTGAGGAGCACCAGAAAGGACAGATAATTGTTGATGGTATTGAACTTACCAAAGACCTTAAAAACATTGAGAAGGTCAGATCTGAAGTGGGAATGGTTTTCCAGCATTTCAATCTCTTTCCTCATCTTACAATTGTTGAAAATTTAACAATAGGACCGATATGGGTAAGAAAAACACCCAAAAAAGAAGCTGTAGAAACAGCCATGTATTATCTTGAAAAAGTTCAGATTGCTGAACAGGCAGAAAAATTTCCCGGACAATTATCCGGAGGCCAACAGCAACGGGTGGCAATTGCTCGAAGTCTTTGCATGAAACCCAATATTATGCTTTTTGATGAGGCGACTTCAGCACTTGATCCTGAAATGGTAAAAGAGGTTCTTGATGTTATGATAAGCCTGGCAAAAGATGGGATGACTATGGTTGTTGTAACCCATGAAATGGGTTTTGCAAAAAGCGTTGCCCACAGGGTTCTTTTTATGGATGAAGGAGAGATTATTGAAGAAAACAATCCTGAAGATTTTTTTAATAACCCTCAAAATGCTAGAACCAAGATGTTTCTAAGCCAGATTCTTCATTGATATTTGTTATTAATTTTATTTATATATTGAAAAGCAGAATTTTAAACCAATTCTGCTTTTTTAATTCTAATTTTTTTTTGAGTTGGCCTTAGGACATGCTGGCGAAAGAAAAATTGCTGCCGGTCTTGCAAAAGGAGACTGGGAAGTGATATCTGGTATTATTGAAAAACAATTATAATTCTCAAATAATAAGGATGGTTATGATTAACGTAGGCATTGCAGGAGTATCTGGATATACAGGTGTTGAACTTGCCAAACTGATTTCCAGTCATCCAAAAGCTAAGTTGTGCGCTGTTACTTCAAACAGCTATAAAGGTAAATCTTTAACAAATATTTTCCCTTCAATGCGTGGATTTGAAAATCTGATCTGTGAAGATTTAGATATTCAATCCCTTTCTAAAAAAGTGGATCTCATGTTTTTAGCTTTGCCACATAAAATTTCAATGCAGCATGTACCGGCACTTCTGGAACAAAAAATAAAAGTTATTGATCTTTCTGCAGACTACAGATTTACAGATGCCAAAGCATATGAATCAGCTTACCAGGAACATACTTCGAAACATCTTTTAAAACAAAGTGTCTATGGGCTCAGTGAGATATACAGAGATCAGATTAAGGCAGCAAATCTTGTGGGTAATCCAGGCTGTTATCCCACCAGCATTTTATTACCCCTGCTCCCCCTTTTAAATAATGGACTGATCAGACCTGATGGGATTATTTCAGATTCAAAATCAGGTGTAAGCGGTGCAGGAAGATCTTTATCTCTCTCAACTCATTTTTGTGAAGCAAATGAATCTTTTACAGCTTATAAAGTAGGAAATCACAGACATACTCCGGAAATAAATGAAATCTTGAGTATTCATTCACAACAAAAAGTGTCCATAACTTTTGTACCGCATCTGCTTCCATTAACAAGGGGAATGCTATCAACAATTTATGCACAAGCAACTGAAAAAGCAACCGAAGATAAAATAAGACAGGCCTTAAATACATATTATGAAAAACAATGCTTTGTCAGAATCCTTGGCAATGGTATGTACCCGGCAATTTCATATGTTAAAGGCACAAACTGCTGTGATATTGGATTTCACTTTGATGAAAAAACAAAAAAAATTATTATTATTTCTGCTATTGACAACATATTAAAGGGTGCTGCAGGCCAGGCAGTTCAAAATATGAACATAATGTTTGGTTTAAATGAAGAAACAGGATTGAATTCTTTTCAAGGGCCTTTGTAATATTGTGCTTGACATACAAAAAATATCTAAATAAAAAAGGTATTAATGAGAAAAAGAATTAAAATATGGCTTCATTCAGGCATTGCTTCAGGTATTAAGGAATTTTCTATTCACAAGAATGTGTTAAGGTTTGCTCTTTTCACAGTTTTTTCTATTATTGGAGTTGCATCATTAATAGGTTATGACTATTTCCAGCTGAAAAAAAGATCATATAACAATATTGTTTTAAACCAGACCTTACATCAACAGCAGAATGAAATTAATAATCAAAGAATTCAAATCCAAAATTTTGCAAATGAAATTAAAGCCTTAACAAATAAGATTGATAATCTTTCAAAATTTGAAGATAAAGTAAGGCTTATTGCGGATATAAATCAAACCAGTGATTCCAGCGGTTTAATCGGTATTGGGGGAATCCCTAACAACGACCTTGACCCTGATATTTCCCTGGAAAAAAACCATAACACTTTGATGCGTGAAATGCACCAGCAGATAAACCAGTTAAATGTTGCTGCAAAAATGCAGACTCTTGATTTTGACAACCTTATTAACCAGCTTGAAGAAAAAATAAATCGCCTGGCTTCTAAGCCTTCCATAAGACCGGTTAAAGGAGGATGGATCACTTCAAAATTCGGATATCGGAAATCCCCTTTTACCGGCCAGAAAGAATTTCACTCGGGTATGGACATTTCAAATAAAAGTGGAACAAAAATCGTAGCAACAGCCAATGGCAGGGTCTCTTTTGCAGCAAAAAAAGCGTATATGGGCAATCGCATCGTGATTGACCATGGTAATGGTATGAACACCCGGTATCTGCATTTGAAAAAGATTCTGGTAAAACAGGGCCAAAAGGTTAAACGAGGTGATGTTATTGCCCTTCTGGGAAATACCGGGCAAAGTACAGGCCCCCATGTTCATTATGAAATTCAGCTTAATGGAATACCTGTAAATCCTTTAAATTACATCCTAAATTAGTCTTTGCAATATAGTCTCTTTTTTATTTTTATACAAATCTAAATTATTTTCAATTTTTTGTTTTAATTTTTCTAATTAATGCTTATATGTTTGACTTGGAACAATTAAATACAACTTAAATAACAGGCTAACTATACATGGTATTCAATATCTTTACAAAAATCTTCGGGTCTAACAATGACAGAATTTTAAAAAGTCTCCAGCCGATTGTTGAGGAAATTAATAATCTTGAGCAGGAAATGCAGCAATTGTCTGATGAACAGATCCCTCAAAAAACAATTGAATTCAAAGAAAGGGTTAAAAACGGCGAAACACTGGATGATATCTTACCGCCTGCTTTTGCCCTTGTAAGGGAAGCCTCTGTCAGAAGTCTTGGCATGCGTCATTTTGACGTTCAGCTGATTGGGGGTATTGCACTCCATCAAGGATGCATTGCTGAAATGAAAACGGGTGAAGGAAAAACTTTGATGTCCACTCTTCCTGCCTATCTTAATGCATTATCAGGAAAAGGAGTTCACATTGTTACGGTAAATGATTATCTGGCCAAAAGGGATGCTGAATGGATGGCCAAAATTTATAGTTTCCTTGGGTTAAGTGTTGGTGCTATTCTCCATGACATTGATGATCAGGAAAGAAAACGTTCCTATAGTGCAGATATTACATATGGTACAAACAATGAGTTCGGTTTTGATTATCTAAGGGACAATATGAAATTTGACAAAGAATCCCTTGCCCAGAAAGAACTTAATTTTGCTATTGTGGATGAGGTTGACAGTATTCTTATTGACGAAGCCAGAACTCCTCTGATCATTTCCGGACCTGCTGAAAAATCAACCCACTTTTACACCCATGTCAATACCATTCTCCCGGCCTTTAAAAAAGGCACGGATTATACCCTTGACGAAGAATCAAAAAGTGTCTCTTTAACCGAGGAAGGTATTGCCAGGGGGGAATCCCTTCTTAAAGTGGATAACCTGTATGACCCGGCAAATATAGAAATACTCCATCACTTAAACCAGGCCCTGAAAGCACACACAATTTTCAAGCGGGATACGGATTATATTGTTAAAAATAACCAGGTGGTCATAGTTGATGAATTTACAGGGCGCTTAATGACGGGTCGACGTTATAGCGAGGGGCTTCACCAGGCCCTTGAAGCAAAGGAAAACGTTAAAATCGAGAATGAAAATCAGACCCTTGCCTCCATCACCTTCCAGAATTATTTCAGGATGTATAATAAATTATCCGGTATGACTGGTACGGCCGAGACTGAAGCACCTGAATTTAAAAAAATATACGACCTTGATGTTCTGGTAATCCCGACCCATATGAATATGATCCGGGAAGATTTTCCAGATCTGATATATAAGACAAAAAAAGAAAAATATGATGCCGCCATAAAAGAAATCATCAGGCTGTATAAAAAAGGCCAACCCGTTCTTGTGGGAACGATTTCCATTGATGTTTCCGAGGATATGAGCAAAAAACTCAAGAAAAAAGGCATCAAACATACTGTTTTAAATGCTAAACATCATAAAGCAGAGGCTGAAATTGTTGCCAATGCAGGGCAGAAAGGTGCTGTTACCATTTCCACCAATATGGCCGGCAGGGGCACTGATATTGTTCTTGGAGAAGGAGTTAAAGAACTTGGCGGGCTCCATATCCTGGGAACATCCCGCCATGAATCCAGGCGAATTGACAACCAGCTTCGCGGCCGTTCCGGCAGGCAGGGTGATGAGGGTTCTTCAAGATTCTATCTTTCCCTGGAAGATGATCTTTTAAGGATCTTTGGCGGGGATAGAATCCATTCGGTAATGGACAGACTTGGCATTGAAGAAGGCGAGCATATTGAGCATTCTTTTATCAGCAAAGCCATAGAAAACGCACAGTCAAAAGTTGAAGGCCATAACTTTGAAATCAGGAAGCATCTGCTTGAATATGATGATGTAATGAACCAGCAGCGGGAGGTTATTTACAGGCAACGTCGAAAAGCATTGCTTGAAACAAATTTAAAACCCGCTGTCATGGAAATGATCGAAGACAAAACATATGATATTGTTGATGAATTTGCCATTGAAAAAACCCCTGTAAATCAATGGGATATACAAGGCCTTAAAACCAGGATTAAAAAAGTCTTTAACTTTGTCCCCGACCTTAAAGCTGCAGTGAACAAAAGCAATGATCAGGAAGAATTATCAAAAATTATTTTTGAACATGTGAAAGAATTATACAATCAAAGAGAAACCTCAATCGGTCACGAGATAACAAGAGAAATTGAAAGACATATCATTCTTCAAACTGTTGATACCAGGTGGAAAGAACATTTGTTATCCATGGATCATTTAAAAGAAGGTATCGGTCTTCGGGGATATGCACAGCAGGATCCTTTGAGAATTTATAAAAAAGAAGGCTTTGATATGTTCCATGACCTCATGGAAAGGATTAAAGAAGAAGTTTTAGAAATTTTATTCAAAATTCAGATCTCAACCTCTTCCCAGGTGGATGAGATGAAAAAAAAGGAACAGGAAGAACTTACCTTTTCCCATTCAGACGGTTCCAGTATAAAGCAACCTGTAAAAAGGTCTTCCAAAAAGATAAAAAGGAATGATCCTTGCCCATGCGGAAGCGGTAAAAAATATAAAAAATGCTGCATGGTTTAGAGAATAATCAAAAATGGCATACACTGAATCTGAAATAAAAGAGGACATTTCCTCTAGATCGAAAAACGATCTTCCGCCTATGTATAAGGTCATTCTGCACAATGATGACTATACAAGCATGGAGTTTGTTGTACAAATTCTTGTAAACGTTTTTGGAAAATCACTTGAAAAAGCAACGCAAATAATGCTTAATATACATAATAAAGGAAAAGAAATCTGCGGTATTTATCCAAGACAGATCGCAGAAACTAAAATTGAAACAGTGCACCATCTGGCAAACAGCAAAGGTTTTCCTTTAAAAAGCACTATGGAGAAGGAGTAGGTATGATTAGCAAAGAACTCAGTACAACCCTTGGTTTTGCCGTAAGGGAGGCAAAAAAAAGAAGGCATGAATATGTTTGTGTTGAACACGTTCTTTATGCAATCCTTAACCATGAAACAGGTGCCCGGACCATTGAAAAATGTGGTGGCAGTCCAGAACAGATAAAAGAAGAACTTGAAAAATTTTTCAATGAAAAATTAACCAGGATTGATAAAAAAGAAGAATATGTATTACAGCAGACCATTGGTTTTCAGCGAATGATACAGCGCGCCATAAACCAGGCCCGTTCTGCGGAAAAACACGAAGTCAATTTAGGGGATATTCTTGCCTCTATTTTCCAGGAAAAAGATTCCCATGCTGCATTTTATCTGGAATCAGAAGGGATTACACGCCTTGACGTATTAAAATTAATTGCACACTCTCCAGAATCTTCTAAAAAAAGCTCACCATCTCTGGATCCGTCCCGAAGAATATTCAAACCTGCTGAAAGAAAATCAAAACAGCCTGAAAAAAAGGACCCTTTAGAAATTTTTACAACAAACCTTCTCCAAAAGGCGCTTGATAAAAAGATTGATCCGCTCATTGGAAGAGTTGATGAGATGGACAGGGTCATGCAGGTCCTTTGCCGCAGAAGAAAAAACAATCCTATTCTGGTGGGAGATCCAGGAGTTGGAAAAACAGCTATTGCAGAAGGGCTTGCCTTACAAATAAATGATAAGCTTGTACCGGATCTTTTAGAAAATTGTGAATTATATTCTCTTGATATGGGAGCACTTCTTGCCGGAACCAAATATCGGGGAGACTTTGAGCAACGTCTGAAAGATGTTATCAATGCCCTTGAAGCCAAAGAAAAAGCATTGCTGGTTATAGATGAAATCCATACCGTTGTGGGAGCAGGTGCAACCACCAGCGGTTCCATGGATGCTTCAAATATTTTAAAGCCGGCTCTTTCCTCCGGCGATATAAAATGTATCGGTACAACGACCTATGAAGAATATAAAAATCATTTTGAAAAAGACCGGGCGTTTTCAAGGAGGTTTGAAAAAATTGAGGTCTCAGAACCCTCTGTTGAAGAAACAATTCTAATTTTAAATGGACTTAAGCCATATTATGAAGAACATCACGGCCTGACCTACACTGCTGAAACAATTAAAGCTGCAGCTTACCTGTCGGATAAATATATCAATGACCGGCTCCTTCCGGATAAAGCCATTGATGTTATTGATGAAACAGGTGCATACCTGAGGCTCAAGGGAAAAGGAAAAAGAAAAACTATAAGTCCTAAAGATATTGAAAAAATTGTTGCCAAAATTGCAAAAGTGCCTGTCACAAGCGTTACATCAACAGATAAGGCCAACCTGGAATCACTTCCGAAAAAAATGTTTAAGGTTATTTTTGGACAAAATGATGCCATCCAAACCCTGACCACTTCCATAAAAAGATCAAGAGCAGGTCTTGCAGACCAGGACCGCCCCATTGGATCGTTTCTTTTTATGGGACCCACAGG
Organism: Desulfobacula sp.; assembly: GCA_018645325.1. GTDB lineage: Bacteria > Desulfobacterota > Desulfobacteria > Desulfobacterales > Desulfobacteraceae > Desulfobacula. The sequence continues at coordinate 48,467 of JABGOU010000005.1, forward strand.
TGTAGGTAAAACCGAAGTTGCAAAACAGCTTGCCCATAATATGGGAATAGAATTTTTAAGATTTGATATGAGTGAATACATGGAAAAGCATGCTGTTTCAAGACTTATCGGAGCCCCACCTGGATATGTGGGCTTTGACCAGGGAGGTATCCTGACTGACAGTATCAGGAAATATCCACACTCGGTTCTCCTGCTTGACGAGATAGAAAAAGCTCATATGGATCTGTATAATATTCTTTTACAGGTTATGGACTATGCAACCCTGACTGACAACACTGGTAAATCAGCTGATTTCAGGAATGTTATAATCATAATGACATCCAATGCAGGTGCAAGGGAAATGAGTGCCAATGCCATAGGATTCGGCTCACAAACGGCAAACTTTGATGACAAAGGACTTAAAGCTGTTGAAAAAACATTCAGTCCTGAATTTAGAAACCGGCTTGACGGTATTGTACAATTTAACCATCTGTCTCCTGAGATCATGGAAATGATTGTTGATAAAAACATGAAAGAACTAAAAGCCATGCTCAAAGTAAAACAAATTAAGTTAAACTATTCTGTTAAAGCCCGTTCATTTCTTGCAAAGAAAGGATATGATCCCAAATTCGGAGCCAGACCTCTGGCAAGGATTATCCAGACCCTTATAAAAGATAAGCTCACCGATGAAATCCTTTTTGGCAAATTGGAAAAAGGCGGTAAAATTTCAATCGGTCTTAGAAATAATAAGCTTAATTTTATATTTAAGAGCTGAATGCCCCTTTTCAGGCTATCAAAAAGCTTAGACTTTCCTCCGGCCTGGCTTGCACGATCTGACGGGCTTTTGTGTATTGGAGGAGACCTTTCTCCCAAAAGGCTTCTTCTTGCTTATAAAAATGGAATTTTCCCATGGTTTTCAAAAAACGAGCCTATTCTGTGGTGGTCTCCTGATCCAAGGCTGATACTATTTCCCAAAAACATTAAGATTTCAAAAAGCCTGAAAAAAAAAATAAATAAAAACATCTATAGTATTACAGTGAACAAGGCATTTGAGCAGACCATACGATCCTGTGCAAAACCCAGAAAAAAAAAACATGAGGGCACCTGGCTTGTGGATGAGATGGTTGATTCTTATATAAAACTTCATACTCTTGGGTATGCACATTCCATTGAAACCTGGAGAGAAAACAAATTAGTAGGTGGGTTGTACGGGATTTGCCTTGGTAAATCCTTTTTTGGAGAATCAATGTTTTCCTTTGAAAATGATGCATCTAAAATTGCTCTGGTAGCCCTTTCAAACCATTTAAAAAAACAGGGATTTGACTTAATTGATTGTCAGGTGACAACTAATCATCTTTTAAGCATGGGTGCCGTTGAAATTTCCAGGAATTCATTTCTGGATATAATTCTTGAATCTGTTAAAAAAAAAGAGGATATTAACATCTGGAACCAAAATATCAGTCTGGAGCTTAATTAAATGAAACCTATAAAAGAAAACATTCAAACCAACAGTATTTGTATCTTAGGACTGGGTTTAGATAAAAACTCTTCTTTTCAAAAAGGACCGGCCCTGGCACCCAATCGAATAAGGGAAAGCTATTTTTCCAGCTCATCAAATCTCTGGTCGGAGAAAGGATTGGATCTTGGATCTTTACAGGATTTATACGATTTAGGTGATATTCATTTTAAAAAGGATAAGGATGATTTTAATCTTATTTCAAGTTCGGTTAAAGCTGTCCTTGACCAAGGGAATCATATGATTTGTCTTGGCGGAGATCACTCGATCACCTTTCCTATCATAAAGGCGTATGCTCAAAAATATAAAGCCCTTAACATCCTTCATCTTGATGCCCACCCGGATCTATATGACAGCCTTGACAAGAACATCTATTCCCATGCATGTCCCTTTGCCAGAATCATGGAAAACAAGCTTGCTAAAAGACTTGTTCAGGCAGGGATCAGGACCATGAACGGCCATCAGCAAGAACAGGCCAAAAAATTTGGTGTAGAAGTTAAAGAAATGAAAGATGGAACCGATTGGATTGAGCTTCTTGAATTTGACGGCCCTGTTTATCTATCCATTGATTTAGATTGCCTGGACCCGGCTTTTGCCCCTGGTGTTTCCCATCATGAGCCAGGTGGAATGACAACGCGTCAGGTTATTGATATCATTCATAATTTAAAGGGGAAAATCATAGGCGCTGATATTGTTGAATACAACCCTGACAGAGATTTTGGTTCAATGACATCAATGGTGGCTGCAAAACTTTTAAAAGAAACCATTGCAAGGATACATGAAGATACAATTTCATTTCATTTTACCGGGTAACCAGTTATGAACTGGTGGAGCCAGATACCTTATAAAATAAGCCCTTATTTAATTCAAATCAATGGATTTGGTATTCGTTATTACAGTTTGATGTATGTTCTTGCCTTTGTAACTTTTTACTTTTTAATCAAATTCAGGATTAAAACTGAAAAATTTAATGTAAGCATGAATCTTGTTGATGATTTTATTATATGGGCCGCAATAGGAGTTCTTTTGGGGGGTAGACTTGGATATGTCTTATTTTATGATTTTCAATATTACATCCTTCATCCCTTCAGTGTTTTCCTGCCATTTGATGTTTATAATGGGTTCACATTTACAGGAATTTCAGGAATGTCTTATCATGGTGGCCTCATAGGTGTTGTTGTGGCTGTTTATTTTTTTTCAAGAAAAAACAGTCTTAACTTATGGAAATTTTCAGATCTCTTGACCCCGGCAGTGCCCCTGGGATACACTTTTGGAAGACTCGGCAATTTTTTTAATTCAGAACTTTTCGGCAATGCAACCACCCTGCCCTGGGGCATGTATTTCCCCACTGATCCAACACACACCTTAAGACATCCTTCCCAGCTTTATGAAGCATTTTTTGAAGGGATTGTTCTTTTTGCCATTTTATGGATCATCCGTGGGAAAAAAATTTTTAAACATCTTATGTTCAGTTTATATTTGATCGGATATGGCTTGATACGATTTTGTATAGAATTTATGCGAAAACCGGATGATCACTTGAATTACCTTTGGTATGGTTTAACCATGGGACAAATCTTAAGTTTGATTATGGCATTGGCCGGATTTTCTCTTTTGTTAAAAATATTCTTAAAAATTAGGATAAGATCGACCATGTCATAAAAGTACCCCACATGTATGTGTCGATATACTTGACAAAAAGGGTTTAGACATCATTATGTCGAATGTTATCCAATTCAATGAGGAGACAAAAATGCTTTTAAAATTATTTTTATGTTTTACCCTTATTCCTGTTTTTGAACTTTATCTTTTAATAAAAGTCGGCACTGTCATTGGTGGTCTGAATACGATTCTCCTGGTTATTTTAACAGGATTTTTAGGTGCCTGGCTTGCCAGGATAGAGGGCATGAATACCATGATGAAACTTAGGATGAATTTGCAGCAGGGCCTTATGCCGGCCGAAGAATTGATTGATGCCGTCATTATTTTTGCTGCCGGTATCGTCTTGATCACACCAGGGCTTATCACAGATGTTTTTGGACTACTTCTTTTATGGCCTGTGACCCGGAATAAATTTAAACAAATTTTAAGAAAAAAATTTGATGAAATGCAATTACAGGGCAATATTAATATTTCCCGGTTTCATTGAATTTCAGAGGACAATCTATGTTTTTGGATCTAATCAAAACCAGAAGAAGTACAAGAAAATTCACAGAAAAGCCTGTTGAAAAAGAAAAAATAGATTCACTTGTTGAAGCTGCTTTAAGATCATTCTCTTCAAGAGGTATTAACCCCTGGCAATTTATAGTTATTGAAGACAAAAATATCCTTGAAAAACTTTCCAAAGCCAAACCCCATGGTTCAAGTTTTTTAAAGGGAGCAACGCTTGGCATAGTTGTCTGCGGTGACAGTTCCCAAAGTGATGTATGGGTTGAAGATGCATCTATTGCTTCTACCTTTATCCATCTTGCCGCCCATGATTTGGGGCTTGGTAGTTGCTGGATACAAATAAGAAAAAGAGAGCATGGTCCTTCTATAAGTGCTGATGCTTATGTTAAAGATCTCTTAAAAATTCCCGATAACATAATGGTAGAGTCCATCATTGCCATAGGTTATCCTGATGAAATAAAGAAAGGGCATTCAAAAGATTCTTTGCAGTCCAATAAAGTTTCGTTTAATACTTATGGTATAAAGCCCTAAGGTCCACTCAAAAATCAATTACCAATTTTTGAATGGACCCTAAATATCCTTGAGTTTTTTCTCTCCAGAAGAAAGTTTGCATGCTTTAGCAAAGGCATCTATACTTTCTTCAAATGCTTGGAATTCCAAAGTTCCTCCAACCTTGATGATGTCATCTCCCCTTTTTTCAAACGAAATCAAAACATCAAAAATTGAAAGATCATCTATATCCCTGGCAGGAACATAACCTGCGACATCGGGTCCATTCACCTCAAGAAGAATTTGACATTCGATGAGTTTTAACAATAACACCTTTACTATTTTTAAGGGAATTTTTATTTCATTTGCAATATCCATGTCTGAAGCAGGCAGTTTTCTGTTTGCAAATCGAATCACACACAAATGAACGATTCTCAAAACAATCAATTTTCTTACCCTGATGCTGATCTTACTATATTCAATATTCTGGGTTTCAAGTGCTTCCGTATTTTCCCAGGAAAATGCAATTTCAGCCCCAAATAAAACAATTACCCAGGAAGCCTGCAACCATATTAGAAATAAAGGTAAGGCTGCAAAACTGCCATATATTGCATTATAACTGGAAACCCCGACCTGAAATTTCAGATAGGCCATTTGTGCCACCTGGAATACAGTCCCCGCAATTATACCGCCGACCAGCGCTGCTTTAATGTCTACCTTTTTATTCGGAATAAAAAGATAAAAAAAGATAAACAATATCCAGATTGGCAAAAAAGGAAATATATTAAAGCCCAGAGAAACTAAATTTTCAACATTACCGGGAAGGTTAATATAGGATAAAAATTTTGCAAGGTATGCAGTAATAAAAATATTTGCACTACTTGAAAAAATAATCAGGACACCTGCAGTGATGGAAATCGCAATATAATCTGTAAATTTTCGAATAAGTTGTCTGTCACCTCTTACCCACCAGATCTTATTAAATGCATTTTCAATATGCCCTATGAGTTTGATAAGAGAATAGAAAAGCAGGATAACACCCAGAACTGCCATTAAACCGCCCTTTGTTTTTTCAAGAAGAGTGGTTGAAAAACTGAGGACATTCTGAATCACCTCTTCCTGGCCGGCAAAAAGTTCAAGAACCCTTTCTTCTAAAATTTCCTTAAACCCAAAGCCTTTTGCAATACCAAATGCCATTGCCATTACAGGGACGATGGAGAGTAATGTAAACAGGGTCAAAGATGATGCCCGGAGGTCACACCGGTCTGCCCTGAATTCTTTTACAGCGAAAACAATAACCTTTTTAAATCTATTAGCCTGAAGTGTGAGGATTTTTTTAAAATCAATCATTGTTTTTTCCCATAATTGAAAACCATTGTTTTAATCTTAAAAGCCCTTCTTTTGTTGAAATCTTTGGATAGTATCCCAGATCTTTTTTTGCCCTTGAGATATTGAACCAGTGGGATGTGGCAAGCTCTTTTGCGCCTAATTTTGTTATTAGCGGTTCACCTTTGAGATTGAAAACTTTATATACAAACTCAATGATTGATCCTGCTGTATAGACTATTTTTTCAGAAACCTGTCCTTTCATGGGCGGTAATCCTGCTGCATCCAGAAAGGCATTGATAAATTTGTGTATCGGGACCGGTTCATCCTGGCTGATAAAATAAATATTCCCGGACAGTGATGGATTTTCAAAAAGTTTTTGAGAGGCCATAATATGTGCATCGGCAGCATTATCAACATAGATGGTATCAACAAGATATTCTTTTTTTCCTACCCTTTTTAACCTTTTTGCTCTCTTAATAATTGTCGGTAGGAAATGATTATCCTCAGGGCCCCAGATCAGGTGCGGCCGAAGAATAATCGTATTCAACCCGGTTCCTGCAGCCTTTTTAACCAATTTTTCTGCCATGGCTTTGGTTTCAGGATAGGATGCCGTATATTTTTTCGGATATGGGACGCTTTCATCAACATTTTCCATGTCATTTTCATCAAATATCACACTTGGGGAACTGGTATAGATTAATTGTTTGACATTGTGTTCCCGGCAGGCACTGATTACATTTTGAGTACCTGTAACATTCACTGGAATAAAATTCTTAAGGGGGCCCCAGATTCCAAATTTTGCAGCAACATGATAAACCGCATCCATTTTTTCAAAGGCCTTGGCAACAGTTTTTTTATCTGCCAGATCCCCTTGGATCTGAGCAACTCCCATTGTTTCAAGTTCAGGATAAAATTTCCTGGAAAAAGAAGTGACTATAAGATTTTTTTCAATCAGCTTTTTAACTATGGCCTTGCCTAAAAAGCCTCCACCCCCGGTAACTAATACTTTTTTTATTTGCATTCCCTGCCCTTTATTATTCACCCTTACAAAAAGTGATGCCTCCAAACTTTAAATTGAACCTTTCTTTTTAAACAAATACACAACTCTATATTTTCCAGGATTAAACATCAATCTTTCCTTGACAAAAATCATGGTTTAAAGTAAATAAAACGAACTTTTTGCTGAGCGGGAATAACTCAGTGGTAGAGTGCGACCTTGCCAAGGTCGAAGTCGCGGGTTCAACTCCCGTTTCCCGCTCCACCCCTTCCCCGATTTCTTTAATGGATTTGTTATCCCATTCTTCTCCGGCTTTTTCAAGCACCATCTCTATGTGTCTTAATTGTTGCGATCCGATCTTTGACTTCTTTTTTTTAGAGGCATGATATTTTTTTCTCAAAAACAAGAAAGACAAAGGAGCGGCTTTTTGTCAGTCACGGGCATCAAATACTCCTTGATCGGGCTGGACCCTTAAGGAATTTAAGCGCAGTCCCGCTTCTAAAACTGATTTAAATCTTTTCCCATGTCCCCTTCTAAATCGAACCATGCAAGCATTGCCCCAGGCTGGTTTTGGATGGTCACCACAGGCAAGAATAACTATGGAACCAAAGCGACAGAGACAACGATGCCCTCAGACAATCCAGGGGATTAAAAAACGTTGAGTTTGTCTGTAACCACCCAAGATGATGCTTTATTTAAGGGATTAAATGGCTTTTGTAAGGCTCAGCTTATTCTCCAATATGCTTTAATGAAGCAGTTTTCAATTCGATTTTTTTTGTTTCCATATAATTTATTTTTAAATCTGGGGATGGTAAATTTGTCTATACCAGATATGGTATTCTGGAAATATTTAAAAAATCAGGACTGGAGAAAAAAGCGCCCGGTAATTTGTTTGATTTGACTCGTCACTATTGATACCATATATGCTCACGAGTAGAACCCAATCCAATCCATGAAATAATATTTTTAGCTTTTTAAAATATTGATATCTATGTATCAGCTATTTACAATATTTTTTTATTATTTTGATCCAGTCACCGGAGAGGTGTGATTTAGTCCATTGGGAGCAAGTCTCTATGCGTTGGTATAACTCTTCATGGTCAAAGGATCGCAGAATATTCAGACTTTTGGTATCGAGAAGCAGCTTGAACATTTTGTCAATTTTTTCAGATCTATTATTTTTATATGTAAATAGGCTGTTAAGGAGTAACCAGAAAAATTTTATGGTTGACACGAAAAATCAGAATGATATATTCAATTAATTGCTTGAATAATAGAAAGGTGGAATATTATGAACCCTAATAGGCGGTTTAAAGATGAAATATATGATCAATTCTCACGGATTGGTAAAGCGGTTTCAAGCCCGAAACGATTGGAACTTTTAGATATCCTCTGTCAAGGAGAAAGGACGGTTGAAATTCTTGCAAGGGAAACCTCCCTCACCGTTGCGAATACCTCCCAGCACCTCCAGGTGTTAAAAAATTCCCGCCTGGTTGAACAACAAAAAAAAGGATTGTATGTGGTATATAGTCCTGCCCCCATGGTGTGTGAATTTTTCTTTTCCATGCGTCAGGTTGCTGAAAATCGAATTGCAGAAATTGAGCAGATTAAAAATCAATTTCTTGCGGGTAAAAAGGGAATGGAACCGGTTGACAGGGATGCCCTTATTAAACGTATACAAAATAATGATGTTACCATACTGGATGTTCGCCCTCCTGAAGAATTCAAGGCAGGGCACATTGATGGTGCACTCTCTGTTCCATTGAATGAGCTTGAACTCATGCTGGCAAAACTCCCTAAAAACAAAGAAATTGTCGCTTACTGCCGAGGGCCTTATTGTGTCCTGTCTGTCGAGGCTGTCGAGTTGTTAAATGGGAAAGGATACCATGCTGTCAGACTTGAAGAAGGTGTTCAAGATTGGCGTGCCATGGGACTGTCTGTGGCCTCGGGAGAATAATAATTTAAGGAAAGTGATTTGAAAACAATTAAAAAGAATTTTACGGCGCTGATTGTAATATGCCTGACAGTCAGTGCATTGTGGTTTACCAACCGGGCTGTTACCCCCAAAGCAGCATCCTGGGAAGACGTTGTATCTGAAGCCAAAACAGGGAATTACGGTCTGATCACAACAGATGAACTCAGGCAGTTATATTTCAGAAAGGATGTCCCTCTTATTGTTGATACGAGACAGGAATGGGAATTCAGGTCCGGTCATATAAAGGGTGCTGTCAATTTTCCCATGGAGCCCACCTGGCTTTCCAGATGGCAGAAAAAAACCTTGCTGGAACAATTTTTAGGAACGGATAAAGACAAAACCATTATTTTTTACTGAGCAGGTCTTGCATGAGTCCGAAGTGACTCGGCAGCCCGTGTGGCTGTAAAGCTTGGTTATACAAATATTTATCGTGATCCCCTGGGGTTTCCCGAATGGCAGGCCAAGGGATTGCCGTCACAATCCACTCCGGCCGGAACTGCCGGTTTGGAGCAAACTGGAGGGACTACTGAGCCTTCCTATGGGGTGTTGCACGGGTGGGCCATGATTTGGACGCTCCTGGGTATTTTTATGGGCGGGATGGCCTTGAACCTGACCCCCTGCGTCTATCCCCTCATCCCTATTACCATATCCTATTTTGGTGGCAGGAATGTTAAAGGTAGGCCGGTTATCCATGGCATGAGTTATGTAACCGGAATTGCCTTTACAAATTCAATGTTAGGTGTGTTTGCTGCCTTGACCGGTGGATTAATGGGGGCTTTGCTTCAGCACCCCCTTGTCCTTATCATCATAGCAGGCCTCTTAACTGCGCTTGCCCTCAGCCTGTTCGGTTTTTGGGAACTTCGGGTCCCCTATGGACTCATGCAGGCGGCAACTCGATCTCATTCCGGGTATGCCGGCTCCCTTTTTATGGGACTTATGATGGGTGTTGTGGCAGCGCCATGCATCGGACCCTTTGTCATAGGGTTGCTCACCTGGGTTGCCAGCATGGGAAGTCCATGGCTGGGATTTATTATTTTCTTTACGTTGAGTCTGGGGTTGGGGTTACCCTTTTTTTTCCTGGCTATCTTTTCTGGAAACATCAAAAAACTTCCCAGGTCAGGGGAATGGATGCTCTGGGTTAGAAAACTCATGGGCTGGGTGTTGATGGGTATGGCCATTTATTTTGTTCAGCCGCTTCTTTCAAAAACTATTGGAACGCTTGTTATGGCAGGCTTGGCTCTTTTTGCAGGGCTTCATCTTGGCTGGATCGATAAAACTAAAGCAGCATTTAAATCTTTTGAGTGGATTAAATTAAGTGTTGCAATGACAGCTCTTGTATTTACGATTACCCTTGTGAGTTCCTTCATTACAAAAGGGGTGGGAGCCAGCTTTAATCCATATGAAGAAAGTCTGCTGGTACAAGCACAAAATAATGGGAAGCCTGTGATCATCGATTTTTCAGCCCAGTGGTGCAGCCCTTGCCGGGAACTTGATGATATTACATTTCATGACAGCCGGGTGGTGGATCAGGTCGCAAAAGAGTTTATCCTGATTAAGGTTGATTTGACGAGCAAAGAAAACCCTCTATATGAAAAATTATTGCAAAAGTATCGTATTAAGGGAGTACCAACAATTGTGTTTCTGGACAAAAAAGGCCAGGAGATCAGAAGTTTACGCCTTGTAGACTTTGAACCTCCAGACTTATTCCTGGAACGGTTGAGCAAGGTAAAACAGATACAGTAAATATATTTAATATAAATTTTTGAAGGAGGAATTTATGCTGGAAGTTAACTTTTTTTTAAACGAGCCCAATGGAAAACCTTGAAAACATTTTAAAAAAATGATGCCCGGTCTGGGCAAAACATATGACATCGAAATTAAAATCACATCAAAACCTAAAGCAGACTACAATACAGATGAATACTTTGAACTGGATTTACCTGTTGCTCCTGCTGTTATGGTGGGCGATGAAATAGTAACTGAAGGTGAAGATGTGGACCAGTATAATTTGGAAACGGCAATTTGCAGGCAGTTGAGTTTGCCACTTCCTGAAAAAGGGGAAAAGGGATTTCTGGCAAAATTGTTTAACAAATAAAAACGAAGGTCAGAACAAAAATTCAATCAAACCAGTAAAAAATTTTTGAAAGGCAAAATGATTTCAATACTCTTATGGAGGCACGTTTCAAATGAACGATAAAAATGATGTTATCAAACCAGCCCAAAAATCAAGATTAAAGCTTGAAGCAGTTGAAGAAAGAATTGCCAAAGGAGAGGCCCCAGTCCTGATCGAAATTATTTGTGAGAGAGTGCATTGTGTTATGTACGATTATGCCATCAATACTGTCGATATGGTGGCAGAAGAATTTGGAGATCAGATAGAAATCCAGACGGTTGTCCGTAGAGACGGCATTAAAAATGTTACACGGTTTATGAAAATATGTAAAAAAGCGGGGAGAATGTTATCCGTTCCCACTATATTAATCAATGGAGACGTCCTTTTTACAACCATACCGCTCCCCGACGAATTAACGGACGCTATTAAACAATATCTTGAGAAAAATACATCCGGAGCCCATCGAAAATAGAGAAGTTAAAAATACACCTGGATTAAAAGATGGGGTGTCGAAATCTGCGAAGTTTCATATCTTGGAATTTGTAATCAAAAAGGATTGATCCTCCCCCAAAAAACTGGACACAAAGTTAAGCCACTTTGGGATAGGGTTCTGAGGTTGTAAAAAAGCGAGCGCTTTGTCTATAAAAACGTCCTATTTTACTACCTTGTCGGGGTGAGTACTGGCATTCCAAGCCATGGGTGAAAGACAGTATAAGGGGGATCAAAAAAACAATCCCCCATATTTTTTTTTATCGATAAATATTTTCAATCCAATAGATGGCTTCATTGTCACTGACTTTTCCGAGATACCTTTGTGTGGTCGATAAATTTGAATGACGTAAAATGGTTTTTGAAACTATTTCAATCGGCACTCCGGATCTGCTTGCATAGGTTGCTGCATGTCTTCTGAGGTCATGAGGTTTTACAAAAACACCTATTTTGTTACCAGCATTTTTAACAATCTCACGAGTCCTTGTATATCCCAGAGGAAAAACTCTGTTATCCTCCTTAATTTTCTCAGATGCAATATACTCACGTAAACGGTCCGCAACTTTTTTGGGTATAAAAACCACTTCATATTGGCGACCACTTTTTGGATCAGACAAGAACAGTTTTCGATCATTCACATTATTTGCTCTTAGTTTCAAGACTTCACCAATCCGCATACCACCTCTTGCCATTAATTCAAGCATCAGCCTATTTCTGAGATTGCCTGTTTTGAAAATTATTTCATCAACCACATCTTTATCAAGAATTGTCCATGGTTGGTTTTTTGTTGCTTTGAATGTTTTTTTCAGTATGGGAGAGTCACATGGATTTGATAGGTTTTGATCAATGGTTGGTTTTTTGTTGCTTTGAATGTTTTTTTCAGTATGGGAGAGTCACATGGATTTGATAGGTTTTGATCAATTGAGTTTTTGATAAAATTGAAAAAAGTTTTAAGAAGTGAATATTTAAGTTTTTTGGTTGAAGATTTGTGGCCTTCTGTGACCGTTACCAGAAAATTCATAATGTCATCAGAAGAAATCATGGACATTTCATAATGTCCGAATTCTTTTTCAAACACCGCCAAGAAACATTTGTAGTTTATAATGGTGTTTTTTTTGAATTCATCTGATGGTATTTCAGGAAATTTTTGATTGCTTTTGATGTTTTCATTTTGGGGCTCCCTTAATTAAAATTGGTTGTTTTTTTGCCCTGATGAACCGGCAATGAATTGATTATACATTTTTTTTAACAAAGTTTCGAAATTTATTTTTATCTGATTTTCAAGGGGAGAATATTTGGAAAATATATACTCAGTGCACTTGAAGTGACTATAGTCCCACTTCATACCATTAGTACACCCTATTAAAAAAATATTTTTTTATATTTTTAGACTCAAATATTAATCAAGAAAATGACTGCCCGCTCAATAAAATTGGGCAGGCAGTCATCTGGTTCATGCAAGGTCAAGTTATGCTGACTTAGGTGGATCAAATGCAGTCACCTCTGGCAGTTTTCCCGTATATTTTTCGATCTGAACAAGAGCTGTATTCGCAATGTTGCCCTGGGAAAGTTTGGAACTTCCTTTGTCAATGGTCAATACATTGATATGACCGTATTTACAAAGTGAGCCGGCTTTTCCAGGTTCCTGTGGATCATACCAGCCCCCTTCCCGCAAGCGTACTACACCCTGGCGAAGCTTGTCCGTCACATAGGCACCTGCAAGAGTCTGACCCCGATCATTGAATACACGAACCACGTCTCCATGGTTGATTCCCCGGGCTTTGGCATCGGCCGCAGATATCCATACAGGTTCCCTGTCCTGGATAGCGTATTTCTTGCGAAGAGAAGCAACATTGTTCATCTGAGAATGGAGTCTGTCTTTTGGATGGGGACTCAACAGGTGCAGGGGATATTGTCCAGCTTTTTTGCTTCCCAGCCATTCTATGGGCTCTATCCATGTTGCATGAGCCGGACAATCCTCATATCCCATTTTTTCGATGGCCTTACAATAGAGTTCTATTTTGCCTGTTGCAGTTCCCAGGGGTTCCAGCAGAGGGTCTTCACGGAAGTCGGCATGGCGGACCCATTTCTTCGAGCCTTCAGGAACTATGAATTCCACATAGGAACCGCCCTCCCAGAAGGTATCAAAATCCGGAATATTAATTTTTTTGGTTTTTGCCTGCTTTACCGCAGCCTTGTAAAAGCTCTCGATCCAGTCCATATTGCTCTTGCCTTCTGAAAATGCCTGACCATATCCAAGTCGTTGGGCAATAGATAAAAAGATATCATAGGTGGGCCTGGATTCAAAAAGAGGATCAATAACCTTGTGCAAAGGATAAATGAATCTGGCTGAGTAGTCTCCCAGACCTTCTATGTCATCCTGTTCAAAGGTGGTTGCCGTGGGCAAGACAATATCGGCATACTTGGCCGAGGCTGTCCAGAACATCTCGTGAACAATAATGGTTTCAGGTTTCTGCCACGCCTTAATGGCTTTGTTTAGATCCTGCTGATGATTTAAGGGGTTGCCACCGGCAGTATAAATGAGTTTGATGTCAGGATAAGTGATTGTCTCACCGTTAAAATCAAAGGTCTGTCCAGGATTGAGCAGGGCATCATTAATGCGGGCCACGGGAATTGTCGGAGGCATTTTTTTAGGAGCGCTTCCTGCTGAAAATCCACCCAGACCGGATCCATATGAGGGCATGGGTGACTGGGGCGAACCTGCACCATCATAATGGTGGGCCATGGAAAAACCACCGCCTGGCAGACCAATCTGTCCCAGCATACTGGCAATGGTGACAATCATCCAATAGGGCTGTTCACCATGGTCGGCGCGCTGTATGGACCAGCCGGCCATGAGCATGGTGCGGCTTTTGGCCATGGTTCTGGCAAGGGTTTTTATAACATCGGCATTCACGTCACAAAGCGTGGATGCCCATTCGGGAGTCTTGGGTTGGCCGTCTGATTCACCCATGAGGTAAGTCTTGAATTTATCAAACCCCACAGTGTATTCATCCAGAAACTCTTCATCATATAGTTTTTCTGCATACAGGGTGTGGGCAACACCAAGCATCATGGCAACATCCGAGCCAGGCCGCGGTGCTATCCATTGGGCATTGACATATTCTGCAGTCTCGGAACGTAAGGGGTCAATAACAACAACTTTCTTGCCACTCTCCTTGAGCGCTTTCATTCCCACCTGACCGCCATGGTCCGGCAGTCCCCATCCCATCCTGTCGGTGACGAGCAGATCAGAGCCCCACATAACAACAAGATCGGAACTTTCTATTATAACAGGCCAGGTGGTTTGCTGGCTGTATACTTCCATATTTCCCATTACATACCCCATGATGACCTGGCCGGCACCGGTACTATAGTCACCTGAACCCCGTGTACAGCCCCCATGGAGGTTCAGCAGTCGTCCAAGGCCTGCAACACTGTTATGGAGTTTTCCCACCTTTCTCCAGCCTGGATTACCACCATAAATACTTGCAACACCATATTGCTTCTTAACGCGGTTGAGTTCGCCTGCTATAAGGTCAATGGCTTTATCCCAGCTAACCCGGACAAATTCACCCTTACCCCGTTCGCTGGTATCGCTCTTATGACCGTTTTTCAAGAATCCGGTCCGCACCATTGGATATTTCACCCGGCTGGGTGAATATACATAATCGCAGGATGCTTTAATAAGTGATGTAGGGAAGGGGTCTTTCTCAAAAGGAAGCGCTTCAACAAAACGTCCATCCTTGACTTTGGCGAGCAATCCACCCCAGTGATCCCCTGACAGCACTTCATAATCGCCCCCTGGGGCAGCAAAAGCCCTGGTAAGAAGTGAAGGTCCTAGCAGCATGGCTGTACTGGCTGCCAGAGTGCTGCTGAGAAATTGCCGTCTTGAGAGTTCAAGTCTCATTTTGTCTTCCATTAACTGTGACATAAATAGTCTCCTTTTTTTGTTAATGATGATTATTAATGCTTCTGAATTAGATATTGGGTTTCTTTGAGTATGGTAAGCATAAGTTGGGCAAGGGCTGCATAGAATCCACCCGGATCACGCTCCACACAGTTTGCACAGAATACAGGAACCCAGTTTAGCAGGTGATCTTCCAAAAAAGTTTTCTGCTGCTTTCTTAATTCATCGGCATGTTCAGTATCTGTCGACGCTGCCTTGGTGGAAATTTCATCCAAATGCGCCATCAGTTCCAGTTGAATGGCAATATGATCAGCTGGTTCACGAACATCCTTTAAAACCCCTAATCCATGCTCTTCAAGAATTCTGCGGGTTTGCTGCTCAGCCTTCTGGAACAGGGTTCCTTTTTTGCTGGTATAAACGGATTCGTATGGCGGGACTGATTGCTGCCCACCCCCGCCAAGGAAAAGAAATCCGAAATTACCGGCAAGTTCCAGTGCGTGGTCAGCCGTACCGTTTTTTTGCCCTATCTGTTCTTCCAGTGCTTTTACAACCGACGTAAGTGCCGGAATGGTCGATAGCTCTTTTAAAAAAAGCTCTCCAGCCCCCTGCTGGTACTCATCAAGTGTTTCAGGGTCAATCTCCCTGGCAAACAAAGTGGACAACCAGCGATAGATTGAAACCCTGGTATCGCTATGGGCCAAATCCATGGAAAATATGTTTTCTGTCATGTTTCTCCCTTTAATAAAATGCAGTAATCAAGTGTGCTCATCAGTGATGTCCGCCGCCTGTATCCTTGGCATGGAATTGTAAATATTTTAAAAGGAATCGATATTCTCCCTTGTCTAAATTAGTATTCCGCGACATGGTTTTAAGGGTGCCCATCCATTGATTGGCAAGAAAATGATTTGCAGGAGTAGCTGAATGGCAGGCACTGCAACAGGCGCTGTGCATTTCAGCCCCATACTCCCATAGTTTTTCCCGGTCGAAAATCAAATCGTTTTTGGTCACCCAGCAGATAAAAGTGACTTCATGCCAGGTCAAATCCGTATCAGTGTCAAGCATGGTCCTGTCAATTTTAACTTCAGACAGTGCCATCTTGCCAAGGGCAGTGGAGAAAATCCGCTTGCCTTGTTGGGCATAAATCAGGGGAGCTACTCCGTCCTGCTGCCAGCCGTCAATCCGAACCTGAAGTTTGTCTCCTTTTTCCTGCAGGATTGTAAGCCTGGTGACCGGCAAAATTTTCCCGGCTTTTTTTTTGCCGTTTGATTTTAGGAAAAGGGGCTTGACCGAAAGGGTGTACACCACCTGCCCCTTTTTTTTCTTTTCTTTAAGGGAGAGGGCTACAAGCTCTTCGTATTTGGCTTTATATCCGGTAGACATGTCCGGCATCTCATGGGCAATGCCCTTGTGGCAGTTGATACATGTCTGGCCTTCTTCAAGGCCTTTTTTCATGCGTTTGGCACCATCTGGTTTTTTAAACTTTTCAAAGTCAATGGCTTCTATAAGATGGCAGGACTTGCATTCACTGGAATTGTGTGCTTCCATATCAGCCCAGACTCTTTTTGCCAGGGCCAGACGTTTCTCCTCAAACTTTTCAGGCGTATCAATGGTTCCCTGAATTTTTGCCCAAAGCTCTTTGCTTGCCTTTATTTTTCGAATAAGTCCCGGCACGAACCCAGAAGGGACATGGCAGTCATTACAGCCAGCCCTTACGCCGGAGGGGTTGTTAAAGTGTGCCGATTTCCGGTACTCTTTATACACTGTATTTTTCAGCTCATGGCAGGAGATACAAAATTTGTTTTTTTTATCTTCGACATTTTTTTTATCAATGACTGTAACTTTATCGGTGTTTGCCATGGATAGAAACACAATGGCGACTATACCTGTTACGACCATGATAAAAAATCCATATCTGATAAACCGCCGGTTTAAAATCTGCCGCATGTTGGCACCTCTGATTTTTTTATTTTTAAAGTGTGTATCAAGTTCATCTTTTGTATCTACTTGTATTTATTTTCCAAACGGACATTTGGGGAATGTGCAGAGCCGGCAGTTCTGGCATAATCCACCTTCACCCATCTGCGCCATATCTTTGGTCGTGATCTCAAGTCCGGCCAGCAGTCTGGGTAACAGCAGGTCAAAACTTGTGATATTAAAGTAGAGTGCGCATGCAGGGACACCGATTACCTGAGCCGTACCAATTCTTCCAACAAGTGTCATGGTTCCGGGAAGCACGGGCGTTCCATACACCATATCTGTCAATCCGGCATCCATGAGACCGGGACGGGTGACATCATCAGGATCCACGGACATACCTGCCGTGGTTATAACAAGGTCGGCTCCTCCTGCTATCAGGTCGTTTACGCTTTCCGTGATAAGACGCTTGTCATCGGGCGCAATTATCTGGCCTAAGACCGTGCACGACAGTTTTTCAACCTTGCTCTTTACGATCGGAATAAATCGGTCTTTGATCAGTCCCTTGAAAATTTCAGTACCGGTCACAAGAATGCCAACCTTTGCCTGCCTCATTGGCAGCACCTGTAAAAGCGGAAAGCCTCCGGCTAATGATTCAACGGCCCGTTCGAACCGCTGTCTGGAAATAAATAACGGAATCGCCCGGGATCCGGCGATCGGTTTATCCTTCCCGACCACGGTATACCCGTGCCGGGACGCACACATCACATCCTTGTGAAGATTAAAACGTTCAAGCTTTGGGCGGTTGAGAACAAAAAGACCTTTTTTTTCGGCAGTGAATGTAATCTTGCCTTCCTCAGGTTTTTCATCATAGGTAACACCAAAACCCGCCATATTTTCTGCAAACGATAGAACTGCATCATTTTCATGAACCCAATCTTGGTTATCTTCCATTTCACCGACAATAAATATGGAGTTTTTCCCCATCTTCTGTAGCCGGCAGATGTCACCTGCCGATATTTCCTGCCCATACTCGATTTCGGGTCCCTTGAACACGCCGGGTTCAATTTTTGTCATATCATGGAGCGCCCTTTTTCCCACTGCATCTTCAACTGCAATCGTCTTGAGTTTCGGCTGCAAAAAATCGCCGGATAGGATGGTATCTGTTTCAGCATAAGGGGTTTCATTAGTGCATCCGCGACATATGCCGCCGTCCGATTGAGGGTATGCTTCTCCACATACGGAACAGGTTAAAATCTTACCCTGGGGTCTGGTTTTCAGAAACCGGGGCAGCATTTTGACCGGTTTCGTACTGTAAATACCGGTGCCTGCGCTGTGTATTTCAACAATCAACGCCTGCATATTATATGCAGCCTCGGGTGTGGTTTTGTACAACCATCCCTTGATTTGCTTGTATTGATCAAGTTTTTTCGGATCCAGGTAGGCTCTGATCCCCTTTCCATCTGACCGTCCATATAGTGAAAGAGCGTAGCGACCCAGATTAACCAGTTTCAATCCACCATTCCCGATGGTGCAGCCGGTTAAAATCTGAACTGCATCAGGAAGGCCTTTTGACGTTTCAACAATGACATGGAACAGGCGATCGGAAGAAAAGCCTGTTTTGGCCTTTTCCATCATGTATCTACCGATCACAATTCCGGGCGTAGTTGACCCATGAAAATCAAGGACGTGTTGTAAAGATGTTTTTGTATTCATTTGGTAATAATTCGTTTGTTTTTTTATGGCTGTTATGAAACCCTTTTAATGAACGTGTGTGCAAACGTCCATCCGCAGGATTGTCACAATGTTTTAACCTGAATAGATAAAAGAGCAATAAATATGCCACCCAAAACAGCGGCAACCCGATGATGCAGAATGATCCCGGGACACGCCGTCAGCCGGAAGTTGTAAGAAAAACGATCAGGTCTGTACAAAAAAGATGGTGCCTTGTTTGAAGCAGGTCAGATGTCCAACGTTGGCTTAATCATGTTACATATCGTAAAATGATATATAAAGCACTGAGATAAAAGAAAATTTAATTCTCAATAATTAAAAAGAAATCGGCTTCAGCGTCCGGAATACTCCCGGATTAAAGGATTTGTGGCAATGTTACAGATCGTAAAATGTGTAACATTGGAAAAGGCAGGGATTTGAATTTATTTATCTATGTTATGTTCCTTGAGCTTCCGGTAAAGGTTCTGCCGGCTCATTCCAAGCTCATCTGCCGCTTTGGTCTTATTCCAGCGAAATTTTTCCAGGGCATCAATTATCTCGCGTTTCTGGATTTCTTGCCGGCTGTTTTGAAAAAAATCGGCAACACGAGAAGGCAGGTGCTCAGGGTGAATGATACTCCCCGGACAGAAAATTACGGAATGCTCCATTACGTTCTTCAGTTCTCTGATATTACCGGCCCAGTTATGTCGGAAAAATATATCTTTGACCGCTTGGGAAATATTGAGGATATTTTTATTCATTTCTTTGTTAAAGTGGTTAAGAAAATGCTCCACCAGAAGAGGGATATCCTCTTTATGTTCCCTTAAAGGCGGTATGGTAATTTCCACCACTTGCAGCCGGTAATAGAGATCCTGCCGAAACCGGCCAGCCTCAACTTCTTTGAGCAGATCCAGATTTGTGGCGGCAACGATCCGGACATCCACCTTGATCGGAGTGCTGCTGCCAACCCGCTCAAATTCCTTTTCCTGGAGGACCCTTAATAGAGCAAGTTGCATTTTGGGGGTAATGTCCCCGATTTCATCCAGTAAAATGGTGCCGCCGTTGGCCACCTGAAACCTGCCGGTACGGTCCGTTATTGCCCCGGAAAACGATCCTTTGACATGTCCGAACAATTCACTTTCCAGCAAATTTTCCGCGATTGTACCGCAATTGACCTTTATCAATGGTTTTTCACTAAAAACACTCCGGTAATGCAGTGCTTCGCCAACCAGTTCTTTCCCGGTGCCGCTTTCTCCGGTCACAAGCACTGTAGTCCTCACATCCGCCAGATTATCGATTGAAGTATAAATATTCTGCATTTTTTCACTCTTCCCCACAATATTGTAAAATGCAGAACGTTCTTTTAAATTTTTTTCCAGTGCTACCAGGCGCGTTTCATCCCTGATCACCAGTACCGCGCCGGATAAGCTGCCTGCATTATTGATCAATGGGGTGGCTTTCAAGGAAACCATCTGCTCAAAGGAAGTGTTACGCCGGCACGTTTGCAGGCGAGTCCAGTTGGGGCTCTTTTGTTCTATCGTTTTTTTCAGCAGATTTATGCAATGTTCACAATGGGATTCGGTTCTTGATTCCAGAGAACGGCCCAGCGTAGTTTCCCTGGTCAAGCCGCAAAGTTTTTGTGCTGCCTGATTGATCTCAATAACGTTAAACTGTCTATCGATTGTAATGATTCCGTCCTGGACGCTTTTAAAAATAGCTTTAAGATTTGTCTGGAGTCTTTCCTTTTCCTCTACAACGGCCTTATGCTTTAACGCAGTTGCGGCAACCCGGATCAGATCCTTCTGCCGCACCGGTTTGGACAGGTAGTCAAATGCACCGAGACGAACCGCTTCTGCTGCAGTTTGTATAGTTGGAACGCCGGTGATCATTACCACCGGACAATTAAATTTTTTGCGATTGATTTCATTCAATAAGTCCATACCGCTTCCGTCTACCAGCATGATATCGGCAAACACCAGATCCGGTACCTGGTCGGCCAGAAGATCCATGGCGTCCCAATACCCTTCTGCAACAAAAACCTTATAGCCTTCGTCTTCAAGAAATCGTTTCAACGTGAAACAGATATTTCTCTCATCATCTACAACGAGAATTTTATATTTCATGCGATTCTCCATGACAAAGTCCGTGCCCCTTTTCCGGAAGAGACAATTCATCAATGTCTTTCCTGCTTAACGGTAGATCAATGACAACTTTTGTATAATCATTTTCACGGCTTTCAATTTTTAAAACTCCCTTATGATTCTTAATAATGTTGCTGCTGATGCTTAACCCGAGCCCTGTACCGACACCTGGAGGTTTTGTGGTAAAAAATGGATCGGTTGTCTTATGAAGCAAGGCGTTTGGGATTCCTGTCCCGTGATCTGTAAATATAGTTCTTAAATACAAACCAGCCTCAGTTTTGATGATATTGCTTTGTATTTGAATCACTTTTTCTTCATGCTTTCCACTGAATTTATTATTCAAGGCAAATTGTGAGTTGTTGATAATATTTAAAAAAACCTGTTGAATCTGCTGCGGATCGACCCTTACCAGGGGCAGGTCTTCTGCTATTTCATTAGACAGTTTTATCCCCTCATTGCGAAGTTGCATTCCAGTCAGGGCAAAGGTTTCTTCAAGAATTTCTTGAATGTTGACGGATATTTTTTTTTGCGGTGCCTTGCTGGAAAAAGAAAGAAGGCTGCTGACAATACTTGCAATGCGCTCGCCCTCCTGCTCAATTCTCAGGGCAATATCATACTCCTCACTCTTTTTAGGGCTGTCGTTCATGATGATTTGGGAAAGATTGATAATGCCTGTTGTCGGGTTATTGATTTCGTGGGCCACGCCTGCGGCCAGAATGCCTACGGAATGCATCTTCTCATTATGAATCATCATTTCTTCCAGTTTCACCCGTTCCGTTACGTCATCCATACGAATCACCGCACCATCCTGACCGGAAAAAGAAAGCGGGTAGATATTGATATCATAAAAAACAATCAATTTCTCCCTGTGAACCGGCACATTTTCCTTTTTAAAAAAATTTTTTTCTTTAATTGCTGAAAACATCTCAGTCAGGGGCATATCAAGCTTGCCAAACGTGCTGCTTATCGGACGTCCTAGGGCTTGTGTTCTGGAAAACCCGGTAAGAATTTCTGCACCGTGATTCCACTGGGTAACCCGTCCCTTTGAACAAACACCGGCTATAACACTGGGCATGGAATTAATAATCGCATCAATGTATTGTTTGGCATTGTTTAGCTTTTCTTCGGTTTCATCCCGCTGTGATATATATTGAATCAAATCATGCCTCATCCGATTAATTGCGTAAATAACACGTTCCAGTTCATCCTTTTCAGAAAAAGTGTCACGCTGGAGCCGAATCGGTTTTTCAAGATACCCTAATTTTTCAAGGCTCATGTACTGGGCGATGGCTGAAAGGTGGCGTGTGATAAAATGTTGGATAACAAGCAGAATGAACCCGGATACAAGAAATGTCTTTATGGTCTGGCTGATAAGAATCTGGAAAACCGACTCGCTTAAACGGCTGTAAATACTGGATAGGGAAGCGATTATCGTAAATTTTCCTAGGAGATGGGATTTCCCTTGGCTGTCTAAAAACTCCAACGGGTATTCCCGGGTTAAAACACCCTGCTCTTTCGCTTCCCCCATGAAAGCCACGATGTTATCCTTTTTATCCTTGATTTCCAGATATTGGATGTCGGGAAGCTCCTTTATCCCCCCCAGCAGGGTATGGATCTGTTTTATATCCAGATACCAGACGCCTAATGAAAGGCTCCGGCCATATCCTTCGTCTATTTGGGACACCCTCTGCTCAATAAATTTGAGGTCTTTTTTAAAATTCATATAGAGTTGCCAGGCTGTGGCGGTTAGTGTCACGCAGGAACTGAAAAATATAACGTAAAAAAGAACCCGGTAAGCCAGTGGATTTTCTTTTCGATACTTGAGTATTTCCAGTTTAATCGTCAATGGATTTTTCTCTTATTCGTTTTTCAGCCATGGTTTACTGCAACATTGTGCAATCCATGACTGCCAGAGCAGTTCATTTTTTTTTAACCAGATTGCAACCGCCTGTACCACTGTTTTTTTTTCAACATCCACCATAAATACCAATTCTGAAATGCCTTTGTTGCTGAAATTCATCTTTTTCAACGTTGTAAAAGCACAAGGCCACTTATCAGGCATGCCTGACCAGACCACTTTTTTTAGCCATCCGGTTTTTGGATTACCGCAATCATAGAGCAACTCAGGGTTCACCCCCCAGGTCGGGTCAGATTCACACTCAGGCTCATATGTCGGGAATTCTACAAACTTTCCGTCGAATTTTGCCTCAATCCAGTTAGGTGACCAGTTGAACAGAACAATAGGCAACTGATTGTTGATCGCTTCAAACAGTTTTTTATTCAAGGCTTCCCCGTTTTCCACCTCAACCACCTTGAAATCCATCTCAAGTGCTCTGATTCTCGCCCTGTCGGGTTTTTCCCAAGGGCCTGAAAGGTATTGGCCGTAAGGATATGTTTCCTTGGTTGCGAAAAGAGCGTAACACCGTTTTAACGCCTTCCAGTTCGGGAGACCAGGACACAGAGGTTCAACATATGACGGATACCACCAGTCTTCACGGGTTTTGGCATCATGTGTTCCGGCACCCACAACCCCGCCTGCCTGGACCATCCGGGAGAACAGTTTTGCATTTGTACCTTCCCATACTTCAACCTGCACATGAACCTCCCCCCTGTGAAGCGCTCCCCATTGCTCATAGGTGTCCTGCAGGACATATTCCACTAGGTATCCCTGTTTTTCAAAGAGTCTGCCCGCTATCTTTGATAAAATTGCCTGGCTGGTCCAGTTGTTGATGACAATTTTTATCGGATCATTGTTTTTGGGCCGGGCAGATGCGATACTTCCAGATGAATACCACAGTAGCATTACAAGTAGACTGTAGATGATCCAGGTTCCAATATTGGATTTCAAATTTTAGGTATCCTCATTGATTAATGGCTGTCCAACCGCTTACAACCTATATTAAATGGCCCTTCCTTTCAAGTTCTTTGACAATTCACCGGGACGCTCCAGGATAAAATCAGCAATAGCAACCAGATTTTTCTTTGAAAATCGAGGCCACCCAAAGGCCAAGGGAGTATCAGATACAACAGCTATGGTATTGACAACCGATTTAAACAATGGTTGCCTATCTATTGATTTTTCCAAAATTTCTATTTTATCAAACGGTCCGTTCAGCCACCCCTCAATCAAAACGACATCCATATCCTGATACAAAAGTTTTATAAATTCCAGGGGGTCATCATTTGTTTTTCTGTCAAGATAGACCGCCGTCATATTCCCGGTCACCATGGCGACCATTTCAGCCCCGGCTCTTCTATGCCGGTATGAATCTTTTCCTGGTCGGTCCAGCTCATGATTATGTGAACTGTGTTTGATGGTTCCTACCCTGATACCCCGTTGTTTGAATTCTTCTATGATCCCGGTGATCAAAGTTGTCTTGCCACTGTTCGGGTGGCCGATGATTTGAACGATTTGCATTATTTTTGTCCTGTACTTTCTGTTAAAATAACTTACTTGAATTGCATAATACATGCCAGGATACCGACTTAAGACCTGAAATTTTAGAGAAATTATAGCAATTTCAGTGCTATTAGATTTTTTGAAAATCCAAGGGTGCATAGTTACAATTGGTACGATGGGATATCAGAAAAAATTGTAAACAAAATTGTCACAGATAAAAAAGCCGGTTATGTGATTGCACTTAAAGGTAACCAAGGATATTTACATGATGATGTGGAATGATTTGCAAAATCTGTACTTGAAGTTTACTGATAGCAGCACCTGGTACGATACTTGCGTCCTTAAATTTTTAATACTGTAAATAATCCGTAACATTTTGATTAACCTTAGCACCACTAAGGAGAATTTTAATTGAAAACTTTTGAAACACTGCTGGCCGGGTCGGCAAAAGAACACGGGCACATGTGCCCCGGCCAGGTGATCGGGGTGAGAATGGCTCTGCTCGGCCTTGACCTGATAGACCTTGAGAATCCAAAAGAAACACGTGATATAAAAAAATTAATTGTCTATGTTGAAATCGACAGGTGCGCAACCGACGCCATCGCCTATGTAACAGGGGCTGCATTAGGTAGACGCTCTCTGAAATTCGTTGATGGCGGGATCATGGCAGCGACCTTTGTCAATCTTGAAACAGGGAAAGCATTCAGGATTGTTTCAAGGGAATCGGCAAGGTATCTTGCTGAAACATATGCTTCAGATGTTGCCGGAAAAAGGGATCAGCAGCTTCAAGCCTACAAAAAAATGCCGCTGCATGAACTCTTCCAGGTGAGCGAGGTCAAAGTCAGAATTCTACAAAATGATATGCCTGGTCCTACAAAATTCAAGGTATTGTGTGAAAAATGTGGTATAACGATTCGGGATAGAAAAGAGGTGCTTCAAGATGGTCTGACACTTTGCCGAGAATGTGCTGGCATAGCCTATTATTATGCACGAAGGGATCTTGAACTGATTGTATGATTCAATTGATACTGGCCCATTATGATTTTCTGCACCAAATGATAAATTAAAAAAAACTATGACCGCAAATAACGGTTGGATTTTATCAACCATTTGATTCTTTATCAATGAATTGCCCCGCCGCAAGCGGACGGGGTATCAACAAAGGATTCAACCAATTTTAACGTCGCAAGCAACGGGGTATTAGACCCAGCGCTTTGCAATAAATTATTATTCTCATATTCTTCACTGAGATTCTGAATTTTTTGCTCCAAAAACATTTCCAAACAAGGCAAATTTAACCCTATTCCAAAGCGAGCTTATTGTCTATTTATAAACCGTTTCGGCACTTTTTTTAGGGAGATTAATTGGAAAAGATATACCCAGTGAATATTTAAAGGCTTTGGTGCATTTTCATACCATAATCGCAAGTATTTATGATATTAGATAAAATGGGCTTAAATTCTAATTTGGCTAAATAATTTTATATAAACTTGAAGGAAGGATTCGCTATCAATAAAAAAAATGGAATCAACTAATCAAATAAACACGGCCAAGGCTTTTTTAAAAAAATTTACAAGCATGAAGACCATTCCCGCTGTTTCAACTCGACTGATAATAATGCTTGAAAATGAAGATAGTACTTTCCAAGATTTTGAAGAAGTCATTAAGATTGACCCAACATTGGTTTTAAGAGTTTTAAAGCTTGTTAACAGTTCATATTTTGCATTAAGAACTAAAATAAAAAAGGTTTCTGAAGCTATTGCATTTATCGGGATAGATAATTTAAGAAACTTAATTGTACTTGATGCACTTAAATTTCTATTTAAAAAAGATTCCTCTACAGAATATTTTTCAAGAAATCGATTATGGCTTCATTGTGCTAGTGTTAGCATTTGCTGCCAGATGATTGCGGAACGAATATTTGGGATAAAAGGAGAAGATGCTTCTCTGTGTGGAATTCTTCATGATATCGGGTTGATCGTCGAAGATCAGGTTGCGCCAGATCAGTTTAAGGAATTTTATCATTCGTTTATACCTGAAAAGCATTTAATTACCGATCATGAGACGTCAATATTTGGTACAAATCATCAGGTTGTTGGATATCTATTAACCAAAGATTGGGGTCTGTCTCAAGAGATTCAAGGGGGTATCAGGGCACATCATAAAAATCTTGAAAAGATTGAGCCTGAAAGTCTTTTAGGAATTTTACAGATGGCTGAATATTTGGTTTTCCGAATAGAAAAACTTGCATATCCTGAAACGAAAACCTGCCTATCATCCCCTTTGTTAGGGCATATGAAAAAAAATATCGGTGAATATAAGGCTATTTTAGATGATTTGCCGAATGAAATTAAGAAAGCAGAAGAAATATATTCACTGGAGAAAGAATAACATGATGGATTTATTCGATGATATTATGGATTCAACCGGAATTGAAGCTAAATATCCGCTTCTTCATCTTCTGGAAAAAAAATTACCACAGTGTATCATTGAAATCATATCCCAAAATGGTCAGCGAATTTGTTCAAACCCAAAATCATTTGTCAATGGAGTCTTTGAAAAAGTATTGTGGGAAAAAACAAAAAAGTCGGACAATTTGATTTATAGCGAAAATATAAAGAATTCTTTTATTTGTGCATGGTATTTTGAAAATATTCAATGCTTGGTGGTCGGTTCATTTTTAGAAATACCCGACCCCTTCTCCACAAAAAAAATAATATCAAATGTTGTAACGCTTTGTGTTGAAATATTTCATAAAGATCAATTATTAGCTGAAGAAAAAGAACGTCTCCTGATCCATAAAAAACAGCGCGATCGAAAAATAAAAGTCCTGGAAAAAAAATATGAAGATATTTTAATCAAAAATGAGGAACAGAGTGCTGAATACTCAAAGTTGTTGCGCTCTGAGATTCAACGACAGACTGCTGAGTTAAAGAAATCCAACAAATCGTTAAAACTTGCAAAAAAAAAAGCGGAAGCTGCAAACCTTTCCAAAGACCGATTTCTTGCCAACATGAGCCATGAAATCCGGACTCCTATGAATTCAATATTGGGATTTTTAGAATTAATTCTCGAAGACCCATCTATTAAAAATGATCATCGTCAGCAATTATCCATTGCTTTAAGTTCCGCACAGGGGCTTTTATCCATGATAAATGACATTCTTGATGTAAGCAAACTGCAAGTAGGGAAAATTGTTTTAGAAAAGAAACCATTCAAATTGCTTGAATTGATAAAAAAAACATTTGATACCATGAATATATCAGCCCAAAAAAAAGGTCTCACCCTTGAATATGATATTCATTCTTCTGTATCGAAAACATTTTTGGGAGATGCATTTCGGATTAAACAAATCATAATTAATCTTATTGGCAATGCAATCAAGTTCACCGAACAGGGTGGCGTATTTTTAAAAATACTACCGGGTGAACAGAAAAAAAAAATCCATTTCATGGTTAAAGATACTGGAGTGGGGATTCCACCTGATCGTCTAATTAAAATTTTTGATCCATTTGAACAGACAGATATGTCCACAACCAGAAAATATGGGGGTACAGGACTTGGAACAACAATTTCAAAGCAGTTTGTCGATTTAATGGGAGGGCAAATATGGGCGGAAAGTGAACAAGGAAAGGGAAGCATATTTCACTTTATCATTAATATTGAACCCACTGATGATAAATCTATTGAAGATATTGATGTATTAAATGAAACCAAAAAATCAGAACAGAGATTTGACCGTGTTTTTAAGATACTCCTTGCCGAAGATACAGATTCGAGTGCAATTTTAGTCAAAACACGTTTGGAACGTCAGGGGCACATTATTACGCGGGTTTGTAATGGCAGAGAGGCCGTTGATACTTTGAAAAAAGAGTTGTTTGATATCATTCTCATGGATGTACACATGCCTGAAATGGGTGGACTTGAGGCTACAGAAATCATTCGCTCTACAAAAAATGTTACAGCACAGCAAATTCCTATCATTGCACTGACCGCAAGTGTTATGGGAGATGAAATTAAACGATTTATAGCTGCCGGAATGAACTCTGTAGTAGCTAAGCCCATTGAATTTAAAAAATTGAATTCGATTATGAACAAATTGGTTCCGAAAAACCAAGGGCTTAAAAAATCAGAAAAAAATATACCGAACACTACTTGCGATAACTCGGAAACGCCAAAGATAAAGGGTGTTGACTACGAAGCAGGTATAGCAAGATGGCAGGATCAAGAAATTTACAAAACCTCCCTAATTGAGTTCGCCAATCAATATACAAATTTTTTTAACACATTATCTTTTTGGATCGATACCGACGAAATGGAACGAGCATACCTGGCAACTCATTCACTAAAAGGAGTGGCTGGAAATCTGTCGATAAATAAAGTAACTGATATCGCAGCAACTATTAATCTGGCACTCAAAAAAAAAGATCTAAAAACTGCAAGAGAACAATCTGTTTTCTTAGAAGCCGAACTGCGTTCTACCATTTTATCGATACTGGAACTGGAAACTATGCACAAGACAGACATCCATCTTAAAAAAAGAGATCCAGAAAGGATAAGTTTGTTAATAAAAAAAATAATGGACGTTTTTGATCAATTTACCCCTCATGATCTCAAACCACTTATGGAAGAACTGGAAACTTATATTCACATAGATCAGCTAAGGCCGATTATGAAAAATTCGGAAGACCTGGACTTTGATAGTGCAAAAAAACAATTAATGAAACTTGTCGAATCATTGAACTTGAAATAAGGAGGCAATCATGCTCTTAAATAAATATCGAATATTGGTTGTAGATGATGAAGCTAATAATAGAAAACTCCTTCTGCAGATTTTGCAGGATAATTATGCCGTAGCATTTGCAGTGAACGGAAAGCAAGCTATTGAAGTAGCACAAAAAATCAAACCTGATCTTATTTTGCTGGATATTATGATGCCGGGGATGGATGGGTATGAAGTTTGTAGAAAAATAAAATCCGACCCTGAAATCCATAAAACTCCAATTGTTTTCACCACGGCCATGAATGAAATTGAAGATGAAACCCGCGGCTTTGAGGCGGGTTGCGTGGATTACATCACAAAACCTATTTCAAAATCGCTTGTTTTGGCAAGAGTGGCTACACATCTTATGCTGTATAACCAACATAAAGAGTGTGAGGCAGAGGTAGTCCAGCGAACTGCCATGTTCCAGGAAAGTCAAAAATCTGCAATCTATATGCTGGGAGAGGCCGGTCATTACAACGACGATGATACCGGGTGTCATATTTGGCGGATAGGAGCCTATGCCAGTGCAATTGCCCGTGCATCAGGATGGACCTTTGATATGGCCTCGGAGCTTAAATTGTCCGCTGCGATGCACGATACCGGTAAAATAGGCATACCGGATTCTGTGCTCAAAAAACCGGGGAAATTAGATACAAAAGAGTGGGATATTATGAAAACTCATACGACCATCGGGTATGATATCTTATCAAAAAATGATACCGCTTTTTTCCATTTGTCTGCAGAAATTGCTTTAAGGCATCATGAAAAATGGAATGGTTCTGGATATCCCAACGGATTAAAAGGTGAAAATATTCCCGAATCAGCCCGTATAGTTGCCATATGTGATGTGTTTGATGCTCTGACCATGAAACGTTCGTATAAGCCGGCCTGGTCAGTTGAAGACTCTTTTGCAGAAATTGAAAAAACCATAGGCACCCATTTTGATCCTGAAATTGCTGAATGTTTTATGAGGATTAAGCCAGAAATTATTGAAATCAAAGAAAGCTGGGAAAAATGAATCCCGGGATGGCATCTGAAAGGGTTTTACCATCCCGGGATTAAAAATATTCATGACAACATTTTATCTGATTTGGAAAGGATCACATGTCTAATAAGCAATATCGAATACTCATTGTTGATGATGAAGCCAACAACAGAAAGCTTCTTCATCAGATCCTAAAAGACAATTATCAATTGTCTTTTTCAGTGGATGGAAAACAAGCGCTTGAAATTGCAAATAAGATTATCCCGGATTTAATTTTATTAGATATAATGATGCCAGAAATGGACGGATATGAAGTTTGTCAAAAACTTAAATCTCAACTAAAAACCAATAAAATCCCTGTTATTTTCACAACGGCCATGAATGAAATTGAAGATGAATTGCATGGTTTTGAAACAGGTTGTGTCGATTATATAATCAAACCATTCAGTCCACCAATCGTCATGGCAAGAGTTAAAACACATTTAAAATTAAAAGACGCTCTTGAGACAATGGCCTCACAGAATAAAAAACTTGAACGAGAGAAAAATAAAGTAACCCAAAACAATTTGGAGCTTGAGCATCGCGTCACTGAAAGAACTGCCCAGCTTGAATCAACAAATTTTAACCTGCAGAATACTCTTAAACAGGCCCGAGATCTTGCAAAAAAAGCAGAATCGGCAAATATCGCTAAAAGCCAATTCTTGGCTAACATGAGCCATGAAATCAGAACACCTATGAATGGCATTATTGCTGCAACCGATCTTGCCCTGGCCGAAGGTTTGAAGCCAGAAATTGAAAACTATATTCGTATTGCTCATGATTCAGGACAATCTCTATTGAAAATAATCAATGATATACTGGATTTTTCTAAAATTGAATCTGGATATTTGGAAATCGAAAATTTACCCTTTGCCCTCAAAGAAACAATTGACAGTATTATTGAAATGTTATTTGCTGAGTTCAAAGAAAAAGGGATTGATCTTTCTTTGAAAATTGATCCAAACCTGCCGGAAATATTAGTGGGGGATTCAATGAGACTGCGGCAGGTCATTACGAACCTTGTTAACAATGCACTAAAGTTTACAAATACTGGCGGGCTTATAACAATAGGTGTGAATCAAAAAAAAGTTGGTATTCATCATGGAAAAATCATGCTTGATTTTTATATAAAAGATACTGGGGTAGGAATAAAATCAAAACACTTGGATAATCTGTTCAACCCATTTACCCAAGCAGATCCCTCGTCCACTCGAAAATATGGTGGAACAGGACTTGGGTTGAGTATATCAAAAAAAATAGTTGAAAAAATGAATGGGGAAATCGATATAAAAAGTGAGTACGGGAAGGGGACAATTTTTCATTTTAACTGTCTTTTTGGATTGCCAACTAAAGAAATGAAAGAACAGCTAAATAGTCAGTCTGATCATTCAAAAAATGAAAAAAATATTAAGAAATACAAAGAAAACATCATTGGATCTCGGATTCTTGTTGCTGAAGACAATCCAGTTAATCAGCAGATAATTAAAACCATTCTCAAAAAAGCGAATTTAATTGTGGAAGTCGCAAATAATGGCAAGGAAGCAATCGGTCTTTTAAAGGATGAAAAATTTGATGCCATACTAATGGATATTCAAATGCCTGAAATGGATGGTCTTGAAGCAACTAAACGAATTAGAGAAATTCCTGATAATAAGAATCTTCCAATTATTGCTTTAACAGCAAATGCAATGGACGAAGATGAACAAATGTGCCGTTTAGCTGGAATGAACGGTTTTATTACCAAACCAATAGACGCGGAAAAATTATTTAAAATTTTATCAGAACTGATTTAATAATGAAAGTTGTAAGAAAAATGTTCATTCGGAAAATTTAGATTATCGTCTTTCCAAGGCACCAAAAAGGAGATTAATACATGGCTTATTCGATATTGATTGTGGATGATTCAAAGCCCATGCGATCCGCAGTTAAAAGGACGATTGCAAGATCTGGAGTCAGAAATCTCAATATTTTTGAGGCCCAAAACGGTAAGGAAGCGTTGGGGGTTATTGAAAACACCCGGATCGATTTGATTCTGACCGATTATAATATGCCGGTAATGGATGGACATGAATTTACGAAAAAATTGAAAGAAAGGCCTAAATTTAAAGATATAACCGTCATACTTATGACAGGTGAAGTGAATGAGGCCAAACTTGAGAAATTAAAAAATGCAGGCGTTACAGCCCATATCACGAAAGACATCATGCCAGAAAAATTTAAAGACCTATTGTCGTCATTAATATTTAACTATGCCGGTTAAATCTCTTCATGTTTCCCACACAGATATAGGTGAATGATACTTGCATGAACGTGGTTTCATTTTTTAGGGGGTAACAATTTTGATTTGCATTGGTATCTAAAAAATTTCAAGGTGTGGGCTTTCTCCAATTAACTTTACCGGGGAATTAAATCATTTAAAAATGCCTTGTCCCACACACATAGATGAATTTTATATTAAAGATTGAAAGTTTGATTTGCCCCAGATATGCATATTAATATATATTGAAATTATGAATGAAGGTCATTAATGAAATTTTCAAATAAACTTTCCTTAATTATTTTTATAACAGGCCTGATCGCTTTGATTCTATTGTCATTTGCGATATACAAATTCAACTATGACTCGGTGATGATATCACAGTCTAAGTTTACTGAATCTATTGCCATTGAAATTGCAGAAGATATTGATAATATACTTTTTGAAAAAATAAAAATAGCCCTTACACTGGCAAACTGCAACACCATCATACAAACTTTAGAGGAAAGTGCTGCTTCCTATGCCAATCTGCCGGATGAGAAAAGAGAAGAATCCATAAAACAATTAAATGAAAAATGGAAATCAACAAAAGACCCTGCTGACAATTTTATTCTTGAATTTACTGATAATAAAGCGGCACAATTTCTAAAAAAGCAGCAGACACTTCTCAAAGATGAATATGGGGAAATCTTCCTTACCGATAAAGTCGGTGCTTTGGTCGCATCAACTTCAAAGCTGTCAACTTTTGCACACGGGCATAAATACTGGTGGCTGGGATCTTATAATAATGGAAAAGGGGCTGTGTTCTTTGATGACCGAGGATATGATGACAGTGTTGGCGGATATGTTTTAGGTCTTGTTGTACCTGTCAAGAAAGGTAACGAAATAATCGGTATACTAAAATGCAACCTCAATATCCTTGGCAATATAACCCAATTGATAACTGGTACAGGCAATAACTTAATCGGAAATTCCAAACTGACCCGTTCCGGCGGAAGGGTTGTATTTGAAGACGGTTTTGAACCATTGAGTACACAGATTCATCGCAATATATTTGAGCAATTAAAAAATAATGATCAAGGAACAATCATTATAGATGATTCTAAAGACAAGTATCTTGTCGGGTTCTCACAGATAAAACTGACAAAAGGTGAACGTGGATATGATTTTGGAGGGACATTTGAATCCATTGATCATAAAAAGGGCAACAATGGAGAGTCATGGTATGTTCTTTGTTATCGTCAGATGAGCGTAATTCAGGCACCGTTTATTGAATCAATAAAATTAATTATTTTTATAAGTTTTGTAATAATAATTATTTTGATGTTAGCTTCTTATCTGTTTGGAAAAAAAATTACTAAACCTCTTATGATGCTTCATGAGGCCACCAAGCAGATTGGAACAGGAAATTTTGAATATGAAATTCCCGAACAACAAAATGATGAATTTGGTGAATTGGCTCTCTCATTCAATATTATGTCAAGCCACCTTAAAGAAACCACCACCACAATAAATACACTTAATAATGAAATAGACCGCCGTGCGATAGTTGAAAAAGAATTGAATGATAGTGAGAGAAGGTATCGCTCTTTGATTGAAGACCAAATTGATCTTGTCTGCCGTATCACGCCTGATGGAAAGTTTGTCTTTGTTAATGATATGTATTGTCAATTTTTTAATAAATCAAAAAAGGAATTAATTGGTTCAAAATGGCGCTCGCTGCCCGTCGATGATGATATCGGAATTATAAAAGAAAAACTATCCCAATTGTCTTTCACAAACCGAATAGTCATTATTGAAAATCGAGTAATCTCCGGTAAAGGCAGCATCCATTGGATGCAGTTTATCAATCATGGTTTTTTCGATGCCCAGGAGAATCTACTGGAAATACAATCTTCAGGGCGTGACATCACAGAACGTAAACTTACAGAAGAAAAGTTGAAAATGGCAGAAGCAAATCTAAAAAAAACGTTTGATATTTCACCAAGTATTATTTGTAAAGCGAGCTTAGATACCGGCTGTTTCACTGAAGTAAGTCCGATAGTGACCAAGATATTAGGTTTCTCTGTTGCAGAGTTTACATCAAGACCGCTTATAAAATTTATTCATCCAGATGACAGGCAAAAGACAATTGATGAGATTTTAAAACAACAGCAAGGCAAAGACGTAACTTATTTTGAAAATCGTTACTTATGTAAAGATGGTTTTTATAAATGGATTGCCTGGCAAGCTACACCACCTGATAAAAAAGGGATGGTAACTGCCGTTGGTTCAGATATCACCGAGCGCAAGCAGGCAGAAGAAGAAAAATTTCAATTGGAGGCGCAATACCAGCAGGCTCAAAAAATGGAATCCATAGGCATACTTGCAGGAGGAATTGCTCATGAATTAAATACACCAATTCAATATATTGGTGATAATACTAATTTTTTAAAAGAAGCGTTTCAGGATATGAGTGAGTGCCTTCAAGTGTTTTTAGAATTTTTTGAATCAGGAAAGAAAAATAAAATTAATACCAGCATCCTTGAACAGGTTCAATCAGCTATAGAAACGGCAGATATAGAATATATTCAAGACGAAATTCCTTCGGCAATTGAGCAAACTCTGGAGGGTGTGAAACGAGTACAAAAAATAGTTAATGCAATGAAAAACTTTGCTCATCCCGGAAAAAATGTCCATGTCCAAACGAATTTAAATGAATGCATACAGGATACGGTTACTATTTCAAAAAGTGAATGGAAATATGTCGCAGAAATGGTTCTGGATCTTGATTCAAATTTGCCAATGGTAAATTGTGATCCTGGAGAATTGAATCAAGTTCTCTTGAATTTAATCGTCAATGCAAGTCATGCCATATCGGCTAATATAGGTAATGATGAATCAAATAAAGGTAAAATTAGAATCACGACTAAAGCATTAAAAAAGTGGGTTGAAATTATGGTCAGTGACACCGGAACAGGCATACCGGATGAGATTCAATCCAAAATTTTCAATCCTTTTTTTACAACCAAAGAAATCGGCAAGGGAACAGGGCAAGGTCTTGCAATAACCCACTCAATCGTAGTGGACAGGCATAAAGGGCAAATTGATGTTGCAGCATCAAAAAATGGAGGAGCAGTATTTATAATTAAGCTCCCTTTAAATGTTTAAAAACAAATCTTGATGGTGCAAATCTTAGAGAAAAAAATTAATATCAGAATATTATACGTAACAAAGCGACTATATTGTCTATAATCGCTTAGAATGAGGCTGTATTTTGGGGCGTTCACTGGAATTTTAAAGACTCAGTCCAGACAAATTGAAGGCACCCCCACATATTGTGTAAAGGGCTTTTTCAGTTTTGGATTCTTGGTTCAACTTTATAGCCTTGTAGCGGTGCTATAGACCATTCTTCAGCTGTAATTTTTAATATATTCATCCCATTTTGATATATTTTCAAAAAATCTTGATCTTTCTTTTCTTCCGGCTGAAAAATCTTTAATTTTGCAAATAGACCGGGCCTGAAAGATACTGACATATCTACAGTGCCATAATAACAACCCACATATCAAGGGGGCATAAAATGTAAAACCTACATGTTTAAAATCAATTGGATGGTAAAATAATAACATCCTCAGGGGAATTTTCTTGGGGATTGTTTTTTTATGTGAAAGTTTTACCCGCTTTTTATGAAATCTCCAATTATGTTTCATGGAATTTTGATTGATTTTATTATCCCCCTTTTTGTATAGTGGAATTTATGACTGATTAACAATGAATTTAAAAATACCAGATATTGTGGTTTAAATAAAAGGAACACCGATGGTCCAAGATAAGAATACACCGGAACTGCCTGCTCATATTTCCACGCGGATGTCTGGTATATTTTCGACTTTTCACCTTCCTGGATTTATGGGCCGATGGGGCGCCTGGATTGTTCTGATGGCTTCTTTGCTGATCACTTTCAACGCATGGTATTTCGTTAGGGGAGAAGCTACCAAAAGAGTTCAAGCACGTTTTGATTTTCGGGTCAAGACAATAGAAAAAAGAATTTACGAGCGCCTCCAGGCCTATGAATTTCTCCTCCGAGGGGGGAGCGGTCTTTTTGAGGCTTCCGATGAAGTCACTCGGGAGGAGTGGCGGGCCTATGTAACGAAGTTGCAGATTAATAAATATTATCCGGGAATTCAAGGGGTCGGTTTTTCCAAACAAATTCTTCCTTCTGAAAAGGAAGCCCACCTTCGTCAGATTCGCGGCGAGGGCTTTCCCCAATATACTATCAAACCTGAAGGGGACCGGCCGGAATACACCTCAATTATCTTCCTGGAGCCCTTTGATTGGCGGAATCAGCGGGCTTTTGGCTATGACATGTTTTCCGAACCCACCCGTAAAGAAG
This sequence comes from Desulfobacula sp., assembly GCA_018645325.1. GTDB lineage: Bacteria > Desulfobacterota > Desulfobacteria > Desulfobacterales > Desulfobacteraceae > Desulfobacula. The sequence continues at coordinate 85,022 of JABGOU010000005.1, forward strand.
CCATGATCAGAGCTCGTGACACCGGAATAGCAGCCTTGAGCGCCAAGGTCACTCTGGTCCAGGAAACAATCAAGGACATACAAGCGGGCTTTCTCATTTACCTGGCGGTTTACCGCAAAGGAGAACCGCTGGAAACTCCAGAACAGAGGTATGAGGCGTTAATAGGATATGTTTACAGCCCTTTTCGTATGAATGAATTCATGAAGGGTGTTCTGGACGAAAATGAGGGATATGTTTACCTTCAGATTTTTGATGGCGAGAAGCCGCTTAAAGAAACCCAGCTATATAAAAGCGATATCACAGAAGGACTTCACAACCACAATGAAGGTCATCATTTTGCCACTGTCCAATCCATCCTGAAATATGCCGGCCATCATTGGTTATTATCTTTTGTTTCCTCTAAATATTTCGAGGAAAACATCGAGACCAGCTCCATGAACTTCATCTTATTGCTTGGCATCACCATCAGCCTGCTGTTATTTGGTATGGTATTCTCTTTAACCAAGTCCCGAAGCCAAGCCATCGCTCTGGCTAATACGACATTGGACCTGGAAAAGGCTAATATAGAATTAAGGAAGGAAATGACCGAGCACAAAAAGTCGGGAGAGGCGCTGAGGGAGAGTGAACACAAACTTTCAACCCACCTTCAAAACACATCGGTTGGAGCAATTTCCTGGGATATGGATTATAAAATTGTTGAGTGGAACCCGGCAGCCGAAACTATATTTGGTTATACTAAAGAGGAAGCACTGGGCAAACATTCTGTCGGACTTCTTTTACCTGAAGGCTTGAGAGGATTTGTTGAGGGTATTTTCCAGGATCTGTTATCTGGAAAAGGAGGCTCTCGCAACATAAACGAGAATATAACCAAAGACGGCAGGCAAATCATATGTGATTGGTACAATACAGTCCTGAAAGATGCCGATGGCAAAGTAATCGGTATGACGGCATTGGTAAATGATATCACCGAACGTATGCAGACTGAGGAAGCACTACAAAAAAGTGAAAAACAATACAGAACCCTGTTTGAAAAAATAAATGACGCCATCTTTATTGTGGAAAAAGATACTGGCCGATATCTGGATGCTAATAAAGCTGCAGCAGAACTCACCGGACGGACACTGGAAGAACTCAAGCAGCTAACCGTCCATGATATTACACCTGAAGGCGCTGATCAAAGGCTCCTAACCATTGCAGAAACCGATGGAATCAAGGAACTGGGAGCAGTGACCTATAGCAGACCTGATAATACAGACAGGATTGCCATGCTTAGCACAGTCCCATTGGGTGATAACGCCGTAATTGGCATTGCAAGGGACATCACCCCTGATCTGGAAATTGAAAGACAACTACGTCAGTCCCAGAAAATGGAATCCATCGGTACACTTGCAGGCGGTATCGCCCATGACTTTAATAATATTCTTTTCCCCATTGTGGGTCACTCTGAGATGCTATTAGAAGATGTGTCTGAAGACAGTCCTATGAAAGACAGCCTCAATGAAATTTATACCAGCGCATTGAGAGCCAAAGACCTGGTAAAACAGATCCTTACATTTTCCCGTCAGGAAAAAAGTCAATTAATATTAATGAAGATGCAGCCTGTTATAAAGGAAGCATTGAAACTTATAAGATCTTCAATCCCAACAACAATCGAAATTAAACAAAACATCCAATCTGACTGTGGTGTAATCAAAGGTGACCCCACCCAGATTCATCAGATTGTGATGAACCTTACAACCAATGCCTATCATGCCATGGAAAAAACAGGTGGAGAACTAAAGGTTGGCCTCAAAGAAATCAAATTAAGCGAGTATGAGGTTATAGATCCTGATATGACACCAGGTTCTTATGCTTGCTTAACAATATCTGATACAGGTAAAGGAATGGATAATGAATTAAAACAGAAAATCTTTGATCCATTTTTCACCACCAAGGAAAAAGGCAAAGGCACGGGAATGGGGCTTTCCGTGGTGCATGGCATCGTTAATGCTATGGGGGGTGCTATCCAAGTATATAGTGAGCCTGGAAAAGGAACACAATTTCATGTGTATCTGCCCGTGGAAAAGAGTCTTTCTGAAGAACAGGTAACCAATTCAAAAGCAGAAATCCAGGGCGGCACTGAACAGATCCTCCTTGTGGATGATGAAGAAGCGATCCTTACAATGGAAAAACAAATGCTTGAGCGTTTGGGGTATCAGGTTACTTCACGTACCAGCAGCCTTGAAGCGCTTGATGCTTTCCGTGCAAATCCTGATAAATTTGATTTGGTCATAACTGATATGACAATGCCAAATATGCCTGGAGACAAATTGTCAGCTGAACTGACTAAAATACGCCCTGATATTCCTATATTGCTTTGCACAGGGTTCAGTGAAACCATGTCAGAAGAAAAAGCAACATCTCTTGGAATTATGGGCTTTCTATTGAAGCCGATTATAATGAAGGATCTTGCTCAAAAGATACGTGCTGTGCTGGATGAAAATCAAAATTAAAGTTGTAGAATGGCTATACTCCTTAACCATTAATGCTTATTAAAATTTCAGAATAGTAGGAGCATTCTTCTGATTTTTTAATTTAAACGGGATACAATATCTTGTGGTGGAAAAGAATAATATTCTGACACCTGGCGTTAAATTATATGAGCTAAGAAAGGCACTGTAAGCCATTATTGCGTATCCCTGTATATAGAGTTCATCTCCCGTTTCCCGCTCCATTTCTTTTTTTTTTGAATCAAATTTAATCAAAAATCCAGCTTTTGCCCCAACTTTTTTTCCATTGCCAGTTGATAAACGGCAGATGCAACTGTCAAATCAAACAACGCCATACCCACTGATTTAAAAAAAATAGTTCTGTTTTCAAAAATTTCATTTTTCCCCAATAATCCTGCAAATTCTTTTATCTCACCTTTTTGGATGACATTATCTTTTAATGGATTAGCTATATCACCTGATTCTTTAGCGGCAAACATTGTGTCCACAAAAATATCATCTGCACTTTCAATAACAATATGGGGGAACTCCTGCATATCAGGTCGAAATGAACCGATTGAAATAAATGTTTTCCCAAGAATATTATCAGGGCTTGATTCAAACAAAGGAGTTTTACTTGTTGTTGCAGCAATAATCACCTTGGAATTTGAAACTAATTGGCCTGGAGTTTTGGCTGCCACATATTCAAGGTCGGCAAATTCTTTTTTCAGGGTATTGATCATCCCCATTGCAGCTTTGTTACTCAAATCATAGATATAAAGGGTTTTAATATTCCGGTTAAACAATAGATACCGGGCCTGGGAAAGTCCCTGCACTCCGGCACCCATAATGCCTGCGGTCTGGATGGAGTCAGCAGTCAGAAGCTTGACTCCCAACCCTCCTACTGCACCTGTTCTCTGGGCTGTGATTGCCGCGCCATCCATGATGGCCAAAGGTTGCCCTGAAACATTATCAGAAAGAACCATAACCCCATTCACTGCGGGCTGACCATGTTGCCGGGCTTCGGGAAAAACCGAAACCAATTTTGTGGCAAAAAATTTTTCTGAAAAACACGGCATTAATAATAAGGTGTTATCATGATCAACCACATGCATTCTGTCCGGCATATTATATTTTTGACTCAATACCAGTTGATAAGCCTTTTTGACGGCTTTTTGAATCACACCCTGATCTATTTTCCCAATTGCAGTTTGATTTAAAAATAACATGATAACCTCTAATTTTAATAAGTTTTTTTATAACCCCATATCACAGACCCGGTAAATTCTGCAATTAAAACCCAAAAAATCATCTTTCACTTTATCTTCCAGATATGATAAAAAGCAGGCTTTATAGATAATACCAAACAAAAAGGGGATGTGTGTGTCTAAAAACGAAGCAGTCTTATGTATTAAAAGGGATCATTTGCCAGCATCATGGGTATGTAAAGAATCGATTATACCACTGGAGATGGATGAATTTATTGAAAAATCCTGTGCCGGGAAATTTGAATTTATCAACCGTAGGGATGCAGAAAAAGATGTTTCATACAAGCAGATCATTCCCTATATCGTTCTACAAACCCGGGACCTTGAAAAAACAGCTATATATAACCGGCAGGGAAGCGAACAAAGGCTTCACGATCTATGGTCCATAGGAATAGGAGGTCATATCAACCCCATTGACATGGGAACTAAGACCAATTCTTTTTTGCAAATCCTTACCACGGGCATGGAACGAGAACTTAATGAAGAACTTGATCAAAGACCCAAAGAAGACCTTCCTCTTTTTATCGGAGTAATAAGCGAGGATATAACAGATGTCGGCAAAGTTCACCTGGGTGCTGTTTTCAGAATTTTGACAAATGATCCGGAAAAATATCTGCCCGGGGATGAACTATTTCAATTTACCTGGGAAAAAACAAAGAACCTTGAACAATTAAATTTGGAATTATGGTCAAAACTGGCATTAAAACTTCTGTCTCATTGATAGTAGTCAACGACCACACGCAAAACGGATGGATTGGCTTTTCGACCATAGTTTGCAGGATAAAAATTCTTCTGGGTATACGTATTCAGTCTTTGATGCAACAAAGGAGATGGACCAAAAAACAAGGAATTTCGTTCAAGTTATAAACTTTGCGATCCTTAGTAATCAGGGTTGTAAAAATTTAAGATTTTTCCTGAAACGACTGAACCTGGTAGACCAAAACATTAAGATCTCCGGATCTCCATTCTTCTCCTGATAACCCGGCTTTATAACAAAGCTGGGTTAAAAATGTTTCAGGATCATTGAGTTGCCCCCATACCTGGGGCAAAAAGGTCGCACTTTTATATTGCTTTTTAATAATCACACCATCAATATGAGGCCGAAGCTTTGCCGTTAAATCTTTTGAATCTTTGTAATCCAGATTTTTCGGAGGGGTTAAGATACTGATCTCAATGATAGTATCCTTTAATTCTTCAAAGGAAAGGGGATTGAACCTTGAGTCATTAAATGCTGCATTCCCAGCATTATCCATAACTCCCTGCAAGATTGTTTTGATGGGATCAATATTACCAATGCATCCTCTTAAATCCCCTTTTTTGTGTAAAGTGACAAAAGTGCCACGATATTTTTCAAAAACCAGGCTTGAAACTTCAGTCTCCAAAGATCCCGGGATTTTATTTTCTTTTTCAAATCTATCCAGGATATTTTTCCTGGCAAGTTTTAAAAGCCACGAGCCTTCTTGTTCAGATAATTGTTCTGCCATTTATTTTTCCCCATAGCCTCTCATAAATTGAACAGATTTACCTTTTATTTTGTTTAAAATAAAGATCCACAAGATCCTGTGCAAGTCCAACATAATTTTCAGGAGTTAATAGTTTCATTCGTTCTTTAAAATCCAAAGGTACTTTTTCAAGACTTTCAACAAATTTTACCAGATCTTTTTTAGTAATTTTCTGGCCCCTGGTAAGTTCTTTAAGCCTTTCATATGGATTATCTTCTCCAAACACCCTCATGGCTGTCTGGAAGGGTTCTGCAAGAAGTTCCTGGTTATTATCAAGATCTTTTTGTATCACATTATTATTCAAATCCACCTTGGATAACCCTTTCAGGCTATTTTTAATGCCAATGGCAAAATAGCCAAAAACAGATCCCAGACTTCGTAAAACAGTGCTGTCGCTCAGGTCTCTTTGAAACCTTGATTTTTGTAATTTAACACATAAATGCTCCATCATTGATATGGCAATACCCATGTTTCCTTCACTGTTTTCAAAATCAATTGGATTTACCTTATGGGGCATGGTGGATGAACCCGTCTCTCCTTTTTTAACGCGTTGCGTAAAATATCCCAGACTGATATACCCCCACATATCCCGGTCAAAATCAATAATCGTTGCCGCTGCCCTGATCATGGCATGCAGAATAAAAGCAATGGAATGATTCGGATTTACCTGGGTGGTAAAAAGGATAGGTTCCAGCTTTAAATAATTAGAAACAAATCTTTGTGAAGCTTGAATCCAGTTAATTTCCGGATATACAAAATGATGGGCATTATAATTTCCAGTGGCCCCATTTATTTTCGCCTGGACTTTGGCTTGATCAATAATATTAGTTTCCTGTAAAATCCGCCAGGCAAAATTTACAAATTCTTTACCCGCAGTTGTTGGTGATGCCGGCTGACCATGGGTTCTGGACATCATTGGAATAGACTTATATTGTTTTGCCTTTTGTTCAAGGTCAAGGATGAGCTGTCTCAATAATTTTACAATAATTTCTTTGCCTTTTTTCAACATCAGGGCGTATGAGGTGTTATTGATATCATCTGAGGTACAGGCAAAGTGAACCCATTCTTTAATATGGGAAAGCCCGGATAGCTCAAGTTTATTTTTTATAAAATATTCAACTGCTTTTACATCATGGTTCGTCTGTTTTTCGATTTCTTTAACCCTGAGGGCATCTTCCCGGTCAAATGTTTGTGCTATATTGTCCAAAGCTTTAGTGTTCAAATTTTCAAAAGAATCCAGTTTCAAATCCATCAGTATGAATTTAAGCCATTCAATTTCAACAAACACCCTGTATTTAATCAAGCCATACTCAGAAAATACCTCAGTAAATTCTTTTGTTAACCGGGCATATCTTCCATCCAGAGCCGTCAGTGAATCTATCATAAGTTTTTTACTCCATAAATAAAGCTAAACAGTTAAAATCATTTGACTTTTAGAATTAATTTATTTAAGTTTTCCAATAGTATTAAATAGTACTTAAAATAGCAGACAATAAAAAAATTAACAATCCAAAAACAAAGCAATTTTTAATGGAAGGTTTAGATAAAATTTAATTAAACATCCTAGGCCAAGTTACTTGGCAAATACATAAACAATAAAGTATTTTACAGGACAATTTTAATAAATAATTTAACTGAATAGCCAAATTTTAGTTGCAGGAGTAGAATTTATGGCATTAACCAAGACAATTATTGCTGAAAAAATACAGAATAAACTTAATTTATCCAGAACAACCACCTATGAAATCATGGAAGAATTCCTTGAAATCATGAAGGAAACCATTGAAAATGGTGAAGATATAATGATCAGCGGCTTTGGGAAATTTTGTGTGAATGAAAAAAAAGCCAGAAAAGGCAGAAATCCTGCAACGGATGAAGAAATGACATTGCCGGCAAGAAGAGTTGTAACATTTAAATGCTCTGGAAAATTAAGGGAACTGATAAATTCTTAAGGCTGATTTCCTTTAAAAATGCACTTTTCGGAACAAGTTATCACCATCATAATTCTTGCTACACTGACAGGCAACTACCTTATTGGTATGATAGCAGATTTTTTAAATCTTAAAAATCTTAACCAGCCTCTCCCAATAGAATTCAAAGATCATTATAATCAAAAAAAATATAATGACTCTCAGAATTATCTGAAGGCAAATACAAAATTCGGATTTATCACATCAAGTGTTGATCTTGTGATCATCCTTGTGTTCTGGTTTTCCGGCGGCTTCCAGATAATTGATTCCTTTGTCAGATCCTCTAATTCAGGTTCCATTGTTTCAGGACTTTTTTTTGCAGGTATTCTTTTATTGTTAAAACTTTTGATATCCCTGCCTTTTACCCTGTATTCCACTTTTGTGATTGAAGAAAAATTTGGATTCAATAAAACCACCCCCAAGCTTTTTTTTATCGATCTTATTAAATCTATTATTCTTTCTATTACCCTGGGAGGAATACTTTTATCATTAATTCTATGGTTCCTGGAATTTGGCGGCCAATTTGCATGGGTAATGTGCTGGGCGGCAAGTACTATTTTCCTTTTAATTGTTCAATATATTGTTCCAACCTGGATTATGCCCTTGTTTAATAAATTCACACCCCTGGAAAACGGTCCTTTAAAAGAAGCCATTATCAAATATGCCAAATCAATTGATTTTTCACTTTCCAATATTTTTGTTATGGACGGATCAAAAAGAAGCAGTAAATCCAATGCATTTTTTGCAGGCTTTGGAAAAAACAAACGAATTGTTTTATTTGATACTCTGATCAAAAAACATTCAATTGAAGAACTGATATCTGTCCTTGCCCATGAAATGGGTCATTTTAAAAAAAAACATATTATTAAAAGAATGGTTTTAAGTATTTTCCAAATGGGATTTGTTTTTTATCTTATTTCCATATTTATTTCACATGAAGGGTTATTTCACGCATTTTTTATGAAGGAGGTATCCATTTATGCCGGTTTGATTTTTTTTGGCATGTTATATTCTCCCATAGATCTGTTTATATCCATTCTTTTTCAAGTATCATCAAGAAAAGATGAATACGAAGCTGATCTGTTTGCTGCAAAAACCATTAAAGATAAACAACCGTTTATTAATGCCTTGAAAAAACTATCAGCCCATAATCTTTCAAATTTAACCCCACACCCTTTTTACGTGTTTTTAAATTATTCCCATCCACCGGTTCTTTTAAGAATCAATTCCTTAAAATCCCTATGATCCATCATCTATAAACCTATGTATGGCATCCCAGAGCCTGTGTTTAATTTGGGGCTCCTCAAATAAAAGCTCATGAAATGCTCCTTTAATAGAAACAAAGGTGCAATGGGGTAATTTTTGGCTCAATTTTTCCTGGGCTTTAGTGGATACAATTGAATCTTTGCCTGCATTGATCATCAATATAGGAGTTGTAATCTTGTCAATCAGGGTATCTTGTTTTAAAATTTTAATGGATTCAAAGGCTGCATTCAGCCAGCCCCATGTGATGCCTCCAATTGCAAGTTCAGGATTTTTTGCAATCTCATCATGTAAAATCCAATACGCTTTTGGGTCATGGCATAAATTATTGCCTTTGAATCCGGCCTTTTTAAAAGAATAATCTTTTGAGCCAAAGGTATATTTTTTGGCAAAGGATGTTTTAGACAATTTCTTTGATAATATTTTTAATACAGGCTTTATAATTGCCGGCAGAGTAATATCAATCATGGGTGAAACAAGGACTGCTTTTTTAATTTTTAAAGGTTGCCTTTCCATGAACCGAAGAGCAATATGCCCTCCCATGGAATGGGCCAGTATATAAACGGGCAATTTTTGAGAATTTATTAGTTTTGAAAAGAGTTCCTCAAGATCATCCACATAATCATCAAATCTATTAATATGGCCTTTATGTCTGTTCTCAAGCTCCCGTGAAGACAATCCCTGGCCTCGCCAGTCAGGGCTTACAACCGTCAGTCCTTTTTTTTGCAGTCGTTTTGCAATCCCTTTATATTTTTCAATGAATTCAGCTCTCCCGTGCAATAGAAAAACAAAGCCTTTTACATGCTTTTGAGAACTCTGAGCTATCCCATATCTCAGGGTTAAATTTTTTTTTATTGTAAAATAATGATAGGCAAATATATCTTGATTTGAGAGATGGTTGTTATCTGTCATGGAATTATTTACCCTAATGTCAGGGTTTAATCTTAGATGGAGTTTTATCTATTCATTTACAATGAATTTCATTAATAAAAAAATTTAGTTGCTTTGAATCCAATACTATGAAATTTTATTTTTTTTAACAAGTGGAAAAACTGATCCAATGAAAAAGCTGATTGTTACAGCAGACATACATGGCAGCCATAGTTCATGGCTAACCATTAAAAACCTTTTAGGCCCTTTAGATGAACTTGCCATTGCCGGTGATCTTTTTGATACAAAATATGGTAATTTCACCAATTTTGATTTTCAGCCGGAATCCATAAAGAAAGATTTAAGTCATTTTAATCAAGTATTTTATTATGTCTATGGAAATTGTGATTCTCCTGCTTTTTTCCCGGGGTTTGACACACAAATTAAGTTTAAAGCTTTCAATAAATCAGTCATTCTATCCCATGGCCATCGTTCTTTGTCATATTCTGCAGATATGGACATCATCATTCAGGGCCATACTCACCTTTGTTCACTTGAAAAAAAAGGCGGGCAAATCTTTATGAATCCGGGTTCCATAACCTTCCCCCGGAATGGAATCCATGCCTATGGTGTAATCGAAAACAACTCTGCAAGTCTTATTGAGCTTAAAACAGGAAATAAATTAATTGTTCTGGACTTATAAACTGCCTGCAAAAACAACGGAGAAATGATATCATGAAAATAATCTTTCTCAAAAAGGGGATGCAATGAAAAACAGAGAAAACCCATTTGCTCGTATTGGAGAAAATCCTGATTTTGATGCCTGGTTTACTGCTTTTTTCCTTAAAAACAGTTTAGATCCTTTTGCCTATCCTGCCAAGGTAGCTTCAAAGGAACAAATAGAATTTATGGTCTTTCCTGAGAATGGAGAACGGTATTTTCCATGTTCCGACAAAATGTTTGACGCTATCATGTCCCGAAAATATCCTCCCTTGTTAAAAAAAAGTTATCAAAAGGTGTTTGACGAAATCATGGACATGATTGATGAATTAATAGACTCAGAATATGACAGGCAATTTCTAAAAGCATTGATCAAGATAAAATATGATGATGACATTCAAACAGGTCTTCTCATACCTTCCAGGCTTGAAAAAAAATTGCACAAAATCTTTTTAAGCCGGACACATATTGAAAACCCGTATTCTGAGTTTAAAAATTATATTAATAAAAAAATTAAAAAAATTATTGACTCTGAAATCGTGGAAACAGCTTTAAATCAAATTGATGACTCATTAAAGACCTTTGAAAATCTTTCATTATTTGAATTAAGGGAAAAAATCAAAGAGATTGAATTTCAGCGGCGGTTGACATTGATCACACAAAATACCCAATGGATTCATGAAAATTCAAAACTCTCTTTATCCGGGATTAAAAAAATCTTTAAAACACCTGTCAGAGGGGATGGTTTATCTCCACTACTTTCGCTTATCAGAGCCAGGAAACAAAAAATTCTCTGGCTTGCCGATGAATCCTGTGACGTTGTTATTGATCTCACCATAGCCAAATTTCTTGCCGACCTCGGACATGCAGTTATTTTTGCTGTAAAGGAAGCACCTTTTTTCAAAAAAGTTTGCCTTGCAGATACCAGAACAGATCCTGTTCTGGTGAAGATACTTGAAACAGCCCACTTTATTCATGAAAAAACAATCAGCAAAAATAATCTTGTAAAACTTTTGAAACATGACAAGAGTATCTATGTGGTGTCTGATGGGACCAGAGAAACTTTAAATCTTTTGCTTGCATCCACCACTTTTTCCAGGATTTTTAAAGAAGTGGATTGTGTCATATCAAGGGGAAAGAGCCAAAAAAAACGATTAATTGACTCCCACTTCCGATTCACCCAGAACATCATCAATATCAGCCTTGATAAAAAAGAACTGCTGATCACTTATAAACCCAGGCACCCTGACTTTATCAAATTTCCCCACAAGAATCTGGAAGAAAAAGCCAATGAAATTATTGATCAGATGAAACTTGCTAAAAACAAAGGCATGACAATAATGTTTTACAGCGGTATCATAGGCTCCATACCTGGAAAAATTGATGTGGCAAAAAAAATCATGAGCACTTTTATAGATTATTTACATAAACAATCTTCCGACCTTTTTATTATCAACCCTTCATTTTATTATGAACCAGGGATGGATGCAGATGATCTAATGTATATGTGGGAAATTGTTCAAAGAAGCACATACATTGATATTTGGAGGTTCCAGACATCGGATGATATTGCTAAAAGCTTTTTGATTATGACCGAAAAGGTTCCACCGGAATGGATCGGCAAGGACTCAACTTATAGCACAGGTTGTACCATAGAAATGAGAATAGCCCTGGATGTTCAAAAAGAAAATCCGGAAATGCAGATCATAGGCCCCGCTCTTGACAGGTTCATGCGCAGGAACGAATATGGGGTTGGTTCCATGTATGACCAAAGGCTTGCAGATTAATAATCCTTTACCACTGCTCCCATCTACCTTGGAATCAAATTCGATGTACTTTTCGATAGCTCTTATCCAGAGAGATCTTTAATTTGCTGCTCAAATAAACCGCAATGTCCAGTGGAGGCCCGGTTGCTTTACTAAGCGGCGGATTTTGGATTCAAGTCCAGAAAACATCCCTTCAACAATTATTCTGCAACCTTTGGCCCCCTCATTCATGCACAACACATGGGCCCAGCAGGCAAACGAAAATTTGATAGTGGATTTGAACCATATGATTTCCTTTACTTTTATCGAAAAAATAGTTAATAGTTTGTCATGGTATTAACAAGGCTGATTTTGATTAAAGATCTATACAATATTTTTTTTTATTTGACAAAGCCCTTTTAAAAAAGGAGCGTGATTTGAAAACAATTAAGAAAAGTGGGCTTGCATTAATTGTAATCAGCCTGATACTCAGTGCATTGTGGTTTACCAACCAGTCGGTTATTCCAAAGGATGTATCCTGGGATGCCCGTGGATTTCCTGTAGAAAGATCTCCTGCGGGAATAAGAGGTCTGAATCAAGCTGGTGAAGTTTCAGGATCTTCCAAAGATAATGCCTACGGGCAGTTACATGGCTGGGCCATGATCTGGACGCTTATGGGGTGGATATTAATGGGTATGGCTGCATATTTTTTGCAACCGCTTTTTTCCAAAACCATTGGATTATTTGTCATGGCAGGCACAGCAGTTTGCGCTGCCATTCACCTGGGATGGGTGGACAGGACAAAGGCAAGCTTTAAAGCCTTTGAATGGATTAAAATGACTTTAGCCATGGCTGCTCTTGTTTTTGCCACCATTCTTGTGGGATCATGTGTCACCAAAGGACCTGGTGCCAATTTTAATCATTATCAAAATGAATTCATGGGACAGACAAATGTTATAAAAAAACCTGTAATCATAGATTTTTCTGCTGACTGGTGCAGCCCATGCCGGAAACTCGATGATATTACCTTTCATGATAAAAAGGTGGTTGAAATGGCAGAAAAAGATTTTGTCCTGATCAAAGTAGATCTGACCAGTAAAGGAGACCCTGTCTATGAAAAACTGCTTTATCTATATGATATTAAAGGGGTTCCAACTATTATTTTCCTAGATAAAAACCGCAAAGAAATAAAAGAATTGCGCCTGGTTGACTTTGAACCGCCTGCATTGTTTCTTGAACGTATGATTAAAGCAAAGCAGACAAATTAAAAAATAAATATTATCTATTTTTCAATTCCGACTCTGGCTTTAACCCCCTTTTGGAAATAATGTTTTACAGCCTTCATTTCCGTTACCAGGTCAGCTTTTTCAATAATAGCCTGAGCCGCCCATCTGCCTGTAACTACAATCTCCACATGAGGGGGTTTATTCTCAAAAAGATCCAGCAGGTCCTGTTCTGAAAATATATTGTATTTAACAGCAATATTTCCTTCATCAATAATAACAAGATCATATTCCCCTTTCTTAATAATTTGTGCCACCCTTTTGTAGCCCTCCATCCCGGCCTCAATATCTTCGGGAGACGGATTGCCTTTAACAAACCGCCCAAGTCCATAATGTTCGACCTTGATCTGGTCGCCCATTTTTTTTAATGCCTTTAATTCAGAATAGTCCCCGGATTTTAAAAACTGGCCGATAAAGACTTTTCTGCCAGCACCGACTGTCCTTAAAGCAAGTCCCAGAGCAGCTGTTGTTTTCCCTTTACCATTCCCCGTATATATTTGGATATGTCCTTTCATAAGCCCAATCTCTTTTTATTCAATCCTTTATATTTTTCCGGCGGGATACAAACCCCATAGTAGGAAGTCTTTGTTTCAATTATATACGTGTTTTATAAGCGGCAGGAAAACAACAAGCAAGAAAAAAATAAATAGATGATGATAAAAATATCTTTATAGGGCTTTCACTCGAACACGAACTCTTCTGCCATGACTGATTTTCTTGACATTTGTTCTTATTAAGCATTAGGGTAGGCTGTGATTTAAAAAAACAGATAAAAATACTCACCTTTAGTTCCATGGAAGAGTTAATAAAAACTTTTATGGGCTTATGGAATATTGAAGTTCGTAACCCATACCATATGAATTGATTTAAACAATGGAAATGCATGATAAAAATAAAAAAACCGATTTGATCTATTCCGAAATCAAGTACCGCCGTCTTTTTGAAAGTACCAAGGATATGATTTTTTTCATATCAAAGGAAGGGGAAATTATAGAGGTTAACCAGGCCATGGTTGATCTGCTTGCTTACTCAAAGAAAGAAGATTTATATTTATTGAACAATATCAAAGATATTTTTATTGACCCCATCCACTGGAAAGTATGTAAAAAACACATCAATCTTAAAGGATTTGTTCAGGATTTTGAAGTTGGTTTCAAAAAAAAAGATGGTACCAGGCTTCATGGAAGCCTGAGTGCCAATATCTTTTTGGATGATAATGGAGATATTGTTGGTTACGAAGGTATTGCCAAAGACATTACAGCCCGGATGGATTCGTTTAGAAGACTTTACAAGCGCCACCAGGAACTTGTTTTACTGAACACCGTGTCCCTTACCATGAACAGTTCCCAAAACCTGGATGAGGTTCTGAACACTGCTTTAAGTGAAGCCATGAAATTGTTGAATTTCAGTATCGGTGCAATTTTTCTTATCAACCATAACCCGTCTGAATTCAAACTTCAAACCTGGAAAGGAATGCCGGAAGGGGCAAATAAAGCCCTGATCAAACTTGTTTTTCATGATACACAACTCATGGAATTTTTCCTGGAAAAAAACAATTGCCTGACTCCCAAGTCTATCTTTCCATCTTTTAAAATTACGCTTGAAAGCCGGGATCAAAGCAGACCCATCATCCTTTCTTGTTTCCTGATTACGGAAAAAGGATATCCTTCAGGATTTATGGCCTTTCTTGTAACTGAAACAAATGACCTTTCCCTGGAAGATTTTAATCTCCTTGGTTCTTTAGGGAATTTTCTGGGCGGCTCCATCGCCAATATAAAATTGATACGCACCGATCAAAAACACAGGGAAGAGCTCAAACACCTCACTGCCAGACTTTTTCAATCCCAGGAAATTGAGTGTAAAAGAATCGCACGGGAGCTGCATGATGAGACAGGATCAGCACTGATCGGAATAAATTTTAACCTGGAAGCCATTGAAAAAATTCTACCCCCTGATGATCCTGTTGTGAATAATCTCTTTGGTAATATTAAAGAACAGATCAATCATACCTACCAGGAAATGAGACGTATTTCCCATTTGCTGCACCCGGCACTGCTTACAGACCTGGGACTTGAACCTGCCCTGGATGCCTATCTTACAAGGATAGCCGAACAAAGTTCGTTGAATATTGATTTCAAAATGGTTGGATTTACAGGGCGGATTAACCAGGATATTGAAACAGTGCTCTATAGGTTTTCCCAGGAAGCAGTTTCTAACACAATAAAATATGCTAAAGCCACTTTTTTCAAACTTTCCATCATCAAAGGCTATCCTTCAATTATTTTTATTGCAGAAGATGACGGCATTGGCTTTGATACCAAAAAAAGCAATCATGAACGCCCTTCACTAGGCCTGCTCTCCATGAGGGAAAGAACTGCCATACGCAACGGGAAATTTTTTCTAAGAAGCGAAAAAGGCAAGGGAACCCGCATCAGAATTGAAATTCCAATCAAAGATAATGGGTTGTCAAATATAATGGAACCTATGAATTTTCTGCAGGAGATCTATGAAAAAAAAACTGATTGAAATTGTTATTGCCGATGACCATACCATTGTCCGCCAGGGGTTGAGAAAACTTTTGGAAGAAGAAGACTACCTGAAAATAACGGGGGAAGCCATGAATGGCCGGGAAGCTGTCCGGATCGTTCGTAAATTAAAACCACAAATTGTTATTATGGATATTGCAATGCCTGTATTGAACGGCATTGAGGCTGCCCGACAGATCAAGCAATCCACTTTGAAAACCAAGGTGATCATTCTTTCAATGCATGATCATACCCGGTATATCAGAGAACTTTTAAGCATTGGTGTTTCCGGCTATCTCTTAAAAAATGCCGTGAGCAATGATATTATCAAAGCGATTAATGCAGCTGTCAAAGGAGAAACCTTTCTGAGCCCATCGATTTCCAACCGGGTGATTGAAGATTATGTGGGGATGAACCAGAAAACATTCCAGGATGAATTATATAACACTCTGACCAACAGGGAGAGAGAGGTTTTTCAAATGATGGTGGAGGGATTCACCACTAAAAAAATTTCAGAGATACTTTGCCTGAGCCCCAGCACAATCAAATCTCATCGGTCCAATATTATGGAAAAACTTCAAATGGAAAATATTTCAAAATTAATCCAATATGCCATTCACCTTGGCATCATTGATATTCAAATGTGAGAAAAAAATTTGTAACTATTCAGCTCTTACGCTTGAACCCACCCTGTCTGAACAATTACAAAAATTCAAGGTTTGTCCGGAAAACTGATTTTCCCCACGGGTTCCATTATTTTAAATTGTCCTTTTTGAATCCTTTTTTTAAGATCCTGTGCTGCTTTAAGTGCTGCCACACGGTCAGACTGCCTCAAAGTGATGGGCACTTTATGGTTTACACCTTCAAGTTTAACACTGCCAAGATGTGCAAAAAAAGTTTCTCCATTGCACCTTGAAACGCAAAGACCACAATTGAAACACCTGGACCGGTCGAATTGCAGACCTTTTTTTTGGTCCCATTTAACCGCCTTCACAGGACAGATATCCTCCACACAGCAAAAATCACAATGCAGACATATTGTCCGGTTAAATTCTACCATACGACTGGTTTTATTCCAGACATCCCCGTAAGTAATTTCAGTAATCGGTCTTCGATTCCGAACATCAACCACCTTCAGTGGAATCTGTGCATCGGTTTTCAAAATATGGGTTAACATTTCCTTGTCAAGCACAGGAATAGCCACGGCCCAGGTCATTATAACATCAGGTCCATGCCCGGTTGTGAATCCGCCCAGAAACTGTGGATCCATCTTGTGCATATCTGCCAGCCCGGTCAGATTGGGTTTATCCGCACTGCTGCGGGTGCCCGGACCTGTAACAAAGCCTTCGGCACCATTGATCAAAACCTTGGTACCGATACCAATGGTTTTGAGTTCAGGATCATTCTCAAGTGGGTTTAGTTCACCACAGCCACAAAAGGTCATCTCTTCATAATTACCGCTCATCTTGTCTGAATGAAATATTGTGGCCACTGCAGTTTCACCAGGATTGACAAAGGCAAGATAATTTTTAAAGGCATTTCTTGAGGCATGAATCATGGCATGGGGAATCTCCTTAAGCGTTGTGGAAGACCTTAGCTTTCGCCCCTCATCCGTCTCAATTTCCACAGAAACCTGCTTGCCCTGCACAAGGTCCCTGAAAAGATCTCCGGCACCATACCCGGGATTCATTTTACTGACTTCAGTTCCCAGAATGATGAGATCAAGGATACCGATCCTTTCATTCGGGCAGGGTCCAACCTGGGCTAAAACCGAATTGATCCATACCTTTGCAGCTTTTGTAAATGTATCCGGCTCAGCCACCTTAAAAGAAAGAACTGCATAGGTACCGCTCATAAGGGCACTTGTTGCAGTGGTGACCACATCTATATCATTCAAATCAAAGGTCTCACCCTCCCTGACCCGATCACAAATCTCCTGGGCAGTTAAGATAACAACTTCACCTGAGTCTATTTTTTTTTGAATTTCCGAAAATGTTCTTTTGGGTGTTGATTCTTCCATTATCAATTCATACCAAAGTTTAAAAGGTTACGTTTAAATGATACAATTGTTTAATTTTTCAAGTACTCGCTCCTCTATCACATTCCAACCGATAAAAGCAAGACAGGTATTGACTGGGTCATGCCATCTTTGCCACTCACTTTTTCCCCCCACGAAATTAAGCATTTCTGTTTGATCATAAAACCTGACCAGTCCCTTGATCCTGAACAATTCCAGGGGGACACTATTGAGGAAGGCCTTGAATAACGCTTTATCCAAAGGCTTTTCAGTCTCAAATACAAATGAAATAAAACCCGCTTTTTCCGCAGTCATTGGGCCTTTTTTGTCCAAAGGAGAATAAAAATCAATTTCCGGATCATATGCCTTAAAAAGAGAAGCTTTTTCCATAACTGGTTTTTTTGGGTCCTGATGTGACCAGATGATGCCGGGATCAATATTGCAGTGAAGCGTTGGAATAACAAGGGCCTTTGCAGATTCATCCTGAATTTCTTTTAAAAGGATTGGAATATCTTTTTTATCAAGGGTATCAATCTTGTTTAAGAGAATAAGGTCTGCCTCATTGATTTGACTTTCAAAAACAGTTCCAAAGGCATCTCTTGCCTCCCAGAAATCACTATCCACAACAGTTATGATTTTCTCCAGCTGGAAATGGGGCAAAAGCATCCTGTCATTTAACGCCTCCTTAATGGCAAGGGGATCAGCCACCCCCGTGGCTTCAATCACAAGCCGTTCAGGCGCGTATTCATACTTTAAAATCTGAAGGGTCTGGATCATGTCTATTTTCAGTGAACAGCAGATACACCCGCTGTTGAGTTCAATAATTTTTTTTGCAGCTGTGTTTTTTATCAGGGACCCGTCGATCCCAACTTTACCGAATTCATTAACAAGTACAATGGTTTTGGATAAATCACCGGAAAATGAAAGAATCCGTTTAAGCAGTGTCGTTTTTCCAGACCCGAGAAATCCGGTTATGATAAAAACTTTTGTTTTCATTGATTAGAGTCGGCTTATTGTGCCTTGTCCGGTTCACCAGGTAGTTCAACTTCTTTATCCTCTTTGATCTTATCCTCTGCTTCAGGTTTTTTCTTCTCTATTTTCTCTTGTTCAGCCTTTTTTTCTTCTTCAGCTTTCTTTTTCTCTTCGGCGGCCTTCTTTTTTTCTTCAGCCGCTTTCTTTTTCTCGGCCGCTTTTTTTTCCTTTTCCAATAATTTTATGGCTTTGGCCTCTTCTTTCAGACGCTTTTTCTCTTCCGCCTCTTTGGCAGCCCTTTCAAACACATCATAGCCCAGAATCGATTCTGCAATAAATTCCGAAAGATCCCTCATAACAATATCAGATCCAGATGCATTAATACCCACCTGAAGTCCCTGGTAGCAGAAGGGGCAGCAGGATACAAGGTCTTTAGCTCCGGTTTCTTCAGCTTCTTTTATACGTCTCTGGGACATGCGGCCCTGGATCTCGGGGAACCCGGCCTTTAATCCGCCGCCTGCCCCGCAACATCGTGAATACTCTCTGTTTCTTGACATTTCCACAAGGTTCAATCCCGGAATGGCTTCCATTATCATCCGGGGAGCATCAAATCCGCCAGTGGCCCTTCCAAGGTGACAGGGGTCATGAAAAGTTACTGTCTTGTTAACGGGATGAGGAAATTTTAATTCACCTGACTTCAGCAGTCGGGTCAGGTATTCCACAGTGTGCAGAACTTCAAAGTTCAATTTTTTAATTTTCGGATAATCCTGCATAATGGTTTTAAAGCAACCGGAACAGGAACTTATCAGGGTGTCAATACCAAGGCTGTTGAATTGTTCAATATTCTCGGAAAACAGGCGTTTATATTCCGGATCTCCCATCCTTAGCAGGACACTGCCGCAGCATTTTTCATCTTTTCCAAGCACACCATAATCAATGTTAAGCGCCTCAAGAATATTGATGGTATTTATCGCAACCCTTTTGACATTGGCATCATAGGAAGCCGTGCACCCGAAAAAAAGAAGAACCTTTCCCTTTGTTTTTTTAATTTGCCTGGGTTCATCAGCAATTAGCCTATCCTTTTTTGCACGACGGGACCACTTTGTTCTACCAGCCCTTGGCTGCTGCCAGGGATTGTCAAAGGTCATTACACTTTTTCTCAAGGCTTTCTGGGGTTCCAGAGGACCATAGCCCGCCCGGACAATCAAACGTCTGAGTTCTTCCCACAGGCCCACTGTATCAATATGGGCAGGACAGACCACCTCGCACTGGCCGCAGGTAGAACATTCATACAGGCTGAACACAAAATCATCCAGCTGTTCCTGGGTGATTTTTCTGTACCCGCTTATTTTAGAAATAATTTTTTTTAATGATTCCCCCACCCTGTCACTTTGCATGATCCCGGCAATTAAACCGTTCTGTGATTTGGCAAGCCTTAAAAAGTCTATAATTTTGCGCCGGGGGATCAGCTTTTCTTTGGAATCCTGGTCATATACAGGGCACCAGGTAAGGCATTCTCCACACCGGGTGCAGGAATCAAGTTCGATTAATCGCTTCATATCAAGCTTATGGATGGGTATCGGTCTTATTGCTTCTTTGGTATCTTCTTCAGAGTCCAAAGATGGCGTTGCCTCTTTTTTGTCCAAAATTTCATCTATTTTAGAGTCAGGACTCTTTTTTTCTTCTTCCGTCATTTTAACACCTTTAAATTTTTATTCCGATTAAACCCTTTTTTCATTTTTAACGCCATCCACAGCTTCTATAAAATAGGTCAGAGGTGTGTTAAACATATGACGCATCTTCCCAAAAGGCAGCCAGGCAATGAAAACCGCCGCCACTAAACCATGGCCATACCACATCAATGGGTAAACCTGGGCCCAGTCAAGGGGGAAGAAAGAAAATACTTTGGAAACCATATATCCAGCAAAGGAATAGATTGCCATTTCACAGGGAATCTGCGTTACGAGAATCCTTGCCCCTTCAAGGAGAAATCCCAGAACTACAAGACTGCCGATGAGTATCA
This sequence comes from Desulfobacula sp., assembly GCA_018645325.1. Classification (GTDB taxonomy): domain Bacteria; phylum Desulfobacterota; class Desulfobacteria; order Desulfobacterales; family Desulfobacteraceae; genus Desulfobacula. Next base: position 105,648 of record JABGOU010000005.1, read on the forward strand.
GAGTAATATTATCCTGGTATTCCGAGACCACGTGATCAGGTTTAACAATAAATCGTTTTACAACGGCCCATATAACGCCAAGGAGAATAAAAAGGCCCAAAAGATCATTGGCAAATGCTGTAAAACCATGATTTTTATCAATAAGCACCGTCAATAAGCTGCTTTCCGGATTAAAATAGAATCCGATTGCAGTAAAGAGACTTAAACCCAGGCGCAACAGGATGGCAGTAAAAATAAGGGAATGCATGGACCATCTTGAAACACTTTCCTGAAGAATTCTCCTTTGTAAAAGGATATCCAGAATAAATATTTTAATTAGAGAAAAAATCTGTTTTGAAAAAATTGTTTTGTAAACCGATTCTGAACTGAGGCTGATTTTCCGGTGAAGAGATCTTTCTTCTCCCTTTACACTTCCCTTGAACCAGAATGCGATCATGATAAAAATACCCCCGATAAAAATAAGGGAGGCAAGGCCGAACAGAGGGTGGCCCATTGAAAAAGGAGAAGTATGACACATTATACACATAAGGCTTTTAGATGGAAGAACTGCTGCAGGAGCTCCCACAGGATTTTTTTTGAAATGGCATTTTTGACAGGTTTGTTCATCTTCAACATCTGCAAGGATATGATCTGAAAGGCTTATGGGAAGTCCGTCATAATCATTGCGGGACAATTTTACCTTAAAGTCTTTGGGATCAAGTTCAACAAACTCTGACTGAAAATGGCAGGCCTGGCAGGAAACCCTTGAATGCGGATCATTGCCGGGACTTTCAGAATGCCGAGTGTGACAGTCAAGACATTGGGCACCCAAAGTTGTTTTATGGGGGGATCTTGCAACATCTTTATGGCAGTTGATGCAGGCAATAAATCGATGGTTCGGCTGATTGGCGTGAAAGGCCTCCTGTGTAATCTCATGTGGAATATTGCTGCCCTTTTTTTTTGACAGTTCTTCATCCTTGTGACAGTCAAAACAAAAAGCCTGGGATGCAATGACCCCTTCGTTGGTGTGAATATTCCGTGCTCTGTGGCAGTCCAGACACAGCAATGGGTCAGAAGATTTTTCTTTTGCCGCCTTTTGGGCTTTTGTCATCTTTTGGACTTTTGTATCAGGAAGATCTATTGCAAAAGCCGGTGTGTAAATAAAAGCTGCCATTAAAATCATCAAAGCAGCACCGACCATAAAAGTGCATATTGTTTTTAAATTCATAAGGAAGTTCCCCATTGAAATTTTCATTTTATTCATCACTATAATTGCTGCGCAGTTTCGTCATTGATCATCTCTTGCCTTTTCCATTCTCCAGGATGTTCTTCCATAAACCTTTCTTTTTCGATCTTTCCTGTAAAAATAGATTTTTCCATGGGAAAAATATCCGGGGCAAGGTGGGTATCCGACATATGGACCACACCAATATACATCACAGCCAATACTGCTTCATAAAAATGGAAATAGCCGGCAATATTTATAAAAAAACCAGGAATTATACCGGCAAAAAACTCGGGAAACCAAAGGATAAGACCTGTTATGCCCATACTTTGCATGCCAAGCAGTTCCCCCCAGTAATCAAGTTTTTGAAGGTAGCTGAACCGGTCAAACAAAGGGGATGCACCCTTGTTAAAGATATACCTTAAATTCTGGTACATATCCGTAATATCTTTTTTGCCGGGCACAATGGAGTCTGGCCCACAAAAATTTTGTTTTAACACAATTTTATAATAAAAAAGCCAGAAAACATGAATCAGTATGCCGATATAAAGGAACACGGCACAAAACCTGTGCAACCATCCTGCTGCACCTGCCCCCCCCATGAGGGAGACGACAAACCGTGCCCACTCAAACCCGGAAAAATGTAAAAGAAAGCCTGAAATTGCAAGGAATGTAAAATTCAAAATAATGACCATATGAAGGATCCTGTGCAGGACATGGAACCGTTGAAAAGTTTGGGGGGTCTTATTGGCTTCCATTACTTATGTCTCCTCAATTTTTCATGGAGCTTTCTTATCATCAAAAGTCCTGTGTGCATATAGAAAAATACAAGAACTGCAATAACAAAAATTAAAGACAATGCCCGCATAATATGAACCCATTTAAGACTTGCCTTTTTAGTATCGTTTTTCAATCCAGGGTTTTTATTGCTGTCATGAATAATAATATTTGCAAACTCAGGGCCTGCATCAAAATGACATCTTAAACAGGCCGTCAATGCAGTTTTTTTATCCTTGAGAGAAAGCATGGTATGGGCCCCATGGCAATCCGTACAAAATGCTGCCTTGTCATAACCCAGATTCACAGCAGCCTTACCGTGATAATTGGCAAGGAAACTTTGTTTTTGTTCAAAATGACAGGTTCCGCAGGTTTCAGTCATCATCTTACCTGTTTGAGCGCGTGTCAGATGTGATTTGGAATAGTGAGCTGAGTGACAGTCACCGCAGGTTGGCGCATAGCCTGTTTCTGAAGGCTTGCCAGACGTTTTTTCTTTGAGACCGGCATTTGCGTGCTCCCCCTTAAGATACCGTTGATACGCAATTTTATGACATTTTTCACAAGACTGATAGTCAAATACTCTTTTTGTTTGGGTGTAAAGAAAATCATCTGCTTTTTTATCTGGATGATTTTTTTGTGTGTCCATCATGGAACCGTGACATTCCTGGCACTTAAGACTGCCGTGGGCTGAATCCCTATAGTTATTCATATCCACAAACCAGGTTGAGTCTGATGCCTTATCCGTACCGGCCCGGGCATGGGAGAACCATAAAAGTGCCAAAAAAAAGCATCCGCTTGTCAACAGCAGGCACATCCATCTGGTTTGCATTTTAGTTTTTATTTTTATAGTTCCGGTTTGCAATTTCATCTCCTGTGTGAATATTATGGTGTTAGTATATTGCTGGACCATGGTTTAATAAAATTTAGCTTGCCTTTGAGTGAATCCTTTCATTTCCCGTGATCATGCCTTTACAAAGTGTTGAAAAATAAAGACCAAAAAAAGAAATAGAAAGGACATGGAGCAGATCAAAAATTTTGACGGCTGTTTTAAGGCTGTCCTGATTCTCATCAATCTGTTTTTTTATCCTTCTGAGTTCAATGGTTATACGGCTTGCAGAGTTGACAATTACTTGATATTGGTCAGGCTCAAAAAAAACTGCCTTATTTTTGTCAAGGACCATCAGTCGTTTCCACATGGATTCAAGATAGACCCTCATTTTTTGCGGTTCGTAAACTTTCTGTCCGATCAACCACTGCACGGGTAAAAACTCCAGGCTTCCGGCCACGATTCTGGAATTGCTCAATTCACGTCTGATGTCTAAAAGTAATTCTCTTGCTTTTTCCCCTCTTATTTCCTTTTTTAAGACAAGGCCTGCACCATTGGGTTTTTCTTTCACCCAATTTTTAATCCGGCTTGTTTCAAGTATTATTGCGTCTATAATAAACTGGTTGGCCTGCTTAAATCCGGGATGCTCAAGATGAGGTCCTAGAAGATAAAAACATCCTTTCTCATCCGGCACCCTTAAAACAGCTCCCTTTTTAATAAGAGTTTTTTGGGCAATTTCCCGGCTTGCAAGAAAAAAGGTTCCGTCCGTAAATCCTTCATAAGTGGCCAGCACCCATTTTGGGTCACGGGCAGTCATGCCGGGCCCGCCATATAAAGGAGCTGTAAATTCCATCGTATTTTTTTTATCTAAAAAACGGGTGGTTTTCAATGCCACAGCTTCCCTGACCGGATGAAATACAAATTCGCAACCATAAGAGGTACAGAATTTACAGGTTTTAATTTGCGCCAAAGGAAGGGTTTTACTCAAATTTGTTATCTTGACGTCAACAAAATTAAACAGATCAAGGGGTTTTTTAGAAGAGTTCATTGGAAGATAGGCTCCTGCACAGGACCCTATATACATGCCGCCGTGTTCGACAAAGGCCTTGATGTTCCGGGCACCTTGTTTTCCAAGGCTTTTTGCTACTGCAAATGTATCACCCCCTGAAATGACCAGTACATCAAGACCTTCTATGTCATTATTTCCTACACAAAATTCATCCAGAAAAACCAGATCATAAAAACCTGCCTTTTCAAAAAGGTCTAGAAACCAGAGCCAGGAGTGGGATGTTCCTGACCCTGCATACAGCCCTATTTTAGGACCCTTCATTTTTTATCCTAAAATATCATCAATAACAGCATCAAGGATTTCCTGGGTCAGTTCCAGGTCAGTACCAAGGCTTGCCAGCTCCAGCATGTTTTCTTCGGTAAGTTCAGGACACATAAGAGAAAACAAGGGCTGAATTCCAAAAATCATGGACACGGCCTGTCGCCTTTCCCACCATGCCAGAGTCTCATCTTCACCCGCCAGATCGAAATCATTAAAAATCGGGCCTGTGGGGCACCAGGGAGTAAAAAGGCCTTTGCCTGGAATCTCAATTTCACCTTTGATTGAATCAAAACAATCTTTTATCTCATCCAGGGTTGTTTTCCCACTCAGCTGTGTAACTGCAAAAGGATCAATCCCATACTTTGCACACGCCTTTAAGGCGCGTCCCGCATCAACGGCTGAAAGACCTGCTTTTTTAAACCCGAGCAGGGCATAGATATCCGAGACCAGTACCCCGGGTTCTTCTTTTTTTGATTCTTCAAGCAGGCCTGATTCTTCATCAAGAAAGAGGTATGTATTGGTTGCATAGGGTGTAAAATAGTCAGCACTATGACGATGGGTGACTGGCTGTATCCATTCTACCACATCTTCTTCGCCCAGGGCGGAAAGGATCTGTGCAAGCCCTTTTTTCTGGATAAAATCATTTTCCTTAACTTGTTTGAGTATTTCCAGAGATTGTTCAACATAGTCTTCTGGTTCGGCAATCTCTATGAGACCCATTCCCCTGAAGGCTAACCCTTTCAGGTTCTTGGCCCCGAATAATTTTCCAAATCCAAACCGGTCAGGGCTGGACCAGTGGTTAAAACATACCTGAGCATAATCTGACCCATTTTCACCGGCAGGACCGATCATCATTGTCTGGAGAAGATCGTCCCCCACAAAGGTTCGAAGTTCATCCGTTGCTTCCCATACATTTTTTCCCCAGATATCAGCGGCATCGGAAATATCGGCAACACCATCATGAATCCATAAATAGACGGGTGATTCCGATCTGCCTTTAACCACTATATAATCATATCCGGAATATTTAATTTCCACCCCAAGTTTATAGATAACAGGACAATGGCAGACCTTTCCTGTGACCGGACTCTTTGCTGTTATCTGGCCTGAGGCAGATGCAGGATAGGTTGTACCCGTAAGCAATCCTGTGCCAATTACAATGGGATCATCTTGCCTGTACTTATCGTATAAATACCGGGTGATTCCAATACCGCCGATTTTTTCTTCAACAAGACTTTCATCCAGCTCATCTTCTTCAACCTGGCCTGCATTTAAATCTATGACAAGGATCTTATCAGTTGATAAATATTCCATATCGGTTTCTCCTTTTTTAATCCAGTGTAATTGCATCTACGGGGCAGAATGCAACGCACATGGGCCCGTAATCATCCATATCTTCGCAAAGGTCACAACCCTCTCTTAACAGCATGGGTTTTGCCGAAGCATCTGCTTCCTTGTCAGGATCAGCCTCTTCACCTATTTTGTTTATTTCAAGACCTTCCGGACGTGCGACAACGAGCACATCTTCCTCTTTTAACATCATTCCAAAATAATCTTTCTTTTCCTTGGCCCTGTACGAAACAATACATGCCGAGAGAAAGGCAAAACCATCATCTCTGTGATAGCTGCATACCATTTCGCAGGCCATGCAATTGGTGCATTTTAAGGCATTGATTTTGATTCCCATTTTATTTCCTTAAATTATTAGGGTTAGATTGATATATAATGTTAATACTACCACCGTAATTAAGCGTCTCTTCTTCGTAATCAATCGAAAAACAAATGTCAATAAAAAATATTTAAACATCTGATGTTTTAATATTTAAAATATTTCTTGACAAGGCCAAATGAAAATGTAATTGGTCGGATCATGATTTTGGAAGTATAAACATCTTATATGGAGAGGTTATAACATCGTGGGTTTCAAATTTGAAACTGTAAAGGCCAGCCGGATATCGGAAAATATCGCCCAGCAAATTCGAGAAGCGATTCTAGATGGAGAACTCAAAATCGGAGAGCAACTACCCTCTGAAAAAGATTTTGCCAATCATTTCGGTGTCAGCAAATCCTCACTCAGAGAAGCCTACCGGGTATTGGAAGCATATGGCCTTCTTGAAATCCGCCAAGGCATGTCTGGTGGTGCTTTTATAAAAAAAGTGGACCTTTCCACTGTAAAAGACAGTTTGGTAAATTTCTTTTTTTTTCAAAACCCCGGACTCCGTGAATACACTGAAATCAGAACATTTATTGAACCACAAGTTGTTAAAATCTGTGCTGAAAAAATTACAGCCAAAGAGATTGAATTTCTTGAAAACAACATCTTGGCCATGGAACAGGAACCTGATGGTAAAAATTTTATCAGTGACCTTGACATTGCTTTTCACAAAAAGCTTGTTGATATTACTGGAAATAAAATTATCAGCCTGGTTGTTGAAACCATTCAAACTGCATTAATTAATATCAAACGGATTGTGCACACGGATGATAACTTTTTAAAAATGGTCTGCGATGATCATAAAAAAATTGTAGCCGCATTAAAAGCGCATGATCCTGAAGCTGCAAGCAAAGCTATGCTGTACCATATTGATCAAGTTGAAAAAGGAATGCTGGCAAGTAAAACCGGTACTATGATCATTACTGAAAACGGATTGTTGAAGCGAAACAAATAAAGCGGATACGTCCTGAACCATTTAGCAGGAGGAATTAAATGAACGGAATTTCAAATGAATCAAAAGTTGATTCTGCAGTCACAAAAAAATTATGTGAAATCGTCGGGGAAAAAAATGCAACCGATTATAAGCATATCCGTTACGCCTACTCTTATGACCTGTCCTTTGTGAAACCCAAATTGCCGGATTATGTTGTAATGCCGACAAATGTAGAACAGGTTCAAAAAGTCATGAAATTTGCCAATCAGGAAAAAATTTCTGTTACACCATTTACAGCCGGCACCAATATTGGTGGTCTGTGTATACCTGAAAACGGTGGCATTTTACTGGATATGAAACGAATGAACCAAATCATCCGTATTGATGAGGAGTCGCACTATGCCATTATTGAGCCCGGCGTATCCCATGCTAAATTTGCCAGTGCCCTGGCTAAATACAATCTGAGATGGAGCTGGCCTGTGGGACCGCCTTCAGCCTCGACTTCTTCCTGCGCCATCAGCCACGGAATCGGGGGATTAAGTGCCCGATACGGTCTCAACAGTGAGGAAATAACCAGTATGGAAGTGGTATTGCCCACGGGTGAACTGGTTCGCGTCGGTTCCTGTGCTATCCAGGAAGATGCCTGGCACTCTTGTTTACCCTTGCCGAGAATGGATGGTCTTTTCACCGGATGGCTCGGTACCACGGGGGTCATAACAAAACTCGGTGTACGGGTACATCCCACTCCGCCTATCCTGAAAGTTTTCACAGCATCGACTGAAAACATCGGTCAAATGGCATCCTATCTTAGAACGCTTGGAAATTATGAAATCTGTGATGACCTGACCGGGGTTTCCTGGTGGCTCTCAAATGTACCCATCCCCTATCCGTACAAACCCAAACCTGCTGATGTGCCGGAATGGATTTCCTTTGCCACAACCTTTTCCTGGACTGAAAAAGAAAAACAGGCCAGAGAAGAAATCTGGAAAATGGTGGTTGATGAAGAAACCAAAAAAGGGTCTTCATTAAAGGAAACAGAATATCCTGAAGAAGCATTGAGAGCAAGAACCCAGCTGCCAAGCCAGATTGTCGGTTCAACCAAGAATTATACCAAACAGGGAGGAGCCGGAATTTCATGGCCCGGAACCTTTACACCCGTCAACAAATGGGAGCCTGTCTATGAAGCATGGAAAAAAATCCTGATTGGCAGAAACCTGTCTCCCTCTGTTCGTGTAACCAATTACAGGGGAGTTCACTATGGGATGCTTCGTGCCATGATACCTTTCCCGAAAAAAGATCCTGCATCCATTGAAAATGCAAGACAGGCCATAGTCGAATGTCTGAAAGTAGATCTGGATAATGGTGGCATCCCCTATAAACCACCTGTTGACTTTGGCGTGGAAATAAACAAAAGAGCGCACCCTGGATATGTTGATTTATTGAAGCGGGTCAAAAATATGCTGGATCCCAATGACATCATGAATACAGGGAAACTGGCTCTTTAGACATCGTGTATAAATATTAATTTAAAAAAAAATTATGCGTTTAAATAGTTTTGGAGGCTTTTATGAAGTGGGATATTCCTTCACTTGAAGAATTGGAAGATGCAGTATGGAGATGTACTGCATGTGGTAATTGTAAAGTAGCTTATGATTTTGGTCCCCCACCCACCTATGGAGAAATCTGTCCGGCCGGTGTGGAGTATGGCTTTGATGGGAACATGGCATCCAAGGGAAAAATCGCCTTTGCCAGAGGAATCCTTGATGGTACCCTTGAATGGACCCAGGAATTTGTAGATGACATTTATAAATGTACTATCTGCGGCGGATGTCAGAGCCAGTGTGAGCTGGATCATAAACCCTTTATTCCAGAAATCATGGAGGCCGTACGTCGCAAGGCTGTTGAGGATGGTGTCGGTCCCATGCCGTCCCAAAAAGTGATTGCCCAATCCATGAGAAGTTTTAATAACCCCTACCAGGGCCCGAGAAGGGTTCGTACGGACTGGACCAGACCATTTAAGAAAGCAAAAAAACCCATTAAAAATATCATGAAAAAAGATGCCCCAATCCTTTTTTATGTGGGATGCACTGGTGCCTTTAACCTGCCTGTCAGAAACTTTCCTGTTGCAACGGCTTCCATATTTCAGAAACTGGGTCTTGATTTTGGCATCCTGGGAGAAAATGAGATCTGCTGCGGATCCACTGCCATGAGATTGGGAGATGTGGAAGAATTCAAACGCGTGGCAGAAACCAATATGAAAACCTTTAAAGATCTTAAAGACAATCACGGGGTTGAAACAATTGTTACTTCCTGTGCCGGCTGTTTCAGGGCCATGAAAAAAGATTATAGTCTTTCAGATGAATATGAAGAATATCTGGGCGGCATTAAGATCATCCACACCACGGATTTTCTTTTTGAACAGTTTAATGAAGGCAAAATTAAGTTTACCAAAGAACTTGACTGGAAAGTTACCTATCATGATCCCTGTCACACGGGCAGGCACCTGATCGATTTTGATGTAGATGAAGATGGGTCAAAGCAGTGGAAAGGATCTTATCTTGGAAAGAGTGAAGACAACTGCCTGTATGACATCCCTCGTGAAATGCTCAAGACCATTCCAGGGCTTGATTTTGTGGAAATGGAAAGAATCCGCAGCAACTCCTATTGCTGCGGCGGCGGCGGAGGTGTCATGACCGGCTATGGTGACTGGGCTTCAAAAAATGCCGGGTTAAGAATTCAGGAAGGTATGGATACAGGTGCAGAACACATGGTCTCCATTTGTCCCTTTTGTCATTACAACCTGAATGAAGGAGCCAAAAAAATTAAAAGTTCAATGAAAGTTTATGATCTGGTCGAACTGATTGACATGGCTCTTTAAAATAAAAATCACATTAATCCATTGAGGACGGATTCAAACCTGTTCTCAATGATTTGCTAACAAATAAACCAGGGGGGAACCAATGAATTTAAAAGAAAGAGTTATGAATCAACTGGAGGGGAAAACCGTTGACATGACCCCTGTGGGGTGTACCACAACCTATGGCATGGTTGATTTAATGAAAAAATGTGGTGCTGAGCGACCTTTTGCCGACACTGATCCTGAAGCCATGGCAACCCTTGCAATTGCAGGCGAATTAGCCGGTTTTGAAATGGTCAAGGCCATGGGATGGGATATCACGCCCATGAGTGAGGCATTTGGATGCGGCATGGGTGTTCCACAAATTGATCTTCAGTACTGTATTAAAGAACACCCCTATGCAGAAAGCCTTGAAGGTTTGGATTACCCGTCCGATTTTCTTGATCGGGGAAGATTTCCTGCCTATAAAAAACAGTTTGAAATGCTAAAAAAACAAGTCAATGGGGAAAAGGCTATTTTTGGTGAATCAGAAGGTGCTTTTACCTGTGGTGCCAACCTTGTGTCTACTGAAAATTTCATGAGATGGACCTTTAAGCGGAAAAAAGATGTTGAAAAAGTTCTTGAAATCACCAAGCAGGCCATGATTGATGTTATTAATTTTGCCTTTGAAAACGGGGCTGATTATTATGTCATGGCAGAACCCACTGCCGGCCCTGCGCTCATGAGCCCAAAAATGTTCAAAAAATTTGTGGTTCCCGTATTGTCAGATGTTGTTGCTAAAACAAATGGTCCCCTTGTCCTGCATATTTGCGGCAATACAGATATGATTATCCCTTTGATGTGTGAAACAGGTATTAAGGGCATCAGCATTGAAGAAGGGGCCAATATGAAAGAAGCTGTAAAGATTGCCCATGCAAACGGTGTCAGGGTATTCGGTAATATAGCCGCAGCTACCACCCTTTTTATGGGAACGCCTGAAGAATCCTATCAAGAAGCTTTTGCCGCCCTTGAAAACGGGACAGATTTCCTTTGTCCCGGGTGTGGTATTGCGCCGGGATCGCCACTTGAAAATGTACTTCAGTTAAAAAAAGCCAGAGATGATTTTTTTAAATAAAGCCGTTTAAGTCAGTGGGGAACCCTTTAGTACCTTAAAAAAAAGGTGAAAGGAAATCCCCTATAGCAATAATTCATCATTAATTAGGAGGTAGAAAATGAAGAGATTTATCACCGTTTCGCTGAGTTTAATGATCGCTGTTCTGTTATTTGCACCCCAACAGGTGTTTGCTGCAAAACCGGTTAAAATCGGTGTATTGGTTCCCCTTACCGGTATTGTTGCCCAGGGTGGCCTTGAGATGAAGTATGGTATTGAAATGGCTGCAGAAGAAAAAGGAACTGTTCTGGGAAGGCCCATTGAGTTGATTGTTGAAGACACCCGGGTTAAGCCTCCTGTTGCCGTAACAAAAGCTGAAAAACTGGTTTACAAGGATGATTGTAAAGCATTGATCGGAGTATTTTCCAGTGGCGTCGGTCTTGCTCTTTCCAAAAATATCGATAAACTGAATGTGCCATTTGTCAGCACCCATGTAATGACAACTAAATTTTACGGCCTTCATCCGCTTGTTTTCAGGAGTGGTCAGCTGGCCAACGACCAGACAGCCGTCGGTAATGTAAAAGGAATTCTGGCACGGCCGGACCTGAAGGACAGGACCTATTATGTCATTGTACATGATTATTCATGGGGCCATGATGCCGGCGAAAGATTCATTGCTTTAGCAAAAGAAAATGGTATTAAAGTTTATAATGATACCTATGACAAGGCACCCATAAAAACAAAAGACTGGTCATCTTATATCAGTAAAATTAAAGCATCCGGCGCTGATGGCGTTTACATGGCCTTTATCACCAACGTCATTCCTGCTTTTGCCAAACAAACATCTGATTTCGGTTTGCAGGGCAAGGTAAAACTCGTCTCTGCAGCAGCACCCGGACCTTTGGAACTCGAAGCCGGTGGAGAAGCCTGTCATGGTATTTTCGGTGCCTCTGACTGGGCCTGGGACGTGGATAATGCCAATTCCAACGACTGGGAAATGAGATTCTGGAAAAAATTTAATACCATTCCTTCCGACGCAGCTGTTCACAGTTATGTCGGTGCTATGAACCTTTTTAATGCCATTGAAAAAGCCGGCAGTACAGATGCTAAAGCCATTGCCGACGCTCTCAGAGGCATCAGTTTTGACGGTCCTTATGGAAACGTTCGAATTTCCGCCAAAGATAATTGTATGCGCAACTCAGCTGTTCTGACAGAAACCATGGCAGCACCGGAAAATCCTTTTGGTGCCAAGGTTTATATGAAAGTTTTAAAAACGTTTACAGCTGATGAACTAGGCCCTCCAGAATAAGTGAATTAGAATAAAAATCAAACAATAATGATTTACTTTAAATTTTAAATCTATCTGTATGAAAATATTCAACAAGCGAATATTTTCATACAGATTCAGAGGATAGGCAACCGTATTATGGGTGGAACAATTGGTATTATCGTAGATATCTCATTAAACAGTCTTGTTCTCAGCGGCGTGTTTCTCATTGTAGCGATTGGTCTGAATATTATTTATGGACTGAGCCGTATCATGAACATGGGGCACGGTGCTTTATACGCTGTTGGCGCGTATACGGGCTACACGCTGGTGGCAACCGGGTTTAACTATTTTGTAGCCCTTGTCATCGCACCAATAATTGTGGGCGGTATCGGATTGTTAATAGAAAGAACCATTATTGCGCCCATGCGCAAAAGATCCATGGTATACACACTGATTCTGACCTATGGATTGATGTTTTTTCTTGACGGTATGATAAAATATGTATGGGGAAATAAGCCGTGTTTTATTGATCTGCCGGCATTTATGCAGGGGACCCTGTCGATTCTTGGAACTCAATATCCAATTTTCCGGCTGGTTACCTTGTTTCTCATCGCCGGTATAATGGGTGGGTTAATGCTCTTTTTAAATAAAACCAAAGTCGGATTAATCCTGCGAGCCTCGAGCACAATTCCTGAAATGGTATCCTGTCTGGGGATCAATATGAGCTATGTTCACATGGGTGCATTTGTTCTTGGATGTATCATGGCAGCCATGGCCGGGATCATTGCAGGGCCGCTGACGACCATTGATCCTTTAATGGGCAGTGAAATGCTGATCTCTTCCTTTGTTGTCATTGTGATTGGCGGTTTGGGAAGCCTCAGGGGAGCTGTCCTTGCAGCTTTGCTTATCGGTTTTGTCCAGACACTTGCAGAATTTTTTATTACTGATCTGGCAATGGTAATCGTTTATGTATTAATGGCGGTTATTCTTGCCTTTATGCCTCGCGGTATTCTTGGGGAAGGAAAATTTGAATAATGAATAACACAACAACTATACCGGGTATAAAAAAAAGATTTGTCCCTTTGAAAATTTTCATTGTTGTTCTTGTTTTCGTCGGTTTAGGGCTGTTTCCATTTATGTCCGGGAATCGATTTTACATCAGCATGATCAATGAAATGATGATTTACGGGCTTTTAGCCATGAGTCTGGATGTCCTTTTGGGATACACAGGAGCATTGTCCTTTATGCATAATGCCTATCTTGGAATCAGTGCTTATGTTGTCGGCCTTTTTTTAATCCACATATCCCCTGCTTCACTCTGGATGGCATGTTTTGCCGGCATTATTTTCACCTCCATTGTGGCGCTGCCCGTGGGCTGGGTTCAGGTAAGAACAGGCGGCCTGGCATTTGCCCTGCTGACCCTGGCATTTGGCATGATGTTCCATACCATTGTCTGGAAGTGGTATGATGTTACAGGTGGTGACGATGGTCTGATGGGAATGCCCAATCCCGATATCACACTTTTCGGGTGGAAACTGGGCAGCACGGGTGATCCTTTGGCAATGTATCTTTTTACCCTTGTCATTGCAGCCATTTGTTTTTTCCTCACCCGCAGGATTATCAATTCTCCTTTTGGAGCAGTTCTTGAAGCCATTCGGGAAAATGAAGACCGCGCTTCCTTTATAGGGATCAATGTGCGCAGGTACAAACTTTTAGGATGGATGCTTGCCTGTCTGCTTGCCGGCATCTCCGGTGCTCTGTTTATCCTGTATAAAGGATATATCGGCCCATCAACCATGAGCGCATTTGCCGGAGCAGGCGTTTTAATGATGGTCCTTTTAGGCGGGCTGGGCTCTTTATGGGGCGCATTTGTCGGTGCGGCCATTTTTATTTATATTCAGGACTATATCAGCACCATGACGGAACATTGGGAAATCTTTCTTGGGCTGGTTGTTATTTTTCTGGTTTTATTTTTACCAACTGGGTTTGTGGGTCTGGGTGATCACCTCAAACGATTCCGAAAGGGTTGAAAATGGCGGAACTTCTCTATACAGAAAATTTATGCCGCCGATTTGGCGGCGTCATGGCAACAAACAAGGTTTGCTTCAGTGTCAATGACCATGGTCTTACCTCTATTATCGGTCCAAACGGTGCCGGGAAAACAACCTTTATCAATATTGTAACCGGGAAAATCCCAGCAAGTTCCGGTAAAATATTCTTTAAAGGAAATGATATTACAAACAAACCCACCCATGATCTTGTAAAAATGGGTATCTGCAGGACGTTTCAGATCAATAGTATTTTTGAAGATCTCAGCGTTTTTGAGAATTTACGAATTGCTAAACAGGCGAAAAATGGTGGCTCTTTAAGAATCTTTTCCTCAAAACAAAGCCTTAGGACGGTTACCGAGGAAACCTGGGAATTATTAGAACACCTTGGACTCAAAGATCTGGCCATCAGACCTGCAAAAAATCTGGCATATGGTGACCAGCGGGTGCTGGAAGTGGCGATTGCAATGGCTGGAAATCCCAAGATCTTATTTCTTGATGAACCCACTGCTGGAATGTCACCGACAGAAACCAAGCATATTTCAAAACTTATCAAAGAACTTTCCAAAAAAATCTGTGTTGTATTGGTTGAACACGATATGGATATGATAATGAGTATTTCAGATAAAATTACCGTCCTTCAATACGGAAGTACCATTGCAGAAGGTACACCGGAAGAAATCCGAAACAACCAGCAGGTCAGGGAGGCATATCTTGGAAAAGAGGAATAAGATCCTTAATATCGAAGGAATTCAAACCTATTATGGTGTAAGTCATGTTATCCAGGGCTTGTCCATGTACGTTGAAAATCAGGAAGCGGTTTCGATTCTGGGTCGAAACGGGGTGGGAAAAACCACCACCCTGAGAACCATTATGGGACTTACACCACCCCGGGGAGGGAGCATACATATTAACGGTGTTGATACAACAAAAGCTCCGCCCCATAAAATTTCCAAACTTGGGGTTGCCTATGTGCCTGCTGAAAGACATATTTTCCCAGGATTAAGTGTAGAAGAAAACCTTATGATGGCTGCCAGACCTGGAAAAGGCAAAGATCCCTGGACATTGGAAAAGGTGTGTGATCATTTTCCCGTGCTTGCGGACAGAACCAAACAGGACGGTTCAACACTCAGCGGCGGGGAACAGCAGATGCTGGCCATTGGACGTGCCCTTATCAGCAACCCTGAAATCATCATTATGGACGAGCCTTCCCAGGGTTTGTCTCCTTTGCTTGTACAGATGATAACGGATGTTGTCTTAAAATTTTGTATCAGCTCCGGGATAACAATGCTCATTGTTGAACAAAATTATCGGATGGCGCTTAAAGTCGCCAGCCGCCATTATTTAATGGGCACCAAAGGCAAGATTGTTAAAATTGCTTCAACCAAGGAGCTTATGGAAGATCCTGAAATTATTCAATCTCATTTATCTGTGTAATAAAATCCCGCTTTGATACCAGATTCCAGCCGGGGAAAGGAAGAAAATCAAATAAAGAGATAAAATATTAAAACATCAGATGTTTTAATATTTTGATATTTTCCTTGACACTATATAATTTTTTCCTTATTTTACATGGACACAGGATAAATATATGAATACTAATCAAATAATTCTGCTTAAGAATATTACACGTATTATGAATACCTGATGGAAAGACCCGGCAATAAAAAAATATTGTTTTTTGGATGCCCCATGGATTGCGATGAAAAATTCGATTCCATCCAGGAAAAATTAAACCTGGTTCGGACAATCAAAAGTTTTGATGATCCCCTTGACGGAGTCATGGAATATTTTGATTCTGATGTTCCAACAGATCTATGGGATAATTTAGGCTCTTTACAAGTACAATCCTGGCTAGGTCCGAAACCGCATTCAAAGGACCGCTCAAAAATTAATACTGAAAATTTTATTTCTTTTATCGACAGCAATGGATGCAAAAAATTTGCAGATGATGTGGACAAGTTCGTCACAGATCGTATTCTGCCGGACATACCATGCTTGATAGGAATTGACCATTCCCTCACCGGAGGAGTTTATTCAGCTCTATCCAGACATTACGGCAAAGAAAATCTGTCTTTAATTATTATTGACAGCCATACGGATGCGGTTCCCATGCCTGCGCTTGCAGGAGCAATTCAATATGATATGGAAAAAAATCCTTCTTCAGTCCATGACAGCAATGATCCATTTTTATATAACCGGTGTGATTCATACAATGCAAGTTCCTTTGTACACAAACTTGTTACCAATAAAATAGTGTATCCTAAAAATCTTTATATTATCGGGGTAAGCGATTATCCTGAAAAAAAATTCCAACGCATCAAGGATCCACGTATTAAAAAATATATAAATGCATATTTAAATCTCAAACGTAAAGGCGTAAAAATCATCACCAAAAAGGAATGCAAATTAAATCCAAAAAAGATAAAAGGATTCCTTAAGACAATATCGACACCTTATGTCTATGTATCGATTGATATGGACATTGGAGCTAACAATGCACTTGAAGGCGTAAGATTTCGGAACTGGAAAGGCCTTAATCAACCTCAGATCTATAAACTGGCTGATACTGTAGCCAAGATTTTTTCTGATTCTACTCAATTGGCCGGCATGGATATTTGTGAAATAGATCCTCGCCGGGCCGGCACAGTGTTAGCTTCAGGTAAAGATCAAACCTATGCAATAGCAGCAAATTTGATAAAAAAAATAGCCTTTAATCCGGATCTTCCTAGGACAATTACTCCCCCTTCCGGTTAATATATACATAAACAAAAAATGAAAGAAAGTAACTTTAACAAAGGAGAATAAGAAAAAATGGAAGAAAACAGGTATTATAATCTTGAAGATGCATCAGCAGATATACCCATCAAACAACTCAAATATTTTGTTGGTGGAGAATTCAAGGTCTCAGAAACAACAAATTATATGGATTGTTACAACCCCTCCACAGGAGATATCATCGCCCATGCTCCCCAATGTACACAAAATGAAGTGGATGCGGCCATAGAAAGTGCCAAAAGAGCATATCCTGAATGGTCTGCAACCCCTGTGAGCAAACGGGTTCAGGTTTTATACAAATTTAAGGCCCTTGTTGAAGAGCACTTAGAAGAACTGACCTATCTTCTCTGCCAGGAAGAGGGCAAAAACTGGACAGAGTCAATGGGAGACGTGTTAAAGGTGAATGAAGTTGTTGAATTTGCCTGTGGCGCACCCCATTTGATGAAGGGCGAATCTCTCATGGATGCCAGTAAAGGTTATGATACTGTTCTCTATCACGAGTCCATGGGCGTGTTTGCCGGTATCGCACCCTGGAATTTTCCGGCCATGATCCCCCATGGATGGATGACCCCTATCTGCATTGCCACTGGAAACTGCATGGTCCTCAAAGCCGCCAGTTTCGTTCCCCAGTCCGCCCTCAGGCTTGCCGAGCTCTGGCGGGAGGCAGGACTTCCCAATGGTGTTCTAAACGTTGTAACGGCTGGAAGAAATGAAGCGGAAATTTTCCTGAAACATCCGGATATCAAAGGTGTAAGTTTTGTGGGCTCCACAAAGGTGGGTAAACATATCTACAAAACAGCTGCTGCCCACGGCAAAAGGGTACAGGCGCTGACCGAAGCAAAAAATCACGCCCTTGTCCTCAAAGATGCAAAGCTGGAAAGAACTGCCAGGGGTATAATTAATGCCTATTGCGGGTGTGCCGGTGCAAGGTGCATGGCCTGTCCTGTTATTGTTGTTGAAAATGAGATTGCAGATGAATTAGTTGAATACCTGAAAAAATTTGTTGCCGAACTGAATCTCGGACCGGCATATGATCCCAAAACCGGTATGGGTCCCATCATGAACAAGGGCCACCTTGAATTTATCACAGGCTGGATTGAAAAAGGTCTTGAAGAAGGCGCAGATCTGATTGTTGACGGCAGAAATCCCGTTGTAAAAGGATATGAAAACGGATTTTTCCTGGCACCGACCATCTTTGACAATGTCACAGCAGATATGACCATTGGTGACCAAGAAGTCTTTGGTCCAGTCCTCTGCATCAAACGGGTAGATTGTTTTGAAGAAGGTCTGGCCATTATGAACAATAACCGGTTTGCAAACGGATCAGTCATCTATACCCAGAACGGACACTATGCCCGAGAATTTGCAAGACATACTGACGGCGGCATGGTGGGTATTAATGTGGGTATTCCCGTTCCCCTGGGAATTTTTGGTTTTACCGGCCACAAAGATTCGTTTTTCGGCGATCTTCACTGCATGGGCAAAGACGGATTTACGTTCTACACGGAAACCAAAGTTGTCACACAGACCTGGTTCCCTGAAACAGACGAAGTCGTTGGCAAAGTTGATACATGGGATGGTACCATTTCATCAATGCCTGACAAGCACAAATAAGTCCATTACCAGGTTTTAACTCCCTGTACTTCTAAACCTGTGGCTGACTGGCAACCAGACAGCCACAGGTTTTTTAAAGGCCCTGTATTGAGATGGTGCTGTTTTATATCTTTCGTTATCAGTGTGATCGCAAGTAGATTAAAAAAATAATTATCTGGGTGTTGAATCAAATTTCCTTCTAATACAAGATCGTGTATTTGATTATAATGCTGAAAACTAAGGTCTTAATAATTAGGTTATCAGTTTCGTTTTGTTGTGAGTTATCCTAACAAATCCAGTCTCTTTTTAAAAAATACTCCGTCTGAATTTTTGAAGCAAGGCTCTGGTTAACCCCAATCAAGTTGAATGGGATTTTGATTCATTTGATTTTTATTTTCCTCATAAGTTTAATTTTCGACCCGAGACTAAAAAATTCGACTATACTGTATCTTGTACCATGGTAAATTTTTAAAAACCCGGACTGGTGAAAGAAGCGCTCGGTAAATTGTCAAATTTGACTCCTGACAGATAATACCATAAGTGCGTGTTAGTATTTAAATCGAAATCAGATTTTTTTTGCGTTGGATATTTTTTTGATGTAAGATGATTTTGAACGGTGTATTAATGGTTTTCCAGGTAATTAAGAACTTTATTATGATATTCATAATAACGCACCCCATTGATTGGAGTTAAGTATGCCGGAAATCAGTCGTTTTTATGGTATAATAGTGGCCATGTTTTTCGATGACCATAATCCACCTCATTTTCATGCTCGATATGGCGGGGAAAAGTGGTAATAGAGATTGAATCTCTCCGGGTTTTGGAAGGCCTAATTGCTCCACGGGCTTTGGGTTTAGTCATTGAATGGGCTTCCCAGCAAAAAACCCATCTATTGAAAAATTGGGAATTGGTAAAAAACAATCAGCCCCCTAACAAGATTGAACCTTTGAAATAAGGGAAGGACATATGATAAAAGATGTAATCTCAGCCAGCTATAAGGGCGAATACAGTATTGAAGTGACTTTCGAGGACGGTGCCATAGGGATTGTTGACTTTTCAAACTATTTGGAAAAAGGCGGTGCCTTTGATAAATTCAAAGATATTGAATTTTTTAAAACTTTTACAATTAATGAAGACCTTGGAGTGTTGACTTGGGGAGATGAAATAGATATAGCGCCGGAAACACTATATGCCAAAGCAACGAACTCCCCCTTGCCAGACTGGGTAATTTTGCAGGAAGATTCTTCAGTAAACATATCTTTCCAACCGACCTCATAAATCAAGCGATTTTCTTCTGTCTTTAGACTTGAAAATCAAGATGTTAAGGGCGAGTCCTTTGTCTATCTATTTGGGCTTTCGGTTGAAAATCGACGACATGTACTGGTATTTTAAAGACTCAGTCCAGACAAAATTTAGGAACCCACATATATGGTATATGACCTTTTTTTAACTTTGAATTTTTGATTCAATTATATTTGCCCAGGGCATCATGCCCGCCCATTTCCCAGTATTATTTTTTATATAAAAAACATGACCCGCACTTAACTTTTGTAAAAAACACGCCTATCGTCCAAATTCCAGATCCTGACATCTTTTGACCCTGTTTTATTTTGGACACCTGTAGTGTGGGACATGGAAATAGAATAATTGTCCCTTTTTCAAAAAACAGCAACTATTATTTGGTTTTACTTTTTTGATAATATTTTTTATAAAACATCTATACCTTTGAATCAATGCGATGAAATTTTTTAAAGGGGATTTGGATCATGCCCATAACAGACCATAAAAATTATCCTTTTTCTTTTTCTATGATAGACATTATAAAGATTGATCCTTCTCCTTACCAACATCGCAAATACTTTGATGAAAACAGTTTAAGAGAGCTTGGCGAAAGTTATGCAGCGGGTTTGATTATGTTGTGTGTTTTTATTCCGTTTAATTCAAAGAAGATTTTAAATGTTACACGGACATGACGATTATTCAGGCAAAGATCGCAGATGTTGACGATCTTCAGGCAAGAAGAAATAGTGCTGCAGAAAATCTTTTAAGGCAGGATTTATCTGCCATTGAATCCATTGAGGCGACCATTGAAATTATTGATGTGGGAATTGGCAAAGAGCCTGAGTATTTGACGGTAGGGAAAACACCCCTTGAAAGGGTGCATAAATTGCTGTCAAAGTTAGATTCTATAAGGGTTAGCAAGGATAAAGGGTCCATGCTTTCCAAGGCGATGGATGGCCGGTTCCACAAATATGTGGAACCGGTAGAATCAATTTTTAAAAATCTGCCGAAACCATTGAAATGGCAGTCTTTTTTGGTTCATGATCTAATTTTATTAACCGACATTCCTTCAAACGTCCAGAAAGCATCTGTAAAACACGACCTGAACAAGGCGAAGATATAAAAAGCATATCTGGATAAAAGCCCTGGCAAGACTTGAACAGGTATCTGAAAAGGTTTTTCAAAATGTCACCCAAAAAGGTTCTACCCAGTTTAAAGATCAGAATAATAATCTTTTGCCGAAACTTAAGCTAAATGAATTCAGTGCAAGAGAAATCCAGACGTTTGCGAAAGATATAGAAAAAATAAAAAAAATCAACAAAAAATAGATGATGCTCAAAGCGAATTTGCCACCCAGATTAAGATCGCGTTGATGACACTGCTTGGTATCCCGCATGTTCGTATTGCCCAAAGGTTGAATATTCACAGAGAAACCATTTCAAAATATATTCCAAAAAACCAGGAGCTTTTTAACAATATGCTTAAGGATTTTAAAAATGGAAGATCACGCATTTAATAGACTGTCCCCTGTTAACCACAATATACAACAGTATAATACTGGGCATTGGGCAGCCAGGTTAAAACAGACTTACTATTTTAAATTTTATAATTTTTATAGACAATCAAACAATAACTTTTTATTTTTAATGCGATTGCTCGACTTTTATCATGATTTGAACTTGTTTGAAATGATGATCTCTGATAGAAGCAATATTTTGTTGTGAGGTAAAAAAGGGAGATTCAAACATGCACCATCTAATTACTGAAGTACAAAGCCTCGGCATCCAAGTCCATGAAGATATTACAGGGCGTAAGGGTGGTGCTGGCCCTGCTGAAGGCCGTGCATTCATTTTAAACGGGGTGCCGGTAACTATTCCAATTGCTGCTTCATATGTGTCAAGCTCACCCTTTACCTTAGAAGAAACAAAATCTGAATATTATCTTTTAAAAAACGGCAAGCCAGTCTCTACCATTAAAGTTGTTCCCGAACCCAAATTTTACAGCAAAACCACAAAGGATGGAATTTCTTACAGACAGATTGCCCTTCTCCATGGCAAAGACTGCCTTGCCACCACTGTATTACAAAAATGTGTTCATTGGAAACACTCAAAAAAATGCAGTTTCTGTGCCACTGAAGCATCCCTTTCCCATGGGCAGACCATAGCAAAAAAGACACCTGACCAGCTTGCCCTGGTTGCAAAAGCTGCCAGGGACATGGATGGTGTAACCCATATGGTACTCACTTCGGGCACAGGAGATCCTCCTGGAAGTGAGATCCTATATTTAGCCCAATGCGCGCGGGCCATAAAAGCCGGTGCCAATATACCAATACAGGTCCAGATTGCACCACCAAAAGATCTGGGACTTATTGACGAACTAAAAGATGCTGGGGTTGAATCCATCGGCATTCATATAGAAAGCTTTGATGCTGATATCCTTTCAAAAGTTGCGCCTTCCAAGGCAAAAATCGGTTTAAACCATTATGAAAAAGCATGGAAAAAAGCCGTGCAATTATTTGGTGTCAACCAGGTGAGCAGCTTTATAATTGCAGGCCTGGGAGAAACCATGACCTCCATTGCCTGGGGCAGTGAATTACTTGCAGATTTGGGAGTATACCCTTTTGTGGTACCCCTTCGCCCTATTCCGGGCTCCCGGCTTGAAAAATCAACACCTCCCCTTCCTGATCACATGAAAAAACTTTATGATGCCGTAGCTAAGATCCTTCAAACCAAGGGAATCAATACGAGCAATATTTTGGCAGGCTGTGCAAGATGCGGCGCCTGTTCGGCCTTGTCATCCTATGAAAAAAAAGAAGACAGCCTGATTTGCCACTCAGCCAGAAACCAATTTGAAAAATCTGAAGCTTTTAGAATTAGAAAGGATGTTTTTGTTCAGGAACAGGGATTGTTTAAAAACTCAGATATAGATGAAAATGATGTTTACGCAATCCAACTTGTTGCCAAACAAAAAGGAAAGGTTATCGGAACAGTACGCATATATAGTGAAAAGTCCGGTGCTGATAACTGGATAGGCGGCAGGCTTGCCATAAAAAAAGATTTCAGGGCCACTAATGCCGGATCTGCTCTGGTAAAAGAAGCCATGAAACGGGTACAAAAAAAGGGATGCCGGGTATTTACCGCCCATATCCAGGAAAAAAATATTCCCTTTTTTTTAGGCCTTGGCTGGAAGCCCCGGGGACCTGTTAAATTACATCTGGGTTACCCCCATCAAAAAATGGAAGCAAATCTTAGTCTTGTACGGAAAGATATTTAAGAATGAACGATATAAATTTAGACCAAATTGTCGAGTCTGTCAGAAATTATCTTGGCCTTGTACGCAAAAAACCAATAAAAGCTGTTGTGGAAAAACTTTATCCCACCCAAAAGTATGGGAATGCCCTGCCCAATTTCGGTGATGACGCAGCAGTGATTCCTTTTAAGGACGAATACCTGCTTTTTGCAACAGATGGAATGATGACGTCTCTGATCATCAATGAACCCTATGCTGCCGGCAAAGCATCGGTCATGGTAACTGTGAATGATATCTATTCAATGGGAGGCAGACCCATTGGCATGGTCAATGTTTTGGCAAGCGGAGATGAAGAACAGCGATCTCTTATTGTGGACGGCATAAAAAAGGGCTGCACAAAACTTCAAGTTCCCATGCTGGGGGGCCACCTTCATCCTGATCCTGAAATTAAAACACCTTCCTTGAGCGTAGCCATTCTTGGTGTGGCAAAAAAACTTCTCAGAAGCCATCTGGCAAAACAAGGAGATGACCTGATCCTGGCAGTGGATTTAAATGGAAGATCCGGTTGCAAGTCTGTTGTAAGTTGGGATGCAAATTCTCACAAAACGTCTGAAGAATTGCTTCACCGCCTTGAAATATTGCCCTTGATTGCAGAGCAGGAATTATCCTGTGCTGCAAAGGATATCAGCAATGCAGGTATTTTAGGGACGATTTCCATATTCCTTGAAAACTCGGGTAAAGGCGGATACATAAACTTGGATGCCATCCCAAGACCTTCCTCCATCAACCTCAAAGACTGGCTCCATTGTTTTCAGAGTTTTGGTTTTATCCTTGCTGTAAACCCTGAAAATTCTAAAACCGTCCTTAATTTATTTTCAAACAGAAACATTGATGCTAATATTATTGGAAAAGTAAATCAAAATGACCGGGTTATCCTTGAGCAAAAAGAAGTCTCCCGGATTTTGTTTGATTTTAAAACTGATGAAATTACGGGTATTCGCTACACGGGACAAGATGAATAATGGCTGTTCAGACATTCAGATAAACCCTAACTTTGCAACTATATGGTAAAACTTGACCTTAAAAAGGAATTGTGATCATGGACAAAAAAGCATTATGGGTTGTATTTCGCCCCAAAGACCCTGTGGACCTTAAAAAAATGAGAGACATGTATATGGGTTCTTATCCTCATTTTAAAGACATGCCATCCCTGTATGCTAAAACCTGGTGGGTGGATGAAGATAAAAATGAATGGGGTGCCATGTACATCTTTAACAGCCAAAAGGAACTTGATGCATATCTGGCAACGGATCGATGGATAAATAAAATTCCGGCAAAATATGGATGTACACCTGAAATAACCATTCTTGATATCGGCGCCCTCCTGTTTAAAGAAAAGGTCACTTCAGGAGAAGACTCGTGGCTCACTTAAGTGTCTCAAGGAAAATCTAAAAAATTTGAAAGCCCTGTCTGATGGATATTTGCAGGAGGTTAAGCGTTTAGCATCGAAACAAATATCCATCAGACAGGGCGGATTCAAGCATAAGAACTGAATAGTTGCAGAAAATTTAAATTTTTAATAAAAAAAGGACCTGTCATGTTTATCAATGGAAAATGGGGAAAAGCTGAAAATAGTGCAACCTTTGATGTATTTAATCCTGCAACAGGCGAAGTCATAGCACAAGTGCCGGACGGGACAAAAAAGGATGTATGCCTTGCAATTGAAGCGGCTGACAAAGCGTTTCCCGCCTGGTCATCCTTAACCGCCTACCAGCGGTCACAGTATTTATACACGGCCTGGAAGATCATGATAGACAAGAAAGAGGATTTGGCCCGTATCATGACCATGGAACAGGGCAAACCCCTGGTTGCCGCCCGCAATGAAGTCCAGTATGGTGCTGATTTTTTATTATGGTTTGCTGAAGAAGCCAAAAGAGTTTACGGCCAGACCATCCCTTCTGCAAGGCCTGATCAGCGTTTCATTGTTCTAAAACAGCCTTTGGGTGTAGTTGGTGCCATTACGCCCTGGAATTATCCTGTTTCCATGATCACAAGAAAACTGGCCCCTGCCCTTGCCGCTGGATGTACTATTGTTTTAAAACCGGCTGAAGCAACCCCTCTTTGTGCCATGGAAATGTTTAAAATTTTTGAAGAAGCAAAAATCCCAGCGGGTGTGGTAAACCTTGTCACCACACTTGATCCCAAACCCGTGGGGGCCCAGTTTGTTTCCAATCCCATCATCCGCAAGTTAACCTTTACAGGTTCAACAAAGGTAGGCAAACTTCTGGCAAAAGATGCGGCCCAAAACATGAAACGAATTTCTTTGGAACTGGGTGGTCATGCTCCTTTTATTGTTTATGATGATGCTGATCCTGTCCATGCTGCCAAAGGAGCTGTTCTGGTAAAATTCTTAAATACGGGCCAGGCCTGTATCAGCCCCAACAGAATTTTTGTCCCCCGTCACATGGTGGATGCTTTTACAAAAGAATTTACAAATCGTGTCAATGCCATGAAAGCCGGAAATGGAATGGACAAAGGTGTCAGGATCGGCCCTCTTGTGGGAGCAGATGCGATTTTAAAGGTTGAAAACCAGGTAAAAGATGCTCTGCAAAAAGGTGCAACCCTTGTCACAGGAGGTAAAAGACTGACAGACGGCCCCCTTGAAAAGGGTTATTTTTATGCTCCCACCGTACTCACCCATGTCACTTCGGATATGCTCATCTATCGTGAAGAAACATTTGGACCGGTTGCTCCCATAATTGCGTATGACCCTGAAGATGACATTATTGAAATGGCCAACGACACGGCATACGGGCTTGCTGCCTATGTATACACAAAAAGCACATCCCGTGCAATGACAGCTTTTGAACGTCTCAAATTCGGAATCATCGGAATCAATGATATCAACCCGACTTCAGCTGCAGCACCTTTTGGCGGAATGAAAGAAAGCGGTATGGGCAGAGAGGGTGCCAAAGAAGGAATCAACGAATACCTTGAAACAAAATTAGGGGGCTTTTCTATTTGAGCTGCCGATTGATTCTTGTTTCCCATGCCTTAACCCAGTGGAATATTGAAGGAAGGATACAGGGACATACGGATGTACCCTTGAACAATGAAGGCAGGACGATGGCTCAATGTCTTGCAAAAAGACTGGCCAGAGAAACCATTCATGCGGTTTACGCAAGTGATTTAAAACGATCGGTTCAAACGGCAAAACCAACAGCAGAACAAAAATCTCTGGAAATAATATTGGATATAAGGCTGAGAGAAGGGCGCAGCATAAACCAGGAACGATCAGATACCTATCCCACCCTCCCCTTTTCCAGGGAGGTTGAAACCGAAACAGATCTATACCAGAGAATGACCGCCGCTCTTTCAGACATTGCCCGATCACATGATGGTCAAACCGTGCTGGTGATTTCCCATGGCGGCTCTATTGAGGTTTTTATTAACCACTTCCTTGAAAAAACCAGGGAAATCTTAATCAGATATCAGGGGATACGCATGGCGTTAAATCGGCTCAGGTATGATTCAGGACGTTGGCAATGCATACGTTTGAACGAAGATGATTTTTTTAGAAAATGAATCCCCTCTACTACAGAGTGTGGTTTAAAGAATGTATAGGAAATATCAAGCCAGGAAGATATATTGATATTTCAATTCGTATTGTTTTGTTCTGATTTTGTTGGATGCTTTTGCGGGTATCCTCTCAATTTCTGGATCGCCACTGTAGTCTTTTTTTTATTTTCTAGCCAAAATAAGGGTCCAATAGTCGGGAGCCCTGATCTCAAGATCATCTGTATTGTGAAAAATTTCTTCCTTCTTACGGCCACATTTCGATATGGCCACCCTGTTATTAAATCCGACTTCTTTTAATGCATCATTAATATCTTTGATATTTTTATAGGCCTTCATCATCACGACATTCTGTACGCTTGCAGTACACTTTCTCAATTGATTTCCACCATATGCACCGGATGTAATCAGCAGGGATTCTTCAGCCTCCACAAGAGTCCTGTTCAGTCTGGCCGCAGCAGCATGGAATGAGGTTATTCCGGGTATGGTCTCTATATCTGCATCCGGCATTATACTTTTAAGGCTCTTTAGAACATACCCGAATGTGGAATAAGTTGACGGATCTCCCAGGGTCAGAAACGATGCTGTTTTCCCCTGTTTCAGTACATCGGCAATCTGTCGGGCATTATCATCCCATGCAGTTTGGCTCACATCTTTATCACTAGTCATGGGAAAGGCCAGGGATATGATCTTTACAGGTTCAGCAAGATGAGGCCTTGCTATCTCCACCGCCAGGCTGTAGCAATTTTTGCTTGAGGCAGCAGTAAAAACCACATTTGTTTCATTCATCACTCGAACCGCTTTAAAGGTCAGAAGCTCAGGATCACCAGGCCCCACACCTATTCCGTAAAGTTTGCCTAATGAGCTCATTACATTACCACCTTTCCTAAATATTTTTTCAAAAATTATGTACAGCACTAACTTTTAAAAATTTAGACAAAAAAGTAAATAGTCTACAAGACCAATTTCAGACGTAAGAAAGACTATTTTTGATAACCAGCCCATACTAACCCGGATATTTCGCGAGTCAAATTTGCTTTTGCTGCAAGTTGCAGGACATGCAGACGTAGTGGAATACTGCTAATGGCCTGCAGCGTAGCAGATGAAGCAAATTTCGCTCGCCTGAAAGGTAACGTTTTGTAGTTTCAGTAATGCCTTAATTTTGTCTGTAACAGCCAGTAATTATAATGAATTATATTCACATTTCTAAAAAATCATCTTTTTTTTAGTTAAAAACCATCCCAAAGACGATTTACATGATTTGTATTATTTTGTTACGGTCATAATCACTAACGAATCTCATTAATTCGAGAAACGTCAGGAGCTTTAACTTGTTTAGCACAGGAGGAATTTTGCACTGTTGCGTATTTTGAGCCTGGAAAGTTAAATTTCATCAAATATGCTCCCAATTTTCAAAAAAGCTTCGATTTTCCAGAAAAAGGGTGTAGCTTTGCAAGCTGATTGACAAGATCAAGATATGTCCATCTCGAACAGGAGAGCTCCATGGAATTCGGATAATTGTATTAAAGGAAAATATCATGCCCAAGGCAGATTTAAATCTAACCGAAATTTTAGATCATTTATTAAATGGCCATTGTGTAGAAAAAAACGATATAAAATACCTTCTTAAGCTGTCTGAACCTGAAAAAATCAGCCTGCTTTTTGAGGCAGCCCAAAATGCCCGGACCCTGCATTTTGGCAACAAAATTTTTTTGTACGGCTTCCTGTATTTTTCGACACACTGTCGAAATAACTGCAGGTTTTGCCAGTACAGGCAGTCCAATAAGATGCTTCCCCGATATCGAAAAACCGAATCCGAGATCATAGCTGCAGCCAAAGAAATGTCAGATGCCGGGGTACATCTTATTGACCTGACCATGGGTGAGGACCCGGAATTGTATTCTTCAGATGAGTCTGGATTCGAACAATTTATCAGCATGATCAAAACCGTTCAAAATGAAACAAAACTTCCCGTGATGATTTCTCCGGGCACCCTGCCTGACAAAGTTCTTATGGAAGTAGCAGATGCCGGGGTCACATGGTATGCCTGTTACCAGGAGACACACAATAAAATTTTGTTCAAAGACCTTCGGCAAGGGCAAGGATTTAAGAAAAGACTGGCCAAAAAACAACTGGCCAAAAACCTTGGGATGCTCATTGAAGAAGGTATCCTCACAGGTGTGGGAGAAACTATGGATGATATAGCCGACTCCATTATCTGGATGAGAGACTTTTGTGTGGACCAGGCAAGGATAATGACCTTTGTTCCCCAGACAGACACTCCCATGGCCAATACAATGTCCCAGAATAATTTGATTGAACTGATCATCATTGCCGTCATGCGGTTGGTTCTTCCGGACCGACTTATTCCTGCCTCTTTGGATGTTGACGGACTTAACGGCTTAAAAGCAAGGCTGGATGCAGGCGCCAATGTGGTGACCTCTATTGTACCGCCTCAAAAAGGTCTTGCCGGGGTTGCCAACCATTCCCTTGATATTGAAGATTCACGAAGGACCCTGGATCATATTTTACCGATCGTGAAAACCTGTGGTCTGGAACCTGCCATGGTGGAAGACTACCTGGCCTGGATAACCGGCAGACAGAAGGCATCAGGAAGATCCTTTTGACCGCACGTCAACTTCCAAACGGCTGGAAAGAAAAGTATAATATCCGGCCAGTTGGAATGGGAATAATGCCGTATGAAAATAGTGCCGGCGCAATTCGAATGCCTGCAAGTTTTTATTTTAAACAGTCTAAAATAGCGCAGGCAATTTCAGTCTCATCTTCAACAAACGAAAAGTTTCCATTTCCCTTGATAGCCAATTGGCGGATTGTCTCACGCTTTGCCGGTGGAAAACCAATAACACCCAGCTGATCGAAGCGGGTGGCCACCTCCAATGGATTTCCTCCCCGGTTCCAGGCTCCGTCAGTTAGAAGCAGTCCTTTTTTCTCCTCAAACTTGGCTAAATGATTCAGTCCTTCCTTTAAAACCAGTCGAGTATCCGTATCACCACCCAATTCTAGGTCAAACAATCTTTTCAGAACCTCTTCCGGGCCAGTTGATTCATCAATGGCTTTTAGAACTATAACCTGGTTACTAAAAGCCAAAACAGCGTAATCTTTCTTAAAGTGATGGGCAATGGCAGCCGCAGTAATGGCGGATAGAATTATCTTCATCCCTTTCATGGAATAACTATGATCGAACATCATAACAAAGGCACTTTTTTCTTGTTGTCTGACAAAAGAGACAAGATTATCCAAAATTCCTAATTCCGGTTGCTCAATATATCTTTCAAGGCTGCGATCCAATTCAATTTCAGCACTGTTTGAAAAACCATTCACCAGTTTAAGCTTTCCTGAACGACTCCCCGTGTCCGAAATTTGCCTGGCTATTTTAATGATTACGCGACTCGCTATTTTTACAGCCAAAAGGCGCACGTTTTCTTTCAACATGGTAAAAACATTGGCAAATACTTCCAATGAATCTTGTTTTTCAAAAAAATGTTCTAGCTCATCGGGATTGGTGTTAAGATAACGGGCCACACGATAGAAATAGGAGCAATGTTCCATTTCTTCGCTTAAAAATGTGTTACCTACGTAGCGATCAGTTTTTTTTTTTTCTTTAAGGCTTCCTCGGAAATTTTTTCTTCAACCTTTAATTTTGTAATTGTGTCGATGTTGCAGCCACCATGGTGTTTTAAAAGCTCCTCGATAATTTCATCGGCAGATTGAGAGGCCATTTCATTTAACCAAATTTTATTGGATATGGCCATCCGGGCTGATGTTAAAAAATTTTGTTCCGGTTGATCTGTCAATTTTTGCATACCGACAAATAGATCAACTAAATCGATACCGGCCCGGATTGATGCACCCTGTTTGATATCTGGATGATTTCGTGTCTCCCGCACTATCTTGACTGCCAATTCTACAATTTTAGGGTCATCCGAATTGGTCCTGGAACTAACAATGTCCCGTTCCTCCTCTTCATTCTGGTAATTCATTTTGATCAGACAAATACGGTCCATAAAAGCTCTGCTGACCCTGACTGTACCGACATCGTCATAGGGATTTTGGGCTGCTATCACTGTAAACGTAGAAACAGCCTTTGCCGCACCATATCTGGGAATAAATATTTCTCCTTCCTCCATTGGAGAAATCAGTACATTGGAAACATCAGCCGGCATGCGGTTGAACTCTTCAATGTAAAGGATACCCCCTTTTTCCATAGCTCTTGTTAGTGGACCTTTTTCAAAATATTCAGGCCGGTAATTGTCAGCCATCACTTTGGCCGGATTAAAATGGCCAACCAGTTTGGCCGGTGTCAGGTCTATATTCCCCTCAATAATATAAAACGGGATGCCGGCGGTTTTGGCTATTAAGCGCAGCAAAGTTGACTTTGAGGTCCCGGGAGGTCCTTCCAAAAGAATATGTTTTCCAACATCCATGGCCGTTAGAATTGATCTTGTTTCGATCTGTCGACCAACCACCGCTTTACTTGCTTTACGATAGATTTCATCAAATTTAGGTTTTTGTCCCATTGTACTCATCTCCTTAGGAGTTCTGTCACTAATTATCATATGTCACATCGTATTTTTAGACAAGTATAAGCCCTAAAAAATTGATAGTTTGCTTTGGCGGCCATTCTATTACCAAACCTGCTTCCCTGGCAAGTTGGGTGATATCAATGCCGAAACCCTCCGGACTGGGGCGCGCTTTAAAAGGGTGACGGCAGGGTTCTCCCTTCGGAGCGCAGGTATTGCATAATTTGCACCCCCCCACGTTTAGACCCAATGCCTGATAAAATCCTTGTTGATAAGCAGAAAGTTCCAAATCTGAAACGATTTGTGCCAACTTTAGTTCCGCACTGAAATCTTTGCGAAAATCATCAATGTTTTTAATTTTTTTCCGTAATACTACTAAAAATGCCATGCTGTAGCTGAGTAAGGCCTCTTTGAATTCTGAAACACCTGGAATATTTGGCGGACAGGTCTTGCAAACATCGTAGTATTCGCACAAAGGAACCAAACACTTTAACCGTATACTCTGCTTGGGGCGTATCTTTTTAATATCAAGAGGATAAATATGAGCTCCCTTCTCACGGGCAGCAATCTCAAAAGAATTTTTTAAATCCTCATAGTCATTTTGCTTAAATTTGTTCACTTTACGATTAGTCCTTATCACTTAGGGTCCACTCAAAAATTAATTACCAATTTTTTTAAGTTGAGTCGCATGTCCGGCAAGGCGTGGAAACTAAGGCATA